>NZ_CAXURS020000001.1:3427500-3865000 GCF_964253725.1 Neorhizobium sp. LjRoot104
ATGTCGAATCCGAGGTCAGTCTCCAAACGGTGGCCTTCCCCATCAAGGGCAGCATGTACGCCTTCGCGCAGGCGATGACGCTCGAAGAGGTCGAAGAGAACGTCCGCTCCAACGGCTCGGTACTCACCGACGGCAATAGCCAGCTTTCGGCGCTCTATTATGTCGATCCGCAGCGCTTCTCGTCGAAGGACGACGGCGGCGGTCTTGATATCACCGCCGGTCTATCGGCCCGCGTCGTCGAGGAGAACATATCGGTATCGATGCCTGAGGCGATCACCTCGCGCACCCGCGAATATGCCGACGACATCATTCCGGTGCGCAAGGTCGAAACGGTCAGCCAGGCGATGACCGAGGTCGGTTATCCGGAAGGCAAGGCCCGCGAGATTTCCGGCTACCTGCAATCCCGCCTCGGCGAGGCCGATCTTTCCGTCGGCGACGTGCTGCGCATTGGCGTCATCCAGGAAGGCGACATGGTTCTGGTGGTCCGCGCCAGTCTCTATCGGCGCGGCGACCACCGGGTGACCGTCGCTCTCGACGATCACGGCCGCTTCGTGGACGGCCAGGAGCCGCCGATGCTGGATGCGGTCGCCTCGGCCTTCAGCGAACAGCCGGCGCAGGTCCTCGCCGGGCGCGAACTGCCGCGCGTCTACGACGGCATCTACCGGGCCGCCCTCTCCTATGGCATGAGCAAGGAGATGACCGGCACGCTGGTAAAACTGCTTGCCAGCAATGTCGATCTGCAGGCCCAGCTGAAACCGACGGACAAGATCGAGGCCTTCTTCTCGGTCGCCGACGACAAGGGCCAGGCGAACAAGGATTCCCAGCTGCTCTACGTGAACGCCCGTTTCGGCGACACGACGAACCGCTTCTACCGCTTCCAGAACCCGGACGACAATTCGGTCGATTATTTCGACGAGGACGGCAAGAGCATCCGGCAGTTCCTGCTGCGCAATCCCCTTCCGAACGGCCGCATGACCTCCGGCTTCGGCATGCGCGGCCATCCGATCCTGGGCAAGGCCCTCATGCATACCGGCACCGACTGGGCAGCCCCTCGCGGCACGCCGATCATCGCCACGGGCAACGGCATCGTCGAAAAGGCCGGCTGGGATTCCGGCGGCTACGGCAACCAGACGCTCATCCGCCACGCCAATGGCTATGTCTCCTCCTACAATCACCAGAGCGCCATCGCGCCGGGTGTTCGCGAAGGCGCCAAGGTCACCCAGGGCCAGGTGATCGGCTATGTCGGCTCCACGGGCCAATCGACCGGCGCCCACCTTCATTACGAGCTGATCGTCAACGGCACCAAGGTCGATGCCATGAAGATCCGCCTGCCGGGCGGCAATTCGCTGAGCGGCAAGACGCTCGCCCGGTTCGAGGACGAACGCAAGCGCATCGATACCCTGCTCAACACCCAGTCCGCCGACGAAGTCGCCAGCCGCTGAGGCTTTTACCGGATCCGCTGGATACGAACAAAAATGGCGGCCGGAGCCGCCATTTCTGCTTTTAATGTTCAGCCTGACTTACGCAGCCTCGCTTACCGCCCGTTTGACCCGGAACAGCAGCCTGTCCGAACCGGCCGAGACCGCGACGGATGAACCGTCCGGGATCTGGCCGCCGAGAATCTGCTCGGCGAGCGGGTCCTGCATGTATTTCTGGATCACCCGCTTCAGCGGCCGAGCGCCATAGACCGGGTCGTAACCCTTGTCGGCCAGCCACTCGCGGGCGTCCGGACCGAGATCGATGCTGATCTTCCGCTCCGCCAGAAGCGACAGCAGCCGCTTCATCTGGATATCGACGATCGCGCCCATCTCGTTGCGCTTCAGGCGATGGAACAGGATGATCTCATCGACGCGGTTGAGGAATTCCGGCCGGAACGAGGCTTTCACCACGCTCATCACCTGCTCGCGCACGCTTTCGGAATCCTCGTCCTCCCGAAGAGCGGTCAGATATTCCGCCCCGAGATTGGAGGTCATGATGATCATCGTGTTCTTGAAGTCGACCGTGCGGCCCTGCCCGTCCGTCAGGCGACCGTCGTCGAGCACCTGCAGGAGAACGTTGAACACATCGGGATGCGCCTTCTCGATCTCGTCGAACAGCACGACCTGGTAGGGCTTGCGGCGGACGGCTTCGGTCAGCGCACCGCCTTCGTCATAACCGACATAACCCGGAGGCGCACCGATCAGCCGGGCCACGGAGTGCTTCTCCATGTATTCCGACATGTCCATGCGCACCATCGCCGTTTCGTCGTCGAACAGGAAGCGGGCGAGAGATTTGGTCAGCTCTGTCTTACCGACACCGGTCGGGCCGAGGAAGATGAACGAGCCGATCGGCCGGTTCGGATCCTGCAGCCCGGCGCGCGAACGCCGAACCGCGCGCGAGACGGCCTGGACCGCATCGCCCTGGCCGACGACCGACTTCGCCAGTTCGTCCTCCATGCGCAGCAGCTTGTCGCGCTCGCCTTCCAGCATCTTGTCGACCGGAATGCCGGTCCAGCGCGACACCACATGGGCGATCGCATCCGGGTTCACGACTTCCTGCACCATGGCATTGGTCGAACCGTCCTGGGCTTCGGCTTCCACGAGGCGCTTTTCCAGCTCGGGGATCACGCCATAGGTAAGCTCCCCGGCACGCTGGAATTCACCCTTGCGCTGGGCAGTCGCCAACTCGTTGCGGGCCTCGTCGAGCTGCTTCTTGAGATCGGCGGCGAGGCCGAGCTTCTGCTTTTCCGCCTGCCAGCGGGCCGTCAGCGCGTCCGCCTGCTCTTCGAGCGAGGTGACTTCGCTTTCCAGCCGCTGCAGCCGGTCGGCCGAGGCGCTGTCGGTTTCCTTCTTCAGGGCTTCGCGCTCGATCTTCAGCTGCATGATGCGGCGGTCGAGTTCGTCGAGTTCCTCCGGCTTGGAATCCACCTGCATGCGCAGCCGCGAGGCGGCTTCGTCCATCAGGTCGATCGCCTTGTCAGGCAGGAAACGGTCGGTGATGTACCGGTTGGACAGCGTCGCAGCCGCAACCAGGGCCGAATCCGAGATGCGGACCTTGTGATGCTGCTCGTATTTTTCCTTGAGACCGCGCAGGATCGAGATCGTGTCCTCGACCGTCGGTTCCTCGACCATGACCGGCTGGAAGCGACGGGCAAGTGCGGGATCCTTTTCCACATGCTTGCGGTATTCGTCGAGCGTGGTGGCGCCGACGCAGTGAAGCTCGCCGCGGGCAAGCGCCGGCTTCAGGAGGTTGGACGCATCCATCGCACCGTCGGACTTGCCGGCGCCGACCAGCGTATGCATCTCGTCGATGAACAGGATGATCTCGCCGTTTTCCGACTGCACCTCGTTGAGCACGCTCTTCAGGCGCTCCTCGAACTCGCCGCGATATTTCGCGCCGGCGATCAAGGCGCCCATGTCGAGCGCCATCAGCTTCTTGTCCTTGAGGCTTTCGGGCACGTCGCCGTTGACGATGCGCAGCGCCAGGCCCTCGGCGATCGCCGTCTTGCCGACGCCGGGCTCACCGATCAGGACCGGGTTGTTCTTGGTGCGGCGGGACAGGACCTGGATCGTGCGACGGATTTCGTCGTCGCGGCCGATCACCGGATCGAGCCTTCCGTCGCGGGCTTCCGCCGTGAGATCGCGCGCATACTTCTTCAAGGCCTCGAAACCGGCCTC
The DNA here is from genome assembly GCF_964253725.1 of Neorhizobium sp. LjRoot104. Taxonomy (NCBI): domain Bacteria; kingdom Pseudomonadati; phylum Pseudomonadota; class Alphaproteobacteria; order Hyphomicrobiales; family Rhizobiaceae; genus Neorhizobium; species Neorhizobium sp. LjRoot104. Next base: position 3,431,157 of record NZ_CAXURS020000001.1, read on the forward strand.
GGCATTGGCGCCGTCCGCGGTGCGGCCCTTGCGGATATCGTTGATGACCTGGTTGAGGCCCTGCGCCGTCACGCCCGCCTTTTTCAAGGTCGCCGAAGTGGAGGCAGAGGTCTCGATCACCAGCGCCAGAAGCAGGCGCTCGACGGTGACGAAACTGTCGCCGGCCTTCTTGGCGGCGTCTTCCGCGGTCGCGAAAACCTTGGCGAGCGGCTGCGAGAGATAGATCTCGCCATTGCCCCCGGAAACCTTGGGAAGCTTGGCGAGTGCGGCGTCATTGGCGATGCGCGCTTCCTTGGCGTTGCCGCCGGCGCGTTCGATGAGCGAGGACGCCATGCCCTGGTCGTCGTCGAGCAGCACCTTCAACACATGTTCGGGCGTGAACTGCTGGTGACCCGAAGCCAAAGCCTGGGTCTGAGCCGACTGCAGGAAACCGCGGACGCGCTCGGAGTATTTTTCGATGTTCATTGTGACACCTCCAGTGATCGACCCGCCCTTGATAAGGCACGGAGCGATGATTGAGATTGAGCTCCCTCAAAGGCAAGCCCTGCCGAAGTTCGGCGTTGATGGAGATATGGTAAGCGGATTCGTGTGTTTAAAGAGTTCAGACGGTCAAAATCCGCAAGCGGAAACGTCACGAATTTTCCGCGTGACAATCCACAATCCAGCGAATACAGAAACCCCATGTCATTCACGTCCGCCTACGCCTCGCGATTTTATAGCTACCGCTTTCCCAAGCGGATGCGGGTCCGTGCGTAGCTGATTTCGACGCAACGACATTCCCTCAAGCCGCTAGTCTACCTGGCGGCTTTTTCAATTCCGCACGGTATGACCAAACAGGAGCCATGCCCGTGCCGAATGCCAATACCGTCGATGATCGCCGTATCGTCGAACTCACCCCTCTGACCATGCCCGCCGGCATCATCGCCGAAATCCCGCGCAATGATGCGGTCACCGAGACCGTCACCCGCGCGCGCGACACCGTGCACCGCATCCTCGATAGTGAGGACGACCGGTTGATCGTGATCATCGGTCCCTGTTCGATCCACGATCCCGTTGCCGCAAGGGATTATGCGGCGCGGCTGGAAGAACAGCGACGACGTCTGGGCGACGATCTCGAAATCGTCATGCGCGTCTACTTCGAGAAACCGCGCACCACCGTCGGGTGGAAGGGCCTGATGAACGACCCGCATCTCGACGGCAGCTACCGCATCGAAGAGGGTTTGAGGATCGCCCGGCAGCTTCTGCTGGACATCAACGCGATGGGCCTGCCGGCCGGCTGCGAATTCCTCGATACGATCACGCCGCAATATATCGCCGACCTCGTCAGCTGGGGCGCGATCGGCGCGCGGACGACCGAGAGCCAGGTGCACCGCCAGCTCGCATCGGGTCTCTCCTGCCCGATCGGCTTCAAGAACGGCACCGATGGCGGCGTCGCCGTTGCGCTCGATGCCATCCTGGCCGCGTCGCAGACGCACCATTTTCCGGCAGTGACCAAGGACGGCCGGGCCGCGATCGCCACGACGACCGGCAACGAGGATTGCCACGTCATCCTTCGCGGCGGCAGGCAGCCGAATTACGAGGCGGCCGATGTCGAGGCCGTTTCCAGGGACGCCGCAAAACGCGGTCTGGAGCCGCGCATCCTCATCGACGCCAGCCATGCCAACAGCGGCAAGGATCCGATGAACCAGCCGCTGGTCGTCAGAAACGTCGCGACGCAGATCGCGGCCGGCAACATGGCCATCAAGGGCATGATGATCGAGAGCAATATCATCGGTGGCCGCCAGGACCTGGTGCCCGGCAAGCCGCTCACCTACGGCCAGAGCATCACCGACGGCTGCATCGACTGGGAAACATCGGTCTTGGTGCTCGAAGAGCTTGCCCGCTCGGTCCGCGATCGCCGCCAAACGCGGGCCTGAAGCAGAACGGCTATTTTTGCTCGAAGAAAAAGGCCGCCCGGTTTCCCGAGCGGCCTTCCTGATCTGGTCATTCCAGCCCGTGGGCTATTCCGAAGCGGCATCCGCCAGGGCGGGCTGCGAGCCGTCGCCCGAGGCTTCGCCCTCTTCACCGGCGCCTTCGCCACGACGCGGACGACGCGGACGGCTGCCGGCGGCGCGGCGACGGCGCGGCGCGGCTTCTGCCTGCGCCTCTTCCTCGACCGCCACTTCCGCAGGCGTGCCTTCGATCACCGGCTGGGGGCCGGAGCCATCCATAACCGGAGCAACCGGCTGGGGTGCTGCGACCGCGGCCGGGACCGGAGTTGCGGCAGCGGGCTGTTCCTGGCGGTTTTCACGGCGGGGCCGTTCGCGCTGCGGGTCACGCTGTTCGCGCGGTTCCCGCTGGTCGCGAGGTTCGCGTTGTTCACGCGGCTCGCGCTGTTCCCGGCGAGGCTGCTGATGCTGAGCCTGCGGCTGGGGTTGCGGCGCCTCGTCCATGGACGGCTGTTGCGAGTAACCGCTGTCCTCGCCCTCGCTATTGTCGATGTCGTCCTGATCCTGAACGTTACCGTCCCGATCCTGGTAGTCGCCACGATTCTCGTGCTGGAACCGGTCCTGCATCTGCGCCTGCGCGGCGGCAATGATGCGGTTGTAGTGTTCTGCGTGCTGGAGATAGTTCTCCGCTATCACGCGGTCGCCGGAGCTTTGGGCATCACGGGCGAGCTGACTATACTTTTCGGCAATATGCTGGGCGGTCCCGCGGATCTTCACGTCCGGGCCGGAGCTGTCGTAGGTGCGGCTGAGAGGATTGCCGCCCTTGCGGTTGAAGTTGTTATTTCCGCCGCCGCCGCCGCTATTGTTATTATTGTTACTGCCGCGACCTCGACCGCGTTTGTTCTGCTGTCCTGGCCTCATCTATCGTTCACCAATTCTCTGTCTTCGCTGATAATGGGCCACGCGGCCTGTCGGACAGAGCCGAACAAGACTTCGCGTGCCGCGCACAGGCCGATCAAAGCGTCCTGCCGCTTGTGAAAGTCAAATTAACTGATTCACGCACCGGGAATTGTTCAACCTTCGCAACTCTTCGAAAAGAGAAGGATCAAAGGGTTGCCCTGTAACCCGAACGAATCGCTGTTCATTCCCAGCCGTCCCAGTGCGTATTTGCAAGCTATCCCGCTTCCTCCGGAAATCCAAGCCTTTTCTTTAGCCTGCAAAATCAAGGATGGTTCACGGTAAATACGAGAACCCGATCATTATCGCCGTAATCGCGCACCGCCTCCACCAGCGTAAAGCCGGCGCCACGGAAAATCGCGCTCACGGTTTCCTTCTGATCGAACCCGATCTCGACGCCGATAACGCCGTCCTTTTCGAGGAAATCTCCTGCACTCGCCGCAATCGCGCGATAGGCTTCGAGCCCATCCGGACCTCCATCTAGCGCTGCCAGCGGATCGAAATCCCGGACTTCCGGGTCCAATGCGGGGATAACATCGCTTCGTATATAGGGCGGATTTGACACGATTATGTCGAACCGGCCGGAAATTGCGTCGAACCAGTCGCTGCGGATCGCCTGAAATCTTTCGGACATTCCCAACCGGGCAGCATTTTCTGTCGCCGTTAGCAGGGCATCCTCCGAGATATCGCTGCCGATCCCTTGAGCCTCCGGGCTTTCCTTGAGGAGTGCGAGAACGATCGCGCCGGTTCCGGTACCAAGATCGAGAATACGTGCCGAACCCTTGTCTGCGACAATCTGCCTCACATGGGCAAGCATCGAATCCACCAGGATTTCGGTGTCCGGGCGCGGCTCCAGCGTTTCCTTCGAAATCAGGAGCTCCATGCCATGGAATTCACGTGATCCTAATATGCGGTGCACCGGCTCCCGTTTCAAGCGGCGCTCGACCGCTTTCGAAATCCGGGAGGTTTCCTCCTCGGTCAGCAGCCGGTCGCCGCCGGTGAAGACCTCGGTGCTCGAAAGCCCGAGCAGCCCGCCGATCAGCAGCCGCGCCTCGATCGCCGCATCCGGAAGGCCCGCCGCCGAGAACCGCGATCTGGCATCCGCGACGGCAAGGCCAAGTGTCGTCATCCCTGTTGCTCGCCGAGCTGCGCCAGCTGGCCGGCCTGGTAGTCGGAAATCAGCGCATCGACCACTTCGTCGATATCGCCTTCCATCATCCGGTCGAGCTTGTAGAGCGTCAGGTTGATGCGGTGGTCGGTCACCCGCCCCTGCGGGAAATTATAGGTGCGGATGCGCTCCGACCGGTCGCCGGAACCGACCTGGCTCTTGCGGTCGGCGGATCGTTCGCTGTCGGCCTTCTGGCGCTCCATGTCGTAGAGACGGGTGCGCAGAACCTGCATCGCCTTGGCGCGGTTCTGGTGCTGCGATTTTTCCGAGCTGGTCACCACGATGCCGCTCGGCATGTGGGTGATGCGCACCGCCGAGTCCGTGGTGTTGACGTGCTGGCCGCCGGCGCCCGACGAGCGCATCGTATCGATGCGGATGTCTTCCGGCCGGATTTCGATGTCGATCTCCTCGGCTTCCGGCATCACCGCCACGGTCGCGGCCGACGTGTGGATGCGGCCACTCGCTTCCGTATCGGGCACCCGCTGCACCCGATGCACGCCGGATTCGAACTTCAGCTTGGAGAAGACGCCGCGCCCGGTGACCGTCGCGATGATTTCCTTGTAGCCGCCCGCCTCACCTTCGCTGGCGGACAGCACCTCGACTTTCCAGCCCTTGGTCGAGGCATACCTCTCATACATTCTAAAAAGATCGCCGGCGAAAAGTGCGGCCTCGTTGCCGCCGGTACCGGCGCGGATTTCGAGGATTGCGCTTCTCTCGTCGGCCGCGTCCTTCGGCAGCAGCAGGAGCTGCATGTCCTTTTCGAGCGCCTCGAGCCGTTCCTCTGCCTCCGGCAGCTCCATTTCCGCAAGCTCGTGCATCTCGCGGTCGGTCGCCTTGTCGGAGAGCATGGCTCTGAGATCCGCGACTTCATCGACCGTCTTCTGGTATTCGCGGATCTTGCGCACCACCGGCTGCAGTTCGGAATATTCGGACGCCAGCTTCACATAGACGTCGGCAGCAGGGCCTTCCGCCATGCGCGCCTCGATCTCGCCGAACCGGCGTTCCAGCTCGCGCATCTTTTCGACAGGAAGCTTCGCCACCCACTACTCCGTTTATTCTTTTTATCCGCTAGACGGGGATATTGTTGGCCTCGGCGAACCGCACAAGCAGCGCGCGGATCGGCTCCGACGACCTTGTATCGTCGAGCGCCGCGTTCAATTCTGCCGACAGCTGGTCGATGTCAAGCCCGAGCAGCATTGCCTTGACCGGCCCGATCGAGGTCGGGGACATGGAAACCGAACGGAAGCCGACCCCGAGCAGGGCCATGGCCGAGAGCGGCTTGCCCGCCATCTCGCCGCACAGCGTCACCACCGTCTTGTTGCGGTCGCCGGCCCGCGCGATGTCGCGCAGAATGCGCAGGAACGGCTTGCCGAGATTGTCGAAACGGTCGGAAACCCGGGCGTTGCCGCGGTCCGCCGCCATGGCGAACTGGAACAGGTCGTTGGAACCGACCGAGACGAAATCCACTTCCGCCATCAGCTCGTCAAGCTGCCACATCAGCGCCGGCACTTCCAGCATCGCCCCGAACTGCAGCTTGCGCGGCAGGCTGTGGCCGAATTTCGAAAGGTGCTGCACTTCCTTCTGCAACAGGTCGCGCACCGCATGGATCTCCGAAACCTCGGTCACCATCGGCAGCATCATCTTGAGCTCGGCGCCGGCGGAAGCCCGGAGCAGCGCCCGAAGCTGTGTGCGCAGCAGTCCGGGCCGGTCGAGCGACAGGCGGATGGCCCGCCAGCCGAGCGCCGGGTTCTCTTCTTCCTGGGCCCGGAAATAGGAGACGACCTTGTCGCCGCCGATATCGAGGGTGCGGAACGTCACCGGCCGGCCGGCGGCCTGCTTGATGACGTTGCGATAGAAGCTTTCCTGCTCCTCGAGCTTCGGCATGGTCGAGGCGATCATGAATTGCAGCTCGGTGCGGAACAGGCCGATGCCATCCGCGCCCGACTCGGCAAGCTGCGGCAGGTCGACCAGCAGGCCGGCATTCATCTGCAGGCTGATGCGCTTGCCGTCCTTGGTGAGCGGCTCGACATCTCGCAGTGCCTTGAACTGTTCCTGGCGGCGGGCCCGCAGGCGCACCTTTTCCTCGTAGGCCTTCTGCAGGTCGAGGACCGGCCGCAGATGAAGCTGGCCGTCGTCGCCATCGATGATGATCGCGTCCCCGTTTTCGGCAAGCGCCACCACGCCCGCCGCTTGTCCGACGACCGGAATGCCCATGGCGCGGGCGACGATCACCACGTGGCTCGTCACCGCGCCGTCTTCAAGCACCAGGCCGCGCAGGCTGGCGCGCGGATAGTCGAGCAGCTCGGCGGCACCCATGGCGCGGGCGAGAATGATGGCGTCCGTCGGGAAACCTTCGTCGAAAGCGCGGCCGGAAAAGCCGGTCAGCTGGCGCAGAAGCCGGTTGGCCAAGTCGTCGAAATCATGCATCCGCTCGCGCAGATAGGGGTCGGTCAGGCGCATCATCCGCGCCTTGGTGTCGCTCTGGACCTTCTCGACCGCGGCTTCCGCCGTCAGCCCGTTGTGGATCGCCTCTTCCATGCGGCGGACCCAGCCCTGGTCGTGGGCGAACATCCGGTAGGTTTCGAGCACCTCGCGATGCTCGCCTTCCTGGGAGACTTCGCGGCGCGACAGCATGTCGTCGATCGAGATACGCAACGACCCCAGCGATTCCGCCAGCCGCGTGACTTCCTTCTCCGCATCTTCGTTCAGGAGATTGGTGACGACGATACGCGGTTCGTGCAGAACCACATGGCCGAGGCCGATACCTTCGTTATAGGCGTCGGCGTCAATGGTGATGGCACGCGTCAGGTCCAGCTCGAGGCCCGGCCTCGTGATCTTCTTGAGCTCGCCGGTGGCGATCATCTCGGCGATCACCATCGCGGTGGTTTCGAGCGCCTCGACCTCGTCCTCGCGATAGTTGCGGCTCGCCTTGTTCTGGACGACGAGAACGCCGAGCGTGCGGCCTGCGCGCAAGATCGGCACGCCGAGGAAGGAATGGTAGATTTCCTCGCCGGTCTCGGGGAGATAGCGGAAAGCCGGATGCGCCTGCGCATCGGAAAGGTTGAGCGGCTGGGCGGAGGCGGCGATCGTGCCGACCAGGCCCTGGCCCATCTTCAGCTGCGAGGTGTGGACCGCTTCCTTGTTCAGGCCTTCGGTCGCGTAGAGTTCGAGGACCCCGTCGGAGCGGAGCACGTAGGCCGAGCAAACCTCGGCCACCATGTTGCTGGCGATCTGGCGGACGATCCGGTCAAGACGCTCCTGTGGCTCGAGCGGCTCCGCCATCAACTCGCGCAGCCGCTTCAACAGAACGCGCGGACCTGCCGACAGGTCTCTCATCGCCTATGTTCTCCCGAAACGAGGTCACCCCAACCGCAAGGCGGCGCCAGCAACTGCCGGCGCGTCCAAACGGTTCATTCTCAACTCTTATCGAGACCGTAGGCGGAATGCAAAGTCCGAACAGCGAGTTCCGAATAGGCACCGTCGATCAGGATCGAAATCTTGATTTCCGAGGTGGTGATCGCCTTGATGTTGATGGTTTTTTCGGCAAGTGCCTTGAAAGCGTGCGCGGCAACGCCCGCATGGCTGCGCATGCCGATGCCGATGACCGACACTTTCGCCAGGCCTGATTCGGTCTGGACGACGTCGAAGCCGATCTTTTCCTTGTTGTCGTCGAGCACCTTCATGGCCTTCTGCACGTCGCCCGACGGTACGGTGAAGGTCATGTCGGTACGCGAACCGTCTTCCGACGTGTTCTGCACGATCATGTCGACATTGATATGCGCTTCGGCGAGCGGGCCGAAGATCGCTGCCGACACGCCCGGCCGGTCGGCCAGACGCCGGAGCGAGATCTGCGCTTCATCCTTGGCATAGGCGATGCCGGTGACGACTTCCTGTTCCACGATTTCTTCCTCGTCGCAAATCAAAGTACCGGGCGGGTTCAGAAGGTCGCCCATGCCCGGTGCATCGGGATCCTCGAAACTGGAGCGCACGAAGGTGCGGACCTTGTGGACCATGGCAAGCTCGACCGAGCGCACCTGCAGAACCTTCGAACCGAGCGATGCCATTTCGAGCATTTCCTCGAAGGAGACCTTCTTCATGCGCCGCGCCTGGGGCACGATGCGCGGGTCGGTCGTGTAGACGCCGTCGACATCCGTATAGATGTCGCAGCGGTCGGCCTTGACCGCAGCCGCGATCGCCACCGCCGACGTATCGGAACCGCCGCGGCCGAGCGTCGCGATCCGGTTGTCGGGGCCGAGCCCCTGGAAACCGGCGACGACGGCCACCTGGCCCTCGCCCATCCGCTTGACGATCTCGGAACCGTCGATCTCCATGATCCTTGCTGCGCCATGGGCGCTGTCGGTGCGGATCGGGATCTGCCAGCCCTGCCAGGACCGGGCATTGATGCCCATCGACTGCAGCGCGATGGCAAGGATGCCGGACGTCACCTGCTCGCCGGATGCGACGACGGCGTCATATTCGCGCGCGTCATAAAAGGGCGAGTTGGCGCCGGCGACCTTCGGCATGTCCTGGACCCAGCCGACCAGCTCGTTGGTCTTGCCGGACATGGCGGAGACGACCACCGCGACCTCGTGTCCGGCTTCGACCTCACGTTTCACATGGCGCGCGACATTGTGAATGCGTTCGAGATTGGCGACCGAAGTGCCGCCGAATTTCATGACGATGCGAGCCATACCGACAAAAACCACTGTTTCGCCAAGAGGCTCGGGAGCCTTGGGCGCCTGCTTTCAAACCGCCTCGCAATCCCGTCGTTTATGACAGGATTACCGAGTTGCGGGGTCTCTTATCGAAAAGGCTGAAAAGGCGCAATGGCCAGAACATGGCCGAACGGTACGCTTCGCAATGAGCTCCCCTGATGCCGAGCGCAAAAAGGCCACCCTTCGGCGGCCTTCTTGCATTCCTGCACCGGATCAGCGGAGGCCGATCGTCGTCACGGGCGCACCGCAGAGGCGGCGGCCTGCAATCAACCCGGATCCCTGTAGAAACGGTCACGGTCGCCGCGCCACACCGGCGGGCGGGGTGGCGCCCGGTCGCCGGGGCTCCAGCTCCGGTCGCGGTCCCAGCGCGGGTCACCGTCACGATCCCAGCGCGGCGGCGCAGGAGGCGGCGGCGCAAGGCGCGCGTCGCGTCTCCAGTCGTAGCGGTCCCAACGATCGCGATCGCGGTAGAAGTCGCGGTTGCGATAATAACGGCCCCAATAGTTGCCGACATCGAACGTGACCATCGGAATGCCGAGGCCCTCGTAGTAGTCAGGGGCGACATAGACGCGGTTGGAACGATAGGTCGCCTGCACGTAATTGCCCGACACCCAGCCGCGTCCGCCGACGAAGGCGACGTCGCACCAGTTGACGCTGCTCATGCAGCCATAGATCGTCACCGACGCACCGACCGGAATGACGTCGACGGCCGGATAGCCGGTACTCGGCCCGGACCGCATGTTGACATTGGCCGTGGCGACACCGCGCACGGCCGCATCCGCAATCGACGGCGCCACGAACAGGGCGCAAAGTGCCGCAACGGACACCAGAACTTTCTTCACGGGCTTCCTCCTGAGAAACCGAATAACACGAACCGGACTTGACCATCTGCCGGACGGATTTCGCCGGATGTCAATGTTCGAGACATCCGCATTGTTCCAGCACGGCGCTGAATGGTGCATGAATGACCGATTTGGCCGGCGTCAACCTCTGGCCGGCCCGGTCGACTGGCGCTCGGCGATGTGACAGGCAAGCTCCACCCGCCGCGCCGGATTTGCAAATCCGGTCATCCCGTCCCGCAAAAGATCGAGCGCCACGGCGCCGAGCTCGCGCATCGGAACATGCACGGTCGTCAGCGGCGGATTGAGGAAGGCGGCCTGCGGCAGGTCGTCCATGCCCATCACCGAAACGTCGCCCGGCACGGTGTACCCCATCTGCTGCACGCCCATCATCGCACCGACTGCGAGACTGTCGCCAGCCGTCAGCACGGCCGTGAAATCGAGCCCGTTCCTGCGCAACCGCTCGCTGACCGCCTGGGCGGCAAGCTCCGGCAGCCAGTCCTCGACCGGCACGACGAGATCCGGAGGGCAAGGCAGACCATGATGTTGGAAGGCATCCTGCCAGCCTTCGCGGCGCCGGTCGATCGTCCGCCGGCCGGGGCGCATCAGGAACAGGATGCGCTTGTGGCCCAGCCGGATGAGATAGTCGGTCGCAAGATGCGCGGCCGAGCGGTTGCAGGGGGTTACGCTCGAGAGCCGCATCATCGGGTCGTCACCGTTGATCAGCACCACCGGTTTGCCGAAACCGCGGGTGGCCTCGAGCATCCCTTCGTCATCGACGGTCAGGAACAGCAATCCCGCGACGTCCGGATCGACCAGCGCCTCCTCCAGAACCACCTTTTCCTCCGACTGATCGGCGACCGCGCGGGTGACGATATCGAGCCCGAGAGCCTGCGCGCGATCCCGCAGCCCTTCCAGCACATAGAGCGTGAACTGGTTGCGCACGTAGTCGATCATCGCCGCGCTGGAGGCCGCCAGGATCACCTTCTTGCCGGCGACCGGCGTCGGCATTGCGTAATTGGCGTCTTTCGCTGCCTCCATGATCCGCTGTCGGATGTCGGCGCGCACGCCCTTCTCGCCGGCCAGCGCCCGCGACACGGTGCTCAGCGACACGCCCACCTTTCCCGCAATATCCTCCAGCCGCACCCGCCGGCTTTTCTTGCCGCGCTTGCCCGGCACGATCGTCGCTGCCATGACATCCTCCGCTTCCCAGATGCGCACACTGCAAAAAATTTTCAGATTGCGCAATCAATTTTCAGATGTTTTCATAGGATCATCGCTCGGGAGAAGCGGATCGAAATGCTGCGCAGCAAGGTGCCGCAGCAAAGGGAGGAATTGAGACATGGGCCTTTCAGCCCGGGACATCCGTGAAAAACTCGACCGCCTCGTGGCCGGCATAACCGGGCTTCGCGACGACGGTCGTTTCCACGAACCCAATCTCGACGGAACCGCCGGCGACTATATCTCTTTCGACAGCTGGGAATGGCCGCAGGGCGTCGGCCTCTACGGCCTGATCCGGCTTTGGCTGTTCACCGGTCGCGAAGATTTGAAGGCGCTCATCGAGAACTGGTACGCGTCCCGCATCGAAGCCGGCCTCCCGTCGCTCAACGTCAATACCACCGCCCCCATGCTGGCCTTGTCCGTTCTCTGGCGCGAAACCCGCGACCCGCGCTGGCAGCCAGTGCTCGACGCCTGGGCCGACCGGGTCATGAGCCAGATGGGCCGCACCGAGGAAGGCGCCTTCGAGCATCACGTCTCCGACAAGGTGAATGACGACGAACTCTGGGACGACACGCTTTACATGGTCGCCCTCTTCCTCGCGTCCTACGGTGAAGCAAGCGGCCGCCGCGAGCTGGTCGACGAGGCGTCGAAACAGTTCCTCGTCCATACCCGCTATCTCGCCGACAGGAAGACCGGCCTGTGGTTCCATGGCTGGACCTTCCAGGGCCGGCATAATTTCGCGGAAGCCCGCTGGGCGCGCGGCAATGCCTGGATCACCGCCGGCATGCTCGATCTATTCGACCTCGCCGAGGTTTCGAAGCCGGTAAAGGACTTCCTGCTCGGCGTGCTGACGGCGCAGGTCAACGCGCTGCTGCCGCTGCAGGCCGCTTCCGGCGCCTGGCGCACCCTGCTCGACGATCCGTCGTCCTACGAGGAAATCTCGGCGACGGCCGGCTTCGGTTACGGCCTGCTCAAGGGCTATCGCCTCGGCCTCGGCACCCATGAATGGCGCACCGCCGGCCTCAAGGCCGTTGAAGCGGTGCTCGCCAATATCGACGAAACCGGCACCGTGCTCAACGTTTCCTATGGAACGCGCATGGGCCATGATCTGCAATTCTACAGGGACATCCCCATCCAGCCGACCGGCTACGGGCAGGCGCTTTCGATCCTCTGCCTTTCCGAAGCCATCCGGCATGTGGAACCGGGAAGCGAGACAGCATGACGATGAAGGTTCTCTACGGGGCCGGCCCCAACGACATCAAGGCTTACGACACCGCGCGCCTGCGTGCCGAATTCCTGATGGAAGACCTGTTCCAGGCCGATAAGGTCTCCTTCACCTATACCCATGTCGACCGTCTGATCGTCGGCGGCGCGGTTCCGGTATCGTCCACGCTGACCTTCGGTTCGGGCGAGGACATCGGCACGCCCTTCCTGCTCTCGGCCCGCGAAATGGGCATCGCCAATCTCGGCGGCACCGGCGTCGTCTCGGTCGATGGCAAGAGTTTCACGCTCGAAAACCGCGACGTGCTTTATATCGGCCGCGGCGCCCGGGAAATCTCGGTCGCCAGCGCCTCGGCGGACAAGCCGGCCCGGTTCTACATGAACTCGGTTCCGGCGGGCGCCGACATCCCCCACCGCCTCATCAAGCGGTCGGAATCCAAGATGCTGACCTTCGGCGATGCCAAGCGCGCCAACCTGCGGAACCTCAGGATGTACATCCATCCGGAAGTCACGCCGTCCTGCCTGCTTCTGCTCGGCATTACCGATCTGGCCGACGGCAGCATCTGGAACACCATGCCGCCGCACCTGCACGAGCGGCGCATGGAAGCATACTGCTATTTCGACCTGCCCGAAGAAGAGCGCGTCATCCACCTGATGGGCCGCCCGGAAGAAACGCGCCATCTCGTGGTCAAGAACCTCGATGCGGTACTGTCTCCCGCCTGGTCGATCCACATGGGTGCCGGGACCGCGCAATACGCCTTCGTCTGGGGCATGACCGGCGAGAACCAGGAATATAACGACGTGGCCCCCGTGGCCCTCAGCGAACTGAAGTGAAGACGACCATGAATCCCGAAGCAAACTGGATGCGAAAGACGTTGAAGCCGGGCGAAGCCGTCCGGTACTGGCAGCTCGGCGCCATTGCGCAGGAGCGTTTCGACGTGCCGGATGCCCCGATGAAGGGCGAGATGGACCCGTTCTTCTTCCTGACCAAGGTCAAGAACTTCATCCCGCACGAATATCCGTGCCGCACCATCTTCGCCGAGACCTACCGCGGCAAGCGCCCGGACGTCCGCGGCTCCTTCGATGCCACCCGCTGGTGGCTGCCTTTCGGTTCGCCGCGGCTCGATCTCTCCGGCTTCTGGTTCCGCCCGACCCGGCTCGCCACCTGGACCCGCACCTATATCGAGGCTGAAACCGCCGGCACCGCGAAGATCCGCCTCGGCACCTGCGGCGGCGCGGTCATCTGGGTCAACGGCACGGAAGCCGGCTGGATGGCGCCCTATAGCCGCAATCTCGAAGCCAAGCAGGAATTCGAACTGCCGCTGGTCGCCGGCCTCAACGAGATCACCCTGTTCTTCGACGACCTCGCCGAGCGCGACGCCCGCTATTTCTACCAGTTCGACTATCTCTCCGGCCCGGCTGCCAGCGTCGCCCTGCCGGTCCCGGTCACAAGCGCCGTCGCCGCGAGCCTCGAAAAGGCGCTCGACACCATGTATTTCGACCGCCAGCATTATTTCGGCGGCGATATCACCTTGGCTCTCTCCGCGCCCCTGCCGGTCGAGGTGAAGGTCAATGTCGCGGTCGAGGGCGACTTCATGTCGCGCGAGCGCTTCGATTACGACTTCACCCTGGCCGCCGGCGCCACCAGCCTCAATATCGGCCCGTCGGAAAAGGCGCCCGCCGATTTCCGCCACTTCCGCATCACCCTCAATGCCGGCGGCTTCGTCGTCTCCCGTTCGCTCGGCGTCGAGATCTGCCATGCCGAAAGCCAGGGCCAGGCTCCTGCATCCCTGAGCGATCGTATCGCCGAGACCCTGACCCAGATTTCGGAAAATTCCGAGCGCGATACCGTGCGTGCCTTCGCCCGCCTCGCAAGCGGCCGTTCCGGTCCCGATACGGATGCGATGATCGAGGAAATCCTGCCCTCGATCGAAGACTGCCACGACTGCGCCGACTTCTCGCTGGTGCCGCTCATCTGGTCGCGCACCGTCTGGGGCAAGGACATCAACGAAAAGACCAGGAACCGCATCGACGGCGCCATCCTCAACTATCGCTACTGGATGGATGAGCCGGGCAATGACGTGCAGTGGTATTTTTCCGAAAACCACGCCCTGCTCTTCCACACCTCCGCCTATCTCGCCGGCAGCCTCCTCCCAGACGCCACCTTCGTCCGTTCCGGCCGTAAAGGTTCGGAGCAGGCGAAGGTCGGTGCCGCCCGCGTCCGCGCCTGGCTCGACCATTTCGAACACTGGGAAATGGCCGAGTTCAACTCGGCGCCCTATTTCCCGATCGACCTCAAGGGCCTGACGGCGCTTGCCGCGCTCTCCCCGGATAAGGATATCGCCGATCGCGCCAAGGCCGGCATCGTCCGCCTCTGCGAAATCATCGCCCGCTCCGCCCATCACGGCATGGTGACGGCAGCACAGGGCCGCTCCTACGAGCACACGCTCTGCGCCGGCCGCTCGCTGGAACTGTCGGGCGTCGCCCGCCTGCTCTGGGGCAAGGGCTGGTACGGCCGCCGCGTCCATTGCCTGCCGCAGATGGCGGTGTGCCTGCGCGACCACGGCCTTGAAATCCCGGCCGAGTTCGCAGCGATTGCCGATCACCGCGGCAGCCAGCATCAGGAATGGCGTTTCGCCCAGGGCGAAAATTCCTTCGCGGCGCTTTATCATTACAAGGGCGAGCATTTCGCCATGGGCTCAGCGGTTCATTACCGCTGGGACGAATGGGGTTACCAGGAAACCATCCTGCACCTGCGTCTCGGCGACAAGCCCGAAGCCGCCATCTGGATCAACCATCCGGGCGAGACCATCCAGTTCGGTTACGGCCGCCCGTCCTATTGGGGCGGCTGCGGCACCATCCCGCGCGCCCAGCAATATCGCGGCCTCGCCGTCCTCGAATTCACCACCTACGAGGAACAGCCGGATTTCACCCATGCCTGGTTCCCCAAGGCCGAGTTCGACGAAACCAGCGTTTCCGGCGGCGTGGCGCTTGCCCGCTCAGGCAAGGGCGCCGTCATGCTGCTCAGCCCCTCGAAGCTGCAGGCCGTGACCGAGGGACCGTCTGCAGGGGCTGAACTGCGCCAGTACGGCCAGAAGACCCGCTGGATCGTCCGCGTCTGCGAATCCGACAATCTCACGGCCGTCGAGTACCGTTTCGCCGGGCTCGCCCCGAGACAGGAATCCGACGGCACCGTCGTTGTCGAGGACCCGGAATATGGTACCGTCCGCTTCAGGAAGGACGGCTCCGTGGAGGCCGAAGGCCGCGTCATCGCGCGGGCGGATTATACAGTAAAAGGCGAAGCAACCATGCTGAGCGCTTCGTAATCTAAAAACCGGACGGGTGGAGGCCCGTCCATTCAGAGGAGGAAATGATCATGAAAACCAAATCGCTTTTGGCGGGCGCAGCACTCGCCCTTCTCATGTCGACGGCGGCACATGCCGGCGACGTGCGGATCATGTGGTATTCGGACGGCGTCGAAGGCGACGTCATGAAGGACCTCGTCGGCCGTTTCATGAAGGAAAACCCCGGCATCAACGTCATTCTCGACAACGTTGCCTACAGCGTCATCAAGGATCAGCTGCCCGTCCAGCTCGAAGCCGGCAACGGCCCCGATATCGCCCGCGTCACGGCGATCAAGGACCTTTCCAAGCATTGGCTCGACCTGCGTCCACTGGTCAAGGACGCCAAATACTGGGACGATAATTTCGGCGCCCAGGCCGACTGGATGCGCCCGGACGGCTCCAAGCAGATCTCCGGCTTCATGACGCAGATCACGCTGACCGGCGGTTATGCAAACAAGACCCTGTTCGACCAGGCCGGCGTACCGCTGCCGGGCCCGAAGGCCACCTGGGAAGAATGGGCAGCCGCTTCCAAGAAGGTCAAGGATAGCCAGAAGCTTCCGTTCGCCATGGCGATCGACCGTTCCGGCCACCGCCTGACCGCTCCGCTCCTGTCCTACGGCGCCAACTATGTCGGAAAGGACGGCAAGCCCGCTCCGCTCGACAAGGGCGCCAAGGACTTCCTGACCAAGTTCGTCGGTTGGGTCGGCGAAGGCTCCTTCGCCAAGGACGTCTGGGTCTCGGCAGCCGGCTCGACCTACCGCGCCGCGGCCGAGGATTTCATCAACGGCCAGCTCGCCTTCTATTATTCCGGTTCCTGGCAGGTGGCGAACCTCACCACCAAGATCGGCAACAGCTTTGACTGGGTCGCGACCGGCAGCCCCTGCGGTCCGGCAGCCTGCACCGGCATGCCCGGCGGCGCGGCACTGGTCGCGGTGAAATACACCAAGAACCCGAAGGACGTCGCAGCCGTGATGGACTGGTTCGCCCAGGAGAAGATCGTCAAGGAATTCTCCGAGCGCACCCTCTTCCTGCCCGGCCACAAGGGCGTCGTCGACAAGGGCGGTCTCGACTTCAAGACCGACAACGCCTTCGCCAAGGCTGCACTGACCAAATATGTCGAGGCATCCAAGACCACCTCCGACACCGCTCTGAAGCTTCCCGGCTGGCGCTGGTCCGACACGGTCTATGCCGCGATCGTCACCCGCGTCGGTCAGACCCTTGCCGGCGAACTGAAGCTTGAAGACGCGTTCACGCGCATCGACGCCGATATCGCCCAGAAGGTCAAGGACAGCGGCCTTTGATGGCCAGCATTGGGGTGAGCCCCTCACCCCGCCTCCGCTCCGCTCGGCGCACCCTCTCCCCGCAAGCGGGGCGAGGGGAACGGCGACGGCGCGGCCTATTCCTTCTCCCCGCCTGCGGGGAGAAGGTGCCGTCAGGCGGATGAGGGGCAAGCCCCCGCCATCCGGATAAGAAGACAAGGGAGGGATGGAATACCAACATGAGCACGACGTCTCTCAGCGACCGCCTCGGCAGCCTCCTCATGGCGCCTGTGCATCTCCTGATGCGCATCATCGACATACCGCTTCGCGCCGTCCAGAAAGCGGCGGGCATCGGCGGCATGGCGACCGTATTCCTTGCCCCGAACATGCTGATCTTCGGCATTTTCGTGCTGCTGCCCCTCGTCATCAACTTCGTCTACTCGATGACCGGCGGCACCGCCTTTTTCCTTTCCGAGCGCAATTTCGTCGGCGCCGATCAGTATCAGCGCCTATTCACCTGCGCGAATTATCTCGACCCGATGTCCTGCCAGGAGGATGCCTTCTGGACCGCCGTCGGTAACACGTTCTGGTTCGTCGTCCTGCAGGTGGCGCTGATGATCCTCGTGTCGCTGATCACGGCACTGATCCTAAACCGCGATCTCGCCGCCCGTTCCTTCTGGCGCGCCGTGTTCTTCTTCCCGGTCCTGCTGTCGCCGGTCGTCGTCGGCCTGATCTGGAAATGGATCCTGCAGCGCCAGGGCCTCCTGAATTTCGGCCTCTACCAGTTCGGCATCGAGCCCTATACCTGGCTCACCGACCGTAACTGGACCTTCATCGCCACGATCGGCGTATCGATCTGGGCGCATATGGGCCTCTACACGCTGATCCTGCTCGCCGGCCTGCAGGCGATCCCGAAGGATCTCTATGAAGCCGCCGAAATGGACGGCACCAAGCCGGCGCGCGTCTTCCGGCGCATCACGCTGCCGCTTCTCACGCCGAACCTTCTGGTCGTCGTCGTCCTCGCGCTGATCAAGGCCGTGCAGATTTTCGACGAGGTCTACGTGCTGACCGGCGGCGGTCCGGGCACCAGCACGCTCTATCTGACCCAGTATATCTACGAGACCGGCTTTGCCTCGGCGCTCCGCAATCCGGGCCTCGCCGCTGCCGCCTCGATCCTGATGGGCCTCGTGCTCGTGGTGCTTACTCTGGTCCAGCTCGGCATCGGCCAGCGTAGCGAAAAGAAGGGGAAACGCTAATGGGTGTCGCCTCCCGCTTCATTCTGCGCCGCCGCGGCGGCAAAAGCTGGCACTGGACGGATATCGTCACCTGGGTCTGGCTCATCGGCGGCCTGATCATCATGTTCGGCCCGGCCGTCTGGCTTGCCTTCTCGTCCTTCAAGACGCCGGCCGCCCTTGCCGAATTCCCGCCGTCGATCCTGCCCTATGTCACCAGCCAGGCGACCGTGCAGGGCTACGACAAGCCGCTGCAGCTCTTCGAGGCCAAGATGCCGGACGGTTCGACCAAGGTGCTGGCCGAGGTGCGCCGCATCGGCCTCGTCGCCCAGATGGTCGATCCGAAGACGCCCGGCGAAATCGTCCGCATCAACATCAACGACCGCACCCCGGTCCGCTCGGTCTCGTTCGCGACGGAAAACTACACGACGCCCTTCACCCAGTTCGATTTCCTGCGCTACCTGTGGAACTCGGTCTTCGTGACGGTAACGGCAACGCTGATCACCCTGATCGTCAACTCCATGGCGGCCTTCGCGCTGTCCAAATACGAGTTCAAGGGCCGCTCGCTCGCCATGCTGATCATCCTTGCAACGCTGATGGTGCCGCTGTCGGTGATCATGGTGCCGCTCTATTCGATCATCTCGTCGCTCGGGCTGTTCAACAGCCTCTGGGGTGTCATCCTGCCGACGGTGGCGACCCCGACCGGCGTCTTCATCCTGCGTCAGTACATGCTTACCATTCCCGACGAGCTGATCGATGCTGCGCGCATGGACAAGGCGTCCGAATGGCAGATCTACTGGCGCATCGTCCTGCCGCTGACGGCACCGGCGCTCGCCGTACTGGCGATCTTCTCGGTCGTCTGGCGCTGGAACGACTTCCTGTGGCCGCTGATCGTCCTGTCACGGCGCGAGCTCTACACCCTGCAGGTGGGCCTCAGCATCTATTCCGGCGAACTGAACGTCCAGTGGCACTTCATCCTGGCGATGACCGTCGTCACCATGATCCCGGTCGTGCTTGTCTTCATCTTCCTGCAGCGTTTCATCACCACCGGCATTGCCGGCACCGGCCTGAAGTAAGGATCCCCGATGGGCGAGATCACACTCACCAAAATCAAGAAATCCTTCGGCGCAGTCGACGTCCTGAAGGACATCGACCTCGATATCAAGGACGGCGAGTTCATCGTTTTCGTCGGCCCGTCCGGCTGCGGAAAATCGACCTTGCTGCGCACCATCGCCGGCCTTGAAAAGGTCTCGAGCGGCGAGATCGAGATCGACGGCAAGCGCGTCAACGAGGTTTCGGCCGCCGACCGCGGCCTGGCCATGGTCTTCCAGTCCTATGCGCTCTACCCGCATATGAGCGTGCGTCAAAACCTCGCCTTCGGGCTTGAAAATTCCAATATGCCCAAGACCGAGGTGGCCGATCGAATCAACGAAGCCGCCCGCATGCTGGAGATCGAGCCCTATCTCGAGCGCCGGCCCGGCCAGCTTTCCGGGGGCCAGCGCCAGCGCGTCGCGATCGGCCGCGCCATCGTGCGCCGCCCGACCGCCTTCCTGCTCGACGAGCCGCTGTCGAACCTCGACGCCGAGCTGCGCGTCTCGACCCGCGCCGAACTCGCGGCGCTCCACGCGCGCCTCGGCTCGACGATGATCTACGTCACCCACGACCAGGTGGAGGCGATGACGCTTGCCCACCGGATCGTCGTCATGCGGGCCGGCAAGATCGAACAGGTCGGCACCCCGCTCGACCTCTACAACACGCCCGCCAACCGCTTCGTCGCCGGCTTTATCGGCGCACCGCACATGAACTTTCTGGCCGGCGAAGTCGCCGGGCTGGAAACCGGCACAGCGACGCTTACCACCACGGGAGGCCACCGCCTTCTCGTGCCGTTCTCGGGCCATTCCCTGTCTGTCGGCGACAAGCTGACGATCGGCATCCGCCCGCAGCACATCACGCTCGCGAATGATCCGGGAAGCCTCACGGTCAAGGTGCGGCTGGTCGAGGCGCTCGGCTCCGAAACGGTCATCCATGCGGATCTGAAGGGCGAGAAACTCCTCGCCGTCGTTCCCGGCCAGAAGCAGCTTTCTCCGGGAGACGAGGCCCACTTCTCCGTCGCCGGAGCCCCGCTGCACCTGTTCGACCGCAATGGATTGAGGGTGAAAGGGAGCTAATCCCACCCCTCGTCCGATCGAGCCCGCCTCAACCGGAAGATCGAATGGTCGGCCGATTGCGCGAACGGTACAATCCCTCACCAACCGCAGCGGGAGGAGAGGTTCCGATGTTCCGTATATCCCTGATCCTATTGTTGGCCGTGGTCTTCGCGGGACCGGTCGCGTTATCCCCGGCCAATGCCCAGACCAGGATGGTCAAGACCAAGCCGACGCCGGCGACGATGGCGGCCGGCGAGTCCGTCCTGTTCGACGACAAGAGCTGCCCCGCCGGCATGATCGCGCGATATACCAAATCGCAGCGCAAGGAGCAGATCGGCAAGAGATGCGTGCATCTGAACGGCACGCGGTAGAGCGGCAGGACCGGTGCGAAAGCCCGGGCCGAACGGCACCGCTCGTCTGACCGATATCCTCAGAGATAACCCTTGAAGAAGGCCAGCATCGCCCGCCGCATCGCCTCGGTCTCGCGATGGCCGACGCCTGCCTCCGGCAGGAAAACCAGCGCGCCGAGCGCTTCGGCCTTAAGGTAGGCGGCCTCCGTTTCGGCAAAGGCGCGTTCCACCGCGTCAGGCGGCGTCAACGGGTCGTCCCAGCCGATGCAGATCAGCTGCGGCCGCGGCGCTGCTAGTCCGGCGATCTCGCCGGTCGAGGTCTCCTTGAGCAGCCCCGGCACGGTCAGGTAATGCCCGTGCAGGTCATGCGCGCCGGCCTCGACCAGCGTCGCGAAATCGGCGTAGCAACACAGATGCGCCGCGGCCTTCACCCTCGGATCGAGCGCCGCGAGGAAATAGGCGAGCGTCGCCCCCATCGACAGGCCGGCGACGCCGATCCTCTGCGCATCTACCTCCGGCCGCCCTGCAAGCCAGGTGAGCGCCGCGGCCTGCTCGGACAGCATCTGCCCGAACAGCGTTTTCCCGTGCCAGAGTGCCGCCTTGGTCGCCGCATCCTCGGTCTGCCCGGCGCGCTCGCCGAATGTCGGCATGTCGATGCACAGCACCACATACCCCTCGCGTGCCAGCGCCGGCCCCGGCGCATCGAGCAGGGCCGGCCGGCCGTCGATCAGTTCCGATGCGCCGATATCCCAGCGGGCGCCATGCGCATGGGCATGCAGGATCGCCGGTCCGGCGGTCAAGAACCCCTCGCTCGGCCGGGTCAGGAAACCGCGCACGTCCGTGCCGTCGCCCAGGCGAAACTGCAGTCTCTCGAGAATATAGCCGTCGCGGATTTCGGTGGAACTGTCCGACAGCGTCAGGGATACCTCCTCGAAAGCGAGCAGCTCCTTCAATCGCTCGACCGTGATCGCCATTGTCCCTCCTCCCGACTCGCCATCCAGCCCTCCAAGCGGGGATGACTGCCTTTCATGCCCTGCGGCTTTTCAGAGACATAGACGAAATCTCGTCCCCTTTCATCCCCGTCTCGCCGTCCCGCGCCTAGAATCCCCACGTCCCGCTTCGGCTACACCGGCCCGCATGACCGGCGAGGCGGGACCGGTGCCCTGGCGATCCGCTGTCATGCAGGTGGGCCATCAGGGGCTGCGCAGAAAATGGTCTCCCTCTCGCCTCAAGGCGGGGCGTGCGTGTGTCGCACACAACCCGGTATGGCATCCGTGCTCATTTCCACGGAGTTAAATTCCATACCGCCGCAGAGGGACCGGAGTTGCGCGGAAAAACATGACCGAACGGGGCACGTCGCGTGTCACCTAACTAAATTCATACGAGGCACACGACGTGTCCCGGCCGAACCTCGGGTTTCACCCGGAAATGAAAATAACCACGATCGCCAAGGGTTTATTGCGTCCTGAAACAGCGGAGGAAAATCATGGATCAGCCCGACCTCAGCGAATATGAAGCACTTCGCGCCGAGCAGCATGAGGAACTCTGTCGTCTTGCCGCCACGCTCGCCTTAATCACGCACAGGGTTTGCCGCCTGCGCGCATGCCGGCGCAGGCGCGTCTGCAGCGGGCCGATGATGGCGTCTCCGCACCAGGCGGGAAAGGTCCGCGCCCAGCGGGAAATCGGTTTGAGCGGCCACGCCTGCGCCAACCTTCCGATCTGTATCGCTCACCGGGAACCGGAATATTATGAAATCTTCAGGCAGACGACGGAGAGCGTCCGGGACATGCGGGCGGATGAGCCCGATATCGGCTTGCTGCTCGGCACGTTCATCCAGGCTGCGGCAATGCGGCGCCCGAAGCGCAAGGTCTCTTGACTTCTCTCGTCTGCCGTCCGACTTCAACGATAGAACAAGGAGCAGGACCATGACCGAAGCCGCCCGCAACACGCTCGATCCCCGCACCACGATCGACCAGAGCGAGGTCGACCGGTTTTCCGCGATGGCCGCGGAATGGTGGGACCCGACCGGCAAGTTCAAGCCGCTGCACAAGTTCAACCCCGTTCGCCTTGCCTATCTCCGCGACCGCATTGCCGAGAATTTCGGCCGCGATCCAAAGGGCCACCTGCCGCTGTCGGGCCTGCGCGTGCTCGATATCGGCTGCGGCGGCGGCCTGCTGTCGGAACCGGTCGCCCGCATGGGCGCAACCGTCGTCGGCGCCGACCCGTCGGAAAAGAACATCGGCATCGCCTCCACCCATGCGGCGGAAACCGGAACCTCGGTCGACTACCGGGCCGTCACCGCCGAACAGCTCGCCGAAGCCGGCGAGACTTTCGATGTGGTGCTGAACATGGAAGTGGTGGAGCACGTCTCCGACGTCAATTTCTTCATCACCACCTGCGCCAACATGGTCCGCCCCGGGGGCCTGATGTTCGTCGCCACCATCAACCGCACCTTCAAGGCAGGCGCGCTGGCGATCTTCGCCGCGGAAAATATCCTGCGCTGGCTGCCCCGCGGCACCCATCAATACGAAAAGCTGGTCCGCCCGGAAGAACTGGAAAAGCCGATCTCCTCTGCCGGCATGGACATCATCCACCGCACCGGCGTCTTCTTCAATCCTCTCCAGGACCGCTGGAACCTGTCGCCGGACATGGACGTCAACTACATGATGCTGGCGAAACGGCCGGCGTAAGACAACTTCCGCCGCCTGCCATTTCCGTGATAGGCTTTGGAACTTGCTTCTGGAGAGACCGAATGGGCGAGGCCGTGAAAATCACCGTGACGCTGGAGCCGGACATCCAGGATTTCGTGCGCGACGAGGTCGAGCGCGGATCGTTTGCTTCAATGAGCGAATATATCGAGACGGTCTTGCGCCAGCGCCAGGAGCGCGAACGCGCACGCCAGCAGCTGGATGCGGAACTGCAGAAGGGTCTTGACGATGTTCGGGCCGGCCGGGTGGTGCCGATCGACGAAGCATTTGCGGAAGTCCGCAAACGGTTGGGCATCACCAAAAGCGGGCAGTGATGAAGTCACCCTTTCTCGGGAAGCCATCGAGGATCTCGTCAGGATCGGCGACCATATCTTTCCGTCAAATCCTGCTCGTGCAGATACTTTCGTCACCGAATTGGAGAGCAAATGCCTTCAATTGGCGGAAATGCCACTCGCTTTCTCCAAAGTACCTCATGGTAGCTCGGCCCATATCCGTCGTCGGCCGCATGGCAGCTATCTCATTTTTTACGAAGTTCTGGATACCGAGGTAGTCGTCTTGAGGGTTCTCCACGGCGCACAGGACTACAAAAGCATCCTCTTTCCCGACGACTGATCATCCCCGCCCTCTCCCGCTCGGCTACACTCCGACCGAAAGCACATGCGCGAGCCGATCCATCTGCTTCTGCGCATTGCGCGTCGCGATCCGGCGCACTCGGGCACGGTCGATGGCAACTCTTTCACCGTCCGGCCCGCAGGGTTCTTTGAAATGGAAACCCTTTGCGCTCGGCCCATGGTCGTGGAGATGTTCGAACCGCTCCACTCCCGCTGCCCGATCGGGCCGTCCCGCCCGTTCAGTTCGTGTCTTCGGGGATGACCGGCAGCGGTGCGATCTCGATGCCTTCATCGAGAAGGTCGCGCACCTCGCCGAGGCTCGCCTGGCCGATGATGCCGCGGGCATCCGCCTCGCCGTAATGGATCTTGCGGGCTTCCTCGGGGAATTTTTCACCCACGTCCTCGGCATTGGCCTTGATCGCTGCAACCGCTTCCTTGAGCTTGGCGATCGCTTCCTGGCGGGCCAGGTCCATCACCATCGCCTGCTTCTCTTCCTTCTTTCGGGCGGTCGAAACAGAGGGCGCCATCAGCGTTTTGGAGACCGAGGCGGAATTGCAGACCGGACAGGTGAGGAACCCGCTCGCCACCTGCCGGTCGAAGTCGGCGCTTTCCGAAAACCAGCCTTCGAACGTGTGGGCGTTGTCGCAGGAGAGCGAATACTTGATCAAGCGGCCACCTCTCCCGCCGCGTCCGTAACCGCATCGAGCGAGAACTCACGGGCGTTCTTGAGGTTCGGGATCTTGCCGCGCGCCGACGAAACGGCGGCGATGTCGATATCGGCGAGCACCACGCCTTCACCGGTGCCGCCGGCTGCCGCCAGGACCTTGCCCCAGGGATCGACGATCATCGAATGGCCGAAGGTTTCGCGGCCGTCCTCATGCACGCCGGCCTGGGCGGCAGCGATCACGAAGGCGCCGTTCTCGATCGCCCGGGCACGCAGCAGGATTTCCCAATGGGCCTCGCCGGTCTGGCGGGTAAAGGCGGCCGGCACGGTCAGGATCTCGGCGCCGGCCAAGGCTTCCGTGCGGAAAAGCTGCGGGAAACGGACATCGTAGCAGATCGCGAACCCAAGCTTGCCGAATGGCAGGTCCGCGACACGGGCTTCGTCGCCCGGCTCATAGGCCGAGCTTTCGCGCCAGCTCTCGCCATTGTCCAGATCGACATCGAACATATGGATCTTGTCATAGGTGCAGATCTGCCGGCCCCCCGGCGCGAACAGGAAGGCGCGGTTGGCGATCTTGCCGCCATCGACGGCGATCGCCGTCGAGCCGATATGCAGGTGGATGCCGAGTTCGCTCGCGAGGCTGCGGGCGGTCGAGACGATGATATCGCCCGCCTCGTCGCGCAGCACGGCGCGCATCGCCTTGCGGTCCCGCTGCAGGAAGCCGGTCATCTCCGGCGTCTGGACATAGATCGCGCCGTGAGCCGCGGCCTCACGCACCAGCCGCGCCATATCGGCGGCGTTCTTTTCCGGATCGGCGCCGGAACACATCTGGATGGCAGCAGCCTTGAAAGCCATGGGAAAAACCTCTCAGTTCGCCAGCATCGGGTCCAGCTTGCCGGACCGGTCGAGTGCGTGCAGATCGTCGCAGCCGCCGACATGCGTGCCGTCGATGAAGATCTGCGGGAAGGTCGCACGACCGTTCGCCTTGCCGATCATCTCCTGGCGCAATTCCTGCGAATAGGTCGCGTCATGCTCGGTATAGGAAACGCCTTTCGTCTCCAGCAATGCCTTGGCGCGTGCGCAGTAACCGCAATATTCGCGGGTATAAATAGTGACCTCTGCCATGATCGTCTCCGGGCGCGGCCCAGGGGGAAGGAAGTCGGGGACAGGCCGCGCGCAATAGTGCCTTGTTCTGTCATATAGGCGCGGCAACAGCCATTGCAAAGGTCAAAACCGTGACCTCCGCGGCACCCGCTTTCTTCAATGCGCGGGTGGCGGATGAAACCGTCGCACCGGTCGTATAGACATCGTCGATCAGCACCAGCCGCTTGCCGAAGATGCGGTCCTCATGGCCCGGCGCGACCGCAAAGGCCGCCCGCACGTTGTCCTCGCGGGCCCGCGCCGAAAGCCCGACCTGCCGGTTGGTGCGCTTGACGCGGACGAGGGTGGAGGCGAGGAACGGCCGGCCGGATTTCTGCGACAGATGCCGGGCGAGTTCCGCCGCCTGGTTGAATTTCCGTGAGGCAAAACGGGAGCGATGCAGCGGTACGGGCAGGATGGCGTCGCAGGCTTCAACATGCCCGTCCGAGGCGCGCAGCATCCAGCCAGCCATCATGCCCGCAAGATCGGTGCGGTCGCGGTATTTCAGCGAATGGACGAGGTCGCGGGCCGCCCCTTCGAAGATTGCTGCCGAACGAAGGCGGTCGAAGACGGGCGGGTCGGCAATGGCCTGGGCGGACAGGATGCCCGGCCCCGGATCGTAGGAAAACGGCAGGCCGAGCTTCTCGCAATAAGGCCGCTCGATGAAACGGATCTCCCGCCAGCAGGACGGGCAGAAGCCCTGATGCGCGCCGGTCCTGATGCCGCAGCCGGGGCAGGTCGGCGGATAGACGAAATCGCCGGCCCATCTCGTCCACCCCACGGCAAACGATGTTAAAAGTCGCAGGGCATTGACGTAGGGCTCGGCGGACATGACTTGACAATAGCGGACGGAGCGCGCCTTTGCGACGGCAGAATACGAGTGGACGGCCATGGAAATTCTTTTCGACGAACAGCTGGTGAGCGCACGGCGCAGACGCGCGATAACCGCCGGGGACAGCAGCGCCGCCTTCCTCCTCGACATCGCCGGCCGCGAGCTTGCAGACCGGCTGTCGGTCGTCGAACGCAAGTTCGAGACGGCGGTCGAACTCCACGGCGGAACCGGCATCGCCGCCCGCGAGGCGCTTGCCACCGGCAAGATCGGCACCTTGAGCCGCGTCGAGACGGATGCCGCCTTCGCAGGCCCCGGTGAAGCTTTCACCACGGCTCCGTTCGAAGACGTCCCCCTCGAACCCGGCACCGTCAATCTGGTCCTGTCGCCGCTGTCGCTGCATCTGGTCAACGACACGCCCGGCACGTTGATCCGCATCCGCCGGGCACTGAAGCCCGATGGGCTTTTCCTGGCGGCGATCCCCGGCTCCGGCACGTTGCAGGAAATGCGCGACGTCCTTCTGTCCGCAGAGGCGGAGCTGACGGGCGGCGCGAGCCCTCGCGTCATTCCGTTTGCCGATGTACGCGATGTCGGCGTCCTGCTGCAGCGCGCCGGTTTCTCGCTGCCGGTCGTCGATGCAGAGACCTACACGGTGCGTTACGACTCACTCTTCCCGCTGATGCGCGACCTGCGCGCCATGGGCATGACCAATCCGCTCGCCGGCCGCAGCCGCGTGCCGGTGACGAGGCGTTTCTTCGTAAGGGCTGCAGAACTCTATGCGGAACGTTATTCCGATCCGGACGGCCGTATCCGAGCCACGTTCTCGATCATCTACGCATCCGGCTGGGCACCGCACGAAAGCCAGCAGAAGCCGCTGAAGCCGGGCTCCGCCAAGATGCGGTTGGCCGACGCATTGCGCAGGGAAACGGAATAGCAGCGTTAGCGGGTAGCGTCTTCGTAGGTATTCGCGATGCCGCCGAACATGTTGTTCATCAGGTCGTAATAGCTGCCGAGCGCCGCAAACAGAGTGAGCGCCAGGATGGAAACGATGAGGCCATATTCCACGGCCGTTGCGCCGCTGTTATTCTTCAGAAGCAATCTGAAACGGCGCATGGAAAATCCTTCGAACCAAAATATGCGAGCTTAAAAGACCCGAGTATCAGCAGTCGTTGCCCACGCCGTAGCCCTGTACGATGCAGACCGAGCCGGGCGTTTCCTGCAATACGCTGCGCCGGATCGTATAATGTCTCGCGCCCTTTTCGCCGGGCTTGATGGAGCCCGTGCTGATCAGGTCGAAATCCTCCTGGACATGCGCCAGCCGGCGCTCGTCATTGCGGCCGGCGAGCATCGGCGTCACGATCAGCGAAAGAGCGATCGCGGCCGTCCCGAACAGAAGAGCGATATTGAGCGCGCCGGTTTTGCCGGAGCCATGCGTCGTCCGCTGACGGACCCGCACAGTTTTCCAGAATTCCTCGTCCATGCCTTCTAAAGCCTCATCAACGCGTTACCGGATAAGCCTTGAAGGTGCCACAACCGGCTAAACGATCCCTTAACGCCGTATAAATTCGACCGTTCTAATTTTATCGATCAGAGCAGGTCCTGCAGGATCGGGATCAGCGGCTCGTCGGCCGGCGGCATCGGGTAGTCCCTGAGTGCGTTCGGCCGCACCCATTTGATCGCCTGCCCTTCCCTGCCCGTCGGAATGCCTTCGAAGCGACGGCAGACATAGAGCGGCATCAGCAGGTGGAAGGTCTCGTAGGTGTGGCTGGCGAAGGTGAGCGGGGCAAGGCATGGAATCTTGGTGACAATGCCCAACTCTTCCTCGAGCTCGCGCACCAGCGTCTCCTCGGGCGTCTCACCGGGCTCCACCTTGCCGCCGGGAAACTCCCAGAGGCCGGCCAGCGACTTGCCTTCGGGACGCTGCGCGAGAAGGATGCGGCCGTCGGTATCGATCAGCGCGCAGGCGGCGACGAGCAGGATCTTGCGGGAGGCGTCGGTCATGCCAGGCCTTCCTGCCGCCAATAACGGTACTCGTAGGCCTTGCGGAAGCCGAACTTCCGATAAAGCGCCATCGCCGGTTCGTTGCTCGAAACCACCTGCAGCCAGGCCGAACGCGCCCCGCTGATGCGAGCCCAGCGCAGCGCCGAGGAGAGGATTTCGGTGCCCACGCCCTCGCGCCGATGCTCCTGGGCCACGGCAAAGGAGATGATGCCGGCAAGGTCGTTGTCCTGGACGCAGAGCGCCACGGCCGTGGCCCGCTCCTGCGGATTCTCCTTGATGAAGAAGCCGGAGGTT
This sequence comes from Neorhizobium sp. LjRoot104, assembly GCF_964253725.1. Lineage (NCBI taxonomy): Bacteria > Pseudomonadati > Pseudomonadota > Alphaproteobacteria > Hyphomicrobiales > Rhizobiaceae > Neorhizobium > Neorhizobium sp. LjRoot104. Next base: position 3,459,785 of record NZ_CAXURS020000001.1, read on the forward strand.
GGCTTGATCGAACTCAGGATCTCGGCAAGCGCCGGTTTCAGGCCCACATCCTCGCCATCGACCGCAAGGCTCGCATCGCAGAACCGGCCGATATCGTGGCTCGGCAGGTGATCGAGCGTGTCCGGCAGTTCCAGTTCGGTGAGGTTGACGGTCAGCACGTCGACGGTCTCGAACACCCGCCAGCCGGCGGCGTCGAGATGTTCGATAAGCTTGGGAGGAGCGAGCGGCGTCTCCCGGACGACCAGCTGACGGCCGTAATTCTCGAACCGCTTGCGCGCCTTCTCGAGCCGCACCGACATGTCGCGATGATCGGACGGATCAAGTGGGACAATACAGTTCAATCGCTTGGACGGGTGACCGCCGGTCAGGCGAACCTGCCAGCTTCCGTCATAAACGACGGACGCGGCCGGCCAGGCCCGAAAGCCGACGGCCTCGAGCCGCCTGACCAATGGCAGATCGTTATGAGGAGAGGATGCCTCGTTCAATTCCCGTCAGCTCCGGTAGTCGCCGTTGATGGCAACATATTCCTTGGTGAGGTCGCAGGTCCAGACGGTCGCCTTGCCGTCACCGAGACCGATATCGACCTTCACCGGAATGTCCTGTTCCTTCATGACGGCGGTGGTCGCGGCTTCGGAATAGGCCGGATCGCGCTCGCCGTCGACGGCGACGCGCACGTCGCCGAACCAGATCGCCAGCCGGTCGCGGTCGGCCATTTCGCCGGACTTGCCGACGGCCATGACGATGCGGCCCCAATTTGCATCCTCGCCGGCAATCGCCGTCTTGACCAGCGGCGAATTGGCGATCGACAGCGCGATCGTCTTGGCGGCGGCATCGCTTTCGGCGCCGGTGACGGTGATCTCGACCATCTTGCGCGCCCCTTCGCCGTCGCGGACGACCTGCAGGGCCAGATCCTTGAGCAGGTCGTTGAGCGCGGCGCGGAAGCTCGCCAGACGCGGATCGTCGGCGGTTTCGACACGGGTCTGGCCGTCCGCAGCCGCGGCGCCGGTCGCAAACAGCATCAGCGTATCGGAGGTCGAGGTGTCGCTGTCGACGGTGACCGAGTTGAAGCTCGGGCCGACGCCGGCGGAAAGCAGGCTCTGCAGCGCCGGCGATGCGATATCGGCGTCCGTCGCCACGAAGGAGAGCATGGTCGCCATGTCGGGGGCGATCATGCCGGCGCCCTTGGAAATGCCGTTGATCGTCACCGTGACGCCGCCGATCTCGGCGGTGCGGGTCGCGACCTTCGGATAGGTATCGGTGGTCATGATCGCTCGTGCCGCTTCGAGCCAGAAATCGCCGGTGGCGCCCGAGTTCATGTCGCCGAGCACGCCCGCGAACTTGGTCGCATCGAGCGGTTCGCCGATCACACCGGTCGAAGCGAGATAGACCTCGTTCTCGCCGCAGCCGACCGCCTCGGAAGCCGACTTCGCGGTCAGCGCCGTCGCAGCCTTGCCCTTGACGCCGGTAAAGGCGTTGGCATTGCCCGAATTGACGACCACCGCCCGCGCCACCCCGTGCGACAGATTGGCGCGGCAGAAATCGACCGGCGCCGAAGGGCATTTGGAGCGGGTGAAGACGCCGGCGACGGTCGCGGGCTCGTCGAACACCATCAGCAGCACGTCGGTGCGGTTCTTGTACTTGATGCCGGCGGCGGCAGTCGCCATGCGCACGCCGCGGATCGCCGGCATGGCGGGATAGGATTTCGGAGCGAGCGGCGAAACGGAATCGGACATCGGAAATTACCTGGCTCAAATATGGAGAGGGCCCGGAAAATCCGGGCCCGTGATCGAGAATTACTGCTGGACCGGCGCGTCGCCCGCGTCCTGCATCTTGCTGACGTCTTCATAACCCTTCTTGAGGGCTTCGTCCTTGATGTCGATCTTCTGCTCGCTCTTGGCCTTGGTGATGAGAGCGACGTACTTGTCGCGCATCACCAGCTGCTTGACCTGGTCCTCGACCTGCTCGAAAGCGGGGGCCGGGGCGTCGCGGGTGTCTTCGAGCTTGATGACGTGGAAGCCGAACTGCGACTTGACCGGCGTCTTGGTATATTCGCCCTTCTTCAGCGCAAAAGCGGCTTCCTCGAATTCCGGAACCATGCGGCCGCGACCGAACCAGCCGAGATCGCCGCCTTCGTCCTTGTTGCTGTCCTGCGACTTTTCCTTGGCGATCGCCGCGAAATCCTTGCCCTTGTCGAGATCGGCGATGACCGCCTTGGCCTCGTCCTCGGTCTTCACGAGGATGTGGCGGGCATGCACTTCTTCCTGCTTCGGCAGGGAGGCGATTTCCTTGTCGTAGCGGGCCTTGACCTCTGCCGGGGTGGTGGCATCGATCACATGCTTGCGGAAATAGGCGTTATGCAGCTCGCGGTCGGCGATATAGTCCATCCGCTTCTTGAAGTCCGGCGTGTCCTTGATGCCTTCGGCGAGAGCGCCCTTGGCGAGCAGCTTGACGTCGATGGCGCCGGAAAGGGCTGCGACCTTCTTCTGATCGTCCGGAAGCTGGGCGAGCTGCGGGTCGAGGTTCTGGACGGCAATGTCAAGTTCCGACTGATGGATTTCCAGGTCACCGACCTTCGCGACGACCGCGTCTTCCGCCGCGAAGGCGGGAGCCTGGCAGAGGATCGCAGCGGCCAGCGCGGCGGTCATGAGAAATTTGTGGCGCAACATCGATAAAGACCTTTCGATAGGGAAACCGGTTTCAGAACGTCTGATTCCGGCCAGAAAACCTTCACAAACACCGGATTGTGGCCATTCTGTATCGGCCGCCACCGTTGACATCATTCGACCCCCCTCTTATCTGTCACGCAACTTGGCGTCCAGCAGAGTTTCCGGGCGTGACGGGTCATTTTATCGGCATCAGAAACCGATGGTTCGACCGGTCCTTCGCCCCCATGGGACAGATTTCAGAAAGGACCATTCGTATGGTCAGCCTTGGCGGCATCGCCCGCAAATTGTTCGGTTCGGCAAACGATCGCCGCGTGCGCAGCTACCAGCCGACCATCGACGCCATCAATGCGATCGAGGAGAAGACCAAGGCTCTCTCCGACGAACAGCTTGCCGGCCAGACGGTGGAGTTCAGGAAACTGCTCGCCGAAGGCAAGACGCTCGACGACATCCTGATCCCGGCTTTTGCGGTCGTGCGCGAGGCGTCCCGCCGCGTGCTCGGCATGCGCCCGTTCGACGTGCAGCTGACCGGCGGCATGATCCTTCACGATGGCGCGATTGCCGAGATGAAGACCGGCGAAGGCAAGACGCTGGTGGCGACGCTGCCCGTCTACCTGAACGCACTCGCCGGCAAGGGCGTGCACGTGGTCACCGTCAACGACTACCTCGCCCAGCGCGACGCCCACACGATGGGCAGGCTCTACGGTTTTCTCGGGTTGACCACCGGCGTCATCGTCCATGGCCTCAACGACGACGAGCGCCGCGCCAACTACGCCTGCGACATCACCTACGCCACCAATAACGAGCTCGGCTTCGACTATCTGCGCGACAACATGAAGTACGAGCGCAGCCAGATGGTCCAGCGCGGCCACAATTACGCGATCGTCGACGAAGTGGACTCGATCCTGGTCGACGAGGCGCGCACGCCGCTGATCATCTCCGGCCCGCTCGACGACCGCTCCGAACTCTACAACACGATCGACGCCTTCATCCCGGCGCTGGTGCCGGAAGACTACGAAATCGACGAAAAGCAGCGGTCCGCCAACTTCTCCGAAGCCGGCACCGAAAAGCTCGAAAACCTGCTGCGCCAGGCCGGCCTGCTCAAGGGCGAGTCGCTCTACGACGTCGAGAACGTCGCGATCGTCCACCACATCAATAACGCCCTGAAGGCCCACAAGCTCTTCACCCGCGACAAGGACTATATCGTCCGCAACGACGAGATCGTCATCATCGACGAATTCACCGGCCGCATGATGCCCGGCCGCCGCTATTCGGAGGGCCAGCACCAGGCGCTCGAAGCCAAGGAAAAGGTGACGATCCAGCCGGAGAACCAGACACTCTCCTCGATCACCTTCCAGAACTATTTCCGCATGTACGGAAAGCTCGCCGGGATGACCGGTACGGCCCAGACCGAAGCGGAAGAGTTCGGCAACATCTACAAGCTCGAAGTGGTCGAAGTGCCGACCAACCTGCCGATCCAGCGTATCGACGAGGATGACGAGGTCTATCGGACCTTCGACGAAAAGTTCAGGGCGATCATCGAAGAGATCAAGCAAGCCCACGAGCGCGGCCAGCCGGTTCTGGTCGGCACCACCTCGATCGAGAAATCGGAACTTCTGGCGACCATGCTGCGCCAGTCCGGGTTCACCAACTTCCAGGTGCTGAACGCCCGTTACCACGAGCAGGAAGCCTATATCGTTTCCCAGGCCGGCGTGCCGGGCGCGGTGACGATCGCCACCAACATGGCGGGCCGCGGTACCGACATCCAGCTCGGCGGCAATATCGACATGCGGCTCGAGCGCGAGCTCGAAGGCATGGAGCCGGGTCCGGAACGGGACGCAAAGGAAGCGGCAAGCCGCGAAGAGGTGAAGCAGCTCAAGGAGAAGGCGCTGGCCGCCGGCGGTCTCTACGTCATCGCCACCGAGCGCCACGAAAGCCGCCGCATCGACAACCAGCTGCGTGGCCGCTCCGGCCGTCAGGGCGACCCCGGCCGCTCGAAATTCTACCTGTCGCTCCAGGACGACCTGATGCGCATCTTCGGCTCCGACCGCATGGACAGCATGCTGCAGAAGCTGGGCCTGAAGGAAGGCGAGGCGATCGTCCATCCCTGGATCAACAAGGCACTCGAACGCGCCCAGAAGAAGGTCGAAGCCCGCAACTTCGACATCCGCAAGAACCTTCTGAAATACGACGACGTCACCAACGACCAGCGCAAGGTGATCTTCGAACAGCGCATCGAGATGATGGATTCTCCGGACGTCTCCGAAGTCGTGGAGGAAATGCGCGCCGAGGTGATAGAGATCCTCGTCACCAAGCACATTCCGGAGCGCGCCTATGCCGAGCAATGGAATGCGCCGGGCCTGCGGGAAGACGTCGGCCGCCTTCTCAATCTCGACCTGCCGATCGAGGACTGGGTCAAGGAAGAAGGCATCGGCGAGACCGATATCCGCGAACGCATCACCGAGGCCGCCGACAAGGCCGCGGCCGACCGCAAGGAGCGTTTTGGCGCCGATATCATGACCTATGTGGAGCGCTCCGTGCTGCTCCAGACGCTCGACCACCTGTGGCGCGAGCATATCGTCAATCTCGACCACCTGCGCTCGGTCATCGGCTTCCGCGGCTACGCCCAGCGCGATCCGCTGCAGGAATACAAGGCGGAAGCCTTCGAGCTGTTCCAGGCCCTGCTCGCCAACCTGCGCGAGGCGGTCACCGCCCAGCTCATGCGCGTCGAGCTCGTGCAGAACCCCGAGCCGCCGCAGCCGCCTGCGATCTACGACGAACAGCACGTCGATCCGACCACCGGCATCAACCAGGTGACCGGCCTCGACAGCGAGAACTTCATTGCCGCACCGGAAGACCGCCGGCCGGAAGATCCCTCCACCTGGGGCAAGATCGGCCGCAACGAGGCCTGCCCCTGCGGGTCCGGCAAGAAATACAAGCATTGCCACGGCGCCTTCGAACAGGCCTGAGGCATCTGCTGAAACCTGATGATACGAGCGCCGCCTTCCCGGGCGGCGTTTTCGTTTCCGCCTTCCGGAGGGAACGGATCAGCCGCCGGCTGGAACTCCGCCGCAGACTTCCCGAACACATGTCCGCAGCCACCGGTGAGCCGGATCGGCATCGAGCCGCGGATGCCAGAGCAATGATACAGTGATCTCGGGCACCGCGACCGGCAGGGAGAAACTGAACATTCCGGCACGCAAGTTGCCGCTGTGCCGCTCGGGAATGCTGGCGATCAGGTCCGAGGACCGGGCGAGAACCAACGCCGTGGCAAAACCATCGACGATCGTCACGATCCGCCGTTCCAACCCCGACGCAGCCAGGATCTCGTCGATCGCCCCTTTTTCCAGCCCTCTTCGCGAAACCAGGATATGACCGCCCGCCGCGTATCGCCGAGCCGATATCTCGCCCTCGCTCAGCGGATGCCCGCTGCGCACGACGCCGATGAAACGGTCCCGGAACAGCGCCTGAGCCCGCACTTCCGGACCGATCGTCCCTTCGACAACCCCGGTTTCCAGATCGACGCTTCCGTCGCGAAGCGAGGCGCTGTCCTTGTCCGACTTGCGGACGAAACGCAGCCGAACGCCAGGCGCCTGAGCGCCGACACGGACGATGAGGCCGGGCCCGAAATTCTCGACGAAACCCTCGCTGGTGCGCAGCGTGAACGTTCGGACAAGCTTACCGAGATCGAGCAGCTCGACAGGCCGCAGGACCGCTTCCGCATTCCGCACGAGCCCGCCGACCCGTTCGCGTAGCTCGATCGCCCGTGGCGTTGGCACCAGGCTTCGGCCGGCTCTCACCAGCAACGGGTCACCGGTCGTCTCACGCAATCGCGCCAGCGCCCGGCTCATGGCGGACTGGCTAAGCTGCAGCCGTTTGGCCGCCCGCGCCACGCTGCCTTCCGCCAGCAGGACGTCGAGAGTGAAAAGCAAGTTGAGATCGGGTCTGGACATGCGCGCAGGATAACACAGGCTCCCCAATATGACATGGCGTTCGACGCATTTAATTGATGCAAACGATGCGCCTTTCGCCATGTCTGTCCGTGAGATAGCCATCGAACAGCAATTTCTGGAGGTTTTCCCATGGTACCCGCACGACGAATGCCCGCCATTTTCAGCGTCGCAAACAACCTCGCGAAACCGGCCGCGAAATCGGCGGAGGGCGAAAAACGATGACCTCCGCCGCCCACGATCCGGTTCCGCAATCGGCAGAACGGACGAGTACCTTCCGTGGGGCGCTCGCCGGCCTTTCGCTCTCGATGTTGCTCTCTTCGCTCGGCACCAGCGTCGCCAATGTCGGCCTGCCGACATTGGCGCAGGCGTTTGACGCCCCCTTCCAGCAGGTTCAATGGGTGGTCATTGCCTATCTTCTCGCAATCACCACCCTGATCGTCAGTGTCGGGCGGCTTGGCGACATTTCCGGGCGCCGCCGGCTCCTGCTCGCCGGGATCATCCTTTTCACGGCAGCCTCGCTCGCCTGCGGAATTGCTCCGACGCTGGGGTTCCTGATTGCCGCACGGGCAGCGCAAGGTCTCGGAGCCGCCGCCATGATGGCGCTCACCATGGCTTTTGTCGCTGACATATTTCCCAAGGCACGTACGGGCGCCGCCATGGGATTGCTCGGCACCATGTCGGCAATCGGCACCGCGCTCGGCCCTTCCCTGGGCGGCCTTCTGATTGCCGGCGCCGGCTGGCGGACGATCTTCCTGATCAACGTGCCGCTGGGCCTGCTGGCGCTCATTCTCGCCTTTCGTTACCTGCCTGCCGATCTTCGGCGCGAAAAACCGGACCAGAGACCGGGCTTCGACATTGCAGGCACGCTGCTGCTTGCCATGGTGCTTGCAGCCTATGCACTCGCCATGACCGTCGGCCGCGGCAGTCTTGGCCCGATCAACGCCGCTCTGCTGCTGCTGGCTGCCGTCGGAGCCGGCCTGTTTATTCTTGTCGAGGCGAGAGCGGCGTCGCCCCTGATCCGACTTGCGATGTTGCGCGATCCAACCTTGAGCACGGGGTTGATAACCAGCGCGCTTGTCTCGGCGGTGATGATGTCGACGCTGGTGGTCGGACCGTTCTATCTCTCGCGTTCGCTCGAACTCGATACGGCTCTGGTCGGGTTGGTGATGTCGATTGGGCCGGTTGTTTCCACATTCAGCGGCGTGCCGGCCGGCCGGCTCGTCGACCGTCTGGGCGCGGCGACCGCGGTCATTATCGGTCTTGTCGGAATGGTGGCCGGCTCGCTTGCCCTCACCCTGCTTCCTGAAACGTTCGGCATTGGTGGTTACGTCGCTGCCATCGCGGTACTGACGCCCGGCTATCAACTGTTCCAGGCAGCCAACAACACCGCCGTCATGCTGGACGTCGGTGCCGAGCAGCGCGGCGTCGTTTCCGGTCTGCTCAACCTGTCGCGCAATCTCGGCCTCGTCACCGGCGCTTCGCTGATGGGTGCCGTGTTCGCAATGGCCTCGGGAACGGGCGATGTCGCGACGGCACCGCCGCAAGCCGTGGCCGCCGGCATGTCGCTCACCTTCGCGATTGCTGTGGGGATGATTGCCGTCGCACTCGCGATTGCCACCCTGCACCGTGTTGTTCCGGCCTTCCGCAAGCTTTTGACCGGTTCTTCCGGGGAGCCCTGAAGTTCACAGTTCGTGAAGTCATCGACGCCTGGGCGAACCCTTTCTTAACCCTGCTGTGGCAACACTTTTGTCCATTGTTCCCGTCGTCGTTACGAGTATTGCGTGCCCATCATGGCGGTTATCCAAACAGCGGAAAGATTGCTTCCGCCTGGTCTGAGGACCCGGCTGGCACCGCTGACCCGCAAGCTCGAAAAGATCCTGACCGACAACGACGAGACGGCACTTGCCCAGCGCCGAGCCCTGACCGCCTTCGTGATCCGCATCGCCAGCGCCGCCATCGCCTTCGTGTCGCAGATCGTGCTCGCCCGGCTGATGGGCGAGTTCGAATACGGCATCTTCGCCTTCGTCTGGGTCCTGGTCGTGCTCGCCGGCAATCTCTCCTGCCTCGGTTTCCACACCTCCGTCATCCGTTTCCTGCATCAGCACAAGGCGCGGGGCGAGGTGGCGACGGTGCGCGGGCTCAATCTCGCCGTCCGCCTCGTGGCGCTCGTCTCCGCAAGCACGGTGGCCGGCCTCGGCTTCCTGTTCCTGCATGTTTATGGCCACACGGTCGAGGCCTACTATCTCGTGCCGGTGTCGCTCGCCTTCTTCACCATTCCGATGATCGCGCTCGGCGACGTGCTCGACGGCACGGCCCGCTCGAACGGCTGGACGGTGACGGCGCTCTCGCCCACCTACCTTATCCGCCCGACCCTGATCCTCGCCTTCATGCTGGCCGCCCTCTGGTTCGGTGCGCCGCACACCGCCGTCACCGCCATGGAGGCGGCTCTTCTCGCGACCTATGTCACGACGCTCTTGCAGCTGCTGCGCCTGACGCTGCGCCTGCGCCGGCTCTACGGCGCCGGTCCGATGCAGTTCGAGATCGGCGCCTGGTTCCGTTATTCGCTGCCGCTCTTCCTCGTCGACGGCATCGGCTTCCTCCTGACCAATGCCGACGTGGTCGTCGTCGGCCTCTACCTGCCGCCGGATCAGGTCGGCATCTACTACGCCGCCGCAAAGACGATCGTGCTGGTGCAGTTCGTCTACTTCTCCATCAAGGCCGCGGCCGGCCCCCGCTTTTCCGCCATCATGGCGGAGGACGACATGACGGCGCTGGCCGCCTTTGCCGGCCAGACCGCGCGCTGGAGTTTCTGGCCGTCGCTTGCCGTCGGGCTCGCCGCGCTGGCATCCGGCGAACTGCTTCTGTCGCTGTTCGGCAGCGCCTTCACCGCCGGCTACTGGCTGATGGCGATCCTGTTTTGCGGCATCCTTGCCAAATCCATGGTCGGCCCCGGCGAGGTGCTGCTCAGCATGGCCGGTCGCCAGAAGCTCTGCGTCCTGCTTTACGCCGTGACGTTGTCGGCGAGCATCGGCCTCAATATCGCGCTGATCCCGCGCTTCGGCCTGACCGGCGCTGCGATGGCCACGGCGACGGCGATGATGATCGAGGCGATCCTCTTGCATATCGCAGTCCGCCGCACCCTCGGCATCGTGCTCTTTGCATTCGCCGATCCGACGCCCTCTGCTCCTTCAAAGGCTTCCTGACCATGGCGCAACCTCCGTTCAGCAGCGAATTCGAGGGCAATGGCGGCGATCGGATGAGCATGATCCAGGCCTTCCGCACGGAGCGGCCGGATGCCGACGCGCATCTCGAGGTCGGCCGGCCCGGCCGCGAACTCTGCCTCTATCCCGCCGCCTTCGGTTACGACCTGCAGGAAGAACTCGAATTCCTCTCCAACCGCGCGCTCGAGCCGAACATCTTCTTCTCCGCCAGGCTGCTCGCCCCCGCCATGCCGCGGGTCGAGGACAAGCAGGTGCGCCTGGCGCTGATCCGCGACGAAACCGGCGCACGCAGCCGCATGCGCCTGCTGATGCCGTTCACGGTCGAAAAACCGGGGTTCTCCGTCGGCGCCTCGATCATCCGCGCCTGGGCCAATCCCTTCGGCCCGATCGGCACGCCGCTTGTCGATGCGGAAGACAGTGCCGAGACGATCGACAATCTTTTCGACGCCCTGAGCATGCGCGAAGCCCGCCTGCCCTCCGTGCTGGTCATGCCGGACGTCCGGCTCAACGGCCCGTTCGCGCAGCTCGCCAAGGCGGTCGCCATCGGCCGCAACCTGCCGGTCACCGTCACGGATCCCAATCTGCGGCCAATGCTCGAAAGCCTGCTCGACGGCGAGTCCTATCTGAAACACTCGATCTCGTCGCACCACTACCGCGAAATGCGTCGCCTGTGGCGCAATCTGGGAAACAGAGGCTCGCTCAGCTATTCGGTCGCCCGCCAGCCGGAAGAGATCCGGTTGCGGATGGAGGAATTCCTGGCCCTCGAAGCCAAGGGCTGGAAGGGCCGCAAGCGCTCGGCCCTGATCAACGACCGCTACCGCGCCGCCTTCGCCCGCGAAGCGATCACCAACCTTGCGGAAATCGACGCGGTCCGCATCCACACGATCGATTTCGACGGCCGCGCCATCGCCTCGCTGATCGTCTTCATCATGGCCGGCGAGGCCTATACGTGGAAGACCGCCTATGACGAGAGCTTCTCCCGCTTCTCGCCCGGCAAGCTGCTGATGGTGAAGCTGACCGAATGGCATCTCGAAGACGCCAACATCATGCGCACCGACAGTTGCGCCGTTCCCGATCACCCGATCATGAGCCGTTTCTGGGAAGAGCGCGAGGAAATGGGCACGCTGGTGATCGGCCTGAGGCAGAATAGCGACCGCGACGTGCGCCAGGTGGCGGCCCAGCTTCACCTCTACCGCAACACCCGCAACATGGCCCGCATGCTCCGGGAAAAGATCATGTCGCTGGCCGGCCGTTCGGAATAGCTACTCGGCGGCCGCCTTGTCGCGCAGCAGCCGGCGGATGACCTTTCCGCTGGTGGTCAGCGGGATGTCGTCGACGAAGGCCACTTCGCGCGGATATTCGTGCATCGACAGCCTGGTCTTCACCCAGTCGCGGATTTCCCCGGCAAGCTCGTCGCTTGGGCTATAACCCGGCGCCAACGCGATATAGGCCTTGACGATCTCGGTGCGGATCAGGTCCGGCTTGCCGACCACGGCAGCCAGCCGCACCGCCGGATGGCCGCTGAGGCAGTCCTCGATCTCGCTCGGCCCGATGCGGTAGCCGGATGACGTGATGACGTCGTCGTCCCGCCCGACGAATTCCACATAACCGTCGCGATCCTTGCGGCCGAGATCGCCCGTGATCAGCCAGTCGCCGATAAACTTGGCTGCCGTCGCCGCCTCGTCATTCCAGTAGCCGAGGAACATCACCGGATCGGGTCTGCGGATGGCGATCTGGCCCATCTTGCCCACCGGCAGCTCGATGCCCCGGCCGTCGATCACCCCCACGTGATGGCCAGGCACCGCCCGCCCGATCGCCCCGCCGCGCGACACGCCGAGATTGGCGGCCGAAGACAGCACGAAATTGCATTCCGTCTGGCCGTAGAATTCGTTGACCGTCAGCCCCAGCGCCACTTTGGCCCAGTCGTAGGTCTCGCGGCCGAGCGCCTCGCCGGCCGATGCGATCGTCCTGAGCTTGAGATCGTATTTTTCGAGCGGCCTTTCGACCGATTTCAGCAGCCTGAGCGCCGTCGGCGGAATGAAGGCGTTGCGCACGTCCATCTCGGACATGATGCGGAAGGCCATGTCGGCATCGAATTTCTGGGCCGGCGACGAGACGACCGGAATGCCGAGCATCAGCGCCGGCAAAAGCACGTTGAGCAGGCCGCCCGCCCAGGCCCAGTCGGACGGTGTCCAGATCCGGTCGCCCTCCTGCGGCGCGAATTCATGCGCCAGCTGGAAACCAGGAATATGGCCGGCCAGCACCCGATGACCGTGCAGCGCCGCCTTCGGCGGGCCGGTCGTGCCCGAGGTGAAAATCATCAGCGCCGGATCGTCCGGCCCGCTATCGACGACCTCGAACACGGGAGGATGGGCGCTTATCAGCGCATCGAGCCCCAGAAGACCCTCGCCGGCCGGCGTTTCGCCCGTGACGATCACATGCCGCAGCTCCGGCAGCTTTTCGCGCAGGTCCGCGAGCCGCGACAGACCGAAGGGATTGGTGACGACCGCCACCGCACCCGACGCCTTCAGCCGGTATTCCAGCGCCTCGGCCCCGAACAGAAGAGCCAGCGGCAGCGCGATGCCGCCCATCTTGTAGATCGCCACATGGGCGATGACCGTCTCGAAACTCTGCGGCAAAAGCAGCGCCACCCGATCGCCGGGCTTGAGGCCGAGCGCCACGAAGGCATTGCCGAGCGAAGCAGACCGCCCGGCCAGCTCGCCATAGGTCAGCGCCCGATGATCATCATCCGGGCTGAAATGCTGGAGACAGACGCGCTCCGGAAATTCTTTCGCCCAGGCATCGCTGACCACCTCCCCCATGTTGAATCGCCGTGAGATTTCCCAGGCGAAATCGTCGAAAAGGTCTTCATAGGTGGTGCGGACAGGCAGTTTCATCGGCAGCGCTTCTATTTTTGCTGCACCAGCTAACATCCGGGATGCCAAAAATACAAGGGGGACATCGGAGGGGACCTGATATGGCGAAGCCCATCCCCTTCAGCGGAGACGGGCTTCGGAACATCCATCCGATCAGCGCGAGGCGCTCATCCGCAGCATGCGGCAAAGCGACACGAGAGCTGCATCTCCGCCGCCGGAGGCGATATCGGCGCAACGGTTGAGCAGATTGCGCTGCTCGCCGTCGGACATCGCCTGGAAGGCCTGCAGCTGCGGTCCGGTAAGCCCTCCGGCACCCGGAGCGCCCGTGCCGCCGACTGCCGCGGCGCCGATCCCCGTGCTTCCGAGGCCGAGCAAACCAGCCTCCGAAGCCGCGCCGCGTCCGCCGCCGATCGACGCCGTGGTCCCGGCATCGATGCCAGCGCCGGTGCCGAGCGTGGCCCCGGCGTTGACGCCGTTTCTGCCTCCAAGCGAAACGTCAGCATCGGCGTCGAGCCCGCCACCCCCGCCGACATTGGCTTTGGCGTTCGCCCCGTCACTGCCGCCCGCCGACACATCGACATCCGCCACGCCGCTGCTGCCGCCGATACCGACACCGGCATTGACGCCATCCGCTCCGCCGACCGAGACGTCGGCACCGATCCCGTCGCTCGTATTCACATCGGCACTGACACCGTTCTCGCCGCCGACCGACAGGCCCTGCGCAAGGCTCTGCCCGGCAAAAGGCAGGGCGATGCATCCGGACAGCAACAGTACACGCCACGATTTCCGCATGATAATCTCTCCTTCCAAACCCCGCACCATTGCCGGGCCTCCAGGACCGAATACGTGGGCGGCGCGCATGTTTCAGAAGACACTAAACAACGACGATATGCCGTTAAGGCAAGGGAAAAATCCACATCCGGCTGTCCTGATCCGGAACAATCTCTGGCCCATCACGCATGCGGGATTGCAGCCTCACTTCATCCTTGCATGCCGGTGCGACACCGTGATAGAGCGCATACCGCTACCCGAGTGCCCCGTTGGCGGAATTGGTAGACGCGCCTGACTCAAAATCAGGTTCCGAGAGGAGTGCTGGTTCGATTCCGGCACGGGGCACCACCACATCGTTTGACCGTTGATATCATTGCGAAAAAAGGCATTGTTTGCACGAGCCTTGCCTAACAGGGTCTTTCTTGGACAAAAATGTTCTCGTTTTAGGCTTTGTTAGAGCCGCTTTCGTCGTCGTCTAAAAGCAATATGGCGCTACGAGCCATCCGTCTTTGGCTGGCGCCCTTCGTGTAGTTCGCCACCTCCTTCAGTGTCTGATGGCCGGTCAGCGCCTTAATCTGACTTTCCGTCGCGCCGTTTTCTGCGAGCCTCGCCGAAGCACCCTTACGGACGCCATGGGCACTACAGTGGGGTAATCCTGCGAGATCACATTGTGTCCGGAACCAGTTTCCGAAGCCGGCCGCAGTGAAACCCTTATTAAATTCCGTCACGAGAAAAGTAAGGTCCCCGCAAGGCGTAGCATCTATGACCTTCTGAAGCTGTGGATGGATCGGTATTTCGAGCGTGATTGGCTTCTTTTCCCTGCCTTTGTGTTGAGTGAATTTGATCACCCCCTCGCGCACGTGTTGTTTGCCAAACTGCACGATATCGCTACGACGCTGAACCGTGTAGAGCAGCAGAGCGAGAGCTAGGTGCGGCTTCGTTCCGATAGGATGGAAATCCTTGAATTGAGAGAATTCACTGGCTGTCCAAGAATGGAAGCCATCTCCTTGGGGACTAAAAAATCCAACGTCTCTGGCCGGATTTGAGGACATGTGTTCAACGTCCTTTGCACATGCCCAAGAAAACATAGCACGCAAAGCTTTGACGCGGCTGTTTGCAGCTTCACGTTTATCAGCCTTACGATCTCTTAAAGTCCGAACCGCCTTCGCGTTGAAGGCCTCAAGGGGGATGTCCTCAAACAACCGGTCGGCACCTGGCTTGATTGGTTCGGCCCACATGTGCTCGAATATAAGCCGGCGGACGTGCTGGGTACGTCCGCTCAGGTGCCGATATTCCGCCGACTGAAAATACTGCTGGCACAACCAGCGGAACGTCCCTTGGTTTGCCATTTTGGGGCCTACAGGCACGGTCAACGATACGCCATTTAACGCATCGTAATATGCCTTATTAAACTCGTCACTGCCGGGGACGCCGGGAAGGCGCACCTTTTTTTGTCCGACCTTCCGAAAATAAAAACGGAGCTTGCCGCCCGTCCTGTCTTCAACGACGTATTTTTTGCTGAACTTCCGAGGCATTAGACTTCAGTGCCCCACTCGTTGTTGTCAATCATGGTGCCACCGGGAAGACGAGAGAATGCCGCGTCGAGCGCCAAGCGATCCCATATAGTCCGCCCGTTCACTCGCTTCGCGTTTGGCATCCGGCCATCCTTCACCATTTGGTCGAACAGGCTTGCGGAGACCCCAATATAGTCGGCCGCCTGCTGGCGGTTTAGCCCCCGAATGGTGGGTATGACACAGGTCGAGATAGTCAGTTTCTTGGATTGCATGAGTTGCTGCTGAGGCATTTTATTTGACCAAACCCAATCCACCTACAGGCGGCTAATCAGTTGATATTGCTGGACAAACAATACACGAATACCAAGCAATTTCAACGATTATGGCTTGATATTGCAGACTTTCGGTTGCAACATGTTGCACCGTTTTTCGGTTTGCGTTGCTGGCTGACCGAGACGACCTGCGTGGTTGAAGGTCTTTTCATCTCTCTGTCCTACATAGAAGATATTGGCCACCGCCCTTTCTAAAATCATGTCTGCGGGAAGCGATTATGGCGTTCATGGACGAGTTGCTGGATGGTATCCAAGTCTACGCCGAGACGGCGAAGGAAGACCGTTTTCAGTTCTCCGCGCGTAGGTGGACGTTCACAGGTACACATGCAGAGTTCCGCACCTTCAGTGAGGTTCTGAGCGAGATACATGTCATCGACGGTGAACCCCGGAAGATTTTTAATCGCCAGAGCGGTACGGAAGGCTACGCACCACGCTGGTTGATAGCGAAAGGCCGTGGCGGTGCCGGATACATTACTCCAGCAGGTTATCCACTCTTCTCAGGTACGCTCCGAGGATGGCAATCGCGGCAGCGATGGGGAAACGACGACGAGTATAGCTGGACACTCCAAGCGGACCTGTCTTTGAACCCTACACGCGCTGTTTTACATCAACCGATAACTGCGGAAGCGGACAGTGCTGGAGGGCCCGCAAACGATGACTTTAATTTGTTCGCGCTCAGTCGCCCAAGGACTATCGGGGCAATACCAATCGTGCGAGGCAACAACCTCTTACCTTGGACGCCCTATGCCGGACCAGATGTCGGCATCAATGAAGAGCACGTGCCGTTCCTGCCCGGCGAATGGAGTGAGAACGTCGAACGCTATATTGACCGCACCCTAAGTGTGCTGGATGAACGTATCAGCGCCGCCGCGTCCATGGCGTTGGGCTATGATGTAGACGTGGTCCGCAACGATCAACGGTATATTTTGCACGTACTTGAAACGTATTGGGAGTTTCACGACAACAATCCCGTGGCAACAGTTGCACAGATCGAGAAGGCAATGCGTTCGCTTGCTGGAAAGTCCACTGTGGCATGGGAAGCAATAGACGACGCCGCACGTGCTATTTTTCGGCACCAGAACATCGAGCTTGGCACGGAAGATAATTCGCCGATAGTGAAAATCTACCCAGCCAAGGGAGTTATGGTCAAAGCCTACGCAAAGGCCACTGACCGTATTCGGTTTGAAGTGGAGCAATCGAAGACCTCAGCTGATTTTGACGGCCACGGCATCAGCAGTGAAGACGATAGCGGTATACTGCAATGGATTAACGTAGCACGCGAGCAAAGCGCGTCGCGTTTAAACAGAGTTATGTGGGGCTTGCAGCACGTTCTACAGCCATGGACAGGCAACAGCCGGGAAGCTAGCTACTTCATCAATGAAATCCGGTCCGTAGTCCGCGACGAGGTAGCAGCAACAACGCTGACGCAGAGCCTTCTTCAACACGGGCACATCGAACGGCAGCACATGTCGCCCTTCTCGGAAGCGATCAATGCGCTTGAAAAGGCAAAAGTCATTTACAAGGTCACGGATGCTGGACAAAGCACCATCTACCACGTGACCGGTATCTTCAGAGACGCCTTGAGAACCTATTCACGTGTCTTCAGGGATGACGGTTAACGGTGGCACTTTCCACTTATTGCAACAAGTTGCATGGCTGGGCGGACTGTTCGACTAACTGTTTAGGCATTGCGCTGGGCAAAGCCCTTTGTGCATCAGGGTCGGGGAAATGTCATATGTCCCACATCGAGCAACTAGGGGCTTCCTTATGGCCCGGCGGACTTGTACGCCGGGCCCAAGCCGCGAGATGTGGGACCGCATAGCGCCCCGGCCCCCTCCGTGTATTGCTATTCTGCTTGTGGCTTCGGTATGGCCGCTTGACCTCCTTGAACCTCTGCGAGGCCGAGGGCGATCATTCGACACTTGAAGCGAATACCCCAACATCAACGCCCGGACGGCATCGCCTCGACCATCTTACTTGCGTAGTCGCTGATACCCTCCAGCTCGTTTTCCGAAACGCCCTTCGGCTCCCTGCAAAGCTGGTGGGCAACTTCCAATGCTTTGTCGCTGTCTTTACGGGCTTGTTTATGCAATGTCACCGCCGCCCTTCCGATCAGACAGGCAGCGTAATCATCACTGGCGTCGGCTTGTGCGGACGTGGCGGCTAACATGACACCTAAGATGGCGGTGACCACATGCCCTCCGTGTCGGCAAATGATGCTCGCGCTCACTTTCTTTCGGTTTTCCGCTGATAGGGACTACCTGTGGCCGCATGCGTTGGCTCGGACGCCTCGAAGGCCGCTTTCATCTCGGGGATGGCCGCCAAATGACGCTCAATGCGCAGGAACCCTTGTGCAATCAAGCCGAGAAGCAACATGAAAAACCCGAGGCTTTCCAAGGCGGCGGAAAGAATAAGGAATAGGTCGGCTTGGTCGAGGCGGACGGTAAACGCCAGTCCGGTGAGCAGGATGCCGCCAAGAATGCAGACTTTGCCGAGACCGGCGACAGGATGAGAAAACATGTTAGCTCCTTGCGGCTATTCCGCCGTTTGTGGCTGGCGGTAGATTTGATGATGGGGAATGGAAGTGCGCTCGGGGATTGGAGCGCGGGTAAAGATGTCGGCGATCTGCGGCCCGTGCTTGGCTCGTAGCGCACCCGCGAGGTCTACGGGCACCATAGGCAGCCGAGCGAACCATTCTTCGCCTGTGATGGCGTATTCGTCCACGATGCGCCGCCATGCGTCCGGTTGCCGGAAACGACGATGGAGCAGCAAATGAACGCTTTGGCTAATGGTGTACGGACGCCAGTCGTAATAATCTTCACTGTGCAGTTGTAGCCGCTCGGTTTTACCGGAGATGCAACAGATTGCACCGCGCGCTGCCCAGCCGTTGTCTATAAAGAAATGCATGAGTTGCCAGCCGCGAACACGCTCGGCGTGAACGTAGCCATTGTATTCTGGCAAATTACCCCACAGCCATCTCCTCAGACGTCTCACTTCAGCGATGATCGCTGTAGTGGGTTCTGGCCTTTCGGCGTCCGGCCCAGCAGTCGACGACACTAGAGCGGCGCCTTCCGCCGAGGGAGCAAATTGCTTTGTAACATGCGTGAACGCGCTTTTGCTCATTTGGCAAGCGCGTCTTCGGTAAGCGCGGGGTGCGGCCAGACAGATGGCTCTGCCTTCGGAGGCGGGTTCCGTTTTGCTTCCTCGTCTTCCAACCGGCGCTTTTCCCAAAACTCCGCCTTTACGATGTCATCCACATACCAATCACATTCCGGGCGTTTTACATTGAGGGCTTCGGTCAGCCCTGTGGTGTCAAACACGACGGTTGTCGGATTTTTATTATAGGGCTGAATTTGCAGCACGAGCCGGTTTGCGGCTCGAACCTTTTCCACAAATTTGACGTCATCGCTGAGCTGGGACGTGGTCCGGTCATCCAGAACCAATGTGTCCTCTGTAACCGGCTTTCCGTCACCAATTCGATAAGTGATCGGTTTTAGCTCGAATTGCTCGCCCGGCTTCTCAAAGTTGTTGATTTTCTGACCACCGAGAAATTCATTCCATTGGACGTGAACCCATCCACTGTCTCTCGTGCAGGCGATAACAATTGTCACATTGCCATCTTCTGCCCGCAGGCGAACCCTAGCGATTTTGCGATCCGACATCGGATCGACAGTCTCTGATAGGCTCCACTTACCAAAGTTTACCGGTTTTACAGGAACACGGTCTGCGACGCTGTCCGGAGCGGCCGCAGCCGTTTTGGAACCGCTCCCGTTGATCGGATCACAAGCTGAGAGACCGAAAGTCACCGCACCTGTCAGCAAAATCCGTGAGGGGATCGCTATCCATCCCGCCCTCGACTTATTCTTGGAAATCATCCCGCTCCCCATTAGGGGCGGTTATCGCGGTACGTCCCCGCGAAATCTTGCCCCTTCGATCTCTGGTGATCGGGGAGTTGGAAAACCGTGTAGACACGATCCCTACGGCCTTTAGTTCGGAGAACCTGTTGCATACGCCGCAAGCTCCCCGACCATAGGTCGAAGAGTGGTGCCATTCAGGTCGGCACACATACCTGTCTACAAGGGGTTTCCACGCCCCAAGGCAGCACGTACCGCCCCATTGCAGATGTGCAAAACTTCGGCCGTTCTGTCAAACCCTCTTGTAAAGGATCGGACGACCGCATGAGTGGAGCGGGTCTGAGCCTCGGACAGGTCTTACGGCCTTTAACCAGTGAGCGCAGCAACTGAGAGAACGCGATGCACGAGAAATTCCGAGCCTTCGTAGATGGTCTTCACCCGAAATTCGAAAAGCTGATTAACATGCCGCCCGTCTCGGGTGGCGCTTTGATCAACGATATGCCCAAACGAGGCGTCTACCTCTTCAGTGAGGGCGTTAATCATCTTTATGTAGGCCGCACCAATCGCTTGCGGAGCCGTTACGGTGATCATTGCAGGCCAAGTTCCGACCACAACAGTGCGCCGTTCGCTTTCAAGCTGGCGAGGATTGCGACGGGCTTCACGCAACGATCCTATAAAGCTGGTCCTTTGAGCCGCAAAGGCTTATCGGCAAACGTGGATTTCCTCGCCGCATTTATTGATGCAAAAGCCCGTGTGAGAGCCATGGATTTTAGATATGTTGAGGAGGTCGATCCGAACTCTCAGTGCTTGTTGGAAATCTACTGCCATGTGGCACTTGGCACCCCCCACAATGATTTCGACAACAACTGAGCTGGAAGTTGTTCCAGCCTAACAGAAATCTGGCCCCATACCGCCATTAGTGCCGCCATCCAATTCAGGACCTAACACCGAGAACGCTATTGGGAGAGGCGCGCCTATTCCTAGCTTCCGAGCGTTTTCGCTTGCTCCCTGGCCTGCTAGGCTGAGCATTCGAATACCCTGTTCCTTTGCACGGGCAGCCTTTGGCTTCCGGCCTTTGTTTTTGCCCGCGGCCTTCGCGACTTTGTTCCATACAAATCCGCACAACGGAAGCCGCGACAATTCAGCATCCAGACCAGCGGCATCCAGAACCAACGGATGCCGACTACTAACACCTCCAAAAGTTCCCCTCATCCGGTATTGACGCAGAGACATAGCGAAGGCACCATAAATTAGGCCTCAACGCACAGGCCTGTGTGCCCACCACGCGAAGCCATGCAGTGCGATGTTTTATGATCAGACTGACACCGTTCCTTTGGACGGGTCCGGTCGGCAGTG
This sequence comes from Neorhizobium sp. LjRoot104, assembly GCF_964253725.1. Classification (NCBI taxonomy): domain Bacteria; kingdom Pseudomonadati; phylum Pseudomonadota; class Alphaproteobacteria; order Hyphomicrobiales; family Rhizobiaceae; genus Neorhizobium; species Neorhizobium sp. LjRoot104. The sequence goes on from NZ_CAXURS020000001.1 coordinate 3,480,325, forward strand.
GGCACCCGATTGGGTTCGTTTTTTCTCAAAAGGAATGGATCATTATGGCCACTGAACCTCTCGACACCCTAAAGCTTATCGCCAAGCGGCTCGCTCGGGCGCAGCAGCTTCCTCATATCGCCGCCTTGGAGATCGTTGCCTGTGAAGCGGGTAAATCAAACTGGCGCAGCCTTGCCGAGGCCTACAAACAAGGCTGGCGGCCCAGTCCCCAAAAGTTAGAAAGCCTTAAAGCCAACATCGGAACTCAGTCAGTACCCGGGGCAAGGAAGAATGCCAGCCCTCACGGGCTGGGTGAGGGCCTTGTCTTCAGCCGCTGCGTGCCTGACCACGTCGAGCCTCTGGAGGCTGATGAAATTCATGGCGAGCTTGACGGCCATACGTTCTATTTAGTCGGCAGCGAGTATTCCGTTGCTTTCGGTTCGCAGGGCTGGGAAATAGAGCTTGAGCAAGCACCTAGTGCAAAACCGAAGGTCCGGCGTGTGGGCCTTCGCGCTAAATCCGCCACAGCACTGGACCCCGTGTTTATCGAACGCGCTACGAAACTCCTGACGATCCGCGCACGCCGGATGCATGCCGAGATCGCATCTGACTGGCCGCGTCGGTCAACTCAGCCGGACCATAAAGGCCGTGCCCTACATCCTCTGGGCCGGGGCTTGTCAGCTGAATGGCATTGCCTGCATTGTGACGGCACGCACGATGGCAACACGATGGCGAAAAACCTATGGCATTGCCCGGACTGCGGAGCCTCGCCAATCGACATCTTCCGAGAACCATTCTTTGATGTCATCGAACCCTCGGTATAATCTTCAGCTTCATCCATTGCCCGGCGTCAATCGCCGGGCAAACCGGCAACTTCGCCCACTGGCAGTTCTGGTACAGGATTAGATCGAGGCGTGTGCGGTCAAGGTTACTAGAATTGTCGTTAGGATGTGCCGATGGACTACTATCAAGGAGTTGTTGCCGACTATCTTCGAGCAGACCGGTCCGTTTTTCTGAACACGGAGTTCTGCCTTCAGGTTAATGATGCCCCGAACCCTGACCTGAGTGGCCCGCACTGGTATGTAGATATCCTGGCCATCGATATGGAGCTTCAAGCCATCTTTCTTTGTGAGATAACCTATTCCCAATCGCTTTCCGGGTTGGTGAAGCGCCTCAAAGCTTGGCAAGAGAACTGGGCGAGCATTCCACCTGCGCTGCATCGCGACGCTTCACTTCCCTTCTGGCCGGTTAGACCATGGGTGTTTATCCCCGACGCCTTGATACCGTCGTTGAAGCGACAATTGACCTTGGCTTCAACCGAGGATGAGGACGGGATGCCCGCGCCGGTTATTACCCCCCTTGAAGACACCCAGCCTTGGAACTACCGTTCATGGGATCGCAAAAAGGCTATCACAGGCTAGCAAGTTCGGCAGGCTTGGACTTTCCACGCTTGGCAATTTTTGCAACAGTTGCACGGGATGCGCCGGTTACCGCTTGAATTTGTGACCATGACAATCCAGCTGCAAGCATCGATGCGATGCCTCCGTTGCGTTTCACGTCTTCGACGCGGCCCTTATAACGACCTTCTGCTTTCGCCTTTGCCTGTCCTTGAGCCTGCCTGCGTCTGCGGTCCTCATAATCCTTGCGGGCAACAGCCGCCAGCACATCCAGCATCATCGAATTGATAGCGCTGAACATTCGAGCGGTGAAATCATCTGCGGGGGCAGTGAGCATCCACGACGTTGGAAGGTCGAGCGCGACCACCCGCACCTGCCGGACATCGAGTTCGGCGCGAAGCTTTTGCCAATCCGTCGCGGTCAATCTCGATAGCCGGTCAACCTGTTCGATTAAGAGGATATCACCGGGGCGGGCATCGGAGAGCAAACGGAAAAGTTCGGGTCGCGCGAGCTTAGCGCCACTTTCGTTTTCGATATAGGTGGAAGCTAGTATCAAACCACGTTCAGCGGCAAACGCTTCCAACTGGGCACGGGCCCGGCTCGCATCTTGTTCGTCAGTTGAGGCACGAAGATAAGCTCTTGCCAGCATGCAAACCCCTTCGGTTTAAATAGGATGGTTTACATCATGGGGGTCTGGTTTGAATGGTCAAGAGCTTAAATTGAACCGCTTTAGGGGCGGTTTAGCTAAAGCACACCTGTATCAGACCGATTTGTCAGATCGCCTGCGTTTCTTATCTTGTTAGCGATCGCTACCATCGGTAGTGTCTTCCAAGATGATGATCGGCCCATCCTCAAGAGTATTGCCCCTACTGACCCAATAAACTCCGGACAGAAATTCAGCATAATGCACCAAAGGCGAAACCTCGATCTGACTAGGAGAAATCTGCTGGAGCGGGTGGTTCGCATATCCCCTGTCTTCGATCCAAATGTTGAAAGAACTACCAAAAACGATAGCACTACATGTTTAGCGGGGCAACGTAATGACTAAGAAAGCTGAATGGGCGAGCTTTGAAGATCAGGTTCGCGGGGTTGCAGGACATATCTGGGGAAGACCGTGCAAACCGGCACGCGTGGGGGGAGTTAATCTTGACGGAGTTGTCGTATTAAGCAACGATATACAGGTATTCATTGAGATAACCGAAGATAGAACACTCGGGAAAGTTCGAGCCGACATAACCAAGCTGCAAACGGCTAAAAGCGCTGCGTTTATCTCAGGCACCATGGCGCGCTGTTTTTGCGTGATAAACGGGCCTGTCACAAATGCCATGAAAGAGGCTGGGGCTCCGCATCATATTAATGTGCTTTCCTACACCGAGTATAGCAAGCTCTTTTTTGACTTTGATCAGTATTCTGTTGCGCGGAGTGCCGCGCCATTCGGTAGCGCAATTAACCCCCTTACCGGTCAAACGGATGATACGAAGTATGTGCCTGTGCGGTATACAGTCGATGGAAGGCGAGGTGACATTTCTTCATCGGATGTCGCTGATCTACTTCGCCAAGGGCGTAACATTATTTTACTTGGTGAATATGGAAGCGGCAAAAGCCGCTGTCTCCGAGAAGTATTTCGTCAACTGACTACTTCTGCGGAGAAAGATTTTTGCTATCCCGTAGCAATCGACCTGAGGAAGTCGTGGGGATTGCGGCAAAGTGGTGAACTGATAAGGCGTCACTTCAATGATCTTGGGCTCGATGATCTTGAGGCAAGCGCTGTTCGTGCTTTTCGGGCAAGATCGCTCATTATGCTCGTGGATGGGTTCGATGAGATTGGCTCCCAAGCTTGGAGCAATGATCTTGGAAAGCTTAAAGCCATTCGAGCGAAATCACTCGAAGGCGTAAAGGATCTGGTTAAAAACAACGGTGGAGGATCCTTGGTTGCGGGCAGAGAACATTACTTTGCGACCAATGAGGAAATGTATAACTCCCTCGGAATGGAGGCGACATCTACGATTATTATTCGCTCGAAGAACGAATTTAGCGATAGCGAACTTTTGGAGTATTTTCAAAACAGGGATCTAGATGTCGACATTCCGGCATGGCTTCCTCGTCGCCCACTGATTTGCCAAACTATCGGCGAGCTAGCATCGGACGAGTTCGATGCTATGTTTGGGGAAGATGGCAATGAGATAGCATTCTGGAACCACTTTATTCAGGTGCTGTGCCAGAGAGACGCGAATATCCATATCTCATTCGATAGGGAGACCATTTTTAAAATTTTCGTCGAACTCGCACGCCTGACGCGCGCTCGGGCATCAAATGTTGGCCCGCTGAGTTTACCCGATTTGCAAAGCGCTTTCGAGGCTGTCACAGGCGCCGCTCCGGTTGAGGAAGCTTCAATTCTACTCCAACGCCTTCCCAGCCTAGGGCGTGTTGGCCAAGAAACAGCCGATCTCCAATTCGTTGACATATACATCTTAGATGGATTGCGCGCTAAGGATGTGGCTTCCATTGCGCACGCTGATGAGATCGAGTTTGGGAAAGTCTCTAGCCAAAAATGGCTTAATCCTCTCGGCGATCTAGGGCAAAGGGTGCTCGCGAACGAAAGTTCACTTTCAGAGCGGACAAAACTCAATTTGCTATCTCGCGCAAAGTCGGGCGGCAATATGGTCCTCGCTAGCGACGTATTTGCCTCTCTTCTTCGAGAAAATGCCACAGCAATTGATTTCGAAGGAGTTCAGTTGAAAGGTGCAGAGTTTCTGTATCTTCCTCTTGATGAGCGTGACTTCTCAAATTTTGAAATATCGCACAGCTATTTCGGCGAACTTGCACTGCCTCCAAAAAAGAACAGCGGGGCGAGCCTAGCGCACTGCATCACACCTAAGGTTACCGGGATTTCATCTGCCGCTGCGTTGCCAAAATGGATCACGGATTTAGATGCAGAAGCATACGATAGCGTCGCAAATGTCGCCAAAATCCGTAAGATCGGCCTCAACCCCGCGCAGGAAATCTTAATTACTGTGATCCGGAAAACGTTCTTTCAAAAAGGAGCAGGCCGAAAGGAAGAAGCTCTGTTACGAGGGCTCGGCAAGGTAGCGGCGAGAAGCCTGTCAACACGCATACTTAATCTCATGTTGAAGGACGGTTTGCTTACAAGCTTCAGAGGCGATGAGGGCCAAGTCTACAGCCCTGTTCGAAGCCACACTGGCCGTATGCAGATTTTGCTAAACGAACTAGCTGCCAGCAAAGACCCGTTGTGGGTGCAGGTTTCTGCCATGTAGTTATGCGCAGGGATACGAACGGCAGGTCCAGACGTGGCGTGCACGGACGCCGACAGCTAGCTTAAATCGCAATAGATCGACCTTCCCTCGGAGTTTTATACGCCGGATCGTCCGATAGGTTGGCTATTGCTGTAAATGTGACGTAACGATTTAGCGGAGGTGGGCTTGTTAGGCAATGATCGCATCTCCTATATTCGACTAGGGCTTTGATCGCAGTCGGAGGTTATAGCATTTATGACGCTTATCGCGCTGGGTATCTCACCAGACCCAAGATGCCCGAAGGCGCATTCTCACTATCCTACAAGACCGGCCTGAGGGCGATATTAGTCGGCGTTCCGGACCAAAGGGAGACGCGACGATATTTTGGATACCCAATGCAGGTCACGTTTTATCTAGAAGAAGCTTGGTCATTCTGCTCCCCGCCTAGCGCTTCTGAGAACCACCAAGTCACCGAGTTCATGGGAAAGCGCAATTGGCCGGGAGAAAGTTTTGAAGCGGTATGCAAAAATCAGGGTAGATAAGGACGAGGTCGTTAGGGGGTTGATAACATCCGTACCGAAGCTGTAATCCGACCCGCAGTTTCGCATCAACACCGACGAGCGCATCATTCAGCGACCGGCTCTAGAGCAACTGCAACATGTTGCGTCGCTCACGGGCACTTTGCAAACCAAAATCCTCTGGACACTTTCCCAGAAAGCATAACGATTGCGTGGAAGGCCTTTGTGTCCAGCCATAAAGCAAGTATCTGTTTCAATTAGCTTTCTGCACCCCGGCACGGGGCACCACATCTCTTAAAAGCTTTGATAGGGTTGCGGTCGTCCGGCGCAGTGATGGGCGCGCCGACTCTTCGAGTCGGGTCAGCTAATGAGTTCGGCATCAAATATTGGAAAAATGGCGCACCCGACAGGATTCGAACCTGTGACCTTTGGAATCGGAATCCAACACTCTATCCAGCTGAGCTACGGGTGCTAACCTTGTGAGACGATGACTCGCCTCCGTCCGATGGTGGTTCTTAACTCAGGATCTGGCCCGCATCAATCGCCAATTTGCGATGGGCACAAATCATCCTATGGCGGCAGTCTGTTTTCGTTGCGGTCGCATCGTCGCGGCTTCCGGCCCCGAGGGCGACAAGGCGCCGAGTTCAAGATAATTTGTCTTACCGAGCCGGCACATCTGCTCTAAGTGAGGCCATGGCGTCCAGGCCGGTCGAAATCATTCAGGAGAAGCGCATGGCGCTGACAGCTTCCACACCCCGTTCCCGCATCGGTATCGGCTATGCCATCGTCCTGACGCTGGGCATGGCGGCGACCGTCGGCGGGGCGCTGGCCTTCCAGTATATCGGCGGCTACATCCCCTGCGCGCTCTGCCTGCTGCAGCGCAATCCCTATTATTACGGCATTCCGGTCGGCATCCTGGCGATCGTCGCCTCGGCGGTCGGCCTGCCCGCCTGGGTCACCCGGGCGCTGCTCGTCGTCATCGGCGTGATGATGCTGGTCGGCGCCGGCATGGGCGTCTATCACTCCGGCGTCGAATGGGCCTTCTGGGAAGGTCCCGCAAGCTGCGGCGGCGGCGCGGGCGTCACCACCAATGCCGGCAGCCTGCTTTCGGACCTCAACACCGTGCACGGCCCGTCCTGCACGGAGGCCGCCCTTCGGGTACTCGGCCTCTCGTTTGCCGGCTGGAACGTGATCGCCAGCGTCATCCTCGCCGCCATCGCTTTCGTGGGTGCAAAAAAGGCCGCGTGAGCGGCCTTCCAGAAATCCGGTCAAAAATCCAGTCCCGGGCTCGATCCGCTCCGCCTTACGGCTGCAGTTCCGTATCCCAGTAGAGATAGTCCATCCAGCTTTCATGCAGATAGTTCGGCGGGAACAGCCGGCCGTTGTTATGCAGGTCCTGCACCGTCGGCTGGTAGGGCTTCTGGTGAGGGAACATTCCGGCCTGTTTCGGCAGCTTGCTGCCTTTCCTCAGATTGCAGGGCGAGCAGGCGGCCACGACATTTTCCCAGGTGGTCTCGCCGCCATGGGCGCGCGGGATGACATGGTCGAAGGTCAGGTCGTCGTGTTCGCCGCAATACTGGCACTCGAACCTGTCGCGCAGGAAGACGTTGAACCGGGTGAAAGCGGGGTTACGGGTCGGCTGCACATAGGTCTTGAGGCTGACGACGCTCGGCAGCTTCATCGAGAAGCTCGGCGAGCAGACCGAGTGATCGTATTCCGCGATGATGTTCACACGGTCGAGGAAAACCGCCTTGATCGCGTCCTGCCAGGACCAAAGCGACAAGGGATAATAACTCAGCGGCCGGTAGTCAGCGTTCAGGACGAGCGCCGGCAGGGCCTGCGGGGAGACTGCAATCGTCAAGTGACGCTCCTACCCGATTCGGCATCTGTACTTTCTATATTAGGTCCGTTGTTACAGGATTGTGAAGCCCAATAAATGCAGTGGGATACTCTGGCCCGGCTTCAGGTCAAAGGTGTGACATCGCGACGCATTTTCGCCGCGTAATAGGCCCAGAAAAGCCGTGCCGCGACGGAACGCCACGGGCTCCAGATCGCCGCCGCAGCTGCCAGGTTTTTGGAAGAAGGCCGGGCTTCCAGGCTGAAAGCGTGGGCGACCGCCGCCTGCAGCGCCACGTCGCCCGCCGGAAAAATGTCGGCATGGCCACCGCAGAACATCAGGTAAACTTCCGCCGTCCATGGGCCGATGCCGGGCAGTGCCGTCATCTTGCGGATCGCCTCACCCGTTTCGAGTAAAGACACGGACGCGAGATCGAAATGCCCTTCCGAAATTGCTGTGGACAAATGCAGAAGCGTCGCCGCCTTGGCCCGCGACAGGCCGAACGTCGCGACGATTTCGGGAGCAAGCGCACGATATCCTGCCGCGGTGACCGGGCCGGCGGCCGTTATCCTCCGCCAGATCGCCTCCGCACTCGCCCTCGACACCATCTGCGACACGACGATCGAGGCAAGGCCCGAAAAGCCCGGCTCGTTCAGCCGGAGCGGCACCGGGCCGGACACCTCGACGATCGCCGCAAGCCGCGGGTCCAGCGCGATCAGCGCCTCCAGCCCCGCCTGGATGTCGGAATGATCGCGGATGATGGACACCTGTCGCCTCTCCCATGGCCGTTTTTCAAAAAGCGTGGCAGAAGAAATCATGCCCGCTCCGCCTTCAGATAAACCGGTCTATCGTTTCGCGCCAAGCCCGAACGGGTTCCTGCATCTCGGCCACGCGCTGTCGGCGCTGCTCAATCACGACATGGCGGCGGCAAGCGGCGGCCGTTTCCTGCTGCGCATCGAGGATATCGACCTGACGCGCTGCACCCCGCAATTCGAAGCGGCGATCTATCGCGATCTCGCCTGGCTGGGGCTCGATTGGGAAGAACCGGTGCGGCGGCAATCCGACCATTTCGACGCTTACCATGCGGCGCTCGATCGATTGACCGAAATGGACCTGGTCTATCCGGCCTTTCTGACCCGCGGCGAGGTGAAGGCCAAAGTCGCGGCTAACGAGGCGAGCGGAAAAAGCTGGCCGCGCGATCCGGATGGCTCGCCGCTTTATCCCGACGACGACCGGCACCGCAGCCAGACGGAGCGGCGCAAGCTGATCGCCGACGGTGTCCGGCATGCCTTTCGCCTCGACATGCAAAAGGCCCTCGACCTGATCGGGGCACCCTTGAACTGGACCGAGACCGGCGACGGAGACCGCGGAGAGATCCCTGCCGATCCGTCGGCCTGGGGCGATGTCGTCCTCTCCCGCTCGGATGCTCCGTCGAGCTACCATCTGTCGGTAACGGTGGACGATGCGGCGCAGGGGATCACCCATGTAGTTCGCGGGCTCGACCTTTTCGAGGCGACGGCCGTGCACCGGCTGCTGCAGGAACTGCTGGGGCTGCCGCCGCCGATCTATCACCACCACCGGCTGATCCTCGGCGCGGATGGCAGGAAACTGTCGAAAAGCGAGGGCTCAACCGGGCTCGCGGCGCTTCGCGACCAGGGCCTCCCGGCTGGCGACATTCGCGGCCGTCTCGGCCTGTGAGCGGGCCAGTTCCCGTTCGCGCTGTTCCCGGCGGCGACGGGAAAACACCGAATAGATCTTGTATTTCATCAGCGCCGCGTTGAATTCGGCGCCCAGCATGAAAATCACCCCGACCATATAGAGAAAGATCAGCACGATCATGATCGACGCCAGGCCGGCATAGGTAGCGGTATAGTTGGCGAAGGTCGAGAGATATGCTGCAAAGCCAAGCCCGAAACAGGTCCACACGACGATCGTCAGCACCACGCCGGGAAGGATGTCGATCAGCCGGCGGTTGCCGGCCGGCAGCCATTTATGGGATGCCAGCAGGCCGATCAGCAGCAGCAGGGCGGTGCCGTAGAGCCCCCAGTTCGCCGCCGTCGTCAGGTCGCTGATCAGCCAGGGAAAATAGAAGCGGGTTTCGGCAAAGCGCAGCGCCACCGGGACGGCCAGCAGGAGAATGCTGATCACCGCGAAGATCATCACAAGGATGATGACGTAACCGAGACTGGCGAGGCGCGTCACGTACCACGGCCGAGTTTCGGTGACGCGATAGGCGCGGTTGAGCGAAATACGCAGCGCCTCGACGCCGTTGGAGGCGAAATACGCGGCGGCAAGCACCGAGATCGTCAGCAGGCCGCCGCGCGGAATCTGCAGCACCCGCTGGAGTTCGGAGGCGATCGGCTCAGCAATGTCGGCCGGCCAGGTGTCGAAAAGCAGATGCACCGTGGTCTGCGAAAAGTCGCCGGCGCCGAGAAAACCGGCAAGCGCGGTGCCGAAGATCAGGAACGGAAACAGCGCCAGCAGGCCGGACAGTGCCACATGGCTGGCCATGGCCCAGCCATCGTCGTCCGAGAAGTGCCAATAGGCGTCCCAAAGAACCTTGAAGGCGAGGCGATACCACCGGACGGGGCGGTTTTCTTCGGACATTGCAACTCCGTTGTGACGTGGCAGGAAATATGGGAGGAACTCATTCGATTGTACAGGGAACCTTACTCAATGGCCGAAAATAGAACGATCATCGTTACCGGCTGTTCCTCCGGCATCGGCGCCCATTGCGCCCGGGCCCTGAAGGCGGACGGCTGGCGGGTGTTCGCAACGGTGCGCAAAGAGGCCGATCTCGCAGCCCTCGAGGCGGACGGCATCGAGGCCCTGCTGATGGATTATACCCGGACCGACACGATCGCGGCGCTGGTCGAAACGGTGCTGGAGCGCACCGGCGGACGGCTCGACGCCTTGTTCAACAACGGCGCCTACGGTCAGGCCGGAGCGGTCGAGGATTTAAGCACTGACGTGCTGCGCGAACAGTTCGAGACCAACTTCTTCGGCTGGCACGAGCTGACCCGGCGGGTGATCCCGGTGATGCGCGCTCAAGGCCGCGGCCGCATCGTCAACTGCTCTTCGATACTGGGTCTGCTGCCCTATCGCTACCGGGGCGCCTATACCGCCTCGAAATACGCGCTCGAGGGCCTGACCATCACCATGCGCATGGAACTCGAAGGCAGCGGCATCGGGGTGAGCCTCATCGAGCCCGGGCCGATCGCCTCGCGCTTCACGGCCAATGCTCTCGCCAAGATCCGGGAACATGTCGATCTCGAAGGTTCGGTCCATGCCAAGCAGTATGAGCGGCAGCTCAGGCGCCTCGATGGACGGGGGCAGGTCAGCCGCCATAAACTTAGCCCTGAAGCGGTCTACGACGTCTTGACGCATGCCTTGACCGCCCCTCGTCCGAAGCCGCATTATCTGGTAACCACGCCCGCCAAGCAGGGCGCTTTCCTGAAAAGAATACTCCCGGCCGCGCTCTTTTATAAATTGATGCGCCGGCTGGATTGAAAGGCAGCAATCGACAATGTCCACTTTCACAACCGTGCTCGCCCTGATCGTCATGGGCCTCGTCGTGCTCGTCCTGATCCGCGGACTGTTCAACATGATGAAGGGCACCGACGCCAACAAATCCAACAAGCTGATGCAATTGCGTATCCTCTTGCAGGCGGTTGCAATCGTCCTCATCATGCTCACTCTCTGGATTACGGGCGGCGGTCGCCCGACCTGATTCTGATGATGGCGGATGGTAAAGCTCAACAAGATCTACACACGCACCGGCGATAACGGCACCACGGCGCTGGTCTCGGGTCCACGCCGCGACAAGCATGACCTGCGCGTCGAGGCCTATGGCACGATCGACGAGACCAATTCGACGATCGGGCTTGCCCGCCTGCATGCCGCCGGCATGGCCGAGCTCGATGCCATGCTGTTCCGCATCCAGAACGATCTCTTCGATCTCGGCGCCGATCTTGCCGCGCCCGATACCGGAGAAAAGCTGGACTACGAGCCGCTTCGCATCATCGAAGCCCAGGCGACGAGGCTGGAAACCGAGATCGACGCGCTCAACGCCCATCTCGACCCGCTGACATCTTTCGTGCTGCCGGGCGGCTCGGCCGCCGCCGCCTATCTCCACCTCGCCCGTACCGTGTCGCGCCGCGCCGAGCGGCTGATGGTCGAGCTGTCGCGGAGCGAGACCGTCGGTACTGCCGCGCTGAAATACATCAACCGGCTTTCCGACTTTCTGTTCGTGGCGGCACGTTTCGCCAATGACGGCGGCAAAGCTGATATACTCTGGGTTCCGGGCAAGAACCGGTAACCGCACGGCGGAGGAGCCACAGCATGTTCATTCCGCTGCACGACGCCGTCGAACTCAAATATATCCGCGTGCAATATGTGACGATCAGCATCATCGCCATCAACGTGCTGATATGGCTGTTCACCAATTTCTCCGCCCCTGAAGTGGCCGAACACGCCTCGTTGGGGCTTGGTTTCATCCCGGCGGTGATCTTCAACTATGCGACCCTCGACCCGTCGCTGGTGATCGTGCCGGACGACCTCACCTTCGTCACCTATGCCTTCCTGCACATGGATTTCTGGCACCTCGCCTCGAACATGCTGTTCCTCTGGGTGTTCGGCGACAATGTCGAGGATGCGCTGGGGCATGTGAAGTTCCTCGCCTTCTATCTGCTCTGCGCAGCGGCCGGCGCCGCTCTCCATGGGTTCGTCGCATCGAATTCGGAAGGCCCGCTGATCGGCGCATCCGGGGCGATCTCGGGCGTTGTTGCGGCCTATTTCCTGCTGCATCCTCGCGTGCGGGTCTGGGTGCTGGTGCTCTTCCGTATTCCGCTGCCGCTGCCCGCCTTCATTCCGCTGGCGCTCTGGATCGTCCAGCAGTTCGCCATGCTGGCGCTCGATCTCGACGGCATGGTCTCCTGGGGCGCGCATGTGGGCGGCATCATCGCGGGCGCCATCCTCGTACTGTTCATGCGCCGCAAGGGCGTGCCGCTGTTCGACCGCAACATCGTCACCCCGAAGGCCGTCGAGCTTAGGCCCGACGTTCGGCGGGTCACTGCGGCCACCGAATAGAACTATGAGAAAACGGCAATGCCGGGCGGCAAATCCGCGTTGTAATCGCGCGAAAAATGCGTATCCATGTCGCCCACTGACAAATGAGGAAGCGGCAAATGTCGCAATTTGCAGCTGGAGATAGTCAAGGAAGGACCCCATGAAGATCCTGGTGCCAGTCAAGCGAGTGGTCGATTACAACGTCAAGATCCGGGTAAAGCCGGACGGCACGGGTGTCGAGCTTGCCAACGTGAAGATGTCGATGAACCCGTTCGACGAAATTTCCGTCGAGGAAGCCCTGCGGCTGAAGGAAGCCGGCAAGGCCGAGGAAGTGGTTGTCGTTTCGATCGGCCCGGCCAAGGCCGAAGAGACGCTGCGCACGGCGCTTGCCATGGGTGCCGACCGGGCGATCCTGGTCGAGACCGACGATCTGGTCGAACCGCTCGCGGTTGCCAAGATCCTGAAAGGCATCGTCGATGCCGAACAGCCGGGCCTGATCATCGTCGGCAAGCAGGCGATCGATGACGATTCGAACCAGACCGGCCAGATGCTGGCAGCCCTGCTCGGCTCCGCCCAGGCGACCTTCGCCTCGAAGATCGAGATCGCCGACGGTTCCGCAAAGGTCACCCGCGAGGTCGATGGCGGCTTGCAGACGATCGAAGTCAAGCTTCCGGCCGTCGTCACCACCGACCTTCGCCTGAACGAACCGCGTTACGCTTCACTGCCCAACATCATGAAGGCCAAGAAGAAGCCGCTCGACAAGAAGACTCCGTCAGATTTCGGCGTCGATACCGCGCCGCGCCTGAAGGTCCTGAAGACCGAGGAGCCGGGTGGCCGCAAGGCGGGCATCAAGGTGAAGACGGTCGAGGAACTGGTTGGCGCCTTGAAGACCGCCGGCGTTCTGTAAGGATAAGGGAGAACATCATCATGGCCATTCTTCTTCTGGCAGAACACGACGGGTCGAGCCTCAACGACCAGACCGCGAAGGCGCTCTCAGCTGCCTCTAAAATCGGCGGCGACGTGCATGTGCTGGTCGCCGGCTCCGGCGCCAAGGCTGCTGCCGATGCCGCCGCAAAGCTTGCCGGCGTTTCCAAGGTGCTGCTCGCCGACGACGCGGGTCTCGCCAACAACCTCGCCGAGCCGCTTGCAGCGCTCATCGTTTCACTCGCCGGCTCCTATGACGTGATCATCGCGCCTGCGACCGCATCCGCCAAGAACGTCATGCCGCGCGTCGCAGCCCTGCTCGACGTCGCCCAGGTCTCGGAAATCATCGAAGTGGTTTCCGCCGACACGTTCAAGCGTCCGATCTATGCCGGCAACGCCATCCAGACCGTGCAGTCGACGGACGCCAAGAAGGTGATCACCGTGCGCACCGCCTCCTTCCAGGCGGCCGGCGAAGGCGGCTCCGCGTCGGTCGAAAGCGTCTCTGCTGCTGCAAACCCGGGCGTATCGAGCTTCGTGTCGGATGCGCTGTCGTCGTCCGAACGTCCGGAACTGACCTCGGCCAAGATCATCATTTCCGGCGGCCGGGCGCTTGGCTCGTCGGAAAAATTCCAGGAAGTCATCCTGCCGGTCGCCGACAAGCTCGGCGCTGCCGTCGGCGCTTCCCGCGCTGCGGTGGACGCGGGTTACGCTCCGAACGACTGGCAGGTCGGCCAGACGGGCAAGGTCGTCGCGCCGGCACTCTACATTGCAGTCGGCATCTCGGGCGCCATCCAGCACCTTGCCGGCATGAAGGACTCGAAGGTCATCGTCGCCATCAACAAGGACGAGGAAGCACCGATCTTCCAGGTCGCCGATTACGGCATCGTCGGCGACCTCTTCGAAATCCTGCCGAAGCTCGAAAAAGCGTTGTGAGGCCTTGCTCATTTCGCAAGCGCGAAAAATGCTGGCAAAACGACAGGTAGCGGAATAACAATCTGCCGGACTGCACACATGCTGTCCGGCATTTTCATGAAAATCGGCGTACGCTGGAGAGAGCGTGAACGCCCAGGGAGCGAAACCATGGGTCTGGTCATCAAAAGCATCGGCGTCATCGGAGCAGGCCAGATGGGCTGCGGCATTGCACATGTTTCGGCGCTCGCCGGTTACAAGGTGCAGATGTACGACGTGTCCAAGGACCGGATCGAAGCAGCGCTCGCAACCATCAATGGCAATCTCGCCCGCCAGGTCTCCCACGGCAAACTCGGCGATGAGGAGCGCAAGGCAGCCCTTTCGCTGATCTCCGGCTCTTCCGACCTCAATGACCTCGCGCCGATGGACATGGTGATCGAGGCCGCGACCGAAGACGAAAGCGTCAAGCGCAAGATCTATTCGCAGGTCTGTCCGGTTCTGAAGCCCGAAGCCCTGCTCGCCACCAATACCTCGTCGCTCTCCATTACCCGCCTCGCCTCCGCCACCGACCGGCCGGAGCGTTTCATGGGTATACATTTCATGAACCCGGTTCCGGTCATGAAACTCGTCGAACTGGTGCGCGGCATCGCCACCGACGAGCCGACCTTCCGGGCCGCCAAGGATTATGTCACCGCGCTCGAAAAGACCGCGACGGTCGCCGAGGATTTCCCGGCCTTCATCGTCAACCGCATCCTGCTGCCGATGATCAACGAGGCGATCTACACGCTTTATGAAGGCGTCGGCTCGGTCGAGGCGATCGACACCGCCATGAAGCTCGGCGCCAACCATCCGATGGGCCCGTTGCAACTCGCCGACTTCATCGGCCTCGACACCTGCCTGTCGATCATGCAGGTCCTGCACGACGGCCTGGCCGACAGCAAATACCGCCCCTGCCCGCTTCTGGTGAAATATGTCGAAGCCGGCTGGCTCGGCCGCAAAGCCGGCCGCGGGTTCTATGATTATCGCGGCGAAGTGCCGGTGCCGACGCGGTAGGCGATGCGCGCCATTGCAACCCTTGCCTTGTCAGCTAGGCCATTTCCAACTATAATGAGGGAGTGAGAGGCGAGCTTTCGCCCGCCCCTCTGTTTTACGCTAAGAAGATTACCCGCACGCTTGCCTGCCAGCTCGTGCGGGTCTTCCTTATTGTAAACGTGATGCTAAACGGCCTTAGCCACATAGTTCACTCTCCAGTTGGATAGCGAGGCCTTCGCCGGGTCGGAGGAGCCTATCTCCTCCGATGCGCCTGACAGGGGCGCGTCTGCTTTCGTCATCACAACCAAAAACAGCATAGAGTAGAGATTTACATTACTTCAATTGGAAATTGCGGACTAAGGCCCCTTCGCCGCGGTGATCAGTGCTTTCGCATCCGGGCTGTCCCAGGCGGCCGGGCCGTTCATCGCCGAGATCAGGCATCCCTTCCCGTCCATGATCAAGGTCACCGGCAGGCCGAAGGCGAGGCCTTCCTTCTTCAGAGAATTGAAGACGCCCATCGAGCTATCGCGGTAATAACCAAGCGTATCGACGCCGTATTCGGCGAGGAAGGCCTTCGGTTTTTCGTCGCTGCCGGTGTCTATATTGACGGCCACGACTTCGAAGTCCTGTCCGCCCATGCCCTTCTGCAGTGCATTCAGCGCCGGCATCTCTTCCCGGCACGGGCCGCACCACGTGGCCCAGAGGTTGAGCAGCACCGTCTTGCCGGCAAAATCGTCGGTCTTGAGGTCCTTTCCGTCCGGTCCCTTGAAGGCTAGATCGAGCGGCCTCGGCGGCTGGGCGGCGACCATGGCGGCGACCTGGCCCCTGGAGAATTGCGAGACCGACTTCACCGTCTCGACCGCACCCTCGCAGGCGCCGGAGGATTGGGCGAGAAGCCCGCTCTCACCATTGCCAGACCCCACATTCCTCACGTATACCGCCACGGCACCGGCGAGTATCCCCGCGACGGCGGCAATCACGATCAATCTGGCGGTAGGAAGGCCGAAAGGTCTCTTGGTCGTCATCAATTACTCCAGGACTGGCATCATGGCTGACGGCACGAAGGACGCGGTATCCTCCAACCAGATGTGGGGCGGACGCTTCGCTTCAGGGCCGGATGCGATCATGGAGGAGATAAATGCCTCGATCGGTTTCGACAAGAAGCTGTTCGCCCAGGATATCCGCGGCTCAATAGCGCATGCGACGATGCTTTCGGAAAAGGGCATTATTTCGAGCGAAGATAAAGACAAGATCGTGTCCGGCCTGAACACGATCATGTCAGAGATCGAAACCGGCAAGTTCGAATTCTCAAGGCAGCTCGAAGACATCCACATGAACATCGAGGCACGGCTCGCAACGTTGATCGGCCCCGCCGCCGGCCGCCTGCACACCGCCCGCTCGCGCAACGACCAGGTGGCGCTCGATTTCCGCCTCTGGGTCAAGGAAGAGCTTGCGAAGACCGAGGCGATGCTGACCGGCCTGATCGCCGCCTTCCTCGACCGCGCCGAGGAACATGCCGATACGGTCATGCCCGGCTTCACCCATTTGCAGACCGCCCAGCCGGTGACCTTCGGCCATCACTGCATGGCCTATGTGGAAATGTTTGGCCGTGACCGCGCCCGCGTCCGCCACGCGATCGACCATCTCGACGAAAGCCCGATCGGCGCCGCGGCACTTGCCGGAACGCCCTATCCGATCGACCGCCACATGACGGCGAAGGCGCTCGGCTTCCGCGAGCCGACCCGCAACTCGATCGACACCGTCTCCGACCGCGATTTCGCGCTGGAATTCCTCTCGGTGGCGGCGATCTGCGCCGTGCATCTCTCGCGTCTCGCCGAAGAGATCGTCATCTGGTCGACGCCGCAATTCGGTTTCGTGCGCCTGTCTGACGCGTTCTCGACCGGCTCCTCGATCATGCCGCAGAAGAAGAACCCGGATGCCGCCGAGCTGGTGCGCGCCAAGACCGGCCGCATCAACGGCTCGCTGGTGGCGCTGCTGACCGTCATGAAGGGCCTGCCGCTCGCCTATTCCAAGGACATGCAGGAAGACAAGGAACAGGTCTTCGATTGCGCCGAGAACCTGGAACTGGCGATCGCCGCGATGACCGGCATGATGCGCGACATGACGATCCGCGCCGACAAGATGCGCGCCGCCGCCGGTGCCGGTTATTCGACAGCGACCGACCTTGCCGACTGGCTGGTGCGTGAAGTCGGCCTGCCCTTCCGCGACGCCCATCATGTGACCGGCCGCGCCGTGGCGCTTGCCGAAGAGAAGGGCTGCGACCTTTCCGAACTGTCGCTGGAGGAACTGCAATCGATCAATCCGGCGATCACCGACAAGGTCTTCGACGTCCTGTCGGTCGACGCCTCGGTCGCCAGCCGCACCAGCTTCGGCGGCACCGCGCCGGCGGAAGTGAGGAAGCAGATCGCCTGGTGGCGCGCCCGGAATTGATGGCGGTCGCGACGAACGCTTGAGAAGTGATGCCGGATAGTGACTGCACAAGCGCGTGGAACTTCGCTATGAAAGTTCCGCAGCCGTGCCGGAGAAGGAATAGAATGTCGAAGTCCCTGGTAAAAATCGCCCGCATCGCCTTTGTGCTGAGCCTCGCGGGCATCGTTGTCGCCGGCTGCGGCCGCAAGGGCAGTCTCGACCGTCCGAGCACGCCGGTGGAGCAGCAGAACATCCGCAAGAGCGGCAAGCCGGGCGAGCAGAAAGCCGAGCCGGTTGCCAACCGACCTTTCCTGCTCGACCCGCTCCTGTAATTTCCGAGTTTTACCGTGAACCATTTTCATTACATCGACGGCGTGCTGCACGCCGAGAACGTGCCGATCCCGGAAATCGCCAAGGCGGTCGGGACGCCTTTCTACGTCTATTCCACGGCCACCCTGGAGCGTCACTACAAGGTTTTCGCCAAGGCGTTTTCCGATGTGGATGCCATGGTCTGCTACGCGATGAAGGCAAATTCCAACCAGGCGGTGCTGAAGACGCTCGGCCGGCTCGGCGCCGGCGTCGATGTCGTCTCCGGCGGCGAACTGCGCCGGGCGCTGGCGGCCGGCATTCCGGCAAGCCGCATCATGTTCTCGGGCGTCGGCAAGACGGTGCCGGAAATGGACCTGGCGCTGCAGGCCGGCATCTACTGTTTCAACGTCGAATCCGAGCCGGAGCTGGAGGTCCTCAACCTGCGCGCCCTGAAGGCCGGCAAGAAGGCGCATGTCTCCTTCCGCATCAATCCGGATGTCGATGCCGGCACGCATGCCAAGATCTCGACCGGCAAGAAGGAAAACAAGTTCGGCATCGCCTATGAGCGCGCCCGCGCCGTATACGCCCATGCCGCGACGCTTGAGGGCATCGACGTCACCGGCATCGACATGCATATCGGCAGCCAGATCACCGAGTTGCAGCCGTTCGAGCACGCCTTCCGGCTGTTGCGCGAACTGGTCGATACGCTCCGCACCGACGGCCACCGCATCGACCATGTCGATATCGGCGGGGGCCTCGGCATTCCCTATCGCGAGGACAACAACCCGCCGCCACTTCCGGATGCCTATGCGGAAACGGTCAAGCGCCAGCTGCGTTCGCTGGACTGCAAGATCGTCACCGAACCCGGCCGGCTGATCGTCGGCAATGCCGGCATACTGGTGACCGAGGTCATCTATGTGAAGGACGGCGGCGAGAAGGCCTTCGTGATCGTCGATGGCGCGATGAACGACCTGATCCGCCCGACGCTTTACGATGCCTATCACGAGATCCGTCCGGTCATCGTACCGGCCGCCGATGCGCCGCGCATCAAGGGCGACGTGGTCGGCCCCGTCTGCGAAACCGGCGACTATCTGGCGCTCGACCGCGAGATGGCGGAACCGAAGCCCGGCGACCTGATCGCTGTCTCTTCGGCGGGCGCCTATGGCGCCGTGCAGGCGGGCACCTACAACACCCGCCTGCTGGTGCCGGAGGTTCTGGTGAAGGGATCGGAGTTCCACGTAGTGCGCCCGCGCGGCAGCTACGAAGAGCTCATCGGCCTCGATTCCGTGCCCGCATGGCTTGGATGAACATCTGACGAACCGTTCACTTTTACGGGAAAGCCCGGAAAATATGGGGGCGGATCGCCCCCTGCCCTCGTCTTCGCCACAAACATCGTTATCTTGAATGCTTGATTTGCGCCGCCACGACTGGAGACGGACCGCATGAGCTTCATCCGCAAAGGTGCCTTCGAACTGCATCCTGTGCTCGCGCGTCGCGTCGCACTGAAGCGCTCCTTCGCGCGGATCGTGCTGTTTTTCGAACGGATTTTGCCGCTGCTGCTCGCTCCCCTCGGGATCGCGGCACTCTTCCTGTCGGTCGCCTGGTTCGGGATCTTCCGGATCGCCCCGGACTGGGTGCGCTGGATCCTGGTCGGCAGCTTCGCCTTTGCGTTCGTGTATGCTCTGCTGCCGTTCAGCCGCCTGCGCTGGCCGGCGGTCGCTGAAGCCGACCGGCTTCTTGAAGTCCGCAACAACCTGCCTCACCAGCCGGTCGGCGTGCAGGACGATCATCCGGCTTTCGAAACGCCCTTCTCCCGCGCGCTCTGGAAGGAACACCAGATCCGCATGGCCGAGCGGATTGCAGCGCTCGATGCCGGCCTGCCGCAGCCCGATATCGCCCGGCACGACCGGTTCGCCCTGCGCGCCGTCCCGGCCCTGGTTTTCGTCGTCGCGCTCGGTTATTCGTTCTCCAACGGCGGTGGCTCGCCTGCCGATGCGTTCCGGCCCGCGCCGCCGGCGCCGAGCATCAACCCGGACCTGCGCATCGACGCCTGGCTGACGCCGCCGTCCTATACCGGCCGCGCGCCGGTGTTCCTGACCGGCCGCGAGGTCACCACCACGGTCGCCGCCGTATCGATTCCGCAGAACTCGGCGCTGACCGTGCGTGTCACCGGCGGCGAAGGCGGCGAGGCCGTGGTTTTCGCGCCGAAGGCCGGCGGGCAACCATCGACTTTGATCACCGAGGAAGCCAAAAAGGCGGCGGAAGCCGCCGCGCAGCAGCCGCAGCAGGGCGCCCCAGGACAGCGACAGGTGCAGCAGGCGGCTCAGGCACCGGCCCAGCCCGGCGCTCCGCAGCAGCCCAACCAGCCGCGGCCGCCGCGCACCTATGCGCTTAATGTCGCCGAGAGCGGCAGCCTGACCGTCAACGGCCAGACCTGGGCCTTCGACGTCATCCCGGATCGTCCCCCGGAAATAGCCTTCGAGGGCCAGCCGAAGCCTTCCGTGAACGGAGCGCTCGAAATCGGCTTCACCGGCAAGGACGATTACGGCATTCGCGAAGCCCATGCGCTGATCGAACCCGTCGGCCCGACGGATCCGGCCGCCACACCGCTTTATCCGCCGCCGGACTACCGGCTCGACCTGCCGCGCCAGAACGGCCGGGATGTCAAGGGCCTGACCAGCCGCAGCCTGATCGAGCATCCGCTCGCCGGCAAGCGGGTCAAGATCACCCTGATCGCCAAGGACGGCGCCGGTCAGACCGGCCGCAGCCCGGCCCATGAAATGGTGCTGCCCTCGCGCGGTTTCTCCGAACCGCTTGCGGCCGCAGTCGCGGAGGAACGCCAGGTCTTCGCGCTGGACACGCGCCGGATGCCCCGCGCCATCGAACTCAACGAGGCGCTGGCGATCCGCCCTGACGAAACCATTCCGAACCTCAGCCATTTCCTGCTGATCCGCTCGGCGCTCGAGCGCATGAAGCTCGCCCGCAACGAGGAGCAGCTGAAGGATACCGCCGAGTACCTGTGGGAGATCGCGCTCGGCATCGAGGATGGCGACCTGTCGCAGGCCGAACGCCGGCTGCGCGACGCCCAGCGCAATCTCGCCGAAGCACTGCAGAACAAGGCCTCCGACCAGGAAATCGCCAAGCTGATGCAGGAACTGCGCGAAGCCATGCAGCAGTTCATGAACGAGCTTGCGCAGCGGATGCAGAACGCCCCGCAGGCGCCCAACAACATGCAGTCCCAGAACGTCATA
Source organism: Neorhizobium sp. LjRoot104 (assembly GCF_964253725.1). NCBI lineage: Bacteria > Pseudomonadati > Pseudomonadota > Alphaproteobacteria > Hyphomicrobiales > Rhizobiaceae > Neorhizobium > Neorhizobium sp. LjRoot104. The sequence continues at coordinate 3,501,232 of NZ_CAXURS020000001.1, forward strand.
CGTCAGCGCGACCTGCAGAACATGATGGACCAGATCGAGAATCTCGCCCGGTCCGGCAACCGCGACGCCGCCCAGCAGATGCTCAACGAACTGCAGCGGATGATGAACAACCTGCAGGCTGGCCGCCCGCAGCGCGGGCAGCAGGGCCAGCAGCAGCAGAACAGCCAGATGCGCCAGCAGATCGACAAGCTCGGCGAGATCATGCAGGAACAGCAACGGCTGATGGACCAGACCTTCAAGCTGGACCAAGCGCTGCGCGACCGCATGCAGCGCGGCGATCCCAGCCGGCGCCCCGGCGATCAAAACCAGCAAGGGCAACAGCAGCAGGGCCAGCAACAACAGCAGAGCCAACAGGGTCAGCAAGGCCAGCAGGACACCGACCAGATGACCGCCGAGCAACTTCGTGAAGCGCTGAAGAACCTCCGCGCTCAGCAGGAAGGCCTCGGCAAGAAGCTGGAAGAGCTGCAGCAGGCGCTGAAAGGTCTCGGCATGCAGCCCGGCGAAGGGTTCGGCAAGGCGCAGAGCGAAATGGGCAATGCCGGCAAGGCGCTAGGCGAGGGCCAGGGCGAGCAGGCCGTGCAGGGCCAGGGCAACGCGCTGAGCGCCTTGCGCCAGGGCGCCCAGAACATGATGCAGCAGATGATGCAGGCCATGCAGCAGCAGGGGCAGGGCCAAGGCCAGGATCGCGGCGGACCGGGCGAGAACATGACCTCGCAAGGCGGCCAGAACGGACGCGACCCGCTTGGACGCCCGCGCGCCACGTCAGGCCCGGATTTCGGCGATCAGGTAAAGGTACCTGATGAAATCGACGTCCAGCGTGCCCGCGAAATCCTCGACGCCATCCGCGAGCGCCTCGGCAACTCGCTCTCCGGCGACATCGAGCGACATTATCTGGAACGGCTGCTGGATATCCGGTGATCGGGATCAACTGCCTCCCATTGCGTGAAAAATCGACGTGATTTTCAGGCAATGCGGATTGCCGTTTTACGCTGCAAACGGCTTCTCGATAACCCGGGCCGAAGCAGCAGGGCCTGTCGCTATTGCAAGGCCCGCGCCCGGGCTTCAGTCTCCGCATCCGCCGGGAAAAAGCATTCGATCCGCATTTCCTGAAGCATCACGTCCTGCGGCGTTCCGAGCGTCGTGACGGTCGAGAAGAAATTGAAAGCCTGGCCGTCCTTCGAAAAACACACGGGAATCACCGGCAGCATCGGCCTATCGGGATCGCTCAGCCGCAGGCGCTTCGGGACATCGGCATAGTTCAGCACCTCGTCCAGCAGACCCGCGGTCGCCGGATCGATCACGCCGCCGACCGTCTCCCGGCGCAGCCGTTGCAGCAGCGAATCGGCCACGGCCTCCCAATTGGTCACGAACGGACGCAGACCGCTGGGGCTGAACATCATGCGGATAATATTGGCCGGACCGTTCTTCACCTTTTCCCCGAGCAGCAGCCCGAAGAAACGCCGGGCGGCATCATTGCTCTGGCTGACATCCCACGAGCGGTTCATCAACACGGCGGGAAACGGTTCCTGCTGGCGCAGGATGGCAAACAGCGCCGATTGCACCGCCTCGAGTTCCGGCGCCTCCAGCGGCGTCTCCGCATAGACCGGCGCAAAACCGGCGGCCAGCAGCAAGCCGTTGCGTTCGCGCAGGGGCACGTCCAGCACGTCGCACAGCAGCAGCACCATCTCGCGGCTGGGCTTGGCGCGGCCGGTCTCGACGAAGCAGATATGACGCGGAGAGACATCCGCCTCATGCGCCAGCCCCAGTTGGCTGAGATTGCGGGTCTTGCGCCAGTACTGGAGGAGCGGGCCGATTGGCGCGCCTGCCTTGGGAAAAGGAGAGTGTTGAATGAAAGTCATGTCCCACCTATGACCGCGCCGCCCGGGGCGTCAATTATCCCGCAGGTAAGTGCCGACCGCAAAGTCTCTGAAAGCCCGACGGCCGGACTAAGCGCCAAAACTTACCCGGGAGAGAATTGAGGCCGGAAGACTGATGGCCGATGGTCCACCCGGCCTGGCAACCGCCCAGGCATTCACCACGAACGGGATACCCATGCACCATTACCAGATCCATACGGTCGAGACCGCCCCCGAAGATTCGAAAGCCGCCATACGGGTTTTGATGAAGGCGATCGGCGCGCTCCCCAATCTCGCCGCGACGATGGCTGAATCGCCGACGCTCATCAACGGCTTCGTCGGCGCGTTCGGCAATTTTCACAACAGCGGTTTCAGCGACCGGCAGAAACAGACGCTGCTGCTCACCAATGCGGTAACCAATGCCTGCACCTGGGCCGTGGCCTTCCATTCGGCGATGGCGCTGGACGAAGGCGTTGCGGAGGCGGATGTGCAGGCGATCCGCGCCGGCCGGCTGCCGCAGGATGGCGAACTCGCGGCACTTTCCGCTTTCGCCCGTGCCCTTATCGAGAAGCGCGGGCATATCAGCGATGTCGATATTGCGGCATTTCACGCGGCGGGTTTCGGGCCGGATCAGCTGCTCGAAGTGATTGCCGGCACGGCGGTGTCCGTCATGGCGAACTATGCCGGAAACATCACCAGGCCCGTGCTCGAGCCCCAATGGAGCGCCCAGGCCTGGCAGGTGTGAAGCACCGTCAGGCCGCTCGCGGGCTTTCGATGGCCAGCGCCGAGGCGACGGCCCGGCGGATATCGGGAAGCGCGAACGGCTTCTGCACCACGTCGATGATCTTGGTCGCGAGATCGTCGGCGCGCTCCCGCTGCTCGGCATAACCGGTCATCAGCAGGATCTTCAGATCCGGGAATTTCGCGGAAGCCTGATGCACCAGTTCGATCCCGTCCATGACCGGCATGCGGATGTCGGACAGAAGCAGGTCGAAAGGCCCTTCGTTCAGCTTTTCCAGGCCTTCGGCGCCATCTCCCGCCTCATGGGTCTCATGACCATCGAGACGAAGCGCCCGCGCAACGAACATGCGAAGCGAATCCTCGTCCTCGGTAATCAGGATTTTTGCCATGGCGGTGATCGCTCCCGTGTTTTGTTCGTATGGGACGCAAATCAACAGAGTTTTCTTGTCGAGGAGTAAACGCCGGCCCATTGCGGACCGACATGGTTAACACCTCGTCTCACCCAGCCAGGCAAAACGGTCAGGCGTCTCCGGTCACGACACCGACGAAAGGCAGCTCGCGGAAAGCGTAGGCAACGTCCATGCCGTAGCCGACGACGAAGTAATCCGGGCATTCGAAACCGACGTAGTCCGCCTCGAGATCTTCCTGGCGCTTGACGCGCTTGTCGAGCAGCACGGCGATCGAGACGTTGCGGGCGCCGCGCTCATAGAGCATTTCCTTGGCGAATTTCAGCGTCCGGCCGGATTCGAGAATGTCGTCGATCAACAGCACGTCGCGATCCTTCACGTCGCTGTCGATATCCTTGACGATGCGCACCCCTTGCGAAACGGTTCCTGCGCCGTAACTCGACAGCGTCACGAACTCGACTTCCGGTGCAAGCCCCACGTCATGCAGCGCCCGCAACAGGTCGGCGGCGAAGATGAAAGAGCCCTTGAGGATGGCGATGACCAACAGATCCTTGGTCGGCCCCGTGGCGATCTGCGCCGCGATCGCATGGTTGCGCTCGGCGATCTGTTCAGCGGTATAAAGCGGCTCGATGATTTTGCCGCGTACGACGGGCATGAGGTTCTCCTGCGTGTCCGTAAAAAACCGCGATACCACAATCACGCAGACAAGAGAAAGCTCTAGGCGCCCCGTTCGGCGAAGGAAAGCCGCAGATCGGGCAGTTTTCCACCGGGGTGGGGCACGCGCGCCGAGAAGCCGCGGCTCTGGCCGCCTTCGATGGACGATGCGGGCGGCGAGATCAGCGTCGTCGCAACCAGCGCCTGGCCGGACATCAGGTCGGCGCGGATCTGCGGCATGGCGCGGTTGTCACCGCCGCGGTTCTCGACGATGCCGTTGATCAACAGCACGCGCATGCCATTGGCATCCTGCGGGGTCATGGTGACATGGGTGATGTCGAGGGTCGGCCCTGTCTCTGCCGTTGCCGAGCCGGCAAACAGGAAGGTGAAGCCGCCTGCGAGGCTGAAGACCGTAACGAACACGATCGCTACCACCGCCGAGAAGAAATCGGCGGAAAGACGCATCAGGCCGCGCTCTATGCGGGCAAGGGTTTGCTCCGCAAACGACGGCGCCTGGACCGTGGCGGTCGGGCGGGTTCGGTTATCGTTGTGCGAGCGCGGCGTCGGGCCGCGGCGGAAAGTCTCGCGAACCGGCACGAACTGGGCATCGACCACCTCCCCGCGCCGCTGGTTCACCCTTGTGGTGCGTGCGGCAGGTTCCGGCGGCAGGATGTCCATCCGAATGACTGTCTTGCCCTGATGGCTGCCAAATGTGCTCATGGGGCCCTCTTCGGCCCGTTTTCCCCTTTGTTCGGGATGGCGGGCATTGAATCGAATCCTGCTCAGTCGTAAATTGAAATGGTTAACGCTTCGCAAATACGGCCTGAAATTAGCCCTTTTCCGCGCGTGATTTACCGTTCGTTTACCCGGGTCGTTAAGAGATAGACGGGCACCAGAGAGTCGAAAGAGCAAGGACCGGGTCATCCGTTGATTCATTTCGAAAACGTTGGTCTGCGCTATGGGATGGGTCCGGAGATCCTGCGGGATATGACCTTCGACATCCCCAAGCGCTCATTCCAGTTCCTCACGGGCCCTTCGGGCGCTGGGAAGACCACTCTCCTGCGCCTTCTGTTCATGTCGCTGCACCCGACCCGCGGCATCATCCACATGTTCGGCCGCGACCTGTCGCAGATCCCCCGCGCCGAACTGCCGATGCTGCGCCGCCGGGTCGGCATCGTCTTCCAGGATTTCCGCCTCCTCGACCACCTGACGACCTATGAGAATGTCGCGCTGCCGCTGCGCGTGCGCGGCAAGGAGGAGAGCTCCTATCGCAACGACGTCATCGAGCTCCTGAAATGGGTCGGGCTCGGCGAACGCATCAACGTCCTGCCGGCCGTCCTCTCGGGCGGTGAGAAGCAGCGTGCCGCGATTGCCCGCGCGCTGATGGACCAGCCGGAAATCCTGCTTGCCGACGAACCGACCGGCAATGTCGATCCGCCGATGGCGCGCCGGCTCCTCAATCTCTTCCTCGAACTCAACCGGCTCGGCACCGCCGTCGTCATCGCCACCCACGACCTGGCGCTGATGGACCAGGTGGATGCCAGGCGGATGATCCTCACCGAAGGGCGGCTCGACATCTATGAATGAGCTGAGCCGCCCGAAGAGCGCCCAATCGCAGAAGCCCGCAAGCGAGCAGCAGGCTCCGCCGGCCGGCCAGAAGCCGGCACGCCGCGTCGAGATGCGGGTGCGGCCGACCGCGCCGATCCTGCCGCCCTCCAACATCCAGGGCAATGCGCTGATGGTGGTGATCGCCATCATGGCCTTCCTCGCCTGCCTGACGCTCGGGGCGGTCAGCATGGTGAGGGCGACGGCATCGAGCTGGCAGAGCCAGATCTCCCGCGAGATCACCATCCAGATCAAACCAGACGACGGGCTCGACATGGATGCGGCGCTCAAGAAGGCCCGCGACCTGGCGCTCACCTTCGTCGGCACCCGCGAGGGCACGATCATGGACGAAAGCGCGACCGCAAGGCTTCTGGAGCCATGGCTCGGCACCGGGCTGAACCTCGCCGACCTGCCCGTGCCGCGCCTCGTCATCATCACCATCGACGAGCAGAACCCGCCCGACTTCGCCGGAATGCGGGATCTCCTGAAGACGGAAATCCCGCAGGCTTTCCTCGACGACCACCGCACCTGGGTGGACCGCCTGGTGTCGATGGCCCACACCACGGTGCTGATCGGCATGGGCGTCCTTGTTCTCGTCTTCACGGCGATGATCCTGACGGTGATCTTTGCGACACGCGGCGCGCTGTCCGGCAACCGCCACATCGTCGAGGTGCTGCATTTCGTCGGCGCCGAGAGCTCTTTCGTAGCCGGCGAATTCCAGAAACATTTCCTGAAGATCAGCATCAAGGGATCGGCCGCCGGCGGTGCGCTTGCTGCCGCGATATTCGCCATCGCCAACATGTGGCAGGCCAATTCGCTGGCGACGCCGGAAAGCGACCAGGCGACCGCTCTCTTCGGCTCCTTCACCATCGGCATGGGCGGCTATCTCGGCATCTTCGCGACGATGATCGTGATCGCCCTGCTGACGACGCTGACGGCGCGGTTCACGGTCATGCGCACGATCGACGAGATCGACCTGATCCGTTCCGACCCGGCGCGTTCCGATGGATTGTCAGCTTCTTGAATCGGGTCCGATCCCTCTATAGGTTGGCCCTGTTCTCGCCACGAATCTCCGGCTATGGACAGTCATGACCCCGGCCCCGACCACACCCGAAAATGGAACGGAGCGCCACCCGCGGCGGCGGTTCGGCGGCGTATTTTCGCGCGACAGCCGGCTGCGGTGGGCCGCGCGCCGTATCATCATGGCCTGCATGCTCGGCTTGGCCCTGCTTTTCGGCGGTTTTTTATGGTTTGCGAATGCCGTCACGTCGCTGAAGGCACCTGACGGGGTCAAGGCCGATGCGATCGTCGTCCTGACCGGCGGTTATCTGCGGATCGAACAGGCGCTCGGGCTGCTGCGGGACGGCGCCGGCCAGCGGCTGCTGATCTCGGGCGCACATCCGTCTACCAGCCCGACACAGATCCGCAAGGTCACGCAGGCTTCACCCGACCTCTTCGCCTGCTGCGTCGATATCGGCTACGATGCGATCGACACGATCGGCAACGCCAGCGAGATCACCCGCTGGATCCATGACCACGGATACAGGTCCGTGCTGGTCGTCACCAACAACTATCACATGCTGCGCAGCCTGCACGAGCTGCGCCTTGCCGATCCGGTGACGGAGTTCATTCCCTATCCCGTGGTCAGTTCCGATCTCACCCGGAAAGCCTGGTTCACCGAGCCGGACGTGGTACGCACCATGCTTTCGGAATACGGCAAGGTCGTGCTGGCCACCTGCCGCGACTGGTTCGGCATCGAGCGCGGCACCGGACTGCGCAACGAGGATCCGCCGAAACCCGCCTCAAGGCCCGCGCCTTGACAGTTTTCCCTCCATGCGGCGCCACGGCGCTTTTTTCGCGGTGCGATCTCGTGTAGGCAACGCCTGTCCAAGAGGAAGCCTTTCATGCTGCTGGTGCGTTCGGTTCTTTTCAATATCGCCTTCTACACAAACCTGATCGTCCGCATGATCGTGCTGAGCCCGGTCTATTTCCTGATGCCGCGCAAGGCGGCATACCGGATTCCGAAAGCCTGGGCCGCCTCCTGCAACTGGCTGATGGCGAAGATCGTCGGCGCCACGTTCGAGATCGAGGGCCTGGAAAACGTGCCGGAGGGCGGCTGCATCTTTGCGCCCAAGCACCAGTCCGCCTGGGATACCGTTGCATTGCTGCCCTGGCAGCGGGACCCGGTCTATATCCTCAAGCGGGAGTTGATGTGGATCCCGCTGTTCGGCTGGTACGCCGCCAAGCAGAAGATGATCCCGGTCAACCGCGGCGCCCGCGGCAAGGTCATGGTCGATGTCATGAACCGGACGAAGGAGGAGATGGCCAACAACCGACAGTTGATCATCTACCCCGAAGGCACGCGCCGGCCGCCGGGCGCCGAGCCGCAATACCGCTACGGCATCGCCCGCATCTATCGCGACGTAGAGGTGCCCGTCGTGCCTGTCGTCGCCCATTGGGGCCTGTTCTGGGGCCGCCGCAAGCTCATCAAATATCCCGGCCATTTCAAGGTCCGCATCCTTCCGCCGATCGCGCCCGGCATGGACCCGGATGCCTTTTACGCCCATCTGGTCGAAACGCTGGAACGGGAGAGCGACAGACTGCTGGTCGAGACGGTGGAAGCCAATCCGCATATTCCGCTGCCGCCTTCCGCAGTGAAACGGCTTGCGGAACTGAGGGCTCAGACGGCGGCCTGAGCGCCGGCCACGGCCGCGCCGACGCCTTCCAGCCAGTGATCGCGGATGCCCATGTCCTTCAGGTGCTCCAGCGTATTGAACACATAGGCATCGTTCGGCCCCGACTGGCCGACCGAGACGCGGACGATCTCCGCCGCCTGTTCGGTCTCCAACGCGCCGGCATACTGGACATGGCTGCGATCGACTATATAGCCGACCGCCCTGACCTGCCGCCCGTCGCCGAGCGCCACGGGCAGGACCCGTTCCAGATAGACATTGGTGACCAGTTCGCGGCGGCGCAGATAATCCAGCACATCCGCCTGATTCGCCCCGCTCACCCGGAAGGCGACGCCGCGGCATGAGCCGCCGCGGTCGAGACCGAGGACGAGGCCCGGCTGATCCGGCGTGCCACGATGCACATGAGACCAGACGCAAAGGGAGCGATGGAAGCCGAAAGCACGGGCAGGCAGTCTCTCCGCAAACTCAAAACCCGGGTTCCACATCAGGGACCCGTAGCCAAACACCCAAAATTCGTCCATATCCCGCGCCACACCATTCCAATTGAAGCATCCCGCCCCAAGTTTTCAGCACCATTGGAGAACATCATGGCAGCGTCAAGCCGAACTGGCGTCAGCGGCAAATTATGGCTACTCGCCTCCGGGGTCGTGCTGGTGATCGCATTTTACACCGCCGGCTGGTTCTATGCCGCCTCGCTCCTGAAGGAACGGACGCTGGCCCTGCTCGGCAGCCAGGAAACCCGCGGCATCTCGGCCGAATGCACTGACGCGGACTATCGCGGTTATCCCTTCCGGATCGGCCTGTTCTGCTCGAAAGTCGCGGTCGACGACCGCACCAACGGCATTTCCGCGATGTTTGGATCGCTGCGCTCCGCCGCCCAGGTCTACAATCCCGGCCATATCGTCTGGGAACTCGATTCGCCGGTCGAGATCCGCACCGGCCACGGACTTTCGGTCTCGACCACCTGGGAAAATTTCCAGTCGAGCCTGATCACCCGGTTTCGCGGTGTGGAGCGCACCTCGACGGTAATCGAGAACGCGAAAACGAACATCCTGTCGTCGGCGACCGGCCAGGCCTTCAATGTCAGCGCCGGCCACACGGAAATCCACCTCCGACAGAACGGCAGCGATCTCGACGCGGCAGTGACGCTCGAAAACACCGACATGGTGATGAAGGACCTGCCGCAACTCCTGCCGCGGTTCACCGCCAATCTCGACGTGACGCTGACCGGCCGCGCCGGGATCATCGACGGCAGCGATCCGAACGGCACCGCCCTCTATGGCACCGAGGGCCAGATGCGCAGCCTTTCGGCCGATCTCGGCGACGGCAAGCTGATCACCGTGTCCGGCCCCTTCTCGTTCGACCAGCAGGGTTATCTTTCGGGCAAGCTGAAGCTTCGGGTCGAACAGATCGATGCCTGGCGCGACAGCCTGGCCCAAGCCTTTCCGAAGATCGCACCGACGCTGAAGACCGCCGCCAACATGCTTTCGGCACTCGGCCGCGGCAAGAGCGCATCGCTCGACGTCACCATCAACCGCGGCAAGGTGTTTGCCGGCGGCTTCATCCAGATCGGCGAAATCCCGCCGATCTGACCGGGTCACATCCCGATATCACTTCTTGACGTCGAGCGAGTGGCGGCCGAAGTCGGGCGCATCGACGTCCTGGCCGGCCTGGACGATCGAACGGCGGATGGCGCGGGTGCGGGTGAAAAGTTCGAACAGCTTGTCGCCCTCACCCCAGCGGATCGCCCGCTGCAGATAGGCGAGGTCCTCCGAAAACCGGGCCAGCATTTCCAGGATCGCGTCCTTGTTGTGCAGGCAGACGTCCCGCCACATGGTGGGATCTGATGCGGCAAGGCGGGTGAAATCGCGAAAACCGGAGGCGGAATATTTGATCACTTCCGCGTCGGTCACCGTTTCCAGATCGTCCGCCGTGCCGACAATGTTGTAGGCGATGATATGCGGCAGGTGGGAAACGATCGCCAGGACCTTGTCATGGTGCTGCGGGTCCATCTCGTCGATCCGCGAGCCGAGCGCCATCCAGAAGGATTTCAGCCTGTCGAGTGCCACCGGATCCGTATCCGGCAGCGGCGTGAAGATGCACCAGCGATCCCGGAACAGGCCGACGAAACCCGCATCCGGGCCGGATTTTTCCGTGCCCGCCAACGGATGGCCAGGAATGAAATGCACGCCTTGCGGGATATGCGGAGCCATCTGCGCGATGACGGAGGCCTTGGTGGAACCGACATCGGTAACGATGGCGCCGGGCTTGAGGCTGCCGGCGATCTGTTTCGCAACCGCCTCCGATGCGCCGACCGGTACCGAGACGATGACGAGATCGGCATCCTTCACCGCATCCGCCGCGGATGCGGTGTAATGGGTGCCGAGCGCCAGCTCCTCGGCTCGCTTGAGCGTTTCAGCACTGCGCGTGGAAATCACCACCTCGCCGGCAAGGCCCAGTTCCTTGACGTCGCGGGCGATCGAGGAGCCGATCAGGCCGATGCCGATCAGCGCGATCCTGTCGAAAAGCGGCGTGCTCATGCGCTTTTGCCCATGAATTCGCCGAGCGTCTCGATGACGCCGCGATTGGCCTCTTCCGAGCCGATCGTCATGCGCAGCGCATTCGGGAAGCCGTAGCCCCGGACGGCGCGCAGGATGTAACCGCGGCTCGTCAGGAAGGCGTCCGCTTCCGGCGCGCGCTTGCCATCGACATCCGGGAAATGGATCAGCACGAAATTGGCGACCGAAGGCGTCACCGTGAGGCCGATCGCCTCCAGCGCATGCGTGAGCTTGCCCTGCCAGAGATTGTTGTGCTCGACAGCCTTTTCGACAAAAGCCTGGTCGCGGATCGCGGCAGCACCGGCCGCAATCGCCGGAGCGTTCATGTTGAACGGACCGCGCACGCGGTTCAGCGCGTCGAGAATGCCGGCCGGGCCGTACATCCAGCCGATCCGCAGCGCCGCAAGGCCATACACCTTCGAGAAGGTGCGGGTCATCACGACGTTCCTGTTGGCGGACACCAGTTCGAGGCCGGCTTCGTAATCGTTCTTGCGCACATATTCCGCATAGGCCGCGTCGAGCACGAGGATGACGCTCTTCGGCAAGCCTGCATGCAGCCGGCGGATATCGGCGACCGGGACATAGGTGCCGGTCGGATTGCCGGGATTGGCGATGAACACCATCTTCGTCTTCTCGGTGACGGCGGCGAGGATCGCGTCGACATCGACGGTGCAGTCCTTCTCCTTCACCTCGACGACCGTGGCGCCGGCGCCCATGATCTGGATCTTGTAGACGAGGAAGCCATGCTCGGTGATGATCGCCTCGTCGCCGGCGCCGAGATAGACGTGGCAGAGCAGGCCGAGCAATTCGTCGGAACCGTTGCCGCACATGATGTTCGCGATATTGAGGCCATGCACCGAGGCGATCGCCTCGCGCAGCGCGATCGCCTGGCCGTCCGGATAGAGTTCGAGATGGCCGGCCGCCTGCTTGAAGGCTTCGATCGCCTTCGGGCTGGCGCCGAGCGGCGTCTCGTTGGACGACAGCTTGAAGACGCGCGCCACGCCCGGAGCATGTTCCTTGCCGGGCACATAGGCGGCGATATCCAGGATGCCTGGACGCGGAACGGGCTCACTCGTGACGATGCTCATCGGATCAACCTTTTTGGAAAGCCTAAACGGCGGGTATCCAGTGGGATTAAAGCCGAAAAACGCCTTTGTCGAGTATGTGCTTGGGGGCCACTCCCACAAGAGATGCGGGCGACGGCGATGCCCCTCATCCGCCTGCCGGCACCTTCTCCCGGTTCTGACGGGGAGAAGGGATCTGACGCACCGTTTCGTTCCCTCCTATCCGAGGGTATGAGCAAAAAAAATGAGGAGCGGGCGGCTTGCGTCCTTCTCCCCCGCTTGCGGGGAGAAGGTGCCGGCAGGCGGATGAGGGGCAATTCGGCGCTCACCGCGTCCGCGTCGTCGGCACGCCCTGGGGCGCCAGCACCGGCACGAAGACGCGCCGCGACGCGCGGGCGGCGACCGGCAGGCCCTGGTAGAGCCGCTTCTGGGCCTCCAGCACGATGACGCCTGAAAACACGGGCCAGAAGCGCCGGCCCAGCCGCTCGAAGGCGTGGCGCAGCCTCAGCACGGCCCGGATTTTCGACGGCGGGAAAAACAGCGCCTCGGCGCTGGCGCCGGGCGTGAAATTCGTCTCGCGCAACAGCGAGGTGAGCTGGCCACGCGAATACGGCCGGCCGGAGCCGAATGGCGTGTGCTCCATGCGCGCCCAGACGCCGCGGCGGTTAGGCACGACGATGACCAGCCGCCCGCCGGGCGCCAGCACCCGCCAGAGCTCCTTCAGGGTCTCCCGCGGGTTTTCGGCAAATTCCAGCGAATGCACCATCAGCACGCGATCGACGGAAGAATCCGGCAGCGGCAGTTCTTCGTCGAAGACCAGAGCGGTGGAGGAAAGTTCGCTGACCGGCCAGTTCACCGCCCCCTGCCCCGCCGGCATGAAGGCGAAGGTGCGTTCGGTGTCGGCGCGAAAGCGATCGAGATAGGGCACGGCATAACCGAGGCCGACCAGCCGCTCTTCCGGCAGCCTTGCCCAGAGCAGGGAGAGCGCGAACGTGATCGACTGCTCGGCAAGATGGCCGAGGGGCGAGTGATAGAATTCGCGGAGATCGACGATATCGGCGTGCATGCGTAATTTGGTACCAGACGGTGGTTGGACTTCAAGGGACCAGTCTCTACATTGTGACGCAAAACGCTTTCAGCAATGGGGTTATGTTATGAGACCACTGGAACTCGAAGTTTTTTCATGCCGCAGCGACAATTACGGCGTTCTCGTGCACGACCCTGAAAGCGGGCTGACGGCCTCGATCGATGCGCCGGAAGAAAAACCTATCCTCGAAGCGGCGGCCCGCCGCGGCTGGAAACTCACCCATATTTTCACCACCCATCACCATGGCGATCACGTCGAGGCCAACCTGGCGCTCAAGGAAAAATTCGGGCTGGAGATCATCGGCCCGTTCAACGAGGCGGTTGCCATCCCCGGCCTCGACAGGACCATGGCGGATGGCGACGAATTCCAGTTCGGCGAGCATCTCGTCCGCGTTCTCGAGACCCCCGGCCACACCGCCGGCCATATCTGCTACCATTTCCCGGACGACAAGATCCTGTTTGCCGCAGACACGCTGTTTGCTCTCGGCTGCGGCCGGCTGTTCGAGCGCCCGGCTGCCGACATGTGGCATTCGCTGCAGAAGCTCGCCGTCCTGCCGGATGAAACCGCCGTCTATTTCGGTCACGAATATACGCTTTCCAACGCGAAGTTCGCTCTGAGCGTCGATCCGGACAACGAACGTCTGCAGGCGCGCGCGACCGAGATCGAGACCCAGCGGGCGGCCGGCCGGTTTACCATTCCGACGACGATCGGGCTGGAGAAGGAGACCAATCCCTTCCTGCGTGCATCGGACCCGGCCATCCGCCGCAACCTGTTGATGGAGAGCAAGTCCAACGAAGAGGTGTTTGCCGAGATCCGCAAGCGCAAGGACAATTTCTGAATGACACCGGAGGAGATCATCGCCACGCTCGGAATGCAGCGGCATCCGGAGGGTGGCTGGTATGTCGAGACGTTTCGCGACGCTGAAGGCGGCACGCGCGGCCATTCGACGGCGATCTACTACTTGCTGGAAGCCGGCGAGCGCTCCCATTGGCACAGGGTTCGCGATGCGGCGGAGATCTGGCACTTCCATGCCGGCGATCCGCTGCGGCTGCGGATTTCCGACGGAAGGACGGTCGGAGAGGTGACGCTCGGAACGGACCTTGCCAAAGGCGAACGGCCGCAGGCCGTGGTCCCGGCCAACGCCTGGCAGGCGGCGGAGCCGCTCGGCCGCTTCACGCTGGTGGGCTGCACGGTCGCACCAGGCTTTCAGTTTTCGAGCTTCGAGATGGCGCCGCCCGACTGGGAGCCGTCAGCCTAGGCCGAAGGAAGCCCGGCGATCGCCAATGTGAAGATCAGCTGTGCCGGGAAGTAAGTGCCCCACACGAATGGCTTCAGCCTCGCCATGACAGGCGCATCCGGCTTGACCAGGAATTTCTGGATCGCCAGTGCGGTATCGGACATGACGAACAGCGCAGCAGCGACCGCCGGCAGGACCGGCTTAACCGCCAGCGCAGAAAGCGCCATAGCGAGGAGGACGATACCATAAGCGGTGATGGGGATGGCAAGTCGTCCGGCCGGCCGCCACAGCATGAAAAGCGTCATGCCTGTAAGCACGACGAAGATCCAGGCCGCCGTATAACGCCAGGCGGAGCCGACCAGCAGGCTCGGTTCCATCGACGGCCAGAACAGCGCCGCATAGGCAAGATGCGATGCGAGGAAGGCCGCGAGGCCCGAGATGAAGGCTGCCTCTCCCTCGTAGGCGAGGCATGCATCGCCAAACGCCCCGAATATCAGCGCCACGATGAGCAGGGCCGGCGCGCCGGCCAGAACCGCGTAAAGCGCCAGCAGCAAGACCGGCGCGGTCTTCAGCACCGTGCGCAGATGACTGGCAGGCTTTCTGAGCCAGCGGAAATAACCGACCGCAAGCGCGATCGAGGCGGCAAGCACCGCCCAAAGCAACAGAACCATATCTTCCCCCACGTCCCCGACCCATCCGGGACGCCTATTCGGCAATGGCCTCGGTTATCGGCTTCGGCCGGAACATATCCCGCGCCGCCAGCACCGCCCCTCCGGTGATCAGCAGGCAGGCAAGCAGAATGCGCCAGTCCGGTTCGGCAAAGCCGGATGCGACCAGGATCAGTGTCGACAGCAATGGCGCCGCGTAGCTCGCGGCGCCGATGATCTGGATATCGCCGTTCTTGACGCCGTAATCCCAGGCATAGAAGGCCGCGCCGACCGGCAGCAGGCCAAGCCCGACGACCGCCGCCCACTCGCCGCCATTGGCCGGCCAGACGGTCGTCTCGAGCGCCAGATGGCAGATCAGCGAAAGCAGGGATGTGCCGAGGCAGAAACCGGTGACCACATCGGTGGAAACCCGGTCGAAACGCCGCGTCAGCAGCGAATAGCCCGACCAGGTGAAGGCGCAGAGAAAGGCAGCCCCGTAACCCAGGAGATAGGCATCGTCGAAGGCAAGCCCGTTGCGCGACACGATGGCGATCGTGCCGCAGAGGCCGGCAACGGCACCTGCCACATGGTACCAGCGCAGCCTCTCGCCCGGCAGCAGCGCCGATCCGACCACGATGAACAGCGGCCAGAGATAGGCGATCAGCCCCGCCTCAACGGCCGGCGCATTCCGGAGTGCGGTGAAATACAGGAAATGATAGCCGAACAGGCCGCCAATGCCGGTGATCCAGACCTTGGCGGGCTGTTTCAGAAAAGCGATCCGTTGCGGTCTGACGATGAAAAGCACGATGCCCGGCAGGCTGCCGATCGCGAACGTCATCGCATTCATCTGGAAAGGCGGCACTTTTCCGGATGCAGCCGTCATCAGGGCCAGCAGCGACCACATCAGGATCGCCGTAAAACCGATCAACGTTCCCCGGATTTTCACTCCTGCCCCCCGAACGCCCTCTGGACGCCCAGGCGAGCGCCCCATCAGCCGCCGTATTTGACGGCGGTCACGTAAACCTGCCCCATCCTCGTCGGGATGACGGCATAGACGGGAGCATATACATTCACCGACTGCGCCTTGGCAAACCAGATTTCCATCGGCGTCTTGCGTAAATACTCGATATCGCTGCGGCCGCGCCGGAAGCCCGATCTGGGAAGGTAGCGGATCGAGCAGACGATCGCCTCACCCTTGAAACCGTCCGTCGAGAACGGCCTGGTGCCCTTCGGGGTCAGCACCAGGTCCATGCGCGACTCACCGTCATAGATCGGCAGCCGGCTGGGGCAGACCTTGGCGTCGCCTGGGAACAAGAGGCCGCTCAACGGGTCGAGGACCGCGCGCAGGTCCTTGTCTGTTACGGGGATCCAGGTTTCCGGATTGCGGGTCGGCTCGGGTTTGACAGTCGTCTCGGTGACGTTGCCGTTGCGGTATTCGACGTCGTAGACGCGCGTGCGCCGGCCGGCGCTGTAGACGAGGTTGTAGCGATCGGCCTGCAGCTTGTCGGCCTGCATGCGCCCGCTGACGCTGGTCTCGGCGGAAATCCGGCTGATGATATTGACGATCCCGGCCGATTTGAACGTTCCGGTAATCTTGTAGTCGCTGCTGTTGAATTCGCTGGCGAAAGACGCCTTGGCGATCGGCAGGATTCCGAGCGAGATATCGTACTCGCTGACATGACGGATTTCCGCCGAGCCGAGCGGGACGGTCGTGAACCCGAAGACGAGCACGAAGGCACTGACGAAACTGCCGCGAAGGTTCATGATTCTGCCCTGACCGATGAGGACGCCGAAAAGCGTCTTCCCGGAGACATATAGACGGTGCATCATGGCAAGAAAATAGCGGCTTCGCGGCACTGGCAGCGGATTCTCTTAGGGTTGGGCCAAGGTTTTGGCTTGACGCGACGAGCCCCACTGACTATAGAACCGCAACTTTCCACTCAGGACCAGTTGGATCGGCGCGCCGGGCATTGCCTGGAAGTACCATCCGATTGCAGAAGAACAAAGGTGTATCCATGTCTCGTGTGTGCGAACTGACCGGCAAGGGCGTTCTGACCGGCAACAACGTAAGCCACGCCAACAACAAGACCCGCCGTCGGTTCCTGCCGAACCTGTGCCAGGTCACGTTGATCTCCGACGCTCTCGGCCAGCGTTACCGCCTGCGCGTTTCGGCGCACGCCCTGCGCTCCGTCGAACATCGCGGCGGCCTCGATGCCTTCCTCTTGAAGTCTGACGAGACCGAACTGTCGATGCGCGCCCGCCTGCTGCGCCGCCAGATCGTCAAGAAGACCGCCGAAGTCGCTGCTGCGGCTTAATCGGCCCGACGACAAATCATCCGGCTTTGAACAAGGCTTGAACGGGTAATACCGGCCAGGCCTTTTCTCTTGGCCTTCATAACTCCAACTGGTGGCATCACCCAGGATAAAAAAATGCTGAGCTCACGCTATACTTTCATCTATGCCCTGCTGATGGCGGCCGTGGTCGTCGCGTCGAACTTTCTGGTCCAGTTCCCGGTCGTCGGGACGTTCTGGGGCATCGCGCTTGGCGATCTTCTGACATGGGGCGCCTTTATCTATCCCTTTGCCTTCCTGGTGACTGATCTCGCCAACCGGCAGTTCGGGCCGTCGGTTGCCCGACGCGTCGTTCTCGCAGGCTTCGTCGTCGGCGTGACGCTGTCGTTCCTGGCCTCCGCCCCGCGCATCGCCGTCGCCTCGGGCACCGCCTATCTGGTTGGCCAGCTTCTCGACATCTCCGTGTTCAATCGGCTCCGCCGCCAGACCTGGTGGCGCGCGCCGCTCGCCGGCTCCCTGCTCGGTTCGGCACTCGACACGCTGCTTTTCTTCTCGCTCGCCTTCGCTCCGATTTTCGCCTTCATCGGCCCGAACGAAGACTTCGCGATCGCCTCAGCTCCGCTCCTCGGCGCGTTTGCGGCAGAAGCCCCGCGCTGGATCTCCTGGGCGCTCGGCGACCTCGTGGTCAAGATCCTGGTCGGCGTCGTGCTGCTCCTGCCCTACGGCGCGCTGATGAACGTGCTGAAACCGATGCCGCAGGTGGCGAAGGCCGCCTGACCTCCGAAACCGTCCGCCTCGATCCCCGCTTGCAAGTTGAAAGGTTGCATTGCAGTCTGCCCTGCGACGCAACCTTCATGGACGGGCTACGATGCAGATTCACGATGTCTTCGATGTTCTGGAAGCCACCCGTACAACTCTTTCAGGCTCGTCGTTCGACGATGTGAACCTGTCCGGCACGCGCTTCAACAACACGAATCTGTCGGGCGCGAGCTTCAATCAGATCAATTTTGCTGGCGCGACATTCAACGACAGCAATATGTCGGGCTGGTTCATCAACGACGTCAACCTGTCCGGCTTGCGGCTGCACAACTCCAACCTTTCGGGCGCAGAGTTCGTGGGATGCAGAATGACGGGAGCCAAGATCGACGGCATACCCGTTCAGGCACTGCTCGATGCGTACAACGCCGCGAAAAAGGACTGAAGCCGGAAACCGCTACCGGTTCAGCCGGAACTCGAGCATCACGTTACGCTGCAGCAGGTTGCCGTTGTCATCCGAAACCAGGATCAGATGCGGCTTGCCCTCCGGCCCGGCAATGACGTCGAGCCCTTCCATGTTGTCGATCGCATAACCCATATCGGCTTCCAGAAGCACCTCGCCATCCACGACAGCGCCGGGACGGATGCTGTCGCCCTTGATCAGGCGAATGCGCATGCCGAGGCCGCCAAGGAAGCTGAAGCGGCGCTCCAGCAGCAGGAAATCACCGTTCGGCAGAAAGGCGCCATCCGTCGCGTCATAAGGATCGTGCCGCACCACTTTGAAGACGCCCTTCAGCGGGCCTTCCAGGATCGCGGCAAAGAGGTTTCCCTGATCATCAAGGCTATGCTCGGTGACCACGACGGGCGAGCCCTTGAGCGGGCCGGATTTCGGCGACACCGCCACCGTCTCCATTCCGGCATTCATCCGGAACTCGTGGCGAGGGATCGGCAGATCAAGGCTTTTCAGGGGAGCGGATGTTTCGAACCCCGGATCCGGATAGGCATCGACCCGGTGCAACTGCTCGAAACTGACAAGTGCCTGACCGTCCCTCAGCGCCAGCCCCTCGGCATCCGAATTGTATTTCGAGCCGACACGGCCGCCGCGGATGAGGATCGGGTTGATGGCAAGATCGGTGAGATTGGCGAGGTGCCCGCCGGCATCCCGCTGGATGCGGCCGGTCAACCAGGAACCGGTATCAAGCACCGACACGAAACGCTCGCCATCGGGGCGAAAGCGGATGCTCGACAGCGACTGTAGCCGGCTATCAGGTGACGAAAACTCGATGCCGCCCAGAAACTCGAGCGCCCCGAACCGCGTTTCCGCCGAACCGCGCTTGAATTCGGTGATGGTGCGCGCCCTGACCGAAACAATGTCGGTGGCCGGCGCCACCGGAGAAGCGATGGCGCCAAAAAGGATGGCCCAGACGACGAGACGGGGAAGCTTCAAGCGCGGACCTCAGCCGGCCCGCCGCATGCGGCCCGTCCCCGCCGAACGACCACCCTTTTCCGCAAACAGTTCGGCAAGCTGCTCGGTCATAGCGCCGGCAAGTTCGTCCGCATCGACGATCGTCACGGCCTTGCGATAATAACGCGTCACGTCATGGCCGATGCCGATTGCCAGCAGTTCGACCGGCGAGCGCGTCTCGATCTGCTCGATGACGGCGCGAAGATGCCGTTCGAGATAATTGCCCGGATTGACCGACAGCGTCGAATCATCAACCGGCGCGCCGTCCGAGATCATCATCAGGATCTTGCGCTGTTCGCGGCGGGCGATCAGGCGGTTGTGCGCCCACATCAGCGCTTCGCCGTCGATGTTTTCCTTGAGCAGGCCCTCGCGCATCATCAGGCCGAGATTGCGGCGCGAACGGCGCCACGGCGCATCGGCCGACTTGTAGACGATATGGCGCAGGTCGTTGAGACGGCCGGGCGTCGGCGGCTTGCCGCTCGCCAGCCACTTTTCGCGCGCCTGCCCGCCCTTCCAGGCCTTGGTGGTGAAGCCGAGGATCTCGACCTTGACGCCGCAGCGTTCCAGCGTGCGGGCGAGGATATCGGCGCAGGTGGCGGCAACCGTGATCGGCCGGCCGCGCATCGAGCCGGAATTGTCGATGACGAGAGTAACGACCGTATCGCGGAACTGTGTGTCGCGCTCCTTCTTGAAGGAGAGCGGCTGCATCGGGTCGATGATCAGGCGCACCAGGCGGGCCGGATCGAGATAACCCTCTTCCAGGTCGAAATCCCAGGAACGGTTCTGCTGCGCCATCAGGCGGCGCTGCAGGCGGTTGGCAAGCCGGCCGACGGCACCCTGGAGATGGGCGAGCTGCTTGTCGAGGAAGGCCCGCAGCCGGTCGAGCTCCGCCTCGTCGCAAAGCTCCTCGGCGGTGATTTCCTCGTCGAATTCCTGGGTGAAGATCTTGTAGTCGACCTTCTCGTTGAAATCGTCGAACGGGCTGTTCGGCCGCCGGGTTTCGCCGGGCGTCTCGGAATGCTCGTCGCTGTCGTCCGACATGTCGTCGTCGGACATTTCCGCGCCGTCCATCTCGCCGTCGTCCATTTCCTCGTCGGACGCATCGCTCTGCTCGGCCGGTGCGGCGTCCGAACCGGCCTCCTCCTCGACCTCGTCGTTCTCGGTCTCGTTGCTGCGCGGCTGGTCTTCCTGGTCCGGGTTCTCCATCTCCTCCGGATCGGTATCCTCGTCGGCAAACTCCTCCGCCATCTGCATGGAGGTGAGCATGTGCCGCACCAGCTTGGCAAACGCCTGCTGGTCCTCGATCACGTTGCGAAGATTGTCGAGATCGCCGGCCGCCTTGTCCTCGATGAACGGCCGCCAGAGGTCGAGCACCTTGCCGGCACTCGCCGGCGGCTTGATGCCGGTCAGCTTTTCGCGCACCAGCATGGCGACCGCTTCGCCGATCGGCGCGTCTTCCTGCCGTTCGACACCGGAAAAATTCGCCTTCGAGTATTTTTCCGCATGCATCGAATTGAGGTTGGCGGCCATGCCGGCCATCCGCAATGCGCCGATCGATTCGACGCGCGCCTGTTCGACCGCATCGAACACGACGCGCGCATCGGCGCCCTGCGGCGACATGCTGGCATGCGTGGCCGTGTCATGGCAGGCGATTCGCAACGCCATGGAATCGCCGAGCCCACGGGTCACCGCGAGTTCGTGCGCCGTCGGTCGCTTGGAGATTTCCGGCAGGCGAATGCGCTCGCCGGCAAGGCCCGGACGCTCGTTGGCGAACGTGACCTCGACTTCAGCGTCGCCGGCGATCGACCGCACGCAGCCGGTGATCGCCCGCCGCAACGGCTCGGTATCGACCGGACCGCCCGACTTGGCTTTCGAATTGTCTCCGCGACCTGCCATGATCTCGTCCTCTCGACTCCCTCTGGGCCTACGCTCCGAGAACGATGTTGGCGGCACTTTCCTTCAGCTCGACGCCGAATGCGCGCTGGTACTGTTCGGCGACCAGCGTGCGTTCCAGTTCGTCGCACTTGTTGAGGAAGGTGATGCGGAAGGCGAACGCGATATCACCGAAGATCTCGGCGTTTTCCGCCCAGGTGATGACGGTACGCGGGCTCATGACGGTCGAAAGATCGCCGTTGATGAAAGCAGACCGGGTGAGGTCGGCGACGCGGACCATCTTCGACACCGTCTCGCGGCCCTCGGCCGTACGACCGAAGGACTTCACCTTGGCGGCGACGATATCGACTTCCTTCTCATGCGGCAGGTAGTTCAGCGTCGTCACGATCGACCAGCGGTCCATCTGTGCCTGGTTGATCTGCTGCGTGCCGTGGTAGAGGCCGGTCGTATCACCGAGACCCACCGTGTTGGCGGTCGCGAAAATGCGGAATGCCGGGTGAGGACGGATGACACGGCTCTGGTCGAGCAGGGTCAGGCGGCCGGAGGATTCCAGGACGCGCTGGATGACGAACATGACGTCCGGACGGCCGGCATCGTATTCGTCGAAGACGAGCGCGACATTGTGCTGGTAGGCCCAGGGCAGGATGCCGTCCTTGAATTCGGTGACCTGCTTGCCGTCCTTCAGCACGATCGCGTCCTTGCCGACGAGATCGATACGGCTGACATGGCTGTCGAGGTTGATGCGCACGCACGGCCAGTTGAGGCGGGCGGCGACCTGCTCGATATGGGTGGACTTGCCGGTGCCGTGGAAGCCGGACACCATGACGCGTCGGTTATGCGCAAAACCTGCGAGAATGGCGAGCGTCGTATCGCGGTCGAAAAGGTAGTCCGGGTCGAGATCCGGAACATAGGGGTCGCCGCTGCTGTATGCCGGAACCCTGATATCGCTGTCGATGCCGAAGACTTCCCGGACAGAAACGGTCGTATCGGGAAGGTTTGAAATGTCTAGATCAATCTTACTCATCGTCTCTCCAAGGCGCGAGCCGCCGCCCGGCCGTCATCCTCACTGCCATAATTTTTACGGCTTAGCAGAAACCCGCCTGCTTCAACAACTGATATGCTTGAATGACGGCACGAAAACGTTCTTCCGAACCGCGGTCGCCGCCGTTCGCATCCGGGTGATGTTTCTTGACCAGTTCCTTGTAGCGGGTTTTGATCTCCGCCGCGGTCGCATTGGCGGCCAACTCCATCGTATCGAAGGCTTTGGCCTCCAATGTCTTCAGCTTGCGCCCCTGCGTCTGGAAACGGGGGCCGGTCGCCCGTGCACTGGACACGAAGCCGAACGGATCCCTGAAGCGCTGCTGGGTGCCGGTAGCGCCGGCAGCACCCGAGCGCGCCGTGGAATGAAGCGGCGCATCCTTGGCGGCCTTGTTGACGCCGACGGTCCAGGTCGGCCTGTGGCCGGTGATCGCCTCTTTCTGGTACCGGGCGATCTCGCTGTCCGACAGGCCGGAGAAATAATTGTAGCCCTTGTTGTATTCCCTGACGTGTTCGAAGCAGAACAGAAAAAACTGGCCTTCCGCGTTGCGGCCCACGGGAGCGCGATGAGCGCCGGGCTTGTCGCAGCCGTCCCATTGGCACGTCGGCGCTTCAGGCACAGCTTCCTGCTGCCTATTCTTGCGCGTCCGGATGCGGTCGAAATATTTGGAATCTAGTTTCATAAGGCCCTCATTATGGGGCGACGAACAGGGCGCGGCAAGAATTGACAAAGTCCTTTCTTACTGGTTTGTGAGATGCCCCTTTTGCGTCGCAACGGAGACCGAAATGTCCGTCAAATCCCGGATCGAAATCACGCTCACCGATAATCTCGAGCCGGAACGGCTGGTCGTCATCGATGAAAGCCATCAGCACGCCGGCCATCAGCCAGACATCACCGGAACCGGCGAAACCCATATGCGGGTCCGCATCGTTTCGAAGAAATTTTCCGGAATGAGCCGGCTCGACCGGCATCGGACGGTGAATGCCCTGCTGAAGCCGGAACTCGACGCCGGACTTCACGCGCTGGCCGTGGAAGCCTCGGCACCGGGCGAGCCGACGCGCTGGTAGCTGGACTTAGATAGGGATGATGGGGTCAGCGGCCAAGGTACGGGCGTCATTCACTGTGGGATATTGCTTTGGCCGGCCTGCCACTATTTCTCAAGGGTTGACGGAGGAGTGGCCGCTCAGTGCCCAAAAGCAGGCATTGAACTGAATAATTCCTTTGCGCTGGCGATCTCGGCTTTCAATGCTGAAACGCGCGATGGTCAAGCCGTCGATAGCCTTGATCCATGCGATGTTATCAGTTGTTGCTAAGATTGTGTTTCTTACGGCTACCAGTGCATCTCAAAATTGTAGTGCACGTATTTATCGGGTAGCTACCAGTTCGGGCAGAAATAAACGACACGTCGGGGGCTGGGTTGGAAAAATCGACAGAAGTTAAAATTGCTCATCTAGAGATGATTCAGGGCGTAATCGGTAGGATGGCTACCGATTCGCAGACTCTGAAAACACTGACTATTACAATAACCGCCGCGATCATCGCTATTGCACAAGCCAGCGGTGACTCGACCCCCAAACTAGCCTTGCTGGGCATATTTCCAACGTTGATTTTCTGGTATTTGACCGCTTACTATCTCCAAGTAGAGCGGGCGTACCGGGCGCTCTATGACGCTGTGCGCCGCGATGAAGACATCGATGAATTCTCCATGGAATGGAAGCCATTTAAAAAAATCGCGGGAAATCTTATGTTTTTGGCGTTTAGACCTACAGTTTTTCTTATCTACACTTCAGCGATTGTGTTACTTATATTGGTGGCATTGGTATCAGTGGGGGAATCACATCAGCCGCAAGGAGCGGGGCTAGACGATGGACGAATTCACAAACAACAGCACGAAAAATTACCTTGCTTTACTTGAGGCCCTGACGAAACCAAAGCCTCTTGAGTCAACGAACCCATTCCTTAATATTGCTGGGATTCTTAGCAATCCTGCCCCCGCTCCGCTTACACCTCCCAACAACGGACAAAACGCGCTCATCAATGCGCTATTAAATCCTATCCCGACTCCACCCCGTCCCGCTGATCCGTTCGGATTGAATGCACTACTTACAGGACTCAACTCGTCGTCAATTTGGGACAAGCCACCAGTGGTTCCAGATACACGACGAAAAGTCTTTTTTTCGTTTCATTACAATGACGTGATCCGGGTCAACAATGTTCGGCGCTCGGAGCAGTTCAAGGCCAAGGCTCGCGAAGTTCCCCAATCGTTTTACGACCGCAGTCTTTGGGAAAAACGGCAGCTGACCAATCCCGATAGCCTGAAGGAAATGATCCGGACGGGTGTTAAGGGTGCTTCCGTAATATGCGTCCTGATCGGAACCGAAACATACGCAAGAAGATGGGTTCGCTATGAGATTGCGCGCGCAATCGTCGATAGGAAAGGGCTCGTTGGTGTACACATAAACGGCCTTCGACATCATCGAGAACAAATTTCCCATCCACGCGGACCTGATCCGTTCGCATTTTTGGGGATTGGTTTGATGCAAGATGGCACGTATCGAATCTTCGAATATGGCCCCAACGGTTGGCAGCGATATCAGGACTATGTGGGGTCAGTGCCGCTACCGAAATACCTCCATGCACCGCAGGTCAGCTATATCGCGCCTCTTGCTAGTGGAGTGGTTTGTTACGATTATGCCGCTCAAAATGGCAGCACAAATATTCCTTTGTGGCTGGATCAAGCAGCGGGGCGTATGGGCCGTTGACGGCAAGTACCTTTCAAAGGCAGCCCTCGCAATCACCCGTTTGCCGAAAACAATGCATGCTTAGTGAAATGGTGGGAGGACGGGCGAAGTCGAAGAAAATCCGGATTATGCGAGGGCCATCGTCACCCGTATTGGGCCAAAAGCCGCCAACTTCCGCACCGGACTGAAAGGCTGTCGCGAAACGAAAGCCTACTCCGCCGGAAGCGTCACATCTTCCGCCGGCCTGATCCTCAGCCTCGTAATGCGGTTCTTCTCCCGCTTCATCACCGTGAACCGCTTGCCGTAGAACGTGAAAGCCTGCCGCTCCTCCGGGATCAGCTTGGACTCGTGGATGACGAGGCCAGCGATCGTGGTTGCCTCGGCATCCGGCAGGCTCCAGTCCAGCGCGCGGTTGAGATCGCGGATCGGCACCGAACCATCGACCACGATCGAGCCGTCCGCTTCCTGGCGCACGCCCTGTATCTCGATATCGTGCTCGTCGGCGATATCGCCGACGATCTCCTCAAGAATGTCTTCGAGCGTGACGATCCCCTGCACCTCGCCATATTCGTCGACCACGACCGCGAAATGCCCCTTGCGCCGCAGGAAGGCGCTGAGCTGATCCTTGAGGCTGGTGCTATCGGGCACGAACCACGGTTTCTGGGCGATCTTGACGATATCGAGGTTTTCCGGCTCGACATTCGGCTCGGCCAGCGCCCGAAGCAGATCCTTGGCATGCACGACGCCGATGATGTTCTCGGTCGAGTTCCGCCAGAGCGGCATGCGCGTATAGGGGCTTTCGAGCACGGTGCGGACCGCCACTTCCGGCGGATCGTCGGCATTGACCGCCCGCATCACGGTGCGGTGCTTCATGACGTCGGAGACTTCGAGCTCCTCGAGCTCGAAAAGGCCGCTCAGCCGGTCGCGATCCTGCTTGTCGAACTTTCCCTCGCGATGAACGAGGTCGAGAGCGGCATGCAGGTCGTCATGGCCGGACAGCGCCAGGGTGTGCTCGGACAGGGAAACGCCGAACGCGCGAAGAAGCCCGCGGATCACCGCGTTGACAGCACGCGACTTGAGGCCCCGTTTGGACGTCATTTCGGCCGCTTTTCCTCCAGGAAGCTCAAGACCTCGGACGACGGCACGTCGTTGGCGACAAAGGACTGGCCGATGCCATGGGTCAGGATGAAGGTCAGCTTGCCGCTCTGTACCTTCTTGTCCTGCGCGATCGCGTCCAGCAGCTTTTCGGTCGGCGGCAGCTTTCCGGGAATATCGCCCATCGACGTCGGCAGGCCGACGGCCTTGAGATGGGCCGTGACCCGCGCCGCGTCGTCCGGGCTTGCAAGGTTCAGGCGCGCAGAGAACTGATGCGCCAGCACCATGCCGATCGCTACGCCCTCGCCATGCACGAGGCGGCTGCTGTCATATTCGGTTGCCGCCTCCAGCGCGTGGCCGAACGTGTGGCCGAGATTGAGGAGAGCCCGGCGGCCGGTCTCTCGCTCGTCCTCGACGACGACGTCGGATTTCGCCTGGCAGCTGACCGCAATCGCCTCGATCCGTTCCGGACCGCCCGCAAAGACCTGTTTCCAGTTCTTTTCGAGCCATTCGAAGAAATCCGGCTGGTCGATCAGGCCGTATTTCGCCACTTCCGCATAACCGGCCCGAAATTCGCGCTCCGAGAGCGAATCGAGCGCCGCCGTATCGGCCAGCACGAGATCCGGCTGGTGGAAGACGCCGAGCAGGTTCTTGCCGTGGCGGGTATTGATACCGGTCTTGCCGCCGACCGAGGAATCGACCTGCGCCAGGAGCGAGGTCGGAATCTGTACGAAACGCACGCCGCGCCGGACGATCCCGGCCGCAAAGCCGGCCAGGTCGCCGATCACGCCGCCGCCGAGTGCGATCACCGCGTCGTTGCGCTCGATCCGGGCCGAGAGCACCATGTCGCAGACAGTCGCCAGATGCTCGAGGCTTTTCGTTTTCTCGCCGGCCGGCAGCGTCAGCGACACGGCTTCGATCCCATCGGTCTGCAGGCTGTCCATCAACGCTTCGAGATAAAGTGGCGCCACATGCTCGTCGGTGACGATGGCGGCCTTGCGCCCCTTCAGCCGCGCGGTGATCTCGCCACCCGCGCGCGTGATCAGGCCGGGGCCGATCAGGATGTCATAGGCGCGTTCGCCGAGCGGTACATGCACCAGGCGCTCAGGCGCGCAGTCCTCGGATCGGGCCTCGGATCGGGAAGACATGTTCATTAAAGTTCACCTTCGCTGGGCAATTCACTTTCGCCGGACAAACTGGCCACCGCGGAAAGCACCTCGTTGACCATCACGTCCTTGCGGACATTTTCGGACAGGACCGTCACATCGGCCTCGGCGTAGATCGGATAACGCTGGATCATCAGATTTTCGAGCGTCTGCCTGGGGTTCTCGGTCTTCAGCAACGGCCGGTGGTCGCGTTTGTTCACCCGCTCCCACAGAACGTCGAGATCCGCCTTCAGCCAGATGGAAATGCCGCCCGCCTTGATCTGGTGGCGGGTGTTCTCGTTGATGAAGGCGCCGCCGCCGGTCGAGACCACGCGCGGCCCGTTCCGCAACAGGCGTTCGATGACACGCGTTTCCAACGCCCTGAACTCCGCCTCGCCGTAGGTGGCGAAAAGTTCGCTGATGGTCATGCGGGAAACCCTCTCGATCTCCACATCGGTATCGATAAAGGGAATGGAAAGGGTCTGCGCCACCAGCCGGCCGATCGCCGATTTGCCGGCCCCCATCAGCCCGACGAAGATCAGGTTGCGCTTGCCGAGGACGGCGCGCGCCTTTTCGCTAAGTGGAGTTGCGACTTCTGTCATTGTCAGGTCCGTTTCGAAAAACGGTATCGACAAATGCGTCGGCAGCGTCAAGCCGTCGCAACCCTCAAAGAATGCGGGGGATTGTTTGTTCTTGCCGATATGTAAACCTTTATCGATATATTGCGGCGCAACTCCGGGAGTCCTTTATGCCCACCCTTTTCCGTTTCCTCTTCGTGCTGGCGGCGATCGCAGGCATCGTTTATGGAAGCATGGTGGCTCTGGTCATGCTGGTGAACCCGCACGAGCGCGACGTGACAGTGCGAATTCCTTCGGAGCGGCTGAATCCGACAACGCCGCAACAATAAGGGAGAAAGGACAATCGCCGACCTTTCCCGAGCCCATATCGAGGCCTTTCTCGAAATGATGAGCGCCGAGCGAGGTGCCGCCGGCAACACGCTCTCCTCCTACGAAGGCGACCTCGAAGATCTGCAATCCTTCCTGCTGGCCAGCAAGACCTCGGCCCTGGCGGCGCAAAGCAGCAATCTCTCAGCCTATCTCGCCCATCTCGGCGCCCAGGGTTTTGCGGCCTCCTCCCAGGCGCGAAAACTGTCGGCGATGCGGCAGTTCTACAAATTCCTCTATGCCGAGGGCCTGCGCGGCGACGATCCGACCGCCATCCTCGACGCGCCGAAAAAAGGCCGCTCGCTGCCGAAGATCATGAGCGAGGACGATGTGACGCGGCTCCTGGAGTTCGCCGCACGGGAGGCCGCCGATCCGGGCCCCGACCAGCTTGCCCGTCTCAGAATGCTGGCGCTGCTCGAACTTCTCTACGCAACCGGCATGCGCGTCAGCGAGCTCGTCTCGCTGCCGGTCAAGGTTCTCGACCAGGAAGGACGCTTCCTGGTCATCCGCGGCAAGGGCAACAAGGAACGCCTGGTGCCGCTGTCCCGCTCGGCAATCGCCGCCGTCGCATCCTATGGCGAGGTCCGGCGGCTGGCGCTCGCAAAGACCGGCGACAGCCCATGGCTGTTTCCCTCGGCCGGCAAGGAAGGTTATCTGCCGAGGCAGGTCTTTGCCCGCGACCTCAAGGGGCTGGCCGCCCGCGCCGGGCTTAGAGCCGCCGCAATCTCTCCGCATGTGATGCGCCATGCGTTCGCAAGCCACCTCCTCCAGAACGGTGCGGACCTTCGCGTTGTGCAGGAACTGCTCGGCCATTCGGACATTTCCACCACACAAATCTACACGCATGTGCTGGAAGAACGGCTGCGAGAGCTGGTTCAAACACACCACCCTCTTGCAAAACAGGCCAAAAACCCGGATTAGAGGCCCCAAACAGAAAATGGGAACTGCGTGTTCCTGAGATAAAACAACCGGAAACCGGCTCTCATGCAGACTTATCTCGATTTCGAAAAGCCCATCTCGGACCTCGAGGGCAAGATCCACGAGCTCAAAAAGCTCGCCTCCGAGGACGAAAGCATCGATACGTCCGAGGAAATCGGCAGGTTGGAGACCCGCGTCAGGGAAGCGACCCGGGAAATCTATTCCAAGCTCGGCGCCTGGGAAAAGACGCAGGTCGCGCGCCATCCGCAGCGCCCGCATTTCGTCGATTACTCCGCCCATCTCTTCACCGATTTCACGCCGCTCGCCGGCGACCGCAATTTCGGCGAGGATGCCGCCATCCAGGCAGGCCTTGCCCGCTTCAACGGCATGCCCGTCGCCGTCATCGGCCAGGAAAAGGGCCATGACACCAAGACCCGCCTGAAGCACAATTTCGGCAGCCCGCGTCCGGAAGGTTACCGCAAGGCGATCCGGATCATGGAAATGGCCGATCGTTTCCACCTGCCCGTCATCACCCTCATCGACACGGCAGGCGCCTATCCGGGCGTCGGCGCCGAGGAGCGCGGCCAGGCCGAAGCCATCGCCCGCTCCACCGAGATGTGCCTCGGCCTGAAAGTGCCGATGGTGTCGGTCGTGATCGGCGAAGGCGGCTCCGGCGGCGCGATCGCGATCGCTACCGGCAATCGCGTCTACATGCTCGAACATTCGATATATTCGGTCATCTCGCCGGAAGGTGCAGCATCGATCCTCTGGCGCGATTCGACCCGCGCCCGCGAGGCTGCGACCAACATGAAGATCACCGCCGAAGACCTGAAGGGTCTCGGCATCATCGACGACATCATTCCCGAACCGGTCGGCGGCGCGCACCGCGAACCCGAAACCGTCATCAGCGCGACGGGCAAGATCATCGCTTCGGCGCTGGAAGACCTCGGCAGGTTGTCCGGCGAAGAAGTGCGGGCTGCACGTCGGCAGAAATTCCTCGATATCGGCCGCAATCTCTGATCTTCGGGCCTCCGCCACGCCAATAGCCAAATTTGGCCATATTGCTGATAACATTGGGTGGCGGGCGGTTTTGCTGGACAGGCCGGCGCAAGCGGTTAAGAATATGTAAAGATTACCGCTTTATTATCGAAGTCCTGTACCGAACTCGTTCGTCGTTCCAAGTCTATGTGGTCCGTACCGATGCGCCTGAAACACATCGCCCTCGCTCTCCTCGTGGCAACCGCCCTGACGGGCTGCAACGATACGCTCGATTCCGCGAGCATCGACCTGAAGAGCGTCAAGAACAAGGTCGAGCAGCCTCTGCCTTCGAGCATTCTCTCCGAGATGCAGAAGAAGAACATGCCGCGCAATTCGCCGATCATGATCCGCATCCTCAAGGAAGAGGGCAAGCTGGAAGTATGGAAGGCAAGGGCCGACAACCGCTTCGAGGTGATCAAGAGCTACGACATCTGCGCCTGGTCCGGGAAGCTTGGCCCCAAGGTCAAGGAGGGTGATCGTCAGGCTCCGGAAGGCTTCTACAACCTGACGCCGGCGCATCTGAACCCGAACTCCAAATATTACCTCGCCATCAACACCGGTTTTCCGAACCGCTACGATGCCGCAAACGGCCGCACCGGCTCCAACCTGATGATCCACGGCGCCTGCTCGTCGTCCGGCTGTTATTCCATGACCGACGAACAGGTCCTGGAAATCTACGCCTTCGCCCGCGACGCCTTCAAGGGCGGTCAGACCTCCGTACAGCTCCAGGCTCTCCCCTTCCGGATGACCGCCGAGAACATGGCGCGCCACCGCGACAGCCAGCATTATGACTTCTGGAAAATGCTGAAGTCCGGCTACGACAATTTCGAAGTCACCAAGCGTCCGCCGGAAGTCAACGTCTGCGAAAAGAAGTATGTCTTCAATCAGCAGTCCGACAGCAACGGCACATTTGCGCCTGCCGCGGCCTGCCCGCCCATGTCCACACCGCCGGCCCTCTCGGCTGCACTGACCTCCTACGAAAAGACCTATCAGGTCGCCTATAGCAAGGCGCTCGAGAAATTCGACGGCAAGGTCTGGTACGAACCGACCGAAGCCGAACGCAAGGCCGTGGTCGCCGACAAGCGCAAGGGCCGCGATATCGCCTATGCGCCGACGGGAACCTCGCTCGAAGCCGGCAAGCTGCTGAGCCAGTCGGAATTCCAGGAGATGATGGAAAAGCGGATGGCCTCCCAGAACAAGCCGGCCAATACCGTGCTTGCTTCCGCCTCTCCCGTGACGTTTCGTGCCGGCTCCGCCGCCGACCGCATGAAGCAGGACCGCCTGCCGGCCGCAGCAACGGCCGCCCCCTTCGCACAGGGCAATGTCGCACAGAGCACCGGCACGGTCCCGACCATCGCCACGGCCCAGGGCACGGCCACCACGGTTCCGATCCCCGCCCAGAACCCGCTCGCCTATGCGGCACCGCCGATCAGCGAGCCGCAGAAGAAGCCGTTCTGGAAGTTCTGGAGCCAGGAATGACCTCGACCACCGACGGCCTCTACGATTTGAGAGGCCTGAAGTGTCCCCTGCCGGTGCTGAAGACGCGCCGCCGGCTGAAAGGCATGCCAAGCGGCGCGGAGCTTGCGATCGAAACCACCGATCCCCTCGCCGGCATAGACATCCCGCATTTCTGTACTCAGGAAGGCCATGAACTGGTCCTCTCGGAAAAGACCGAGACGGGCCATCGGTTCGTGATCCGCAAGGGCTGATCTTCACCGTCGCAGATCCGCCCCCTCATCCGCCTGCCGGCACCTTCTCGCCGCACGCGGGGCGAGGGACGCAAGCCGCGCCGACTTCGCCTCGATCATCGACCGCGAATGGGGCACGTCCCCTCGCCCCCGTCCTTGCAGGGAGAGGGTGAGCGTGAGGGGCAATCCTTGAAAGTCACATCCGAAGGCCGGGAACGGCGAGCGGGTTGTCTTCCAGCGCCGCACGGTCCGGCCGGTCTAGGCGGGGCTGGCCGGTGAACGCCGCGAAAAGATCCGAGACGAAGGCTTCTTCCAGTCCCTGCGTGATAAGCACCATGCGCGTGCGCCGGTCAGAGCCGTCGGGCCATTTCGGCAGGCGCTGGGGCGGATGGAAAACGCTCTGCACCCCATGCAGCACCAACGGCCGTTCCGGATTGTCGGAGAGCGACACGATCGCCTTCATCCGCAGCAGCTTCTCGCCGTGGGCCGAGCGCAGCAGGTCGATGAACATCTCGACCGCCATCGGATCGATCGGTTTGTCGTGGATGATCGAAAAGGAGCGGATGTCGTCGCCATGACGGTTCACGTCATGATGATGATGGTGGCCATGCCCATGGTGTTCGTGGCCATGGTGCTCATGGCCACGGTGTTCATGGCCATGGTGATTTTCGTGACCATGATGGTGGTGATGATGCTCCTCGGCATCGTTTGCCAGCTCGTCGCGCAGCCAGCGATCCACGTCGGCGATCTTGGTCGCCGGATCGTAGAGGCCGTTCACCAGAATAGCTGCGGTGCCGGCAGCTTCGCTGTCGCCATCAACGATCATTGCCCGGGGATTGAGCGCTGCCAGCCGTGATTTGAGTGCCGCGAGCCCAGATGCATCGGCCATTGACAGCTTCGAAATGATCAGCCGATCGGCCACCGCCACCTGCTTCACCGCTTCCCTGTGACGGTCGAGCGTCGCGACGCCGTTCACCGCATCGACCACGGTGATCACCCCGTCGAGCTCGAAATTCTGGGCGATGACCGGATTGCCCATCACCGACTGCATGACCGGCGCCGGATCGGCAAGGCCGGTGGTTTCGATGACGATGCGGCGGATCGGCCTCAGGCGACCGGTCTGGATGCCATCCATGATCGAAGCGAGCGAATCCACCAGCTCGCCGCGCACCGTGCAGCAGAGGCATCCGTTGGCGATCTCCAGCAACGCGTCGCCGGAAGCCTCGACCAGAAAATTGTCGATACCGACCTCGCCGAACTCGTTGATGATGACGGCCGTATCGCTGGTGCCGGGATCCTTGAGGATGCGGTTCAGCAGCGTCGATTTTCCAGCACCGAGAAAGCCGGTGAGGATGGAGACCGGAATCCGGCTCTGGGCAGAAGACATGACCTGTTTCCCGTTCAGAATGTCGGGCGCGGCTGCGGGATCGGCACGTTGGCGGCAACGGCTGCCTTCTTGGCGCCCGCGCCCTTGGGCGGCGGTGGCGGCGCCTCGCCACCGGAAATGAGGGTCAAGAGCGTGTAGACCGGCGGCCGGGCCATTTCATGGATATAGGGCGAATGCTGGATGGTGCGGCCCGCATCGTCACGGGTTTCGCTGCGCACCTTGGCGGCCTTCGGATTGCAGATCTCGGCACTGACGTCTTTGACATCAGCCGTTTCACCATAGGGTGCGAGCGCCGAGAGCCCTGAGCCCCCGACAGCAGTCGAAGTCAGCCCCTGCTGTAGCAGGTTGGCGGTATCGTCGGCACGGCCGGCCAGGCTGTCCGAGCCGAGCACCACCGAAATCACCGTGCGGCCGTCCCGCGTCGCAGAACCGATCTGGTTGAACCCGGAGGCGCAGATGAAGCCGGTCTTCATGCCGTCGGCGCCGTCGAAACGCCCGATCAGCGTGTTGAAGTTCGGATATTGCTTGGACCCGGTATCGATGCCTTCCAGCGAGAAATAGCTCTGGTATTCTGGGAAGTCCTGCTTGAGCCTCAGCGTCAGCAGCGCCAGGTCCCGGGCGGTCGAGAACTGGCCCTTGCCGGGCAGGCCGTGCGGATTGATGTACTGGGTCGAATTCATGCCGAGCGCCTTCGCCTGGGCATTCATCATCGCCACGAACTGTTCCTGCGTGCCCCCGACGGCCTCGGCCACCGCAACCGCCATGTCGTTGGCCGACTTGACGAGCATCATCTTCAGCGCGTTGTCCATCGTCATCGTCGTGCCGGGCGTGAAATACATCTTGCTCGCCGGCTGGTCGGCCGCCCACTTGCTCATCACGACAGGCGTCTCGAGCGAGAGCTTGCCGGTCTTCAGCGCCTTGAAGGCGACGTAGGCGGTCATCAGCTTGGTGAGCGACGCCGGATACCATTTCACGAAGGCATCCTCATGGGCGATCACTTTACCGGTCCTGGCGTCGACGACGATCTTCGGATTGGCGGCGGCGCTTCCTGCAGATACGAAAAGTCCAAGGGCCGTAACGGCAGAAACCAGCCGGGTGGCGGACACGGATCGGAGGCTTGAAGTCGGCAAGGTCGTCCCTCGTTGTTGCGGCTTAACGAGTGTGGCGCATATGGGGCCTATGTGGCCAACCAATGGCAAAGCTCTTTGCTGATATTGCATAGCCCAATACGCTCAAGCCCAGTGTGTCTTTCACTCAACTCTTTTAAGCCTATGCCAGCCCGATTTGGCAAGCATCAAGGCGTAAGCATGACAGAATTTGATCGCCTGCCAACCGCCCTGTTCCTCCGTCGCAATGATCGGAAAAACGCTTTGGTGAAGCCATGCGCGATCGGATGGAAAAAATGCGAACCAGGCCGCGCCTCAAAAAACCGATAGGTTAACAGATTGCAACCGGCGCGAATCTGGACACAATGAAGACACAATTTCTAAAGTTCTTCTTCACAGAAAGCATGTTCAAAAAAATGTCCGGTTCCGCTCGCCAAATAAACTTCCAATGGCGTGTTGTTCTTCTTTCTTGCACCGCCATACCGGTGTGGTTGGCGCCTGACATGGCATCGGCCTCCTGCGTATCTACGGGATCGATTGCATCTCAAAATTGCGATGCATCCTACATCCAGCAAATCACCAACGCCGGCTCTTCGTCTTTGACAATCAGCGACGAGACCACGGTCTACGTCAGGATGGCACCGCTGAACGCCTCCACCACGCCGACACAGCATACGCTTCGCATTACCGGAAACACGACGATCTACAATCCGGCCTACTCGGCAATCTATACCTATACCGACGCGCCCGACCATAATCTCGAACTCTATCTTGGTGGCAACGTGGTTGTCGGTTCGGATGGCGGCGGCTTGGGGGCGATCTGGCTGAGAAACCAAATCTCAGGTGATATTTCCGTTGAAAGCGCCGCAACGGTGACATCGACGAGCGGCCCTGCGATTACTGTAACGACGAACCAAGGGGCAGTCTCGATCATCAACAGCGGCAGCGTCACCGCGACCACGGACAGGGGCATCTATGCGGACGGAGGCTACAACGACAGCGACGTTGCGCCGGTGGAAGTGTCGATTGACAACAGCGGGACGGTCGATGCCTACCTTGCTGGCATCCGTGCGGTAAACTGGCACGGGCTTTCGACGATCGAAAATTCCGCGATGGTTACCTCTGAAACCTTGCAGGGATTGATCGCATGGTCGGCTTCCGGCGCGGTGGACGTATCGAACTCGGGCACGGTGACCGCCAACGACAGCATCGCCCTGCAGGCGTGGAGCACCGGGGCAGATGTAACCGTCTATAATAGCGGCGAACTCAATTCTCATGACGACACCGCCCATGCCGATGCGGGCAGCGGTCACTACGGCATCCACGCGCGTGCCGACACGTCCGGCAACATAACCGTGACGAACAGCGCGGGGGGCATTGTCAACGCCCCCGATTCGGTCGGCATCTACGCGCAGGCAGATAGCGGAAACATCACCATTACCAACTCCGGCCGCATCAACGCGCTGACCGGCATCGACGCCATCACCGGCAGCGGGACCGTCGGTGTCGTCAACACCGGCGAAATCACCGCCAGCGGCAACGGCGCGACGCTGCGTGGCGGCCGGCTCACGAACAGCGGCTCGATAAGCGGCGGCGTCTATGGCGTCAGTCTGGATGTGTCCGGCAGCACCGTGACCAACAGCGGAACGATATCCGGCAACGTCGCGTCGGTCTATTTCGCCACAGGCGGAAACACCCTGAACATCAGTCCGAATGCGAAATTCTCCGGAGTTGTCGATTACAACAACACGACCGGCAACACGACGGCATTCGGATCGGGCAGCTACCATGTCCCCGCTGCCAGCTACATCGCAGCCGGAAACACTATCCAGCTCGACAACAGCTCCCAGCTTGCGATCCTGACCAACGCCGACACCTCGGGAAGCATTGACGTGATCTCGGTAGGCCCGGAGATCGGCAAGGCTGTCGGCAGCTATACGAATTCGGTTTCGGATGTCATCGGCAGCATTCTGGCGATTGATATCGACCGTCCAGACGCCACGCTTGCCGACGCGAATGCCGACACAACCTTCTATGCCGAGCCGGCGAGGAAGTCGCCAGCCGAGAACGCGATCGCGTCCATCACCCATGGAGCGGTTGTCGATCCGTCTGGGACCCTGCTTTGGGCGCGCGTCTTCGGTGGTGGCCGGGAACAGTCAGGGTCCGGGAGCACGCCGGAAAGCAATATCTACCATTATGGCCTTATCGTCGGCGCGGATCGGCAATTCGACAATAAACGGCTGGGCATCTTCGCGGGCGGCGGCGCCGTATCGGCGAGCTCTGCGGAAAGCGGAAACTGGCTCGAAGGACGCACTGGCTTTGCGGGCGTTTATGCCGCCGCCCCCGTCGGTGACTTGACGCTTAATACGTCCCTGACGCTGGGCATCATAGACAGCGACAGCAAACGTTCGGTCAATTCCGGTACTGAGACAGCGGAAGGCAATTTCCTGGGCTGGTATGCGTCACCCGAGTTCTCACTCAGCCGCAGGTATTCGATCGCGTCGGACTGGACGCTGACGCCAAGTGCGGGCTTGCGATATGTCGGAGCTTATTACCAAGGCTACAACGAATCGGGTTCGTCCCAGAACCTGATCTATGCTGCGCGCGACAGTCATTCATTGGAAGGACGTTTCAAGTTGGAATTCAGCCGCCAGTTTGCCACGGAGGTTGGGAAAAAAGGCTCCATTTCGTTCTCGGGCGCCATCACCGACCGCCAGAACCTCGGATCGGATAGCTACGTCGCCTCTTTGAACAATACCGATTTCAGCCTCGAAAACGCCTCTGACCGCAACGTTCTCGGCGCCACTCTCGGTATCGGCTTTGACGTTCCGGTAAGCGCGACAACCAACGTCTACGGCACCGTCGAAGGTTCGGTGAACACCGATCAATCGAAAGCATATACCGGGCGGATGGGGTTGAAAGCCGTATTCTGACCCTGCGGAATATGAGGACAGAGCCGTCGCCGGATCGGAATGCGTTTCGCTGGCGCAGGCGATCAGCCGGCGACGCAAGTCACGATGCGCCGAAAAGGCCAGTTGTCACAACGCCCTGATGAAAATCTGCCTTGTTGTGCAAGGGAGGCACCTTGCAAGAAGATTGATTACGTCAATCAGGACAGGCACACTCCGGCCGGGAGGACTTGTCATAACCGCGTGACCAGCCAACGACAGGGAACAGTATGCCGATTTTGAACCGGGCCGCCGAACTTCAGGGCGAAGTCAGCGAGTGGCGACGATATCTTCATGAAAATCCTGAGATTCTTTACGAGGTCGAGAATACCGCCTCCTTCGTGGAACAGAAGCTGAGGGAATTCGGCGTCGATGAAGTCGTGCCCGGCATCGGCCGCACCGGCGTCGTCGGCATCATCCGCGGCAAAGGCCCGGGAGGCCGCACGATCGGGCTACGCGCCGACATGGACGCCCTGCCGCTCACCGAAATTACCGGCAAGCCCTGGGCCTCGAAGATATCAGGCAAAATGCACGCCTGCGGCCATGACGGGCACACGGCCATGCTGCTCGGTGCGGCGAAATACCTCGCCGAAACCCGCAATTTCAACGGCACCGTCGCCCTGATCTTCCAGCCTGCCGAAGAAGGCGGCGCCGGTGCGCTGGCGATGGTCGAGGACGGCATGATGGAGCGTTTCGGCATCGAGGAGGTCTACGGCATGCATAACATGCCGGGCATTCCGCTCGGCCAGTTCGCGATCCGCAAGGGCGGCATCATGGCGGCGCCCGACCGTTTCACCATCACCATCAAGGGTCGCGGCGGCCACGCGGCGCAGCCGCACAAGACCATCGACCCGATCTTCATCGGCTCGCAACTGGTCGGCAGCCTGCAGGCGATCGCCGCCCGCAACGCCGATCCGGTCCACTCGATCGTCATCTCGGTCACCCGCTTTGACGCCGGCACCGCATATAACATCATTCCCGACCAGGCGACGCTCTGGGGCACGGTCCGCACACTCAGCGAAGAAAGCCGCGACCTTGCCGAAAACCGCATCCGCCAGATCGTCGAGGGCGTCGTCAGCGCCCATGGCGCCGAGTCCGAGATCGATTATTACCGCCAGTGCCCCGTCACCTTCAACCACGACCTCGAAACCGATCATGCGATCAGCGTCGCGACGGAAGTGGCCGGCGCTTCCAACGTCGACACCAATGTCGATCCGACCATGGCCGGCGAGGATTTCGCCTTCATGCTCAAACGCCGCCCCGGCGCCTTCATCTTCATCGGCAACGGCGATACGGCCGCGCTGCACAACCCGCACTATGATTTCGACGACGAGGCGATTTCCTACGGCATTTCCTATTGGGTTCGGCTTGCCGAGCAGCGGTTGACGGAATGATCGAGACAAAAGGCTTGGCTAAACGCCTCGCCTTTTGTATGGAATGCCTCATGTGGTCCCATAGCTCAGCAGGATAGAGCGCAGGATTCCTAATCCTGAGGCCGATGGTTCGAATCCATCTGGGATCACCACTCCCCTTTACCGCGCAATCGTCGATGTCTGCTCCATCCTTTTCGGTCGCCTGACCGAGCGGACGACGCCGCGACGGGCGGCCCCCAGCAGTGCCGCGATCAGCCAGCCGCAGAACAGTCCGCCTGCTGCCCAGGTGAGCCCTGCGAAATCCACAGGCACGCCCGGCACGAAATCACGCCAGGCGTTCGCAAATGTCGTCGAATCGGGATTGCGCATCACCACGAAAGGCTTGGTGAAGGCCGGCGCCAGCGTCAGGTCCTTCTGCTGCTCGGCGAGCATTTCGTAACGCGAAAAGGTCCGCCGCATCGCTTCGCCCTGATTGCGCAGGAAGGTCTGCGGCGAGGCGGAATAGATGTTGAGCGCCTCCTGGCGGTCGAGGCCGTTGTGATTGGCCTGGGCGTCGAATTCCGAGATCATGATTTTGAGTTCGTCGAGCGCGCCGCCGATCCGCTGGCGGTATTGCTGCGCGAATTCCGGCGCCTGCGAAAAGAAGATCCCGCCCGAGAGCGCCATCGCCATCGTCAGCATTCTTCCGAGCATGAGCATGGCAAAACCTCTATTGTTTCGCCGATCAACGACGCGGGGCCGTCAAAGGTTGCCTTGTTTTACCCGCACATGCTCCATGCGGAATCCGAGCCCGATCAGGCGGCCGGCGAGATGGGAGAGCAGCGGAAAGCGGGCAATGCCGCGGATGAAGGCCGGCGGACCTTTGCGCTTCCGGCCGTCTCCCTCATCGGTGCGCCGGCTGCTCCTCATCATCAGCTGCAGCTTCTGCGTCGCCCTGGTCGGGAAACCGCGACGCTTTTCGATGGCGGCGAGATCGGCATCGGTGAGGCGTTTTTCGCTGAGCGGCCCGGCCAGGATATTGGCGGCCGCCACCGCATCCTGGATCGCCAGGTTGACGCCGACGCCGCCGATCGGCGACATCGCGTGCGCCGCGTCGCCGATGCAGATCAGCCCCGTCCGCCACCATTGTTTCAGCCGGTCGATGCGCACCGTCAGCAGATTGGTATCGTCGAAATTGCGGACCTCCTGCATGCGCTCGGCTGGCAGCGGCGAGACGTCGATCACCATCCGCCGGAAGGCCTCGATGCCCTTTTCACGGATATCCGCGAAGGTGGTGCGGCGGACCACGTAGCCGCACTGCCAATAGTCACCCCGGTCGATCAGCACGAAGCCCTGGCGCGGGCCGGCATGGCCCATCACCTCGTCCGGATCACCCTTCTGTTTCGACAGCTTCATCCAGACGACCTCGCTCGGAATGCCGAAGCTCTCCACCTCGAGGCCGGCCGTTTCCCGAACGACCGAGTTGCGGCCGTCCGCACCGACGGCGAGTTTGGAGTGGATGCTGAGCCTGCCTTCGGGCGTCTCGACGACGACGCCGGAGATCGCGCCATTATCTTCCAACAGTTCCGTGACTTTCGCCTGCATGATCAGCCGGAAGTTCGGATAGCGCTGCGCCTTCTCGGCGAGAAAACTCAAGAAATCCCATTGCGGCATGAAGGCGATGAAGCGGTTCCTGACCGGCAGTCGCGAAAAATCCGCGATCGTGATCGTCTTCCCGCCCATCTCGGCAGATAGTTTTGGCGCCCGCGTGTGAGGCAGCTTCAGAAATTCGTCGATCAGGCCGAGTTCGTGCATCACCTCCAGCGTCGAAGGGTGGATCGTGTCGCCGCGGAAATCGCGCAGGAAGTCGCTGTGCTTCTCCGCGACCACGACATCGACCCCGGCCCGCGCCAGCAGCAGGCCGAGCATC
Source organism: Neorhizobium sp. LjRoot104 (assembly GCF_964253725.1). Classification (NCBI taxonomy): domain Bacteria; kingdom Pseudomonadati; phylum Pseudomonadota; class Alphaproteobacteria; order Hyphomicrobiales; family Rhizobiaceae; genus Neorhizobium; species Neorhizobium sp. LjRoot104. The sequence continues at coordinate 3,541,517 of NZ_CAXURS020000001.1, forward strand.
AACCCCGCCGGGCCGGCGCCGGCGATCACGCAGGTCGTCTGGATTTCACGGTGTTCGCTCATCGTCCCACTTCGCGCAAAGATCGTCCGTTGTGCAAGCAGCACTTGGTCGCAGCCGGGCCGAATTCAAGCCCGCTCTTGTGAGCCGTGGCTTTCGCTTGTAGACCAGCGGCAGCTTTAGGAAATGGAAGATAGCATGGCCGAAACCGGCAAGCGTCGCATCAGCATCCTCGGTTCCACCGGCTCGATCGGCGTCAATACGTTGGATGTGGTGAACCAGCTCGGCGGCCGCGAGGCCTTCGAGGTCGTCGCCATCACCGGCAACAGCAATATCACGCTTCTGGCAAACCAGGCGAAGGCCTGCGGGGCAAAGCTCGCCGTAACGGCGGACGACCGCCAATACGCCGCATTGAAGGATGCGCTCAGCGGCAGCGGCATAGAGGCCGCTGCCGGCCGCGAGGCATTGATCGAGGCGGGCGCGCGCCCGTCCGACTGGGTGATGGCCGCGATCGTCGGCACCGCCGGCCTGGCGCCGACGCTTGCCGCAGCGGAACGCGGCGCCGATATTGCGCTCGCCAACAAGGAATGCCTCGTCTCGGCGGGCGAACTGTTCGTCAAGGCGGTTACTGAGGGCGGTGGGCGGCTGATCCCCGTCGACAGCGAACACAGCGCCATCTTCCAGTCGCTCGAAGACGATCAGCACCACGCGGTTGAACGCATCGTGCTCACCGCCTCGGGTGGTCCCTTCCGCACCTGGACCCGCGACGAGATGGCAGGCGTCACCGCGGATATCGCACGGGCTCACCCCAACTGGTCGATGGGCCTGAAAATCTCGATCGGCAGCGCCTCGATGTTCAACAAGGCGCTGGAGATGATCGAGGCGAAACACCTCTTTAATCTGCGGCCGGACCAGATCGAGGTGATCGTCCATCCGCAGTCGGTGATCCATTCCATGGTCGGTTATACGGACGGATCGGTGCTCGCCCAGCTCGGCTGTCCCGACATGCGCACCGCGATCGGGTATGCGCTGACCTACCCGAACCGTCCGAAGCTCGACGTCGAACGACTGGACTTCGCCAAGCTGGCCCGGCTCGATTTCGAGGCCCCGGACGAGGTGCGATTCCCGGCGCTCCGGCTGGCGCGCACGGCTCTGGAGCGCGGCGGCGTGCAGGGCGCGGTGATGAACGCTGCGGAGGAGATTTCCTTCCACGCCTTCTGCGCCGGCCGCATCGGTTTTCTTGAAATGGCCGATGTCGCAGAGCGGGTCATGGACGACATGGTCGGGGTTGCTGCTGCGACGACAATGGACGAGGTATTTGCCGCAGATGCCGAGGCAAGGCGGCGAGCCGGAGAGATCGTCGCGCAGAAGGAGATGGCGGCTTAACCGTCCGTCTCTCATCCGTCAAAGTCCTGTGCCGGCGCTCAAATTGCTTAAATTGGCCGGGGTAAGACATTACTTATTAAAGCTCAGCCCTACCGATAAAGTACATCCTTCAAACACCGTTCGCACGTGGCATATTTCCATGCGGATGGAGGTTTTGTATCGTGTACCAGTTCCTAAGCCATTGGATAGATCTTCCTGTTGTTGATGCGCTTCAAAAGCTATCCCATCACAGCGAGATCGCGGATGCTGTTCTGGTAAAGATTCTGACCAGACCAACATTCAAGATGTTCCCATACGTCATCTTCGCAATGTATATTTTCTTTTGCACCAGAGATGATCGGAAAAATGCATTTATATGCAATCTGATAATCGGGGCTATTCTGACGATGGCATCCAGCCGGCTGTTGCAGGATTTTCTCCCGGCGCGCCCGAGGCCACTTCACGCCAATATTCCCGATTTCGTTCCCCCCTTCGGCATAGGAGATGAAATCTTAAAGGACTGGAGTTCGTTTCCCAGCGATACCGTGGCGTTAGCCATGGCCATGGCAACAGCTATCTTCCTGCATTCTCGGCGCCTCGGAGTGCTGTTTTTCATCTGGTCTATCGCGATCGTGGGTTTTCCGCGAATGTATGCAGGATTTCACTATATGACCGATGTTGTCGGCGGAGCATTTCTCGGCGTGGTGGGGACACTACTGGTGGACAAGCTTCTCCGCAAACACCTCGTGAAAATGCTGCGATACTCCTTGGCCAACCATTTCTGGGTCACTAACGTCGCGCTGATTTTGTTTCTATTTCAGGCGGCAACCATGTTCGATGACCTGCGCTCGTCAAGTAGCGAGCTCGGACGAGCCATAAAGCAAGACTATCTCAAGATAGCTCATGGATATGATGATATTACTGTCTCCGCGCGCCATAACTGAGAGCGGAACCTTATCGAATAAAGGATACCAACACGATCAAGCCACATGCCGCGCCAGCGCGCAGCGGGACCACAGCTGGTGCAGCGAGCCGACCAGGTGCTCGATGTCCGCATCGCTGTGCAGCGGCGTCGGGGTGATGCGCAGGCGTTCGGTCTTGCGCGGCACGGTCGGATAGTTGATCGGCTGCACATAGACATTGCAGGTGTCGAGCAGGATATCCGAGATCCACTTGCACTTGGCCGCATCGCCGACCATGACCGGAACAATATGGCTCGGGTTGTGCATGTGCGGAATGCCCTGGTGGTCGAGCATGGTGCGCAGCTTCCTGACGCGGTCCTGATGGCGGACGCGCTCGAACGGGCTTGCCTTCAGATGCCGGATCGAGGCGATCGCCCCGGCTGCCAGCGCCGGCGGCAGCGCGGTGGTGAAGATGAAGCCCGAGGCGAAGGAGCGGATGAAATCGCAGAGCGCGGTGGATGCGGCGATATAACCGCCCATCACGCCAAAAGCCTTGCCGAGCGTGCCTTCGATGACCGTCAGGCGGTCCATCAGGCCTTCGCGCTCGGCAATGCCGCCGCCGCGCGGGCCGTACATGCCGACCGCATGCACTTCGTCGAGATAGGTCATCGCGCCGTATTTGTCGGCGAGATCGCAGATTTCCTTGATCGGCGAGATGTCGCCATCCATCGAATAGACGCTTTCGAAGGCGATCAGCTTCGGCGCGTTCGGATCGGCGGCCGCCAGCTTCGCTTCGAGGTCGTTGAGATCGTTATGCTTCCAGATCACCCGTTCGCACTTGGCGTAACGGATGCCTTCGATCATCGACGCGTGGTTCAGCGCATCGGAGAAGATGATCAGGCCGGGGATCTTCTGGCCGAGCGTGCCGAGCGTCGCCCAGTTCGACATATAGCCGGAATTGAAGATCAGGCCGGCTTCCTTGCCATGCAGGTCGGCAAGTTCACGCTCGAGCATGACGTGGTAGTGCGTGGTGCCAGAAATATTCCGGGTGCCTCCCGCACCCGCGCCACAGTGATCGATGGCTTCCTTCATCGCCTCGATCACGGCGGGGTGCTGGCCCATGCCGAGATAGTCGTTCGAACACCAGACGGTCACTTCCTTCGGGCCATCGGGAGTATGGCGCGTGGCGCGGGGAAAATTGCCGCGGTGCCTCTCCAGATCGGCGAACACACGGTAGCGGCCTTCCCCATGAAGTCCGTCCAGTTCGCTCTTGAAAAATGCCTCGAAGTCCATGCTCACACTCCAGAACCTGCCTCGGTTTTGGTTTCAGCCGCGCTTTTCGTCAACCCCGCACCGCGCGAATAGAACCAACCTGCGGCAAAAGGCCCGCTTTTTTTGAATTATTCCAATAAAAAGGTAAGCGATTTCGAAAATGTGAGAATTGATCCACGTCAAGCAGCAAAAAGAAGAGCGGTGCTCCCCGCTCTTCCAGGCTTTTACCGCTGCTCTCGATTCGCCTCAACCGGCAGACGCCACCGCCCTTTTTGCCATGACCTTTACGAGATTGGCGCGGTATTCGGCATTCGCATGCAGGTCCGACATCAGGTTGGAGGCATCGACCGCAACATTGCTCAGCGCATCCGGCGACCAGTTGGAGGCCAGCGCCTGTTCGAAGCCCGGATGACGGAAGACCCCGGACGAGCCGGCGCCCGTCACCGCGACGCGCACGCCGCCGGCGGTGCTGGCCACGAACACGCCCGTCATCGCAAAGCGCGAGGCCGGATTGTTGAACTTGGCGTAACCCGCCTTTTCCGGCGCCTCGAAGGTGACCGACGTCACCATCTCGCCCTCCTCCAGCGCGGTCTCGAAAAGACCGGTGAAGAAGTCGTCGGCCGAAATCGAGCGACGGTCGGTGACGATGGTCGCGCCGAGCCCGAGCAGTCCGGCGGGATAATCCGCCGCCGGATCGTTGTTGGCGATCGAACCGCCGATCGTGCCCATGTGACGCACATGCGGATCGCCGATATGGCCGGCAAGCTTGCAGATCGCCGGACAGATGGCGGCAAGCTCGCGCGAAGCGGCCACGTCCGCATGCGGCGTGGCCGCGCCGATCGTGACCTTGCGGCCTTCGACCCGGATGCCCCGGATCGCCGGGATGTGGCGAAGATCGATCAGGTCGCTGGGCGCGGCAAGCCGCTGTTTCATGGTCGAAATCAGCGTCATGCCGCCGGACAGGTATTTGCCCTCTTCATTGGCGGACTTGAGCTTGACGGCATCCTCCACCGAGGATGCGCGATGGTAGCTGGTTGCATACATATCCGTTCTCCTCAGTGAGCCGCGTGCAATGCCTGCCAGACCTTCATCGGGGTCGCGGGCATGGTGAGCCTGTTGTGGCCGATCGCATCGGTGATCGCATTGATCAGCGCCGGCGGCGAGCCGATCGCGCCCGCCTCGCCGCAGCCCTTGATGCCGAGCGGGTTGCTGGGGCAAGGCGTATTCTGGTGCGACAGCGTGAACGACGGCAGGTCGTCGGCGCGCGGCATGGCATAGTCCATGTAGCTTGCCGTCAGAAGCTGGCCGTTCGCGTCATATTGGACGTTCTCGAGCAGCGCCTGGCCCACACCCTGGGCAATGCCGCCATGCACCTGGCCCTCGACGATCATCGGGTTGATGATATTGCCGAAATCGTCGGCGGCGACGAACTGGACGATGTCCGTCTCACCGGTATCCGGATCGATCTCCACCTCGGCGATGTAGCAGCCGGCCGGGAAGGTGAAGTTGGAAGGGTCGTAGAAGGCGGTTTCCTTCAGGCCCGGTTCCATGCCGGACGGCAGGTTATGGGCGGTATAGGAGGCGAGCGCCACCTGGAACCACGGCACCGCCTTGTCGGTGCCTGCGACCTTCAGTTCGCCGTTCTCGATGACGATATCCTCTTCGGAGGCCTCCATCAGATGCGCGGCGATCTTCTTCGCCTTGGCCTCGACCTTGTCGAGCGCCTTGACGACCGCCGACATGCCGACCGCGCCGGAGCGCGAGCCGTAGGTGCCCATGCCCATCTGCACCTTGTCGGTATCGCCGTGGACGATGCTGATGCTCTCGATCGGCACGCCGAGGCGGCCGGCGACGAGCTGCGCGAAGGTCGTTTCATGGCCCTGGCCGTGGCTGTGCGAGCCGGTCAGCACCTCGATCGTGCCGACGGCATTGACCCGCACTTCGGCGGATTCCCAAAGACCGACGCCGGCACCGAGCGAACCGACCGCGGCCGACGGCGCTATGCCGCAGGCCTCGATATAGCAGCTCATGCCGATGCCGCGCTTCTTGCCCCGGGCTTCAGATTGCGACCGCCGGGCGGCAAAACCCGCCCAGTCGGCGGCCTGCATCGCAGCATTCAGCGAGGCTTCATAATCGCCCGCGTCATAGTTCATGATGACGGGCGTCTGGTGGGGGAAGGAACGGATGAAATTGACCTTGCGCAGCTCCGCCGGCGAGATGCCGAGTTCGCGCGCCGCCGTCTCCATCGTCCGCTCCAGGAGATAGGTCGCTTCCGGACGGCCCGCGCCGCGATAGGCATCGACCGGCACCGTATTGGTATAGACGGTGCGGACATTGGCGTGAATCGCCGGGATGTCATACTGGCCGGACAGCAGCGTCGCATAGAGATAGGTCGGTACCGCCGAGGAGAACAGCGACATATAGGCGCCGAGATTGGCGATCGTATCGACCTTCAGCGCCGTGATCCGGTTGTTGGCGTCAAAGGCCATCTTCACCTTCGAGACGTGGTCGCGGCCATGGGCGTCGGTCAGGAAGGCCTCGGTGCGGTCGGACGTCCATTTCACCGGCACGCCGGTCTTCTTGGACGCCCAGAGACAGATGATCTCTTCCGGGTAGATATAGATCTTCGAGCCGAAACCGCCGCCGACATCAGGCGCGATGACGCGCAGCTTGTTTTCCGGGGCGACGTTATAGAAGGCGCTCATCACCAGACGCGCCACATGCGGGTTCTGGCTGGTCGTGTAGCAAGTGTAGTGATCCTCCGCCGTGTCGTAGATGCCGAGCGTGGCGCGCGGCTCCATCGGGTTCGGCGACAGGCGGTTGTTGAGGATCTCGATCTCGGTGACGTGAGCGGCCGAGGCGATCGCCTTGTCGACCGCATCCGGCTCGCCGATCTGCCAGTCGAAGATCAGGTTTCCGGGCGCTTCCGGATGGATCTGCGGCGCGCCGGAGGCAAGCGCTGCAACGGCTTCGGTCACGGCGGGAAGCTGCTCGTAGTCGATGACCACGGCTTCCGCAGCATCGCGGGCCTCGCCGGAGGAATCCGCAACCACGATCGCGATCGCATCGCCGACATAACGCACGGTATCGACCGCGAGCGGACGCCAGGCGCCCATCTTCATCGGCGTTCCGTCCTTCGAATGGATCATCCAGCCGCAGATGAGATTGCCGATGCCGTCCGCCTGCAGCTGCTTGCCGTCGAGCACGTCGATGACGCCAGGCATGGCTTTCGCCGCGGTCACATCGATGTTCTTGATCCTCGCATGTCCATAGGGGCTACGGACGAAATAGGCATATTTCATGCCCGGGACGGTCATGTCGTCCGTGTAGCGGCCCTTGCCGGACAGAAAACGCTTGTCTTCCTTGCGGGTAACGCGTGCACCGATTCCTTCAACACCCATTTTCATCTCCTCCCGAGATGGTGATTAGTGGTTGGACCGTGAGCAGGAATTCGTCGGGAGTAAATAGTTCAAGAGCGGAAACGCCGTGTGAACCATGCTCACCAACGACTACTCACTCACTCCGCGGCCTGGCGGCCGCCGGCCATTTGAGCATCGGCGGCGAGGATCGCCTTGACGATGTTGTGGTAGCCGGTGCAACGACAGATATTGCCCTCTAGCCCGGCGCGGACCGTCTCTTCGGTCAGCTTTCCGCCCTCGCGGTTGATCAGGTCGACGGCCGTCATCACCATGCCCGGCGTGCAGAAGCCGCATTGCAGGCCGTGATGTTCCTTGAAGGCCGCCTGAACCGGATGCAATTCGCCCTGGCCTGCCAGGCCTTCGATCGTCGTGATGGTCGAGCCGGATGCCTGCACCGCCAGGATCGAACAGCTCTTCACCGAATGCCCGTCCATATGGATGACGCAGGCGCCGCACTGGGTCGTATCGCAGCCCACATGCGTTCCCGTCAGGCCAAGTTTTTCGCGGATGAAATGCACGAGCAGGGTGCGATCCTCGCACTCGCCGCTCACAGCGCGGCCGTTTACGGTCAGCGTCACTTTCGTCATGGGGTCCTCCTCGTGTCCCTCCCGGACACGCTCGTCATCATTTGCCTTTTTACCTGAGGGATCAACCGCTACTTTCTACGGAAACGGCAATATTTTGGTCGGCCGCCGGGCGAGCGACCGCTTCTGGATTCCACCGGATGCCGGGTAACTGTCGGCGAAGCAAAACAAAAAATCCCGGCTTAAAATATTGGGCTCATATGGACTCTTGAACATAGCGACCTATTGTTTCCCTGGATGGCTGCTGCAGAACTGGCCGACGGAGACGTCTGGCGCCTGCAAGACAGCCGGGCAAAACGAAGAACAAACAGGAGGATCTCATGAAGAAGGCCTTGGTGCTTTTGATCGTCGGCGCTTCGCTCGCGAGCTGCACGGCAACTGAACAGGGCGCCGGCATCGGCGCAGCATCCGGCGCCGTGATCGGCGGCCTGGCCACCGGCAACGTCCGTGGAGCCGCCGTTGGCGCTGCGATCGGCGGTGTTTCCGGCGCCTTGATCGGCTCCGTCGCCGAACAGCCGGGACAGTGCTATTACCGCGACCGTTATGGCCGTCGCTATATCGACAGCTGCCCGCGCCGTTACTGATAAACGCGTGGATTGCAGGAGAGATGTGGCCCCGGAGCATAATCCGGGGCTTTTTCTTTCATGAAATCATCACCAAGGGGTACCCGGCTTGCGCTTTTGCAGTTAGATAGTCCGCTTCGTCGGATGCTATGAGGGCTTCCAGCCGGGGGATCCACAGCAGTTTGCGTATGCGGAACGAAAACACTGGGCGGACAGAAAAACGGAGGTTGAGGGGGGCAGGCACAGCCGCGATGCTCGCCGCTGCACTTCTCGTTTTCCCGCCGCTTTCCGGCAAAGCCTACGCTTTCAAACTCTTCGGCATCACGCTGTTCGGTGGGGACGAGGACAAGGTCGAGGTCATCGATCCCGTCCGTTACGACGCGACGCTTGAAGCCGGCGATGCGGACAAGGCCCTCAAGAAGCGTCTTGAAGCCGCCGCCTCCCTGATCACCGACGAGAAGCAGCCGGTCTCCGGCGATCTCGGCGTCATCATCAAGGCGCGCGAAGACCGCGACCGGCTGATTGCCGTGCTCTACGAAGAGGCCCGTTACGGCGGCACCGTGCATATCTCCGTCGCCGGAACCGATATCGACCGGCTGCCGCCCAACCCCACATTCGACCACGCGGCACCCGTGCCGGTCACCGTTCGCATCGATCCCGGTCCCGCCTTCAAACTCGGCTCGGTCCGTTTCGAGGGAGACGCAGTCGGTCGCGATCCGGAAAAATATGACCTCGTTGCCGGCGGCGCGGCGGGTTCCCGGCTGATCCTGAAGGCCAGCCAACAGCTTCTCGTCGATCTGAAGGACGAGGGCCGGCCGCTCGCAAGGCTGACGGAGCGTCAGGTGACGGCCGATCACCGCACCAACACGATCAACGTGGTGCTCGGCGCAATCGGCGGCCCGGTTGCCCCGTTCGGAACCGTCGCGGTGAAGGGGTCACGCACCGTCGATGCCGCCTTCATCAGCCGTTATTCGCGGCTCGACAAACACGGACAATATTCGCCCGTGCAGTTGAAGAAGGCCAACGACCGCCTGCGCGAACTGGGCGTCTTTTCCAGCGTGACGATCCACGAGGCGGAAAAGCTGGCGCCGGACGGTTCGCTGCCGCTGACGATCGAGGTGTCGGAGGGCAAGCATCGTTACTTCGGCTTCGGCGCCGAATATTCCTCGATCGACGGCGCCGGCCTCGAAGGCTATTGGGGCCATCGCAACCTCTTCGGGGAGGCCGAATCGCTGCGCATCGAGGGCAAGGTGTCCGGCATCGGCGCCACGACCGATGTCACGACCTTCGATTATTCCGCCGGCATCATCTTTACAAAGCCGGGCGCTTTCGTGCCGGAGGCAACCTTCGAATCCCGCCTGGAAGCCAAGAGCGAGACGCCTGACGTCTACGAGGCGCAGACCATCATCTATTCGGCCGGCATCACCTACGAGCTGAACGAGACCGACAAGCTCAAGGGTGGCGGGGAGATCGCCTATATCGACGCCGACGATGCCTTCGGCAACAACCAGTATCTCACCCTCAGCCTGCCGGTCGGCTTCGAGCGCGATACGCGGGACAACAAGCTCGACCCGACCAAAGGATTTTACGCGAGCCTTTCCGCCAAGCCGAGCTACGAGCTCATGGAGGGCACGATCTTCTCGTCCTTCGAGGGTTCGATCTCGGGCTATCTCGGCCTCGGACAGGAAGACAAGGTCGTGCTGGCGGCCCGTCTTGCGGCCGGAACACTGGTCGGCGGAAGCGACCTTGAAAGAATTCCGGCGACACGCAGATTCTTCGCCGGCGGCGGCGGATCGGTGCGCGGCTACGCCTATCGGGAAATTTCGCCCTATGACAGCGCCGATGAAGCCACGGGCGGGCGCTCTTATACACTGGGGTCTTTCGAGGTGAGAGTAAAAGTGTCAGAAAACATAGGCATTGTACCTTTTGTCGACGTTGGTACGGTATCGACCGGAATCGTGCCCGATTTTTCTGATATACGTGCCGGTGCAGGGATCGGCGTGCGATATGCCACGCCTTTTGGACCGCTGAGATTGGACGTTGCGATTCCCTTGCAGCGCTATGACGGCGGTAGCCAGTACGGTATCTATGCGGGCATAGGACAGGCATTCTGAAAGGCAGTGAAGGGTAGCGTTTAAGGCATGATGCTGATGGTACGCCTGTTGAAGTGGATCTTGAAGGCCGCGCTTGGTGTGGTCGCGATCCTGTTCGTCATGGCCTTGGGCGTCGTCCTTTTTGTCGCCCTCACCCCGGTCGGCGGGCGCGTCGCCGCAGACCGCATTTCCGCCATCGTCTCGACGCCTGACCGCGGCATCTCCTTCACGCCCCCGGAAGGCCTGCTGACCGGCGACCTGCGTATCGATGCCCTTACATTGTCCGACGACGCGGGCCCCTATGCCCAGATCGGCGGAATCAAGATCGACTGGTCGCCGACGTCCCTGGTGACGGGGGTTTTCCGTGCCGAGCATATTTCAGCCGACACCGTCAACTTCATCCGTGCGCCGCGGCCTCCGAAAGCGCCTGCGACGACACAGACGACATCGACGGGCTCTTCAGGATCGCCCTTGCCCGTCGGCATCCGCGTTGCGCAGATCGACCTGCCGGATATCAATCTCTCCCAGGCGTTTTCCGGACGGGATTTCTCTCTTTCGGTAAAGGGATCGATCGACGCGACCGGGCCTGACATTTCGCTCGATCTGCAGGCAACCCGCAAGGACGAGCCGGATGCGAAGGCATCTGCCGACGTGGTTTACGCGCCGTCCGAAAATCGCCTGACACTCAAGGCTGCGGTGTCCGAGCCGCAGGGCGGGCTGCTCGCCCGCCTTCTGCGGCTGCCCGGCACTCCAGCGGTCGAGCTGGCGCTCGATGGCGAAGGACCTCTTTCCGACTGGGCCGGAAAGTTGCAGGGCAGCGTCGGCGGCACCCCCGTCATCGCGGTCGATGGCAAACATCTGCTGGTCGAAAACGGCAGGCACAGGGTGGAGGTGACCGGCGGCGGCCAGCTGTCGACGCTTCTGCCGCCCGCCTTTCGTCCGTTGTTCGGCGGCACGACCGATATCAACATCGCGGCGATCTATGCGCCATCCGGCCGGGTGGATATCGAACGCGGCGACCTCACGTCCGGCGCCGTGAAGATCGCGGCCAAGGGGGCCTGGGACCCGACGGGTGACAACAGCCTCACCGCCAGCCTCAACGGCGTGAAGGGGCCGGTCGATTTCGTCTGGCCGATCAATGGACAGGAGAGCCGCTTCTCCTTCGAAAGCATCAATTTCACGCTGACCGGAGCGGCCGTCTCGGCACGCTTCAACGCGACGGCTGCCCTCAGCGCCGCCGAACTGCCGCAGGGGCGCTTCGGCCAGATCCGCCTGCAGGCGGAAAGCGAAGATCTCAACCTCATCAGCCGCTCGGGCAGCATCCGCAGCCGCTTCACCGTCGCCCGCACGGATTTCACCAACGACGCTCTCGACCGCGTCATCCGCGGGCCAGTGACATTGGATGCGCCGCTCAGGCTCGCGCCACCGGCGATCGGCCTGGATGCGGCGACCTTCGACAGCGGCAATGTGAACGGCACGCTTTCCGGCGCTTACGACATGTCGAAACAGGCCGTCACCGGCAATTTCCGGGTGTTCGCCAATCCCGCCGTTCTGCCGCCGGGACTGGTTTCGAAATTCGACGGCAAGCTTTCGGCCGAGGGCTACGTCAATATGGTGAGCGGCGGCCGCATCAGCCTCGAGAATTTCGTGATGCGCTCGAACGCCATCGAAGCGCACGGCAATATGCTGCTCGACAATCGGACTGTCACCGGGCGCCTGGCCGGCCGCGTGCCGGATCTGAAGCGCTGGCTGCCGGAGGCCGAGGGGGCGGCCGGCTTCGACATCTCCGCCAAGGGGCCGTTGACTGCAATGGCCGTCCGGGCCGTGGTCAATTCCGCCGACGCGCGGCTGGTCGGCCGCAAGCTCCAGGACATGAGTTTCATCCTCGAAGGCACCGCCAACCCGAATGCCCCCAAGGGCAAGCTGACTGGCACCGGTTCGCTCGACGGCCAGCCGATCCGCGTCAATGCCGACATTGCCTCCGTCCAGGGCCGCACCAGCGCGCCGGCGATCACTGCCGAGATCGGCCCGAACAAGCTGACCGGCGCCTTGAATTTCTCTCCCGCTTTCCTGCCGGAAGGCCAGCTCGCTTTCGATTTCCCGGATGTCTCCCTGCTTGCAGCCCTTGCGGCCCAGCAGGCCCAGGGCGACCTGAAGGGAACGGTGACGTTCAGCAATACGGGGGGCAAGGCCGGCGCCGTGATCCGGGCCTCCGGCAAGGCACTTCGCCGCGGCACGATCGAGATCGCCCAACCGAACATCGATCTCGCCATTGCCGACATCAAGGCGATCGCCGCCGACGGTACGGTCCGCGCCACTCGGATCGGTGCCGGCTCGGTCGGCATCAACGACGTCAACCTCGGCGTCAGCCAGGGCGGCAACCGGACCAACTTCAATCTCGCCGCCCAATATGACAACGCACCGCTCACCGCGGTCGGCGATATCCAGGCAGGCGCCGATATCTCGGTCGGCATCGAGAGTTTCACCGCGGCGCCCCGCAGCATCGCGGTCCGGCTTGCCGCGCCGACCCGTATCGCGGTCGCCAACGGCGGCGCGCGCCTTGCCGATCTGACCATCGCAACCGGGGCCGGCAGCGTTACCGTCAACGGCACCGCCGGTACGGCGCTGGACCTCACCGCCAATATCAAGGCGCTGCCCGCCAATCTCATCAACGCGTTTGTCCCCGCGATCAATGCCGCCGGCACGATTTCCGGAACCATCAACGCCACCGGCGCCGCGTCTGCCCCTGCCATACGCTACGATTTAGAATGGAGTGATGCACAGCTTCGCCAGTCGCGCGACGCTGGCATCAGTCCGTTTCGAGTCCAGGCAAGCGGCAGCTTCGCCAACGGGACAGTCACGTTAGACAAGACCCGCCTGACGGGATCCGGCGGTCTCGATCTCTCGGCTGCCGGCAAGGTTATCCTGAAGGACGGCATTCCCGCACTCGACATCAATGCCCGCGCCAATGCCGTGCCCGCCAGCCTGGTCAACGCCTTTGCACCGAGCCTCGGCGCTCGCGGCACGATTTCCGGCACGGTGACCGCGACGGGAACGCCGCAGGCCCCCGCTGTCCGTTATGATCTGCGCTGGGCCGATGCCGGCGTTGCGCAGACCACGTCCGCCGGGGTCGCTCCCTTCAACATTACCGCGGGCGGCACGTTTCAGAACGGCACCGTCACCGTCGATACCCGCCTTTCGGGCGGCGGTGGCGTTTCGTTGTCGGGCGGCGGCTCGGTCTCGCTCGCAGGCGAAAAACCGCTCAACCTGAAATTCAGCGGCCAGCTGCCCTTCTCGATCCTTGCGGGGCAGATGGCCGCTCAGGGTTTCGTGCTGGAAGGCACCGGCAATGTCGATCTGGCGATCGGCGGCACGGCAGCAGCCCCGGCGATCACCGGCACGGCATCCTCGTCGGGCGCAAGGCTGGTGGACGTTCGCCGTAACCTCGCCCTGACCGATATCGCCGCCAATGTCGCCTTCGACGGCAAGAGCGCCAATATTTCGAGGCTGACGGCCAAGCTTTCAGGCGGCGGCACGGTCTCCGTCCAGGGCTCGGTCGGCATTGCGCCGGGCTCCGGCTTTCCTGCCGATCTCAGGATCACCCTCGCCCAGGCATCCTATGCCGATGGTGCGCTTTTCGCCGCGACCGCCGACGGCGCCCTGACGATCACCGGCCCCCTGACCTCCGGCCCCGTCCTCGGCGGCAAGGTCACGCTGACCAAGGCGGCAATCACCGTGCCCGCCCGCCTGCCGACCTCGCTTTCCGCCCTCGACATACGCCATCGCAACGCGCCGCCCGATGTGCGGCGGCAGGTGGAGACGCTGCGACCGAAGAGCGTCAGCGGCAGTTCGAACCCGGTCGCGCTCAACCTTCAGATCAGCGCGCCCAACGGCATCTTCGTGCGCGGCCGCGGCATCGACGCAGAGCTCGGCGGTGACCTGACCGTGACGGGTACGGCGATCGCGCCCGTCGTCGCCGGCGGCTTCAAGATGCGCCGTGGCCGTATCGTCATCCTCGCCAAGCGGCTGGATTTCACCGATGGCGACATCACCTTCGGCGGCGGCCTGATACCGGTTCTCAACATGGAGGCCAACACGTCATCCGCCGCGACGACGATCACGGTGAAGGTCACCGGTGTCGCCAACGACCCGACGATCGCCTTCTCCTCCGCGCCCGCCCTGCCCCAGGACGAGGTTCTGGCGCGGCTGATCTTCGGCCAGTCGATGTCGCGGCTGTCGCCGCTGCAGATCGCCCAGCTGGCCGACGCCGTCGCGCAGCTCGCCGGCGGGGGCTCGACGTCGCTGCTCGAAACGCTGCGCAACAATCTCGGCGTCGACGATCTCGACATCAACACGGATGCGACCGGCCAGACCACCGTGTCTGTCGGCCGCTACATCAACAACCGCACCTATATCCAGGTCGAGCAGGGCGGCGAGGGCGGCGCCGAAGCGACGATCAATCTGGATGTCGGCCGCGGTGTAAAGCTCAAGGCGGGCGCCGGCACCGAAGGCGGCAAGGCCGGCATCTTTTATGAGCGCGAATACTGATCTCGCATATTTCGTTTCATTCCTGCTTGCTCGGGAGAAAAAGCATGACCTCCAAAGACATCACATTGATCGGCGTCCCTCTGGAAGAGGGCTCCGGTCGCGGCGGCTGCGCCATGGGTCCCGCGGCCTTCAGGCTTGCCGGCATCGTCAAGGCGCTGGAAGGGCTCGGTTTCCGGGTGATCGACAATGGTGACCTGCGCCCGCAACCCGCAGATGACCTGCAGGACAGAAGCGACGCAAAAAACCTGCCGGTCGTGGCCGCGTTCACACGCGCGCTCGAGACCCGGACTTATGAAACGGCCAAGGCCGGCACCATTCCGGTAATCCTGGGCGGCGACCATGCCCTTTCCATGGGCAGCGTGCCGGGCATGGCGCGTTACGCTTCCGAGATCGGCCGGCCGCTCTTCGTTCTCTGGCTCGATGCCCATACGGATTTCAACACGCCCGAGACTTCGCCTTCCGGCAACATCCATGGCATGCCGGTCGCCTTCTTCACCGGCCAGGCGGAATTCGCGCCGATTCTCGACAGCGCCCGGCCCACGGTCGATCCAAAAAACGTCTTCCAGATCGGCATACGCTCCGTTGATGAAATCGAACGGAAACTCATCGCCGATCATGGCGTCAACGTCTTCGACATGCGCGCCATCGACGAACACGGCATTGCCGCGATCATGCGCCAGGTCATCGAGGCCGTGAACGCCGCCAATGGTCTTCTCCATGTCAGCCTGGACGTCGATTTCCTGGATCCGGACATTGCGCCGGGTGTCGGCACCACTGTGCCGGGCGGCGCGACCTTCCGCGAGGCGCATTTGATTATGGAGATGCTCCACGATACGGGGCTCGTCGCATCGCTCGATCTCGTCGAACTCAATCCGTTTCTGGACGACCGCGGCAAGAGTGCCCGAATCATGGTGGAATTGACGGCAAGCCTTTTCGGCCGACGCGTCCTCGATCGTCCCACCCGCTCGGCATGACACGCGGCATACACCCGTATGAATTGTTGATTAGAATCTTCTCAGTAAGAATCAGAATATATACTCCGCCGATACAATATAAACCCAGGGTTTATTCACCCCATCTGGCTTTGACAAAATGCAAATAGGTACGTAGTTTCCACAAACGCCCCGAAATCGAGTTATTGACCTCCCGTTAATCCCTCAATGCTAGTTTTAGCGGGACTCAGTGTCCCGGCGTCGAGGTAGTTATCTCATGAGGCAGCTGGCAAATTGAGCCAGTTAGGGACCTTATAGACGGGGGGCAGGCAGCCAGATGTCAATACTTTCACTTCCAGGCGCTGATGCGAAAGCAGTACTTGCAGCGCTCAACAACTCGCAGGCCATTATCGAATTCGATTTGTCCGGAAAGGTTCTCACGGCCAACGAGAACTTCTGCAAGACGCTTGGCTACACGCTCTCCGAAATCGTTGGCAAGCATCACAGCATGTTCTGCGACCCCGCCTACGTGAAGTCCCAGGCCTACAGGGATTTCTGGGCGAACCTCGGCAACGGCCGTTACGATGCCGCTGCCTATAAGCGCATCGGCAAGGGTGGCCGCGAGATCTGGATCCAGGCCTCTTACAATCCCGTGACCTCCGGCGGCAAGCCTTACAAGGTCGTCAAGTTCGCGACCGATATAACCGCCGCAAAACTCAAATCGGCCGAGGACGAGGGCAAGATCAACGCCATCTCGCGCACCCAGGCTGTCATCGAGTTCACTCCGACGGGTGACATCCTGACCGCCAACGAGAATTTCCTCGCCTGTCTCGGCTATCAGCTGTCCGAGATCGTCGGCAAACATCACAGCATGTTCTGCGAAGCATCCTTCCGTAACAGCGCCGAATATCCCGAATTCTGGAAGAAGCTTGCCGGCGGCGAAGCGATCGCTGCCGAATTCAAACGCATCGGCAAGGGCGGCAAGACGACCTGGATCCAGGCCTCCTACAACCCGATCTTCGACGCCGACGGCCGCGTCTTCAAGGTCGTCAAGTTTGCGACCGATATCACCGAGCGCGTTCGTGCCGTCGATGACATCGCCGGTGGTTTGACGTCCCTTTCCAACGGCGACCTGACCGTCCGGATCGAAAAGCCCTTTATTTCGACGCTCGAACAGATCCGCACCGATTTCAACGACGCCATCGCAAAGCTGGCGGATGCCATGGGCACCGTGGGCGAGAATGCCGTGGGCATTGCGGGCGGCTCCAGCGAGATTCGCCAGGCTTCCGACAGCCTTGCCAAGCGCACCGAACAGCAGGCAGCGGCGGTCGAGGAGACTGCCGCGGCGCTGGAAGAAATCAGCCGCACGGTGACCGACAGCGCCAAGCGCGCGGAGGAAGCCGGCGGTCTGGTTTCGCGCGCGAAAAAAAGCGCCGAACATTCCGGCGCCGTGGTCCGCAACGCGGTAAGCGCGATGGGCCAGATCGAGAGTTCCTCTCGGGAAATCTCCAACATCATCGGCGTGATCGACGAGATCGCCTTCCAGACAAACCTGCTGGCGCTGAATGCGGGTGTCGAGGCGGCACGCGCCGGCGAGGCGGGCAAGGGCTTCGCGGTCGTCGCCCAGGAAGTCCGCGAACTCGCCCAGCGTTCCGCCAGCGCCGCCAAGGAGATCAAGACGCTGATCTCGACCTCCTCGGAACAGGTGAAGCGGGGCGTCACCCTCGTCGACGAAACCGGCAAGGCGCTCGATGAGATCATGTCCCAGGTGGAAGAGATCAACGGCAATGTTTCAGCGATCGTCGAGGCCGCCCGGGAACAGTCCACGGGCATCAAGGAGATCAGCAAGGCCGTGAACTCCATGGACCAGAACACGCAGCAGAACGCTGCCATGGTCGAGGAAACCACCGCCGCCAGCCACAGCCTAGCGCGCGAAGCCGAAACCCTGCGAGATCTCCTGGCGCGATTTAGATTTGCGCAACATTCTTCGCATAAGATTGCAATAGCGCGACCTGATGCACGACCCGTTGCATCGCCGGCACGCAAACTCATGGCAACGGTCGCGCGGACCACAACGGGTGCCGCCGCTGCCGCTCAGGCAACGGATAGTTGGGAAGAATTCTGATGGCTACGACGATCAACTCCACAAGCTACAGCGGCGAAACGCTGGAAATCATCGCCTTCCGTCTCCATGACCAGGAATTCTGCGTCAAGACGACGACGATCCGCGAAATCCGCGGATGGGCCCCTTCGACGCCCATCCCGCACGCCCCGGCCGATGTCATCGGCGTCATGAACCTTCGCGGTTCCGTGATCCCGATCATCGATCTTGCCTACAAGCTCGGCATGAAGAGCACGGTTGCCAACGAGCGCAGCGCCATCGTCGTGGCCGAAGTCCACAACATGGTCATCGGCATGCTCGTCGATCGGGTCTCGGACATCCTGACGATCCCCTCGAGCCAGGTTCAGCCGGTTCCGGAAATCTCCGCGTCGTTCGACAAGTCTTTCTCCGAAGGCATCATCGCCAACGAAAACGGCATGATCTGCTTCCTGAACCTCGCGAAGATGTTCAAGGGCACCGAAGCCGACGACCTGGCTGCCTGATTGTGCGATAACGGGGTCAAGAAGCGCCTGCGCATCCGACCTCAAGGCCAAGGCGGTTGGCCCCAGCAAGATCTCCAAGCCGCCACCTGACTTCAAAGCCCGCAGCGTTCAAACCGCCGCGGGCTCTTTCGTGACTACTCCTTCGGCTCGAACGGGGCCGGACGGCGCCCGGCTCCCTGGCGGGCCAGCATCCAGCCGGGATATTCCGGCGCCAGCGCGCTTACCTCGTCGAGCTTCGCCATATCCTCCGCGTCGAGCTTCAGCTTGACGGCCTTCAAATTTTCATCGAGCTGTTCCAGCCGCTTGGCGCCGATGATGACGCTCGTCACAAACGGTTTCGCCAGAATATAGGCCAGCGCCACTTCCGCGACGCTCGCACCGTGCCTGGCGCCAACCTCACGCATCGCAGCGACGCAGGCCCAGGCGCGATCCTTGTCGACCGGCGGGAAATCGAAGTTGGCACGACGGCCTTCCCCGTTGCCCGGAGCGCCCGGACCGTATTTGCCGGAGAGCAGCCCGCCGGCGAGCGGCGACCAGACCATCAGGCCAAGCTTCTCTTCCTGCATCAGCGGCACGATATCGCGCTCAAGGTCGCGGCCGGCGATCGAATAATAGGCCTGCACCGTCTCGAAACGGGCATAACCCTTGCGTTCGGAAATGCCGAGCGCCTTCGCCATTCGCCAGGCCGCCCAGTTGGAGAGGCCGATGTAACGGACGAGGCCGCGCGATACGAGATCGTCGAGCGCCCTGAGCGTCTCGTCGATCGGCGTCACCGTATCGGTGCCGTGGATCTGATAGAGATCGATATGGTCCATCTGCAGCCGCTCGAGGCTCTGCTCGACCGAATCCATGATATGGCCGCGCGAGGCACCGCGATCGTTGGGCTTGCCGCCCATCTGCCCATAGAATTTCGTGGCGACGACGACATCCTTGCGCGGCACGCCGAGGTTCCTGATCGCCTGGCCGAGGATAATCTCCGACCGGCCTTCGGAATAGACATTCGCAGTGTCGATAAAGTTGATGCCGGCGGCCAGCGAGCGCCCGACGATCTTGTCGGCGGCGTCCTGATCGAGACCGGCTACGGCACTCCAGACGGCCCCCGTCTGGTTCTCGCCGAAGGTCATCGTGCCGAGGCAGAGTTCGGAGACGAAAAGACCGGTATTGCCCAATTGATTGTAGCGCATGGAGAACTCCCGTGTGCACTGAAGATATGAAGCGATATAAGCAGTCGTTTGGAGCCGGATCTGGCACGCGGGCGCGTGCGTCCCGTAAGAGAAAACGGCTTCGGGCTCCGCAACGCAATCTAGTCCGGATTCCCTTGGCGTCAATCGGAGCCGCCTCCGTTTTTATCTTCACATTTCCGTGCGAGACAAAAAGGGAGGGCGGCACAGGCCGCCCTCCCTTGTCGTTCCTTTTCGATGAATGTCAGCCGAACAGAACCAGGCTGCTCTTCAGCGTCACCCAGACGCCCCAGAGGAGCGGGACGCCGACCACGGCCCAGGCAAGCGCCGCCTTGGCATCCAGACCACCGGTGCCGATACCGAAGGAACCGGTTGGGCCGGCATTCGCGGCTGCCGTCTTTGCCTGCAGCGAAGCGACTTCGTGGTCCGACATGAACCATTTGTCGGAAAGCGGCCGGACCAGCGCATTGGCGATCAGACCCAGAACCAGCATGCCGGCGAGGATGTACATCGTGCCGGTATAGAGCGCCGGCCCGGCGGGCACGCCCGCAGTCAGCTGCGCTTCGCGGATGTAGTTGACGACGACGGGACCGAGAATGCCGGCCGTCGCCCAGGCAGTCAGAAGACGGCCGTGGATGGCGCCGACGAACTGGGTGCCGAAGATATCCGCGAGATAGGCGGGGATGGTGGCGAAGCCGCCGCCATACATGGACAGGATGATGCCGAAGGCGAGCACGAAGAGCGCCTTGTTGCCCATGTCGGCAAGTGTCGGAGCGAGCGCATAGAGCACGATGCCGAGCACGAAGAACGTATAATATGTGTTCTTGCGGCCGATCTTGTCGGAGAGCGACGCCCAGAAGAAGCGGCCGCCGATATTGAAGAGCGACAGGAGCCCGGCAAAACCGGCGGCGATCGTCGCGATCTGCGCCTTCTGGCTCGCATCGAGCTGCGAGAAGGTCAGGTTCGGCAGGCCGATCAGCGATCCGGCGAAGATTTCCTGCAGCATCGGCGACGCCATGCCGATAACCCCGATGCCGGCCGAAACGTTCAGGCAAAGCACCGCCCAGATCAGCCAGAACTGCTTGGTCTTATGCGCGTCCCGCAGATGAACGTGCCTGGTGGTGATCATCGTCGTCTTGGAAACCGGAGGCGTCCAGCCCTCCGGGCGCCAGCCGACCGGCGGGATGCGATAACCGAAGGCACCGCCCATCATGAAGCAGAAGTAGATCACCGCCATGCAGATGAAGGTCTGCCAGACGCCGACCGAGGTATCGGTCTTGAAATAGTTCATCAGCAGGTTGGCGAGCGGAGCACCGATCATCGCGCCGCCGCCAAAGCCCATGATGGCCATGCCGGTCGCCATGCCGCGGCGGTCGGGGAACCATTTGATCAGCGTCGAGACCGGCGAAATGTAGCCGAGACCGAGGCCGACGCCGCCGATGACGCCGGCGCCGACCCACATCAGCCACAGTTGGTGGGTCATGACGCCGATCGCCGCGACGATAATGCCGCCACACCAGCAGCAGGCCGAAACGAAACCGGCCTTGCGCGGACCGACCCGTTCCAGCCAGCCGCCCCAGATCGCGGCCGAGCAGCCGAGCAGCACGAAGAACAGCGTATAGATCCAGCCGAGGTCCGCCACACGCCAGTTGCAGCTTGTAGTGAACAGGGCCGAGACGAGATTGAGACTGGCGCAGGACGGATCCTGTGTGCTACCCAGGGCGCGGGACAGCGGCAGCCAGAAGACGCTGAAGCCGTAGGCCATGCCGATGCAAAGGTGAATGGCCAAGGCTGCCGGCGGCACGAGCCAGCGATTGAAACCCGGTTTTGCGATAATACGTTCCCTATCGAGGAACCCGACATTGCCTGTCAGGTCCTCGTTCGTCGTTCCTGCGATTGCCATTTAAAATATCCTCCCTCGGATGATGGCTAGGCTCTATCCCACCTTCCGGCCCCTTACCTGCCGGACGGATGAATTCATGCGGCGCTCTCCGGAATGCTTGGTTCGGAAAGCGATTCTCCTTCAGCGGGACCTTTGCCGCCCGGCGCCCCTTCCGCCGCATCCTGCCCGACGCCGACGCCCGATCCCACCTTGGCCTCCGGCCGGCGGATCAGCACCGAGGCTTCGATGACGAGCGGCAGCAACCCTGCCCCGCCATTGTCGAGATGCTCGAAAAACTGCCGGCGCATGCGCGGCTCCCAGAACTTGTTGATATGCGTCGCGACGCCTTCGGCCCGCACCTTTTCCGGCTGCGACAGGAAGAAGGTGGCGATCTGGTTGGCCATCCGGACCAGTTTGTCGAGCACCAGTTGCTCGGGGCTTTGGTCATGCGACATCGGCGACAACTCCAGGGGTTATGCGATCGGTATGCGTAAAGATTTCGAAATCCTCGCCGCGCGTCAGCGCGATGAGGGTCATGCCAGCCGCTTCCGCCGTACGGATGGCAAGCGCCGTGGGGGCTGAAATGGCGATCAGCACGGGGCTGCCGAGGATCGCCGTCTTCTGCACCATCTCGACGGAGATGCGGCTGGTGACGACCACGACGCCCTCCGATCCCCTGACGCCCTCGCGGGTCACCGCTCCGGCAAGCTTGTCGAGCGCATTGTGGCGGCCGACATCCTCCCGCACGGCGATGAGCCCCTTGCCCGGCAGATAAAAACCGGCGCCGTGCACCGCATGGGTCTCCCGATGCAGCGGCTGCGCACTGTTGAGCGCCGCAGCCGCTTCGCTCACCTCTTTCGGGCTGAGCGCCATTGTTACCACGGAAACATCCGGCACCGGGCGCATGGCTTGTTCGATCGATTCGATGCCGCAGAGACCGCATCCCACTGGCCCGGCCATATGCCGCCGGCGGGCGCGCAGCGCATCTTCCTTGTCCCCGGCAAGCGTTACCTGGACATCGAGGCCGACCCCCTCCTCGACAACGGAAATGCTCTCGATCTCCGCCACGGAAGCGATGATGCCTTCCGTCAGGCTGAACCCGACCGCAAAATCTTCCAGATCCGCCGGCGTACCCATCATCACCGCATGGGTGGAGCCGCCATAGGAAAAGGCGATCGGCACCTCCTCCGGCACCACCCGCGAGCCGGCACGGGTCACGCCGTTGCGGCGGGTGATTTCGGGGGCTATGGCGGTGGTTTTGAATTCAGTCATTGGACGTTGGAGCAAGGATGCCCCCCTTGAGGGAGGGCGATTGCATATGGAACGTACGGCGGCGCGTGGAGCCCCTCCCCCTTGTGGGGAGGGGTTGGGGAGGGGTCTTCTTCGCCCAGTATAAAAACCCCGCCCGCCTGCCGGCCACCCTCCCCACAAGGGGGAGGGTTAAGAATGCCGCACCGCCTCGCACCCATATGCGATTGCCCTGCCCCTTGAGGGGGAGATGCCCGGCAGGGCAGAGGGGGGGTATGGCGCGCGCCGACAGACACTATTCCGCCGCCTCCAGCTTCCCCGCAATCCGCCGGGACCGCCGCGACAGTTCGTCGTAATCGCTCTGCCACTCGGTCGGGCCGTTGGAGGGCGACACCTGCACCGCCGTCACCTTGTATTCCGGGCAATTGGTCGCCCAGTCGGAGAAGTCGGTGGTGATGACGTTCGCCTGCGTGTTCGGGTGATGGAAGGTCGTGTAGACCACGCCCGGCGCCACGCGGTCGGTGATCAGCGCGCGCAGCGTCGTATCGCCCGAACGGCTGGCGAGCTTGATCCAGTCGCCTTCCTTGATGCCGCGCTGTTCCGCGTCGTGCGGATGGATTTCCAGCCTGTCTTCCGCATGCCAGGTGACGTTCTCGGTGCGCCGGGTCTGGGCGCCGACATTGTACTGGCTGAGAATACGGCCGGTGGTGAGCAGCAGCGGGAAGCGCGGCCCGGTGCGTTCGTCGGTCGCCACATATTCGGTGCGGATGAACTTGCCCTTGCCGCGCACGAACCCATCGACATGCATGATCGGCGAACCGACCGGATGCGCCTCGTTGCACGGCCATTGAACCGAGCCCATCTTGTCGAGATAGTCATAGGAAACCAGCGCGAAGCTCGGCGTCGATACGGCAATCTCATCCATGATCTGCGACGGATGCGCATAATTCCATGCGAGCCCCATGGCCTGCGCCAGCTTCTGGGTGACTTCCCAGTCGGCATAACCGTTCTTCGGGCTCATCACCTTGCGGACGCGGTTGATGCGGCGTTCCGCATTGGTGAACGTGCCGTCCTTTTCGAGGAAGGTCGAACCCGGCAGGAAGACATGCGCGTAATTGGCGGTCTCGTTTAGGAAGAGGTCGTGGACCACGACGCATTCCATCGCGGCGAGACCGGCCGACACGTGCTTGGTGTCCGGGTCGGACTGCAGGATGTCCTCGCCCTGGATGTAGATGCCCTTGAACGTGCCTTCGACGGCGGCATCCAGCATGTTCGGGATGCGCAGGCCCGGTTCGTTGTTGAGCGTCACGCCCCACAGCTTTTCGAAAGTGTCCCGGGTCGCGTCGTCGGAGATATGGCGATAACCCGGCAGTTCATGCGGGAACGAGCCCATGTCGCAGGAGCCCTGGACGTTGTTCTGGCCGCGCAGCGGGTTCACCCCGACGCCCGGGCGGCCGATATTGCCGGTCACCATGGCAAGGTTGGCGATCGCCATGACGGTCGTCGAACCCTGGCTGTGCTCGGTGACGCCGAGGCCGTAATAGATCGACCCATTGCCGCCCTTGGCAAAAAGCCGGGCCGCACCACGGACCAGCTCAGGCTTCACGCCGGTGAACTTTTCGGTGGCCTCCGGGCTGTGCTGCTCTTCGCCGACGAAACCGGCCCAGTCCTCGAACTCGGACCAGTCGCAACGCTCGCGGATGAACTTTTCGTCGAACAGGCCTTCGGTGACGATGACATGCGCCAGCGCCGTCAGCACGGCCACGTTGGTGCCAGGCTGCAGCGGCAGGTGATAATCGGCCTCCACATGCGGCGTCTTGACGAGATCGATGCGGCGCGGATCGATGACGATCAGTTTTGCGCCCTGACGGAGCCGCTTCTTGAGGCGCGAGCCGAACACCGGATGCCCGTCGGTCGGGTTGGCGCCGATGACGATGACGACATCGGTATGCTCGACCGAGTCGAAATTCTGCGTGCCGGCCGAGGTGCCGAACGCCTGGCCGAGGCCGTAGCCGGTCGGCGAATGGCAGACGCGGGCGCAGGTATCGACATTGTTATTGCCGAAACCGGCGCGGATCAGCTTCTGGACGAGGAAGGTCTCCTCGTTGGTGCAGCGCGACGAGGTGATGCCGCCGATCGAATCCCGGCCGTATTGATACTGGATACGGCGGAATTCGGAAGCCACGTGAGAAAAGGCCTCTTCCCAGGTCACTTCCCGCCACGGATCGGAGATCTTTTCGCGGATCATCGGGTTGAGGATGCGGTCCTTGTGGGTCGCATAACCGTAAGCGAAGCGCCCCTTGACGCAGGAATGGCCGCGGTTCGCCTGGCCATCCTTCCACGGCACCATGCGCACCAGTTCCTCGCCACGCATTTCCGCCTTGAACGAGCAGCCGACGCCGCAATAGGCGCAGGTCGTGACTTCCGAATGTTCCGGCTGGCCGATCGCGATGACCGACTTTTCGGTGAGCGTCGCGGTCGGGCAGGCCTGCACGCAGGCGCCGCAGGAGACGCATTCGGAATCGAGGAAATGTTCGTGAGCACCGGGCGAAACACGGCTTTCGAAACCACGGCCCTCGATCGTCAGCGCGAACGTGCCCTGCACCTCTTCGCAGGCGCGCACGCAGCGCGAGCAGACGATGCATTTCGAGGGATCATAGGTGAAGTATGGATTCGATTCGTCCTTCGGCATCCACTTGGCATTGATCGCGCCATCGTTGCGGGCGCGGACGTGGTTTTCGCCCTCATAGCCGTAGCGAACGTCGCGAAGGCCCACCGCGCCGGCCATGTCCTGCAATTCGCAGTCCCCGTTGGCGGCGCAGGTGAGACAGTCGAGCGGGTGGTCGGAGATGTAGAGCTCCATCACGCCGCGGCGGATATCCTTCAGCCGACCGGTCTGGGTGTGCACCACCATGCCCGGCATCACCGGCGTGGTGCAGGACGACGGCGTTCCGTTGCGCCCTTCGATCTCCACGAGACAGAGGCGGCAGGAGCCGAAGGCATCGACCATGTCGGTGGCGCAGAGTTTCGGCACCTTTATGCCTGCTTCCATCGAGGCGCGCATGATCGAGGTGCCCTCCGGCACGGTGATGGCGCGGCCGTCGATGGTGAGGGTGACCTGGGCTTCGGAGCGCGAGGCCGGCGTGCCGTAGTCGATTTCATGAACGAGGGACATTGTGTGTCTCCTTGCTGGAAAAATTGAACGCGGGAGCAAAGATAGGAGCGTCCATCACTCGGCAGCCTCCACCATCGGAGCCGGAGAAAAATCCTCCGGGAAATGGTTCATCGCGCTCATCACCGGATAGGGCGTGAACCCGCCGAGCGCGCAGAGCGACCCGAACTTCATCGTGTTGCAGAGATCCGCCAGCAGTGCCTTGTTCTTCTCAGGCTCGATGCCCTGCCTGATCTTGTCGGCCGTCTCCACGCCACGGGTCGAACCGATGCGGCAGGGCGTGCACTTGCCGCAGCTTTCGATGGCGCAGAACTCCATCGCGAACCGCGCCTGTTTCAGCATGTCGGCCGAATCGTCGAACACGGTGATCCCGGCATGGCCGATCAGCCCGTCCCGGGCGGCAAAAGCTTCATAGTCGAACGGCGTGTCGAACAGCGCCCTCGGGAAATAGGCGCCCAGCGGTCCGCCCACCTGCACCGCCTTCACCGGCCGGCCGGTCGCGGTGCCGCCGCCGATATGATCGACGATCTCGCCGAGCGACAGGCCGAAGGCAGTTTCGTAAAGGCCGCCATATTTGACATTGCCGGCGATCTGGATCGGGATCGTCCCACGCGAACGACCCATGCCGAAATCGCGATAGAAGGCAGCCCCGCGATCCATGATCACAGGTACGGAGGCAAGCGAGATGACGTTGTTGACCACCGTCGGACGGCCCAGAAATCCCTGCAGCGCCGGCAATGGTGGCTTGGCGCGCACGATGCCGCGCTTGCCTTCCAGCGAATTGAGAAGCGAGGTCTCCTCGCCGCAGACATAGGCGCCGGCGCCGGAGCGGATCTCCATGTCGAAGGCATGCATCGAGCCCATCACCGACGGGCCGAGAATGCCGGCGGCCCGGGCGATCTCGACGGCCTCTGTCATCGTTGCGATGGCATGCGGATATTCCGAGCGGATATAGACATAACCCTTGGTGGCGCCCGTCGCGATGCCGGCAATGATCATGCCCTCGATCAGCACGAAGGGATCACCTTCCATGATCATCCGGTCCGCGAAGGTGGCGCTGTCGCCCTCATCCGCATTGCAGACGATGTACTTCTGCGGCCCCGCCGCATCCATCACCGTCTTCCATTTGATGCCGGTCGGGAAGCCGGCGCCGCCACGGCCGCGAAGGCCGCTATCGGTGACCTGGGCGACGATCTGCGCCTGCGTCATGGCAATCGCGTTTTCGAGACCCTTGAAGCCCTGATAGTGGCGATAGTCGTCGAGCGACAGCGGATCGGTGACGCCGCAGCGGGAAAAAGTCAGCCGCGTCTGCTGCCGCAGGAAGGGGATGTCCTTGGTCGGGCCGAGGTGCAAAGCATGCTGTCCACCTTCCAGGAAACCGGCGTCGAACAGCCCCTTGACGTCGCCGGCCTTCACCGGACCATAGGCGATGCGCTCGTGTTCGGTACGCACCTCGACCAGCGGCTCCAGCCAGAACATGCCACGCGAACCGTTACGGACGATCTTGGCATCGAGCCCGCGGGCCTCGATCTCCTGGGCCATCGCCTTCGCCACCTTCTCGGCGCCAAGCGCCAGTGCTGCGGCATCGCGCGGAACGAAAATCGTCACCGTCATCGGCGTGCCTCCGCAACGATTTCGCTAAGACAGAGCTCGTCGACGCGGCCGTAGACGTCGCCATCGAGCATCGCGGCGGGAGCGCAGGCGCAGAGCCCGAGACAGTAGACGGCTTCCAGCGTCACCGCCCCGTCGAGCGTCGTCTGGTGGAAGTCGATGCCGAGAAGCTGCCGGGCGCGATCCGCGATGCGGTCGCTACCCATCGACTGGCAGGCTTCGGCGCGACAGAGCTTCAGCACATGCCGGCCGGCGGGGTGGTCGCGGAATTCGTGATAGAAGGTGACGACGCCATGCACTTCGGCGCGCGACAGGTTGAGTTCGCTGGCAATGACCGGCTTCACCTCGTCCGGCACGTAACCGAACTCCGCCTGGATCGCATGCAGGATCGGCAGCATCGGGCCTTCCAGATGCTTCAGATCCCTGATGATCTGAAGCGACCGCTCGGTGAATTCACCCGCGGAAATTCGCATATTCATATGTCATAGCCTCCCGGCTGATCCGCTTTCAGGCGTTGTGGCGCCGGCGCCACCCGCGCCTATGCGGATCAGAAAGCTGACGAAGTTGTCCGACAATCGTACTTCGCCTACTGGGAATGGAATGTCGCAACCGATATCTCAACCGTCAATAAAGGAGATCGGTTACGCGATAGAAAAAAACTATCAAGCCATGGCGGCAGGAGTGAGGCTGCGCGCTTCGTGAAGCAGGGCCGAAACGAGCGGCGTAAACGGCTCGCGATGGGTCGCGACAAGCCCGACGATATGCGTGGCTTCCGGATCGACGATCGGGATAGTCCTGATTTCTTTTGCAAACCCGAATGATCGCGCCACGTTGCGCGGCATGATGCTCGCCCAGCGCCCGGTCCCCACATGCGATAGAAGAACCACCATCGAGTTCGATTCGAGCATCGGCTTCACCGTCACCCCCGCCTCCGCGAGATGCTGGTTGA
This sequence comes from Neorhizobium sp. LjRoot104, assembly GCF_964253725.1. NCBI lineage: Bacteria > Pseudomonadati > Pseudomonadota > Alphaproteobacteria > Hyphomicrobiales > Rhizobiaceae > Neorhizobium > Neorhizobium sp. LjRoot104. The sequence continues at coordinate 3,569,839 of NZ_CAXURS020000001.1, forward strand.
TGATCCGGCGGTTCTGCATGTCGGGCGTCAATAGACAGAGCCTAAGATCGGCCATCTCCTTCCAGGTGACGCTGTCCCGGTCGGCATAGGGCGCCCCTTCGGCGGTCACCAGATTGTAGCGCTCCGCATAGAGCGGCACGCTCGTCACCCGCCCCAGCGGCTCGTTGTCGAGATAGGTAATGCCCGCGTCGATCTCGAAATTGTCGAGCTGGGAAAGCACCTGCAGGGAATTGCGCGAGACGACGGAAAAGGTTACCTCCGGGTGCTTGGCCTGGAAGGGCTCGGTCAACCTGGGGATCATCGCCAGCGCCGTCGGGATCGACGCCAGCCTGATATGGCCGACAAGGCCCTTGCGGGCGGCGCGCATTTCCTCGCGCATCGTGCGCGCATCGCCGACAATCCGTTTTGCCCATTCCAACACGCGCTGACCTTCCGGCGTCAGGCCCTGGTAGCGCGAGCCGCGCACCACCAGCTGCACGCCGAGTTGCTCCTCGAGCTGTCGGATCGCGGCCGATAGCGAGGGTTGCGAAATGCCGCACTCCTCCGCCGCGCGGCCGAAATGGCCTTCGCGCGCAAGCGCAATGAAGAATTCCAGCTTGTCGATCATCGCGTTCCTCCACCCACCAGCGCTAACAAGATGGCGCGGCACATACAAGCGGGCATCCGGCCACAACGATAACCACCGCCGAGACGACCACCGCCAAAAGAAAAAGGCGGCCTTTCGGACCGCCTCGATCTTTCGCAGAGAATTTTGAAGTATCAGGCCGGAACGACGATACCGTTGAGGTGGGTCAATTCCGCCAGGAACTGCTCGAGCTTGGTCTTGTGCTCGTCGTTCTGCGCATGGTCGATTTCGCCCTGCGTCGTCTCGATCCGCTTCTGCAGCGTCGAGTGGGTCAGCTCGCTGGCCGGAACCGCGGATTCCGCGAGCAGCGTGCAGCCGGTCGGCAGGATGTCGGCGAAACCGCCGAAAACCACGTATTTGTTGACATGGCCGGAGGCGAGCTTCACCGAGACGACGCCCGGCTTGATCGTCGTCATCGTCGGCGCGTGATTGGCAAGCACCGTCATTTCGCCAAGCGTCGCCGGGATCACCACTTCGGTGACCTTTTCCGAGACGAGCAGGCGCTCGGGCGAAACCAGTTCAAAGTTGAAAGCCTCGGCCATGAAGGTTTATTTCCTCAGCGTGTTTATGCGGGAAAGGCGCGCCGGAGATAGTCCCGCGCGCCGTTTCGTTCAGGGTCAGGCGGCTTCCGCCAGCTTCTTGGCCTTTTCCATGGCTTCTTCGATCGAGCCGACCATGTAGAAGGCAGCTTCCGGAAGATGGTCGTAGTCGCCGTTGACGAGGCCCTTGAAGCCCTTGATCGTGTCTTCGAGCGCAACCAGCTTGCCCGGCGAACCGGTGAAGACTTCGGCGACGAAGAACGGCTGCGACAGGAAGCGCTCGATCTTGCGGGCGCGGGCAACCGTCATCTTGTCCTCTTCGGACAGTTCGTCCATGCCGAGGATGGCGATGATGTCCTGCAGCGACTTGTAGCGCTGCAGCGTGGTCTGCACCTTGCGGGCAATTTCGTAGTGTTCTTCGCCGACGACCAGCGGGTCGAGCATGCGCGAGGTCGAGTCGAGCGGATCGACGGCCGGGTAGATACCCTTTTCGGCGATCGAGCGCGACAGAACCGTCGTTGCGTCCAGGTGGGCGAACGAGGTTGCCGGCGCCGGGTCGGTCAAGTCGTCGGCGGGAACGTAGATGGCCTGAACCGAGGTGATCGAGCCCTTGGTCGTGGTGGTGATGCGTTCCTGCATCTGGCCCATGTCGGTCGCGAGCGTCGGCTGATAACCCACGGCCGAAGGAATACGGCCGAGCAGAGCCGACACTTCCGAACCAGCCTGGGTAAAGCGGAAGATGTTATCGACGAAGAACAGAACGTCCTGGCCCTTGTCGCGGAAGTCTTCAGCGATGGTGAGACCCGTCAGAGCGACGCGAGCGCGGGCGCCCGGCGGTTCGTTCATCTGGCCGTAAACGAGGGCTGCCTTGGAGCCTTCGCCGCCGCCATGCTTGTTGACGCCCGATTCGATCATTTCGTGGTAAAGGTCGTTGCCCTCGCGGGTACGCTCACCGACGCCTGCGAACACGGAATAACCGCCGTGTGCCTTCGCAACGTTGTTGATGAGTTCCATGATCAGAACCGTCTTGCCGACGCCGGCACCGCCGAAGAGGCCGATCTTGCCGCCCTTTGCGTAAGGCGCGAGAAGATCGACGACCTTGATGCCGGTGACCAGAATCTGGCCTTCGGTCGACTGATCGACATAGGCCGGCGCTTCCTGGTGGATGGCGCGCTTGCCGGACGTGACGAGCGGACCGGCTTCATCGACCGGCTCGCCGATGACGTTCATGATGCGGCCGAGCGTTTCCGGGCCGACCGGAACGGTGATCGGAGCGCCGGTATCGGTGACCTTCTGACCACGAACCAGACCTTCGGTCGAGTCCATCGCGATGGTGCGGACGGAGCTTTCGCCGAGGTGCTGCGCGACTTCGAGAACGAGGCGGTTGCCGTTGTTGTCGGTTTCAAGCGCGTTCAAGATCGCCGGCAGTTCGCCGTCGAAAGCGACGTCGACGACAGCGCCGATAACCTGGGTCACCTTGCCGAGGGACGTGCCCGTTGCGGTAGCCATGATTCTTACCCTCTTTCTTTACCTCAGAGCGCTTCCGCGCCCGAAATGATTTCGATGAGTTCCTTGGTGATCTGTGCCTGGCGCTGACGGTTGTAGGAAAGCGTCAGCTTGTTGATCATGTCACCGGCATTGCGCGTCGCGTTGTCCATTGCGGACATCTGCGCGCCATAGAAGGAAGCGTTGTTTTCGAGCAGAGCCCGGAAGATCTGCACGGCGACGTTCTTCGGCAGCAGGTCCTCGAGGATTTCCTCTTCGCTCGGCTCGTATTCGTAGAGCGCCGAGGCGGCGGTCGCCGGCTCGGTGGTCTCGAACTTGGCCGGGATGATCTGCGAGGCGGTCGCCACCTGCGAGATCACCGACTGGAAGCGCGCGAAGAACAGCGTCGCGACGTCGAATTCACCGGCATTGTAAAGTGCGAGCACCTTGTGGGCCACCTCGTCCGCCTGGGCGAAACCGAGCTGCTTGACTTCGCGGAACGTCACGTAGTCGACGATGTTTTCGCGGAACGAGCGGCGCAGGATGTCGTTGCCCTTGCGGCCGACGGTGAGGATCTTCACCGTCTTGCCCTGGGCAAGCAGCTTCAGCGCGTGATCGCGGGCGAGACGGATGATCGAGGAGTTGAAGCCCCCGGCCAGACCGCGTTCGCCGGTCGCGACGATCAGGAGATGAACCTGGTCCTTGCCCGTGCCCGAAAGCAGGAGCGGTGCTTCGGCATTGCCGGCATTGGCGGCCGAAAGGCCGGCCAGCACCTTGGTCATACGTTCCGCGTAAGGACGGGCGGCCTCGGCCGCCTCCTGGGCACGGCGCAGCTTCGCCGCGGCGACCATTTTCATCGCCTTGGTGATCTTCTGCGTCGCCTTGACGGAGGCGATCCGGTTTTTCAGATCCTTAAGTGAAGGCATCCGTTATCGGTCCTCGAGATTGATCCGTTCTCAGGCGAAAGACTTGGCGTAGCTGTCGAGAGCGGCCTTGAGCTTCGCGCGGGTGTCGTCGGAAAGCTGCTTCTCGCTACGGATCGTATCGAGGAGAGCCTTGCCTTCGGAGCGGAGGTACGAGAGGAAGCCCTGCTCGAACTTGCCGACCTGGGCAACCGCGATCTTGTCGAGATAGCCGTTGACGCCGGCGAAGATCACCGCGACCTGCTCTTCCGTCTTCAGCGGCGAGAACTGCGGCTGCTTCAGGAGTTCGGTCAGGCGTGCACCGCGGTTCAGGAGGCGCTGCGTCGAGGCGTCCAGGTCGGAACCGAACTGGGCGAAGGCGGCCATTTCGCGATACTGGGCGAGTTCGCCCTTGATCGAGCCGGCAACCTGCTTCATCGCCTTGATCTGCGCGGCCGAGCCGACGCGGGAAACCGACAGACCGACGTTAACGGCCGGACGGATGCCCTGGTAGAACAGGTCGGTTTCAAGGAAGATCTGGCCGTCGGTGATCGAGATCACGTTGGTCGGAATGAAGGCCGAAACGTCGTTACCCTGGGTTTCGATGACCGGCAGAGCCGTCAGCGAACCGTTGCCGCGCTCGTCGGAGAGCTTTGCGGCGCGCTCCAGAAGGCGGGAATGCAGGTAGAAGACGTCGCCCGGATAAGCTTCGCGGCCCGGCGGGCGGCGCAGCAGCAGCGACATCTGGCGATAGGCGACGGCCTGCTTGGAAAGGTCGTCGTAACCGATCAGGGCGTGCTGGCCGTTGTCGCGGAAATATTCGCCCATGGCGCAACCGGCGAACGGTGCGAGATACTGCATCGGAGCCGGATCGGAAGCGGTCGCGGCAACGATGATCGAGTACTGCAGGGCGCCACGCTCTTCGAGAACCTTGACGAACTGGGCAACCGTCGAACGCTTCTGGCCGATAGCGACGTAGACGCAGAACAGCTTTTCAGAGTCCGGGCCGTTGTCGTGAATGGCCTTCTGGTTGAGGATCGTGTCGAGAATGATGGCGGTCTTGCCGGTCTGGCGGTCGCCGATGACCAGCTCGCGCTGGCCGCGGCCGACCGGGATGAGCGCGTCGATGGCCTTGAGGCCGGTCGACATCGGCTCATGAACCGACTTGCGCGGAATGATGCCCGGAGCCTTGACGTCGACGCGCGAACGGCGCGAAGCGTTGATCGGGCCCTTGCCGTCGATCGGGTTGCCGAGCGCGTCGACGACGCGGCCGAGCAGTTCCGGACCGACCGGAACGTCAACGATGGCGCCGGTCCGCTTGACGGTGTCGCCTTCCTTGATCTCGCGGTCGGAACCGAAGATGACGACGCCGACATTGTCGGCTTCGAGGTTGAGCGCCATACCACGGATGCCGCCCGGGAATTCGACCATTTCGCCGGCCTGGACGTTGTCCAGACCGTAGACGCGGGCAATGCCGTCGCCGACGGACAGAACCTGTCCGACTTCGGAAACCTCAGCCTCCTGGCCGAAGTTCTTGATCTGGTCTTTCAGAATTGCGGAAATTTCCGCGGCGCGGATATCCATCAGCCAACCTCTTTCAGTGCAAGCTTAAGGGTGGAAAGTTTGGTGCGAAGGGAAGTGTCGATCTGACGAGAACCAACCTTGACGATCAGGCCGCCGAGGATCGACGGATCGATCGTCACGACGATTGCGACGTCCTTGCCGGTTACGCCCTTCAGCGCCGACTTGAGTTCGTTTTCCTGCGCCTGGGAAAGCGCATGCGCCGAGGTGACCTCGGCAGTGATTTCACCGCGATGTTCGGCGGCGATCTGGCGGAAGGCGCGGATCATGCCGGGCATCGCGAACAGACGACGATTGCCGGCGACCACCTTCAGGAAATTGGCGACGAGACCGGAAATGCCAGCCTTCTCGGCAACGGCGATCACAGCCTTCTGCTGGTCCTCGGCGGAAAATACCGGGCTTGCGACCAGGCGTCGCAGGTCTTCACTCTCATCCAGCAGCGCCTGAAACCGATCAAGATCGGCACCGACCTTATCGACCGAACCTGCCTCGAGAGACAGTTCGAAAAGCGAGGAAGCATAACGCTCCGCTACACCGGAAATAAGCTGGGACGTGTCAGCCACGGGCACAGTTTCCCTGTATTGCCATCCAAGCGCCAGACCCTGCGGGAGAGGTGTATCAAGAGCTTGAAATCGTTTGATTTTTTCTCAGAACCTGCAGAGCTCGCGCACTACCCTTTCCGACTTTCGCGGTCCGTCTAGCATAGGCTGTAAGGACTCGCAACACGCCTGATAACGGAAAAAGCCGGACACGCAAGGGCTGAGAACGATTTTATACCGGAAGCGGAGGGATTTTTGGCGGGCTACGGCCCGCATTCTCCGAATTAAGCGTCAGATATAGCCGAAGACATAGGCGAGCGGCCCGCCGGCAAGTGCAACCTGAAGTAGGGAAAATGCTATATTTCTGGGGGTGAAGCCTCGATCCAGGGCACAGGACAGCAATCGCCCCAGAGCGGCAAATCCGAGCGCAATGCCAAGCGTCATGTAGATCCAGTCCTGGGCGAGCATGATCGCCGCAAGACCGAAGCCGAGGTGATGGGCGCCGGCGGAGCGGACAGCGGCATACCCTTCCGGTCGCACTTCGCCGATCTGGAATGCGGTCAGGCGCAAGACGACGGCGGGAAACAGAAACACGAGGAGGCCGAGTGCCGCGGTAGCCGCCGCACAGACGAAAGCCGCCTGCTCGCCGAGTTCAGTGGGAAAGTAGAGTTCCATGTCGCCTCGCATCCTTCGAATCGCAAGATTCTAACGCAAGCGGTAAACAAGTCGCAAAGAACCGCGATCAAAGAAAACTCTGCGGGTCGATATCGAGCTGGATCTGCAGCGAGCCGCGCTGTTTCGGGCCGTTTTCCAGCATGGCCCGCAGAAACGCCTGCATGTCCGAATTGCGCCGTCCATGCACCAGCAGCCGGAAGCGATGCCGCCCCCGCACCAGCGCCAGCGGCGCCTCCGCCGGACCGAGCACGGAAATACCGGTGACCTTCGGAGCGGCCGCCCTGAGCCCCCGCGCATGGGTTTCCGCATCCGCCCGGGTGTCGGCGGAGACGATCAGCGAGGCAAGCCGGCCAAAGGGCGGCAGGATCGCCTTTTCCCGCTCGGCGATCTCCCGCTCGTAGAAGGCGCCGGCGTCACCCGAGACGATCGCCTGCATCACCGGATGCTGCGGCTGGAAGGTCTGCAGCAGGCCATGGCTCTTGAGGCCGGTTCGCCCGGCCCGGCCCGTCACCTGGGAGAGAAGCTGGAAGGTACGCTCGGCGGCGCGCGGATCGCCGTTCGACAGGCCGAGATCGGAATCGACGATGCCGACCAGAGTCATCAGCGGAAAGTTATGGCCCTTGGCGACCAGCTGCGTGCCGATGACGATATCCGCCTCGCCCTTGGTGATCGCCTCCAGCTCCAGCCGCATGCGCTTGACCCCACCGAGCAGGTCCGACGACATGACGATGGTCCGCGCATCCGGAAAATGCTTTTCGACTTCCTCGGCGATGCGTTCGACGCCGGGACCGCAGGCGACCAGATGGTCGAGCGTACCGCATTCCGGGCAGGCTTCCGGGGTCCGCTCCGAATAACCGCACTGATGGCACTGGATCTGGCTCTTGAACCGGTGTTCCACCAGCCAGCTCGAACATTGCGGGCACTGGAACCGGTGACCGCAGACGCGGCAGAGCGTCAGCGGCGCGTAACCGCGGCGATTGAGGAAGAGCAGCGCCTGTTCCTTGCGCTCGATCGTCCGGCCGATCGCCCGCAAAAGCACCGGCGACAGGAAGCCGCCACGCTCCGGCGGATGGCGGCGCATGTCGATCAGGTGCAGGTCCGGCAGCGCCGCATCGCCGAAGCGGGTCGGCAGGTGCACGGTATTATAGCGCCCGGCAAGCCCGTTCACCTGGCTTTCCACCGAGGGCGTCGCCGAGACGAGAACGATCGGAAAGTCACCGATCCTTGCGCGCACCACCGCCATGTCGCGGGCATTGTAGAAGACCCGGTCCTCCTGCTTGTAGGCCGGGTCGTGCTCTTCATCGACGATGATCAGCCCGAGATCCTCGAACGGCAGGAACAGCGCCGACCGGGCACCTGCCACCACCTTCACCTCGCCTGTCACCACGCCGCGCCAGACCTTTTCGCGCATGCGGGGGGCGAGATCCGAATGCCATTCGCCTGGCTTCGCGCCGAACCGCTGCTGGAAGCGTTCGAGGAAGCTCGAAGTCAGCGCGATTTCCGGCAGCAGGATCAGCACCTGCTTGCCGCGCCTCAAGGTTTCGGCGATCGCCTCGAAATAGACTTCCGTCTTGCCCGAACCGGTAACGCCGTCGATCAGCGAGGTGGAGAACCCGCCTTCCCGGATCGAGTCCAATATCTCCACGGACGCCTGTTTCTGTGGCCCCTCGATACGCGGGCTCGTATAATCCGGATCAGGCCTCGCCACGACCGGCGGCGGGGCCAGGAACACCGTCTCGAATATGCCCTGCGCGGTCAGTCCGTCGACGACACTCATCGAAACGCCGGCGGCATGCGCCAGCCCGCTGCGCGTCCACGGGATTCCTTCTTCGCCGGCAAGATCGAGCACCCGGGCGCGCGCCGGCGTCAGCCGCTCCGGCTGGCCGCCGAGATAGCGCAGGCCTTCGACCATCGGCTCCGGATCGAGCGCCGCCGGGGCCCTTATCGCCATGCGTGCCACGAGGCCCGGCGGCGACAGCGTATAGCTCGCCACCCAGTCGACGAAGTCGCGCATCTCCTTGGAAAGCGGCGGGCAATCGAAGACCAGCGTGATCGGCCTCAGCTTCTTGGGATCGAGCTTATCGTCGTTGTCACCATCCCAGACGACGCCGATCAATTGCCGCGGACCGACCGGCACCTGCACGACCGAACCGGGCTCCACATGCACGCCTTCCGGCACGGCATAGCTATAGGCGCCCGGCACCGGCAGCGGCACCAGGACCGGCACCACCTTCGCCAATGGCGGCGCTTCGAACAGCGAACCGAAGAGATCGGACGAATCTTTGCCCATGGGCGGCGACCATGCCCAAACCCGGAACAAAAGTGAACCCTAAAGACGGCTACTCGTCATCGTCTTCACCGTCTATGACGCCTGTCAGCCGCATGCCGTCGATCCAGGTGGCGCCTTGCCTGCGGATCACTCGCCGCGGCCGCGTGCCGCAGCGCTCCTGAACGGCGGATGCGAGCAGTTCCGAATGGGTGACGATCCAGATCTGGCTGTGGCGGGCCGCCTGCGCGATCATGTCCGCCAGCGGCGCCAGCATGTCCGGATGCAGGCTCGCCTCCGGCTCGTTGAGCGCGATCAGCGGCGGCTGGCGGTAGGACATCAGCGCCGCCGCCAAGCCCAGAAAGCGGATCTGCCCGTCGGAAAGCTCGCGCGGCTGAAAAATCCGTTTGGGGAAATCCGGGAAGACGAGGCCGAATTCGGCATATTCATTCGGCTCAGGCACATGCAGTTTTGCCCCGCCAAGAGCCGCGGCAACAGCCTGGTCCAGCTCCACCGTGTCGCCGCGGGTATGCACGAGCGTCGCGAACACCGCCGCCATGTTGCCACCGTCCTGATCGAGCAGCGGCGAGGTAACCGCAAGGCAGGGCTGCCGCAGGGCGGAATCCCGATCCGTTCGAAAACCATGGAAGAACCGCCACCCGTCGATCAATCGCCGGAAGGCGCCGACTTCCGGATAGTGCCCGGCGTCGCCGAGAAGAGCGACCGCCGTCTCGGAGGTCATCGCCTGCTCGGGATATTCCTCCATCCGGCCGCTTGTCCCCCGTACCATGATGCCCGGCCCGACCCGCTTCATCATCGTCACCGGCCGCGAACCGGTTTCGACGACAAGCTCCTCCTCCTTCACCTGCGGCTCGAAGGCAAAGCCCGCTGCGTCGATAGGCGGACGAAGCCCCGCCTCGACCCGGTAGCGGAACGTCACCGCCCGCTCTTCATCAAGAACTTCGACCTCGAGCTTGATGCGGAAATTCTTCTCCTGCCGGCGCTGACCGGACCACAGCGCCGAGGCCATGCCGCCCTCGGCCGCGATCTCGTAGGCAAGATTGCCGCGAACAGCTGCCTGCACAAGCTGCAGGGCGCGATAGAGATTGGATTTTCCCACCCCGTTTTCGCCGATGAACAGATTGACGCCGGCCAGATCCATGCGGATCGAGCGCAGCGAACGGTAGTTGGCGGCGAACATCGAGCGAAGCAGCATGCCTTTTCCCTATCTGAAGAGCGGGATGAAAAGAACGCCGTTCAGGTGAGGCGCAGGGTATGTGTGTAGCTCTCGCCGGTCAGCGGCTGAAATCCCATGGCCTCCCAGAAACGGCAGGCATCATCGCTGCCGGCATGGACGGTCACGACCGTGGTGAAGGAGCGGGCATGTTCGATCAGCCGCTCGGCAAGACACCGGCCGACACCCTTGCCCCGGTACGACTGCGACACATAAAAGCGGCGCATCCTCAGCCAGTCGGCCCGCGACGGTTCGACCGTCATCCCGCCGACGGCGATCATCCGCCCCTGATCATGGGCACCGAGCAGGCTTTCGCCAGGTCGTTCGAACCGGTTGGTTCCCGCCGACCATTCCTCGGCAATCCGCAGGATGTGATTATAGCCTTCCTGCCTTGCTGCTTCGGCCAGCGGTCCGATGCCGCTGGCAAGCCGGTTGCCAAACGGGACAATCACAATATTCAGATCTTCGGGGCTCATGTCCTTCACGCCGCCGATGCTGTCTGCGGTTTCTCGGCCGGCTTGAACACCGCATCGCCATCGGCGGCAAGCTCGAACACGGTGTGCTGTTCCAGCGCCTTGGTCACCTCCGTCATGTCGCCTTCCAGCGCCGACGGCGGGATCATCTGGCCGACCGTGAAATCGAAATGATCGCCCTTCTTGTTCAGGAGTTCGTAAAACACCGTCATGTCGCGCAGTTCCGTCGACCACTTCGCGAACCAGTAGAACAGGCCGGAATTGCGGGCCCGCATGTGGATCGGCAGGATCGGCAGGTTGTATTTGCGGGCGAGGCTGACAGCGGACGTCTTCCACGGGCGCTCGTTCAACTTGCCGTCCGCCCAGTAGGCGATGCGCCCCGACGGAAACAGCACCATCACCTTCCCGTCCTCGATCGTCTTGTTGGTCAGCACCAGCGTCTCGCGGGCCTTGAGCTTGGTCTTGTGCTCCTCCCGCCATTCGACCGGGATGATCATCTCGGCAAAGCGGGGATTGACGCGCACCGCATCGCGGTTAGCGAACACCATCATGTCCGGGCGCCGCGACTTCAGGAGGTCGAAGACGGCAACCCCGTCGGCGATACCGGTCGGGTGATTGCTGACCAGGATGAAGCCGCCCTTTTCGGGAATGCGCTCAGCATTGGCGACCGTGACATCCAGCTTCAGGAGGTTGCTCATGTATTCGAAGCACTGGAAACCGTTGAGCGTCGAGATGTCGTTGGCGAACCTGATCGCCCGCCCATAACGCAGCAGCGTGTAGAGGAACGGCCGCATCACCGGCCAGAGCGGATTCTGGACGATCCGCTGGCCGCGTTCGGCAATCAATGTGTCGACGATGTGGCCGGGTCTGCCTTGTGAAATGAGGGCGATTGTTTCCGCGAACTGTCCAAACGTGGTCGTAGATACACGGCGCGCCATAGAAACTCCCGCAGGCAGGATCTGCTTGGTATGGCAGCCCCGTATGATCGAACGATGACATCGTTACCCAGGACTAAGGCAGTCTTAGGGATTTTGTAACGCCGTCCAGAGCAATCTGGGGCGCAACCAATCCAAATTCAACGGGGCCGACAGTGAATGAGCTGCTGATTATCGCCGCACCCGATCTCTTGGAAAAACGTCGCGAATGGCTGGAGAGCCTGACGGGTGAGCGCCGCCTGTCGGGCAACACGCTCGATGCCTATGAGCGCGATACGCGGCAGTTTTTGACGTTTCTGACCGGGCATCTGGCAGGTCCGGCAAGAATTTCCGATATCCACACCCTGCGCCCGGCCGACCTGCGTGCCTTTCTGGCGGCCCGTCGCCGCGAGGGTTCCGGGGCTCGGTCGCTCGGCCGGCATCTCGCGGGGCTTCGTTCATTTCTTCGTTATCTCGAACGCAAGGGCCTGGTGAATGCCGCCGCCGCAGGAGCCATCCGCGCCCCAAAACAGCCGAAATCCCTGCCGAAACCGCTGACCGACCGCCAGGCGCTCAACCTCGTCACGACAGGCGCCCAGTTGCAGGAAGAACCGTGGATCGCCGCCCGCGACGCCGCCGTGCTGACCCTGCTCTACGGCTGCGGCCTGCGCATCTCCGAAGCGCTCGGGCTCAAGCCCGACGACCTGACGTCGGGCGCCACGACGCTGCGGATCACCGGCAAGGGCGGCAAGACCCGTCTCGTACCGCTGCTCCAGGTCGTGTTCGACGCCGTGGAGACTTATAAGAAACTCTGCCCCTACCATCTGGAAGCCGGCAAGCCGCTGTTCCGCGGCGCCCGCGGCGGCCCGCTGCAGCCGGCGATCATCCAGCGGGAGATGCAGAAGCTCAGGAGCGCATTCGGCCTGCCGGAGACGGCCACCCCGCATGCGCTGCGGCATTCCTTCGCCACCCATCTGCTCGCCGGCGGCGGTGACCTGCGCACCATCCAGGAACTGCTCGGCCATGCCAGCCTTTCGACCACCCAGGTCTATACCGGCGTCGATTCATCGCGGCTGCTGGAGGTCTACGACCGCGCCCATCCCCGCGCGTGAACCCACGCATGAACCAAGTTTTTAACCAGTTGCGTTAAGCGCTTGTGCAGCCGGCGTCGCTAACATGCCGACAACCCTTGCCGACGGATGACATGATGACTCCCGCCCTTGCCTCTCCCACCGGCGCTTTCATGAAGCGCGCCCAAGGTTTCGTGCTGTGGCTGATCGCAGCCGCACATGTCCTGGCACTTGCCTCCCTTCTTCTGGTCCTCGGCTCATTGTCCCCGGCGCGGGCGGAAACACCCGGCTGCGACGGCCGGAACCTCCTCGAGCAGATGAAGGCCGAAAAATCGCCGCTCTACGACCAGATCGTCACCGAGGCCGCCAAGGTGCCAAACGGCAGGGGCATATTCTGGAAGATCGAGAAGGCGGGGCTTCAACCATCCTATCTGCTCGGCACCATGCACGTGTCCGATCCTCGGGTTCTGAAAATGCCGCTCGGCGCCGCCGAAGCCCATTCCAAGGCAAAAACCATCATCATCGAATCCGACGAGGTCATCGACGAAAAGAAGGCGATGGCGAAGATGCTCGCCAAACCGGAACTGATGATGCTGACGGATGGCAGCACGATCGATTCGCTGTTGCCGAAGGACGATGTCGCGCTGCTCGAAGCCGGCCTGAAGGCGCGCGGGGTGCCGCTTTCGGCCGTCTCGCGCATGCGGCCCTGGATGCTGATGGCGCTCGTTTCGGTGCCGGCCTGCGAGCTTGCCCGCAAGGCGCAGAACGTCGCCTTCCTCGACAAGAAGATCGCCGAGCAGGCAACGGCCGAGGGCAAGCCGGTCAAGGGACTGGAAACGCTCGAAGAGCAGGCGGCGGCGCTGAACGCCATCCCGATCGAACTGCACCTCAAGTCGCTGATCGAGACCATCAAGCTCGGCAAGCGCGTCGATGATGTCTTCGAGACGCTGACGGAGGTCTATCTTTCCGGTGAGATCGGTCTCGCAATGCCGATGCTGAAAGCCGTGGCACCCGACGGAACCGAGGACGAAGCCGGTTACGGCGACTTCGAAAACCTGGTCGTCAGCAAGCGTAACCATGTGATGGCCGACCGGGCAGCTCCGATCCTCGACCAGGGCGGCGCCTTCATGGCGGTGGGCGCCCTGCACCTGCCGGGCGAGGAAGGCCTCGTCGAACTCTTCCGGAAAAAGGGCTTCAAGGTGACGGCCGTCAATTGACGCCGCCTATTCCTCGTCAACCGCTCGTCATCCGTTTCAGCACATCGGTCTTCCAGTAGAACTGGTGCACCAGCGCGCCGCCGATATGGGCGACGATCAGTGCCCACATCAGCAGTTTCATCGGTCCTGAATGGACAAATGCAGCCGTCGTATTGCCGAAATACCAGGCGCCGATACCAGCGAGCGGCATCGCCAGAAAGAGCGCATAGAACGCCCAGTGGCCGATCCTCGCCACAACCCGAAGGAATGGCGGCTCCTGTATCGGCTCCGGCGGCACGCCTTGCATGAACCGCAGACAGAGCCGGATCAGGGCTAGGACCAACACAGCGATGCCGACATAGGCATGGATGTTCGCCGCGCTCACCTGCTCGGGCGTCAGCGCTTCGCCGCGGAACATCAGCCGGCCGGCAGTCTCCATGGCATCGCTGAAGATCAGGTTGAAAAGGATGAGCGCCGCCATCAGCCAATGCAGGATACGCTGCGGCACAGTGAAGGAGGGAGCCATTTCTCGACCTTTACTGAAGGTTGGAACAATGGGATCCAGTCTATGGTCGTTTGCCGCAGGCTCAAGCGAAAGCAGCAAGCCTGTCCAAGATTTAATCCTGGAATTGACCAATCGTAATTCCAGCCCATGTGTTCGCCCGGAGGCGATGATCAATCATCCGCTGCGAACAATTGCGCCGAAGACGATGGCCGGTGTAAAAACTCCCGCCGCCTGATCTTGGAGGAGACGCGACATGGATCGATTTATCGGCGGCTGCCTGTGCGGCAATGTTCGAATTGTGGCGTCGGGACTGCCGTACCGCGTCGGCGTTTGTCACTGTCTCGACTGCCGCAAGCATCATGGAGCGCTTTTCCACGCTTCCGCGATATTTCCCCAGGACGCGGTGAGGATCGATGGCGAGACACGCGATTACGCCGGGCGGTTTTTCTGTCCCCGCTGCGGCTCGTCGGTTTTCGCACGCACCGCGGACGAGATCGAAGTCAACCTCGGATCCCTGGATGCCAGCGACCAACTGACGCCAACTTACGAAAGCTGGATCATCCGCCGAGAGTCCTGGTTACCGCCGTTTCCGGTCACCAGGCGATACGAGCGTGATCGCGACGCCACGGGTCGCTTCGAGGAATAGCCCGCTCGGACGTGCATAGGCTCCAACGCTACGACGTCTAACGGAAGAGGGCGGGACAATGCCCCGCCCTTTCTGCTTGCCCTGGCATGAAACCGCCAAGCTTACTCACATATGGATCGGCTTGAAGAAGGTCGCCAATGCCGCTTCCTTGACCGCTTCCGACATGGTCGGGTGGGCATGGCAGGTACGGCCGAGGTCTTCCGAGGATCCGCCGAATTCCATCAGCACGGCGATCTCGTGGATCATCTCGCCGGCGCCGAAGCCGACGATATGGCCGCCGAGAACCCGGTCGGTGTCCTTGTCGGCGAGGATCTTCACGAAACCGTCCGTCGCCAGCATGGCGCGGGCGCGGCCGTTGGCGGTGAACGGGAACTTGCCGACCTTGTAGGCGATGCCTGCGGCCTTCAGTTCTTCCTCGGTCTTGCCGACGGAAGCCACTTCCGGCTGCGTGTAGACGACGCCCGGTATGACGTCGTAATTCACATGGCCGTGCTGGCCGGCGATGATCTCGGCCATCGCAACACCTTCGTCTTCCGCCTTGTGCGCGAGCATCGGGCCACGCACCACGTCGCCGATCGCATAGATGCCTTCGACATTGGTCTTGAAGTGGCCGTCGATCTCGACGCGGCCGCGGTTGTCGAGCTTGACGCCGGCTTCTTCCAGACCGAGGCCTGCGGTATACGGCTTGCGGCCGGTGGCGATCAGCACGACGTCGGCTTCGAGCGTCTGGGCGTCGCCGCCCTTGACCGGCTCGTAGGTGACCTTGGCGCCCGAAGCGGTCTTTTCGACGCCGGTGACCTTGGCATCCGTGCGGATGTCCATGCCCTGCTTGGCCATCATCCGCTGGAACTGCTTGGAAACCTCGCCATCCATGCCGCCGAGCAGCTTGTCGAGATATTCGACGACGGTCACCTTGGCGCCGAGGCGCGACCAGACCGAGCCGAGTTCCATACCGATGACGCCGCCGCCGACCACGATCAGGTGCGCCGGCACCTTTTCGAGCGCGATGCCGCCGGTCGACGAGATGATCACCTTCTCGTCGATCTCGACATTGACGCCCGGAATGCCGGCAACGTCGGAGCCGGTGGCGATGACGATGTTCTTGGTTTCGAGTTCCTGGGTCTTGCCGTCGTCGCCGGTCACCGAGACCTTGCCGGCCGAAACGACCTTGCCGGTGCCGATGAAGCCGTCGATCTTGTTCTTCTTGAACAGGAAGGAAACGCCATCGACATTCGACTTAACGGTCGCGTCCTTGTGAGCCATCATCTTTTCGAGATTGAGCTTCGGCGCGGAAACCTCGATGCCGAGCGCATCCATGCCGTGAGCCGCGTGGGCGAACATCTCGGAAGCGTGCAGCAGCGCCTTGGAAGGGATGCAGCCGATGTTGAGGCAGGTCCCGCCATAGGTGGCGCGCTTCTCCACGACCGCGACCTTGAGGCCGAGCTGGGCAGCCTTCACCGCGCAGACGTAACCGCCGGGGCCGCTTCCGATGACGACGAGATCATATGCCATAGTTCTTTTTCCTTTTCTTCATCTCTTCGTTTCATCGCAATTCCGAACGCAAAACCGCTGCGCACTTTTGCTGGAATTGCTTTAGCGCCCGCCACTCACGTCGAGTATGGCGCCGGTTACATAGGAAGCCGCTGGCGACAGAAAATAGAGGACGGCATCCGCCACCTCCTCCGCCCTGCCCGGCCGTTGCATGGGAACGCTGGGCGCCATGTCGCGCGCCCGGTCCGGCAGACCGCCGGATGCATGGATATCGGTGTCGATAATGCCCGGGCGGATCGCATTGACGCGCACGCCCTCGGTCGCGACTTCGCGCGCCAACCCGATGGTCAGCGTGTCGATCGCCGCCTTCGAAGCTGCGTAATCGACATATTGCCCCGGAGAGCCGAGCTTCGCCGCCATCGACGAGATATTGACGATCGCGCCGCCCTTGCCGCCATGTTTCGTCGACATGCGGCGCACAGCCTCTCCGGCACACAGGATCGAACCGGTGACATTGATCCGCATCATCCGCTCGATGCGTTCGGCGCTCATCTCGTCGATGCGCTGCGGCATGTCGACGATCCCGGCATTGTTGACCAGCCCGTCCAGCCGCCCGAAATGCCGGTCGACCGCCTCGAACATCGAGACGATCTCGCCGGCATTGCCGACATCGGCCTGGATGGCAATCGCCTCGCCGCCGGCAGCCTTGATTTCGGCCACCACCTTGTCGGCTGCCTCCTGATTGGAGGCGTAATTCACCGCCACCCGCCATCCGCGGCTCGCGGCCATCAGCGAGACCGCCGCGCCGATGCCGCGGCTTCCGCCGGTCACCAGGAGAACAGGGGTTTCGCTCATGCCTTGCATTCCTTGAATTCGTAGAGGTCCCAAGGCACTTGCCTGAGACCGCTCTTGCCCCACAGCGTCGAATGGCGGATCGCCGGGCCGAAACCCGGCATCAGGATCGCGTCCGGCGCCTGGTCGTCGGCCGCGCCCAATATGTCGATATGGCCGGTCTCCACATCAAGGGCATAGGGCACGCCGGTCCAGACAGTGCAGGCCCGAAGTTCCGCGCCCGTCGCATCGCCCTGCGGGCAGTTGTTCGTCACCATGCCACCCGGCCGCCCGGATTCCTCGTCATACATCACGTTGCCGTCGAGCTTCAGCTTGCCCCCGGTGATCGTGAACAGATGGCTGACGACAGCCGCATCCGAACCGACCGGCTTGAACGAAAGCACCGTCCCGGCAGTCGCCTCGACGAACACCGCCTTCTCGATCGCGCAGCGTTCGGCCGCCGTAGCCATGCCCGGTACCAGGCAGAATATCGCAAGCCATGTCTTTGAGGAGTTGATCATGACGTCACCGAAAGAGCGCGATGGTCATGGCGAGAAGCCCGATCAGGCTCACCGTCCAGACGAGTGACCGGATATACGGGACGCCCCACATATAGAGCGGGATGTAGACGACCCGAGAGACCAGCCAGATCCAGCCGCCGATCAGCCCCCAGCCGGACGCGTCGTCTCCGGCAAAGGCAACCCCGAGCAGCAGTCCGACGAACGCCGGATAGGTCTCCTGGAAATTTTTCGAGGCGCGGGCGGCACGGCCGGCAAACCTGCCCTTGGGCTCCGCTCCCTCGTCCCGCGGCCCGGCGTTCCAGTCGCGACCGAGTTCACGGGTCGAGAGCGTGCCCTGCAACAGCACGTGGAACACCAGCAGGACAACGCTCAAGGCCAGCAGCGTCATGTATGGCGTTGCGGTGACCCCGAGCGTTTCCATAGGTTTGTTCCCGCCTTAGAGATCGAGAACCAGGCGTTCCGGATCTTCGAGGCTTTCCTTGACGCGCACGAGGAAGGTCACGGCTTCCTTGCCGTCCACCATGCGGTGGTCGTAGGAAAGCGCGAGATACATCATCGGACGGATGACGATCTGGCCGCCGATCACCACCGGACGGTCCTGGATCTTGTGCATGCCGAGAATGCCGGACTGCGGCGCGTTGAGGATCGGCGAGGACATCAGCGAACCGTAGACGCCGCCGTTGGAGATGGTGAACGTACCGCCCTGCATGTCGGCCATCGAGAGCTGGCCGTCGCGGGCGAGCTTGCCGAGGCGGCCGATATCCTTCTCGATCTCGGCGATCGACATCTGGTCGGCGTTGCGCACGACCGGAACGACGAGGCCCTTGTCGGTGCCGACGGCGACGCCGACATGGCAGTAGTTCTTGTAGATGATGTCGGTACCGTCGATCTCGGCGTTGACGGCCGGCAGTTCCTTCAGCGCGTGGGTGACGGCCTTGGTGAAGAAGCCCATGAAGCCGAGCTTGACGCCGTGCTTCTTCTCGAACACGTCCTTGTAGCGGTTGCGCAGGTCCATGACCGCTTTCATGTCCACCTCGTTATAGGTGGTCAGCATGGCGGCGGTGTTCTGCGCGTCCTTGAGGCGGCGGGCGATCGTCTGGCGCAGGCGCGTCATCTTCACGCGCTCTTCGCGCGACGCGTCGTCGGCAGAGGAAACCGGGCGGGGTGCAGCCGGGGCGGCGGGGGCTGCAGCCGGAGCGGAAATGCCCTTGGCGACGGCGGCGATCACGTCGCCCTTCAGCACCTGGCCGCGCTTGCCCGAACCATCGATATCGGCGGTCGAGATGTTGTTGTCGGCGGCGATCTTGGCGGCAGCCGGAGCCGGCGGCATCGAGGTTGCGGCGGCAGAAGCAGCGGCGACCGGAGCCGGAGCAGCCGGTTCGGCGGCCTTGGCCGGGGCAGCTTCCGCAGGCTTTGCAGCCGGAGCAGCAGCGGCGGTACCGGCAGCGCCCTCCGCGATCTGGCCCAGCAGCGCGCCGAGGCCGACCGTCTCGCCGTTGGCGGCGACGATTTCCGTGAGAACGCCAGCAGCCGGCGCGGGAACTTCCACGGTCACTTTGTCCGTTTCGAGCTCGAGAAGCGGCTCGTCGGCCTTGACCGTATCGCCGACCTTCTTGAACCAGGTGCCGACGGTTGCCTCGCTGACGGATTCTCCGAGAGTTGGGACGCGGATTTCAGTGGCCATTGTGTGAGTTCCTGAATGGTTGTTTTCGTTTAGACGGCGGCCGCGGCACCCGCCGCAGACGTCCGCAGAATGATGGATGGCATGGGAGACGTTTCGAAGCGGAAGCCGAGAGCCGTCTTGATCACCGGATCGTTGTCGCCCAGCGCCTGGGCGGCAGCGGCGTCCGCCGCTTCCACCACCGCGATGCCAAAAGCCCCGCCTTCCGAGAAGACGGGACCGACGGCGATCGCGACGCCACTCTCCGCAAGGCCCCGCCAGTAGACGGCGTGGGCCTGCATCGCCGTCATCTCGTCCGGCGTTGCGTCATGCGGAAAGCCCGGCCGAGGCGAAACGAGCTTCAGGTGAAAATAGGCCATCCGCCCGTCTCCTCAGCCGCCGAGCGCGTCTTCGAGGAAGGCTTCGAGCTGTGCGAGATGCTTCGACATCTGGCCCGTTGCAGGCGAGGCCGCTGCCGGCCGGCCCGTGTAACGGACGCGCTGATACTTGGCATCGATATGGGCCAGAACCCATTCCAGATACGGATCGATGAACGACCATGCACCCATGTTCTTCGGCTCTTCCTGGCACCAGACCATTTCCGCATTGCGGAAGCGGGAAAGCTCGTTGATCAGGGCCTTGGCCGGGAACGGATAGAGCTGTTCGATGCGCAGCAGGTAGATGTCGTCGATGCCGCGCTTTTCGCGCTCCTCCAGCAGGTCGTAATAGACCTTGCCGGTGCAGAGCACGACGCGACGGATCTTGGCATCCTTCTGCAGCTTGATCGGGCCGTCCTTGATGACCTCCGCATCGTCCCAGAGGAGACGATGGAAGGAAGACTCGCCGGCCATTTCGGCAAGCGTCGAGGTGGCCCGCTTGTGGCGCAGCAGGGACTTCGGCGTCATCAGCAGCAACGGCTTGCGGAAGTCGCGCTTGGTCTGGCGGCGCAGGATATGGAAGTAGTTCGCCGGCGTCGTGACGTTGGCGACCTGCATGTTGTCTTCGGCGCACATCTGCAGCCAGCGCTCGAGGCGTGCGGAAGAGTGTTCCGGACCCTGGCCTTCATAACCGTGCGGCAGCAGGCAGACGAGGCCGGACATGCGCAGCCACTTGCGTTCGCCCGACGAGATGAACTGGTCGAACACGACCTGCGCGCCGTTGGCGAAGTCGCCGAACTGGGCTTCCCACAGCGTCAGCGCATTCGGGCGGGCGAGCGAATAGCCATATTCGAAGCCGAGGACCGCCTCTTCCGAAAGCATCGAGTTGATGACTTCGTAACGGGCCTGGGTCGGCGACAGGTTGGCGAGCGGGATGTAGCGCTCTTCGGTGTCCTGATCGTAGAGGACCGAGTGGCGCTGCGAGAACGTGCCACGTTCGCAATCCTGGCCGGAAAGGCGGATCTTGGTGCCTTCAACGGCAAGCGAACCGAATGCCAGGGCTTCCGCCATGGCCCAGTCGATGCCTTCGCCGGTCTCGACCATCTGGGCGCGGTTATCCATGAACCGCTTGATAGTGCGGTGGGCGTTGAAACCGTCCGGAATGGTCGCGAGCTTGCGGCCGATCTCGCGCAGTTCCTTCATCGGCATCGCGGTCTTGCCGCGGCGCTGTTCGTCGGCATTGTCGGCCGAGCGCAGGCCCGACCACTGGCCGTCGAGCCAGTCTGCCTTGTTCGGCTTGTAGCTCTGGCCGGCCTCGAATTCGGTTTCCAGATGGGCGCGCCAGTCGGCCTTCATCTTCTCGAATTCGCCGTCGGTAACCAGACCTTCGGCGATCAGGCGGTCGGCATAGATCTGCGCGACGGTCTTGTGGGCGCGGATCACCTTGTACATCTTCGGCTGCGTGAACGCCGGCTCGTCGCCTTCGTTATGGCCGAAGCGGCGGTAGCAGAACATGTCGATGACGACCGGCTTGTGGAACTTCATCCGGTATTCGGTCGCGACCTTGGCGGCGTAGACGACCGCTTCCGGATCGTCGCCGTTGACGTGGAAGATCGGCGCCTCGATCATCTTGGCGACGTCGGACGGATAGGGCGACGAACGCGAGAAGGCCGGGTTGGTGGTAAAGCCGATCTGGTTGTTAACGATGACATGCATCGTGCCGGCGACGCGGTGGCCGCGCAGGCCCGAAAGGCCGAGGATCTCGGCCACGACGCCCTGGCCCGCAAACGCGGCGTCGCCGTGCAGCAGGAGCGGCAGAACCTTGGAGCGTTCCTTCAGCGGAATGATGTCGCCGTCCCAGGCCTTGGCAAGCATGTCCTGCTTGGCGCGGGCCTTGCCCATCACGACCGGGTTGACGATTTCCAGATGCGACGGGTTGGCCGTCAGCGACATGTGGACCTTGTTGCCGTCAAATTCGCGGTCCGACGAAGCGCCGAGATGGTACTTGACGTCGCCCGAACCTTCGACTTCGTCCGGCTTGAACGAGCCGCCCTTGAATTCGTGGAACACTGCCCGGTGCGGCTTGAGCATGACGTTGGTCAGCACGTTCAGGCGACCGCGATGCGGCATGCCGAGAACGACTTCTTCAAGGCCTTCCTGGCCACCACGCTTGATGATCTGTTCCAGCGCCGGGATCAGCGATTCGCCGCCATCGAGGCCGAAGCGCTTCGTACCCTTGAAACGAACGTCGAGGAACTGCTCGTAGCCTTCCGCTTCGACCAGCTTGGAAAGGATCGCCTTCTTGCCTTCCGGCGTGAATTCGACGCCCTTGCCGGGCCCTT
The DNA here is from genome assembly GCF_964253725.1 of Neorhizobium sp. LjRoot104. Classification (NCBI taxonomy): domain Bacteria; kingdom Pseudomonadati; phylum Pseudomonadota; class Alphaproteobacteria; order Hyphomicrobiales; family Rhizobiaceae; genus Neorhizobium; species Neorhizobium sp. LjRoot104. Next base: position 3,591,711 of record NZ_CAXURS020000001.1, read on the forward strand.
CGATACGCTCCTGGATCCAGGACTTTTCTTCCGGATTGGAAATGTGCATGAACTCGACGCCCAAAGTCGAGCAATAGGTGCGCTCGAGGATCTCGATCATCTGGCGGACGGTCGCGTATTCGAGGCCGAGCACGTTGTCGATGAAGATCCTGCGGTCGTAGTCGGCTTCCGTGAAGCCGTAGGCGGTCGGCGAAAGCTCGTTATAGTCCTCGACCGCGCTGGCGATGCCGAGCGGGTCCAGCTTGGCGTGCAGGTGGCCGCGCATGCGATAGGCGCGGATCATCATGATGGCACGGACGCTATCGCGCGTCGCCTGCAGCACGTCGGTTTCGTTGACCGGCTTGCCGGTCGCAACGGCGGCAGCTTCCGCCTTCGCCTTGACCTTGGTTTCGATCGCCTTTTCGACGAGCGGCCAGTTGCCGTCGAGCGCCGAGACCAGCTCGCCGTTTGCCGTGATCGGCCAGTTCCTGCGCTGCCAGGAGGCTCCCTTGGCCGCCGCCTTCACGTCGTCCGGATTGTCGGCGAGCGCCTTGAAGAAGGCCTGCCATTCCGGCGCGACGGATGTCGGGTCGTCCTCGTACCGGGCATGCAGCTGCTCGATATAGGCCGCGTTCTGTCCGTCGAGGAAAGAGGTGATGAGGAACTGCTCGTTGGCTTCTTGCCGTGCCATGGTTATCTGCGGGCGCCGCGCCCGCCTCCTGACGTAATCGGAGCCGGAATAGATCTCCGGCCTCCGCATTTTCTTGGTCTTCGTCTTGGTACCGAACCGCCCTTGGCGGCCACCCGTCCCCAAAATCTGAGAGACGCTGAACATGGACAGGCAAAGCATATGCGGCTTCGCCTGCCCGGAGCTTGTCGGGTCAATCGCCACCTATCTATCCAGGGCGGCGAATGTTCCTTATGTGGCGTCAGCCCTTGAGGACTTCAACCAAGGTCTTGCCGAGACGGGCCGGCGAAGGCGACACCTTGATGCCTGCCGATTCCATCGCGGCGATCTTCGATTCCGCGTCACCCTTGCCGCCGGAAACCACAGCGCCGGCGTGACCCATCGTGCGGCCCTTCGGAGCGGTGCGGCCCGCGATGAAGCCGGCCATCGGCTTGCTCCGGCCCTTCTTGGCTTCGTCCTTCAGGAACTGCGCCGCGTCTTCTTCAGCCGAACCGCCGATTTCACCGATCATGATGATCGAGGTCGTGGCGTCGTCTGCGAGGAACATCTCGAGCACGTCGATGAACTCGGTGCCCTTGACCGGGTCGCCGCCGATGCCGACAGCCGTCGTCTGGCCGAGGCCTTCGTTCGAGGTCTGGAATACGGCCTCGTAGGTCAGCGTGCCCGAACGGGACACGATACCGACCGAACCCTTGCGGAAGATCGAGCCCGGCATGATGCCGATCTTGCATTCTTCCGGCGTCAGGATGCCCGGGCAGTTGGGGCCGAGCAGGCGCGACTTGGAGCGGTCGAGGCGAGCCTTGACGCGCACCATGTCCATGACCGGGATGCCCTCGGTGATGCAGGTGATGAACGGGACTTCGGCTTCGATCGCCTCGATGATCGCATCCGCTGCACCTGCCGGCGGAACGTAGATCACGGTCGCGTCGGCGCCGGTCCGTTCCCTGGCTTCGGCAACCGAGGTGAAGATCGGCAGCGACGTGCCGTCGACGCCGGACGACCACGATTCGCCGCCCTTCTTGGGATGAACGCCGCCCACCATCTTGGTGCCGTAATAGGCAAGCGCCTGTTCCGTGTGGAAGGTGCCGGTCTTCCCGGTCAGGCCCTGGACGATGACCTTGGTGTCTTTGTTAACGAGAATAGACATTGATTCCGGTCCTTCCAGGTTAGGCTTCGATCGCCGCGACGATCTTCTTCGCCGCGTCGTCAAGATCGTCAGCCGCGGTGATCGCGAGACCGGACTCGTTGAGGATTTTCTTGCCGAGTTCGACATTGGTGCCTTCGAGGCGCACCACGAGCGGAACCTTCAGGCCGACTTCCTGCACCGCCGCGACAACGCCTTCGGCGATGACGTCGCAGCGCATGATGCCGCCGAAGATGTTGACGAGGATGCCCTCGACCTTCGGGTCGGCCGTGATGATCTTGAAGGCCGCAGCCACCTTCTCCTTGCCGGCGCCGCCGCCGACGTCGCAGAAGTTCGCCGGCTCCTTGCCGTAGAGCTTGATGATGTCCATCGTCGCCATGGCGAGACCGGCACCGTTGACCATGCAGCCGATATTGCCGTCGAGTGCCACGTAGGCGAGGTCCCACTTGGAGGCCTCGATTTCCTTGGCGTCCTCTTCGGTCTCGTCGCGCAGCGCCTTGACGTCGTCGTGGCGGAACAGCGCATTGCCGTCGAACGACATCTTGGCGTCGAGAACGCGCAGGTGGCCGTTCTTCATGACGATCAGCGGGTTGATCTCGAGAAGAGCCATGTCCTTCTCGTTGAAGGCCTTGTAGAGCAGCGGGAAGAGCGACTTGGCGTCTTCCGCGGCAGCGCCGTCGAGTTCCAGGGCCTTGGAGATCGCAGCGACGTCCGCAGCCGTCACGCCGGCTTCCGGATCGATGGCGATCGTGTGGATCTTCTCAGGGGTGTCGTGGGCGACGGCTTCGATGTCCATGCCGCCTTCCGTCGAGACGACGAAGGCAACGCGACCGACCGAGCGATCGACCAGCAGCGAGCAATAGAGTTCGCGGGCGATGTCGGCGCCGTCTTCGATATAGAGACGGTTGACCTGCTTGCCTGCTTCACCGGTCTGCGCGGTCACCAGCGTGTTGCCGAGCATTTCCTTGGCATGCGCCTTGGCTTCCTCGATCGAGAAGGCCAGGCGGACGCCGCCCTTGGCGTCGGGGCCGAGTTCCTTGAACTTGCCCTTGCCGCGGCCGCCCGCATGGATCTGGCTCTTGACGACGTAGAGCGGGCCCGGAAGCGACTTTGCAGCTGCTTCGGCCTCTTCGGCCTTCAGGATCGCGACGCCTTCCGCAACCGGTGCGCCATAGCCCTTGAGCAGAGCCTTGGCCTGATATTCATGAATGTTCATGGGTTTATCCCTGTTTCGATGACTTCGGCGCGGTTACTTGAGAGCCGGTGCGATGTTAATGCAGGCTTCGCAGAGGCCGGCAACGGCGCCGACGGACTTCTGGAAGGCGGCCTCTTCGTCCTTGTTGAACTCGACTTCGATGATGCGCTCGACGCCGCCGGCGCCGATGATCGTCGGAACGCCGACATACATGTCCTTGACGCCGTACTGGCCGGACAGATAGGCGGCGGCCGGCAGGACGCGCTTCTTGTCCTTGAGGAAGGATTCGGCCATTTCAATCGCCGAAGCGGCCGGAGCGTAGTAGGCGGAACCGGTCTTGAGCAGGCCGACGATTTCGGCGCCGCCGTCACGGGTGCGCTGGATGATTTCTTCGAGGCGCTCCTTGGTGACCCAGCCCATCTTGACGAGGTCGGTGAGCGGAACGCCGCCGACGGTCGAGTAGCGGGCGAGCGGCACCATCGTGTCGCCGTGGCCGCCGAGAACGAAGGCGGTGACGTCCTGGACGGAAACGTTGAATTCTTCGGAAAGGAAGAGGCGGAAGCGGGCCGAGTCGAGCACGCCGGCCATGCCGACGACCATGTTCTTCGGCAGGCCCGAGAACTTCTGGAGAGCCCAGACCATCGCGTCGAGCGGGTTGGTGATGCAGATCACGAAGGCGTTCGGGGCATATTTCTTGATGCCGGCGCCGACCTGTTCCATGACCTTGAGGTTGATGCCGAGCAGGTCGTCGCGGCTCATGCCCGGCTTGCGGGCGACGCCGGCGGTGACGATGCAGACGTCAGCGCCTTCGATGGCAGCATAGTCGCTGGCGCCGGAGAGCTTGGCGTTAAAGCCCTCGACGGGGCCGGACTGGGCGATATCGAGGCCCTTGCCCTGCGGAATGCCGTCGGCAATGTCGAACAGGACGATGTCGCCCAGCTCCTTCAGGCTGGCGAGATGCGCCAGCGTTCCACCGATCATGCCAGAACCAATAAGTGCGATCTTCTTGCGCGCCATCGAAAAGCTTCCTTTCGAGATCCGAATCCATGGCAGGTTACGGCTCGCCTACCAACGTGCCAGACCGCATACCGCCATCCGCCCGGAATGGCAATCGATTATTTTCGGCTCAACTTTTTCAATCGGTTAGATGTCAAAATTCTTACGTAAACGTAAGAATTTCTGTCACCAAACCGTTAAAGTCGGCGGCGTTTTTCGTGATGCAGTGCGAGATAGTCGGGGCTGCGCATCTCAAAAAGACGCGAGACGGTACGGTCGAACTCGAAGCCTTCCGTGCCTTTTCGCTCCACCAGGATATCTTCCGGCGCCGCCGCCGCGGAAACGTAGAGCCGGACCTTATGGTCGTATAGCGCATCGACCAGGTTGATCAGTCGCTTCGTTTCGTTGCGCTTCTCCGGCCCGAGCTGCGGAACATGTTCGACGAAGATCGCGTCGAAGCGGTTGGCAAGCGCCAGGTAGTCCGACGCTCCGAGCGGCTTGCCGCAGATATCCTTGAAATCGAAGCGCGCCGCCCGCCCGGCGGCCGAAGGCACGTGGATGCTGCGGCCCTTCATCGGCACCTCGGCGGGCGCCGCCTTCTCGCCGTCGGTTACCTGGTGCCAGGCGGATTCCATCGCCGCGTCGGCCCGCGCATCGAGCGGCGTCACATAGACCGGCAGGCTTGCGAGCTTCTGCATGCGGTAATCGTTGGGGGAATCGAGCGTGACGACGTCCACGTAGCGGTTCAGCAGTGCGATGAACGGCAGGAAAAGCCCACGGTTCAGCCCGTCCCGATACAGATCGTCCGGCGCGACGTTCGAGGTCGCAACGAGTACGCAGCCGAGCCCGAACAGCTCGGTGAACAGCCGCGCCAAAATCATCGCGTCGGTGATGTCGGTCACCGAAAACTCGTCGAAGCAGAGAAGCTCGGCTTCCGCAAACAGAGCGGCGGCGACCGGCGGCACGGGATCCGCCTGCTTGGTTTCGCCGCGCTTCAGCTTCTGCCGGTGTTCGTGAATGCGGTTGTGCACATCCGCCATGAATTCATGGAAATGCGCCCGGCGCTTTTTTGTCGTCGGCGCCTTCTTGAAGAACATGTCCATCAGCATGGTCTTGCCGCGCCCGACGCTGCCATGCACGTAAAGACCGCGGATTTCGCGCGGCCGGCCGCCGCCCTTGGCAAAGAGCCAGCCGAGCGCGCTTTTTTTCTTCGCCGGTTTCGTCTCGCGAAGGCAGGTCAGAAGATGGTCGAGCTTGGCGGCAACCGCGAGCTGGGCCTTGTCGGCGGTCAGCACACCCGACGCAGCCAGAGCCTTCAGCTCCTCGCCGACGCTCGTCGTGTATTCGGGAATGGGTTCCAACCGGACGCCCTCGAAACTGTGGGAAACCGCTTAGCGGCTGAGGCTGACCGGCTGGCCGGAGTTCATCGTACCGTCGAAACGGTTCTCGGCGCTCTTGTAGACGCGTCCGATCACGTCGCCGGCCCGGTTCTTGAACTGAACCATCTTGCCCGATACTTCCCAGGAGCCCATCGCGGTCAGTTCGCCGGCGCAGCCGCGGGTACCGCCGCGCGAACCACCACCGAGATTGGTGAGCGTCAGGAACATGTCGCAGGAAGAACCGGCATTGGCCACACGCCAGTTGCCGACCATGGCTTCCTTCTTGACATCGAGCGCACTCGCAGGCGGTGCGGACGGATTGGCGGACGCCATGGCAGGATTTGCGCCGGGCGCGCTCGGAAACTGGGAAGAACCCGCGGTGCCGGGAGGCGGCGGCAGCTGGCCACCCTGAACGGACGGCACGGGCTGCGCCTGAAGCGGCGCAGGCTGGGAGGGTTGCGCAGGCAGATCGCTATAAGGGCTATAGGAAGTGCGCTGGCAACCGGCCAGTGCCAAGACAAGAACAAGTCCCGTCGCCGCGTATCTGAACTGCATCATCTAACTCCTGCTTTCAGCTTGACCCGCCACCGATGCCACTGAATTGAGACCGAATTATCGTAAACCACCTTGGTTAATCAAGTCGTACTGGAACAATTCGGCAGGCCGATCAAGAGGCACGCCCCGATGTATTCAGTCCCAGCCAGCGCTGGGACCGGAGGAGACGCCCATTGTCGAGAACGCCTCAGACGCGACGCTCGACCATCATCTTTTTGATCTCGGCGATCGCTTTAGCCGGGTTCAGGCCCTTGGGGCAGGTCTGGGCACAGTTCATGATCGTGTGGCAGCGATAGAGCCGGAACGGGTCCTCGAGATTGTCGAGCCGCTCGCCCTTGGCTTCGTCTCTGGAGTCGATCAGCCAGCGATAGGCCTGCAGCAGGGTGGCCGGGCCGAGATAGCGGTCGCCGTTCCACCAGTAGCTGGGACAGGAGGTCGAGCAGCAGGCGCACAGGATGCACTCGTAGAGGCCGTCGAGCTTCTGGCGGTCCTCGTGGCTCTGCTTCCATTCCTTGGCCGGCTGCGGCGAAACCGTCTTCAGCCAGGGTTCGATCGAGCGGTGCTGGGCGTAGAAGTTGGTGAGGTCCGGAACCAGGTCCTTGACGACCGGCATATGCGGCAGCGGATAGACCTTCACCGTGCCCTTCACGTCGTCCATGCCCTTGGTGCAGGCGAGCGTGTTGGTGCCGTCGATGTTCATGGCGCAGGAACCGCAGATGCCCTCGCGGCAGGAGCGGCGCAGCGTCAGCGTCGGGTCGATATTGTTCTTGATGTAGAGCAGACCGTCGAGAACCATCGGGCCGCAATCGTCAACGTCGATATAATAGGTATCGATGCGCGGGTTCTGGCCGTCATCCGGGTTCCAGCGGTAGATGCGGAATTCCCGGACGTTCTTGGCGCCAGCCGGCTTCGGCCAGGTCTTGCCTTCGGTCATCTGAGAGTTCTTGGGGAGAGCGAGTTCAACCATGCGACCTATCCGTTCTTTCCTTGCGCCGATCCTTGCGAATGACCAGCTTCAGCGCCGACCATATGTTGTCGACCGCGGCCACCTTGACATCCACCAGATCGAGATCGAGAGCCGCTGCACGCACGACATCCTCGGTCACGTCCGTCCTAACCTTCGAAGCCTTCTTCGGCCAGGAGACCCAGATCATGCCATCCGGCCTGATTCGGTCCTGAAGACCGGAAAGCTCGTTTTCGATCTCCGCCCTCATGATCGTGAAGGCGTGGATCGCATCGTAAGCCTTGCCTGCCGCACGCATCGCTTCCCAGGAGGAAAACCGGTCGCAGGCGGCGAATTCAACCAAGGTTTCCAGCTCTTCCAGACTATCCGGCAGCGCAACGAACGCTGCCGTCATCCCAGGCTTGAAACCCAGCTTCTTGACGAGCGGCGTTCCGGAATATCCCGCACCCGCCGCCTCCATGATCAGTACACGCGCGCTTTCGGCTCGATCTTGTAAGGATCGATGCCTTCGGCGATGAGCTCGGTATGCACCGGGCGGTAGTCGAGCTTGACCTCGCCGCTGTCGCTGACCCAGGCAAGCGTGTGCTTGCGCCAGTTCTCGTCGTCGCGGCCGCCGAACGGGCCGGACGTGTAATCCTCGCGGGCGTGGCTGCCGCGGCTTTCCTTGCGGGCTTCCGCGCCGACAACCGTGGCGATCGCGTTCGCCATCAGGTTTTCGAGTTCCAGCGTCTCGACCAGATCCGAGTTCCAGATCATCGAACGGTCGGTGACCTTGATGTCCTTCAGCTCGCCCCAGATCGCCGACATCCGCTTGCAGCCCGATTCCAGCGATTCCTGGGTCCGGAACACGGCGGCGTCGTCCTGCATGGTGCGCTGCATCTTGTCGCGCAGCACCGCCGTCGGCGTGCCGCCATTGGCGTTCCGCAGACGGTCGAAGCGGTCCATGATCTTGTCGCAGGCGGCGATGTTGAGCGCCGGGATCGGCTCGGCCTTGTTGATCACCTGGCCGGCGCGGATCGCCGCGGCGCGGCCGAAGACCACGAGGTCGATCAGCGAGTTGGAGCCAAGGCGGTTGGCGCCGTGAACCGAGGCGCAGCCCGCTTCGCCGACGGCCATCAGGCCCGGCAGCAGCCGTTCCGGATTGTTGCTGTCGGCATTCAGGACTTCGCCGTAGAAATTGGTCGGGATGCCGCCCATGTTGTAATGCACGGTCGGCAGGACCGGGATCGGCTCGCGCGTCACATCGACGCCTGCGAAAATCTTGGCGCTCTCGGAAATGCCCGGAAGACGCTCGTGCAGAACGGCCGGATCGAGATGGTCGAGATGCAGGAAGATGTGGTCCTTGTTCTTGCCGACGCCGCGGCCTTCGCGGATTTCCAGCGTCATGCAGCGGGAAACCACGTCGCGCGAGGCAAGGTCCTTGGCCGAAGGTGCATAACGCTCCATGAAGCGCTCGCCCTCGGAATTGACGAGGTAACCGCCTTCGCCGCGCGCGCCTTCGGTGATCAGACAGCCCGAACCGTAGATGCCGGTCGGGTGGAACTGCACGAATTCCATATCCTGCAGGGGCAGGCCGGCGCGAGCCACCATGCCGCCGCCGTCGCCGGTGCAGGTATGGGCCGATGTCGCCGAGAAATAGGCGCGGCCGTAACCGCCGGTTGCCAGCACCACCATCTTGGCGGCAAAACGGTGGATCGTGCCGTCATCGAGGTTCCAGGCGACGACGCCGGTGCAGCGGCTGCCATCTTCCGACATGATCAGGTCGAGCGCGAAATATTCGATGAAGAATTCCGCATTGTTCTTGAGCGACTGGCCGTAGAGCGTGTGCAGGATGGCGTGGCCGGTACGGTCGGCCGCGGCGCAGGTGCGCTGCACCGGCGGGCCGGCGCCAAAGTTCTGCATGTGGCCGCCGAACGGGCGCTGGTAGATCTTGCCTTCCTCGTTGCGGGAGAACGGCACGCCGTAATGTTCGAGTTCGTAGACGGCCTTCGGCGCCTCCATGACCATGTACTGCATGGCGTCGACGTCGCCGAGCCAGTCGGAACCCTTGACGGTGTCGTAAAGGTGCCACTGCCAGCTATCCGGCGTCATGTTCTGCAGCGACGCCGCAATCCCGCCTTGAGCTGCGACGGTGTGCGAGCGGGTCGGGAAGACCTTGGTGATGCAGGCGGTCTTGAAACCCTGTTCGGCCATGCCGAGCGTGGCGCGCAGGCCCGCGCCGCCGGCGCCGACGACGATCACGTCATAGGAATGGTCGACATAGGTATAGGCTTTGCCGTTCTGGGCGATGGGGGTGACTGATGCCATGACGGGTTATCCTGCGAATGCGATTTTCAGAACGGCGAACAGACAGAGCCCGGCGATCAAAATCGAGAAGAAGGTGTTGAGCATGACCAGCGCAACCTTGGTGAACTCGCCGTGGACATAGTCCTCGATGATCACCTGCATGCCGATCTTCATGTGGATGACGCCGGAGATCACCACCAGACCCATGATGACGGCGACGAACGGGTTCGACAGGGCCGCGATCACTTCCGGAAAGGGCTTGCCGGCATAGATGATCATGAACACGATAAAGAAGGTCAGAAGCGGCACGTTGGCGACGGCCGTCAGGCGCTGGCGCCAAAAATGTTCGGTGCCGTCCTTGGCGGAGCCCAGTCCGCGGACCTTTCCGAGCGGGGTACGCATATCCATGGATGAGAACCTTACCGAACGAGGAAGCCGATCACCCAGACCAGCACGGTCAGACAGAGTGATGCGATGATATTGGCGATGGCGAGCTTGGTGGAAAATTCCTTCTCGAAGCCGTGCCCGAGGTCCCACATGAAGTGGCGGAAGCCGCCAAGCATGTGATGGATCAGCGCCCAGGTATAACCGAGCAGCACCAGCTTGCCGAGAAGGCTGCCGAGCGCCCAGTTGGCCCAGTCGTAATAGGCCGGGCCGCTGGCGGCGGCGATCAGCCACCACGCCACCAGGACGGTGCCGAAATAAAGCGCGCCGCCGGTGATGCGGTGCACAATCGACATGACCATGGTGGGGATTGGCTTGTAGATTTGAAGATGCGGCGACAGGGGCCGGTTGTTAGTCACATTCGCCATCAGAACCTCGCGGCGTCGTATGCGGTATCAAGGGCGGGCGCCCGGCAATGCACGATGCCGAAGAAATGTGCATTGCATCATTGGCGTGGTTTAATCGCACGGATGTCTGACGACAAGAACAATTCAGACTGAATTCGAATTTAATCGATTGTGTCTTTCTCGTGGCTGACGCGGCGCAAACCCGGCGGTCACATTAACTACGATTTGGAAAGAATTCGTTGCCGTCGGGACGGGAGGAGCCGTTTTATGATAACCTTTCATTAATCATATCCTCCGGAGTTCGCCATGATCGCGAATCGCATCAAGCCTGTCCTGGTCGCCGCAGCACTTTTCGCCTCGCTCGCTTCCGCCACGAACGCCCGCGATGGCTGGATCGATGCCGGCAGCGGCGTCTACCGCCTTGGAAGCAACCGCTCGGAACAGCGGGACGACCGCTCGCCGAATGTGGAGAGCTTTCGCGTCTTCTATACCGGGACGGCGTCATTCGTCCGCAGGCTCGGCATCTTCAGCGGACCGCTGCAGGCCCGCCCGATCCCCGACTTCGGCATCCATTTTGCGCGCTATTTTTCGCAAGACTACTGGTGGGGACAGGAAGGCCGCGTGGTGCTCGCGCCGAAGGCCAAGATCATCGATGTCGACAGCGGCCTGCGCGGCCGCGGCCTCGGAAACGCCTGCGCCTACGAGGCCGGCGTCTGTGTTATTCGCGGCGGGAATTGAACAGCGCCGCAGCAATCGCCCGCGCATATGCGGCGGACGGCCTGCTGCTGCTATATCCGGCTAACTCCGCCCTCCCCACTTTCAGCCCATCGCACGCCAGGCCGCCGGCGGCGTGCCGAAGGTCCGCGAAAATGCCCGGCTGAAAGCCGCTTCGGTCGCATATCCCGCGTCATAGGCGATCGTGGCAATCGCCTGCCCCGTCGTTGCCAGAGCCACGCTCGCCAGATAAAGGCGCCACTCGCGCACATATCTGACGGGAGAAGTCCCGAGGATCGTCTGGAAACGTTCCGCCAGCACGCTGCGCGACATCCCCGCCGCGACAGACAGTTCCCCCAGCGACCAGTTGCGCGTCGGATCGTCGTGAATGAGTGACAGGCAACGCGACAGAGCCGCGTCGCCGAGTGCCGCCAGCCAGCCGGCCGCCTGCGGTTCGGCCATGGTGATCTGGTGACGCAGAATCTCGATAAAAAGGATCTCGGTCAGTCTCGGCAGCATGGAGATCCCGCCCGCATGTGGCATATCGACCTCTTCCACCATTTGCCGGATGGTCGCCCGCAGCCAGTCTCCGTCATTGGCACTGCGCGTCCTGACATGAATCAGCTTCGGCAGCGCTCGCCTCAGCGGCGCAAAGCTCAGCGCGTCGCACTGGAGATAGCCGCAGAGCAGCCTGACCCCTTGCGCATCGTCACCGTGGCGAATGACGGGAATCTGGCGCCACGGCTTCGGCGGCAGTTGCCGAGTCGGGTTGACGATCGCGCCGTCACCGCCCGAGCCCAGCTGGTGCCCGGTGCCGAAGGGAAAGATCAGCACGTCGCCCGGCTCGAGCGCTGCCTCCTGGCCTTCCATCTTCAGCCAGCACTGGCCGGCAGCGACGATGTGAAACGGGACCGTGCCGATTGCCCTCCCCGAGAGGCTCGCCATGGAGGGTGTGGCATCGGTCTGCCAGTTGCCGGAGGGCATGAAGCAGAACTGCAACGACCCTGAAAGGCGGATCGTCGACAACAGCGCCGACAGCACGTCGTCCCGCGCCACGCCCCGCGTCAGGTCAGGATTTTCGGACAAGCCTTCACGCATCTCGGCCAAAGACGGGTTTCGCCCGCCTTCCTACAGTGAGCAGGTCAACTCAACCGTGGGAGAATACAATGCAAACTCCAACTGACAAACTGGTAGTGCTCGTCACCAAGGGCATCGATTCCGAACTTTCGTCCGTCGCCTTCACGATTGCCAATGGCGGCATCACTGCGGGGCTCAAGGTCTCGGTATTTCTGACCAGCGCCGCGATCGATCTCGTCCGCAAGGGCGGGCAGCGGATGACACATGTGGCGCCGCTCGATCCGCTGGCTCAATCGATCGAAGATTTCCAGGGCCGCGGCGGCACGATCTGGGCATGCCCGCCTTGCGTCAAATCGCGTGGTTATGATCAGCACGACCTGCTCGAGGGCGTTGTCATCGTGGGAGCAAGCGCAATGCACGCCGAGATCAGGGACGGAGCCGCCACGCTCTCGTTTTGATCATCACGAACATCCAGTGGGGCCGTTCGGCGAGGCTGATCACATCCTCTCCTCCGCTCGGCCCCATCGCTGCCGCGGCAATGATGGGCGAGCCCGCCAACCTAATGGGCAAACCGCCAGACCGTCGTCCTCTTCACCTCGCTGTCCTCCAGCGCCCGCGTCACCGGCACCTGATAGACCGCAAGTTGCTCGAGCCGGTCCTTCGGCAAATAGCTGCGGCCGGGATCACCGACCAGAATCAGCTTCCCCTCACCCGCAAGCCGCGTGAACCACGGGATCAAGGCCGCCGCAAATTCCCTATCGTAGAAGACGTCGCCGGCCAGGATGACATCCGCCTCGACCGGCCTGCCGATCTGGTCTTCGGCCGTGGAGCGGATCGCCACCCCGTTCTCCGCCGCATTCAGGGCTATGGAGCTTGCCGCCCAGGGATCGATATCCGCCGCCAGCACGTCGGCCGCCCCCGCAAGCCTTGCGGCAATCGCCACCAGACCGGAGCCGCTGGCGAAATCCAGCACCCGTCTGCCGGCGAACGCATCGGGATTGTCGAGGACATAGCGGGCAAGCCCCTGGCCCCCCGCCCAGGCAAAGGCCCAGAAGGGCGGTGGCAGGCCGATCTTTTCCAGGTCCTCTTCCGTCTTCAGCCACAGGTCATGCGCCTCGCTCGCCAGATGCAGCCGGATTTCCGGCACATGCGGCGGGCTCGTGAGACCCGTGTTCTGGAGGATGAAGGTCCGGGGATCGGTCTTCAATCGCGCTCAGTCCGGCGAGCGCGGCGGATTGTCGAGACCGCCGAGCCGGCAGATCTCGAAATATTCCTCGTCGGTCACCGGCTGCACCGACAGCCGCATCGAGGTGACGAGCGACATCTTCTCGAACTTCGGGTTGGCCTTGATGTCCTTCAGCGTCACCGGCTTCGGCACATCCATGACGGCGCGGATATCGACGCAATCCCATTTCGGATCGCCTTTTGCCGTCGAATCGGGATGCGACAGCGCACAGACCTCGACAATCCCGACGATCTCCAGCCCGTCATTCGAGTGGTAGAAGAAGCCCTTGTCGCCGATCTTCATGGCCCGCATGTTGTTGCGCGCCAGGTAGTTGCGCACGCCGGTCCATTCGGTGCCCTTGTCGCCGGCCGCCTTCTGCTGTTCCCAGGACCAGGCGGACGGTTCGGATTTGTACAGCCAATACGCCATCTGTCGCCTCACTCCGGCTTGTTGAAGACCCAGTTCCAGGCTTTCACTTCGACCTTCTCGAACAGACCGGCCATGTAATAGGGATCGGCTTCGGCGATCGTGCGGGCGGCGGCCATGTCGGCGGCCTCGACGACCACGAGGCTGCCGTTCGGCTTGCCGTCGTCATCGAGGAACGGGCCGGCGAACTTCAGCGTGCCCTCGGCATTCAGCTTGTTCAGGTATTCCACATGGGTCGGGCGGGTTTCCATCCGGACGTTCAGATGGCCGGGCTTGTCGGTGCACAGAAACGCAAACAGCATCAGTCTCTCCTTGAGGATGATCTTATTCGGTGGTGATCGGCCGGGTCATCAGTTGTTCCATGGCCGTCATGATATCGAGCTTGCCGTCGATGATATCGGCCACCGCGTTGGTGACCGGCAGTTCGACGGAGAATTTTTCACCGAGACGCGCCGCGACGGATGCCGCGAAAGCACCCTCGACCAGCGGCCCGCCTACCGTTTCCGCGGGGTCGCCCCAACTCCCGCCAGTTTGGCCCAGAGCAATGCCGAAGCGCAGGTTGCGCGATTGATGGCTGGTGCCGGTCAACACCAGGTCGCCAAGACCCGACAGCCCCCGCACCGTATCCGCCTTGCCGCCCATCGCCTCGATCAGCCGCGACATTTCCGCCAAGCCGCGCGAGATCAGCGCCGCACGCGCCGAATCCCCGAGCCCGGCGCCTTCGATGATGCCGCAGGCAATCGCCAGCACGTTCTTCAGCGCCCCGCCAAGCTGTACGCCGATCCGGTCGGTCGAGGCATAAAGCCGGAACGTGCGGCCGGAGAGCGCATGGGCAAGCCGCTCCGCCAGTGCCTGATCATCCGCCGCAATCGCCATCGCCGTCGGCAGGCCGCGGGCGATATCGGCCGCAAACCCCGGACCTGAGAGAACGGCGACCGCATGATGCGGCAATTCCGCCTCCAGCACCTCGGTCAGCAGCCGGCCGGACGACTTGTCGATACCCTTGGCGCAGGTGACGACCACCGCGCCTTCTGCGAGATAAGGTCCGTAATGCCGCGCCGCATCCGCCTGCGCCTGCGAAGGCATCGCAAAAAGCACGAGGCCTGCCTCGCCGATCGCATCCGGCTCGGCAGAAAACTCCAGCGCATCCGGAAGCGGCACGCCGGGAAGGGCTGCATCATGCACCCGGTCGTCGCGCAGGTCGCTCATCAGCGACGGATCGCGGCCGATCAGGGTGACCGGATGGCGGCCTTCCAGCGAGATGACCGCGGCAAGCGCCGTTCCGAAGGCGCCCGCGCCGATGACGACGATCCGTTCTCCTGGCCGTTCCCGCCCGCTCATGCCTTTGCTCCCCGCTTGCCGGAGCCGAGAAGGGTCTTTGCTTGCCCGTCGAGGGGCCAGCGCGAACGCGGCGCCACGTCGAGACCATCCGCCGGCAAGTCTTCCGCCATCCGCTCTAACCCCGCCCAGGCGATCATCGCCGCATTGTCGGTGCAGAGCCTGAGCGGCGGCGCGATGAAGCGGAAACCGTTCTCGATGCACAACGCCTGCAGCGTGCGTCGGATTTCCTGGTTGGCGGCAACCCCGCCCGCTACCACCAACGCCTTGTCGACATCGAGATGCCCGAATTCCTGTTTGAAGCGGGCAAGCCCGCGGCCGATGCGGTCTCTGAGCGTCCGGGAAATCGCCTTCTGGAACGAGGCGCAGATATCGGCGACATCCTGATCGCTCAAGGGGGCGATCTCGGTCGCCGCCTGCCGCACCGCCGTCTTGAGGCCGGAGAAGGAGAAATCCAGCCGCGCCTCACCGACCAGCGGTCGTGGCAGCGAAAACCGGTCCGGATTGCCTTTCAGCGCCGCCTTCTCCACGGCGGGGCCTCCGGGATAGGGCAGGCCGAGCAGTTTCGCCGTCTTGTCGAAGGCTTCTCCGAGAGCGTCGTCGATCGTCGTCCCCCAGCGCTCGTATTCGCCGACGCCGCGCACCAGCACGAGCTGGGTGTGACCGCCGGAGACGAGCAGCATCAGGTAGGGAAAGGAAAGCCCGTCGGTCAGCCGCGCCGTCAGCGCATGGCCTT
Source organism: Neorhizobium sp. LjRoot104 (assembly GCF_964253725.1). Lineage (NCBI taxonomy): Bacteria > Pseudomonadati > Pseudomonadota > Alphaproteobacteria > Hyphomicrobiales > Rhizobiaceae > Neorhizobium > Neorhizobium sp. LjRoot104. The sequence continues at coordinate 3,607,204 of NZ_CAXURS020000001.1, forward strand.
CGAGGTGATTGATCGCCATCAGCGGCTTGCCGGCGGCCCGCGCGATCGCCTTAGCCGTCATCAGCCCGACGATCAGCCCGCCGATCAGGCCGGGCCCGGAAGTCGCCGCCACCGCGTCGATCTCGCCGAGCGAAACGTTGGCGCGGGTCAGCGCCTCCTCGATCAGCCCGTCCAGCGCCTCGACATGCGCACGCGCCGCGATCTCCGGCACGACGCCGCCATAGGCGCTGTGCTCGTCGAGCTGGGAGAGCACCACGTCCGAGAGGATTTCGCCGCGGCCGTCCTCATGGCGCGCCACGACGGAAGCCGCCGTCTCGTCACAGCTGGTTTCGATGCCAAGGATGCGAAGAAAGGTCGCCATACGCCTATCGATAATTGCGATGCCGGATAAACCGGTCTACGAAAGCCTCCGGTAACAATGGAATGACGCGGATGCAAACAAAACCTTTCCGGATCGGCACGCGCGGGAGCCCGCTGGCGCTCGCCCAGGCTTCCGAAACCCGCGCGCGGCTGATGGCGGCGCATGGCCTGCCGGAGGATATGTTCGAGATCGTCGTGTTGTCGACCACCGGCGACCGGATTACCGACCGGTCGCTTTCGGAACTCGGCGGCAAGGGCCTGTTCACCCAGGAACTGGAGGAAGGCCTGATCTCCGGCGATCTCGATTTCGCCGTCCACTCCTCCAAGGACATGCCGACAAAACTCCCCGACGGCCTGCGCCTTGCGGCCTATCTGCCCCGCGAGGATTTTCGCGATGCCTTCATCGGCCGCACCGCCCACACGCTCGCAGCCCTTCCCGATGGCGCAACTGTCGGCTCCTCGTCGCTGCGCCGCCAGGCGCTGATCCGCCGCATCCGGCCGGATATCAACGTCATCACCTTCCGCGGCCTCGTCGAAACCCGGCTGCGCAAGCTCTCCGAAGGCCAGGTGGATGCCACCCTGCTCGCCTATGCCGGCCTGAAACGCCTGGCAAAGGAAGCTGTCGTCACCGAACTGCTCGACCCGGAGGATTTTCCGCCGGCACCGGCGCAGGGCGCGATCTGCGTGGAAAGCCGGATCGGCGATGCCCGCATCGACGCGCTTCTCGACCCGATCAACGACCGCACGACCTATGACGCCGTCTCCTGTGAACGCGCCTTCCTGGCCGCACTCGACGGTTCCTGTCGCACCCCGATCGGCGGTTACGCCGTCTGCGAGGGCGATCACCTGAAGTTTTCGGGCCTCATCCTGACGCCGGATGGTCGCAAGGAACACTCGATCGAAACCGAGGGCAAACGGACAAACGCGGAAAAGCTCGGCCGCCAGGCCGGCGAAGCCGTCCGCGCCGCCGCCGGCCCCGATTTCTTCGAAGGCTGGTCGTAACGCGATGCGGGTCGTCGTCACCCGCCCCGAAAACGCGGCCCGCCGCACCGCCGAACGGCTGCAGGACCTCGGCCATCAGCCGGTCCTGCTGCCGCTGACCAAGGCAATCCATCATCCGGACGCTGCCCTGACGGCGCTCACCACGCAGCATGCCGCGCTGGCCGTCACCAGCGCCGAAGCCGTCCGGGTGTTGTCCTCGCTGGGTGAGCGCCTATCCCCATGCCTGGGCCAAACCCTTTACGCAGTGGGAGAAACGACGGCGAAGGCGGCCGAGGATGCCGGCTTCCGCAACATTCGCTCCGGCGCCGGAACGGGCGCCGAACTCGCCGAACTCATCGCAGGCGATGCATCAACTTTCGATGCCCCTTTGCTCTATCTCTCCGGCAAGCCGCGCTCACCGAAATTCGAGGACGGGCTGCGGACGAATAATGTCCCGTTCGTGACGGCCGAAGTCTACGAAATGGTACCGATAGCCTACGATGAAGTTTTCATCCGTGACATTCTGCTCGATCCGCCCGTGGATGCGGTGTTTCTTTATTCCCGGGAAAACGCCCGGCTGTTGTGCGATTTCGCTGCACCGCACCTGAAGGAACTGGCATCCGTTCAGTTCGTTTGCCTCAGCGACAACGTGGCCGAAATCATTCCCCCGGAATTTCATAGAAATATCAAGATCGCCCGCCACCCTGACGAAGACGGGATTTTCGCACTCCTTTAGTAGAGGGGTGGCGGCAAAATCCCGCCCGCCCCTTTCCTTCCGATGACCCACCCACTAGTTTCCTTGTGAGCGCATGCAAAAAGAGGTCGAGATGGTACCGGAACAACCACCCCGCCGATCCAGGACAGACAAGGAGCCGGTCACGATCGACCTGACCGCCGAGCAATCGGAAGTGGTCGCCGAGCCCGTCCGCAGCAACGACACCGATGACGCGGCAAGCCCGAGCGAGCCTGCCGAAGAGATGTCCGCAGGCGCTGGTGAGCCGGCAAATGCTGAGCTCGCCAAAGACCCCGCCCCGGGCCTTTCTACGGCCGACGAGCTCGTCGATGAACCTGCCTTCGACCGCTCGCCGACCGACGAGCCGCGTTTCGACGACGCTGCGGAAACGCCGAAAGAACCGCAACCCGCAACCGTCGCCCCCGAACCGGAGCCCACCCCCGCTCCGCCCCAGCGCCCGAGCCCCGCTACGTCAACGCTGATCGCCGCCGGCATTTTCGGCGGCCTCGTCGCACTCCTGCTCGCCGGCAGCATGCAATATGCCGGTTACCTTCCCGGCGCCACGCCCGCCCCGGCCGCTTCCAACACGGCCGGTCTCTCCTCCGAGATCGCCGCGCTGCGCCAGGAAATCGCGGCACTCAAAAACCGGCCTGCTGCTGCAGCGGCCCCGGATGCCGCGCTCGCCAATCGCGTCGCGGCGCTCGAAACGGCGCCTCGGGCAGCGGGCGGCGCCAGCGAACAGGCGCTTGCCGTGCTAAAGGCCGATCTCGACCGGCTTCGCGCCACGGTCCAGTCAGCCGCCAATGCTGATTCCAGCCTCGCCCAGCGCCTCGACCAGGCCGAAGCGAAGCTGAACGACCGCGGCCCGGAACAGCAGGTCGCCCGCGCCGTCGCCGCCGCCGCCCTCAAGGCCGGCATCGATCGCGGCGGCCCGTTCGAGACCGAGCTCCAGACCTTCAAGACCGTCGCCGGCGACGATCCGGCGGTCGCCGACCTGCAAAAATTCGCCTCCGCCGGCGTGCCCGCCCGCGCCGAGCTGCAGCGCGACTTCCCCCGCGTCGCCGATGCGATGCTGGAGGCAACCGTCCAGAGGGACCCGAACGAGGGCATTGCCGGCCGGCTGCTCTCCTCCGCCATGTCGGTCGTCAAGGTCCGCCGCGTCGGCGAGGTTCAGGGCGAGACGCCGGATGCGATCGTCGCCCGCATGGAAAATGCGCTGCGCAACGGCGACCTCCAGGCCTCCGCCCGCGAATGGGACGCGCTGCCGGAACCGGCAAAGGCCGTTTCGCGCGATTTCAAGCAGAAGCTCGATGCCCGCATTCAGGTGGAAAATCTCGTGGGCGGAACGCTTTCGCGCGCCGTCGCCGGCACCCAAGGCTGAGGACGGAACAACCGGATGGTCAGACTTTTCATTTTTCTCGTTGTGGTGCTGGCTCTCGGCTGGGGTTTCTCCTGGCTTGCGGATCGCCCTGGCCTGATTTCCATTACCTGGCAGGACCACCTCATCGAAACCAGCCTGATGGTGGCCGCCACCGCCGTGGTCGCCCTGATCGGCCTGGCGATGCTGCTCTGGTGGATCGTCGGGGTGATCTGGACCTCGCCCTATTCCGTCCGCCGCTATTTTCGCGCCCGCAAGCGTGACCGCGGTTACCAGGCGCTCTCGACCGGCCTGATCGCCGCCGGCGCCGGCAATGCGCTGCTCGCCCGCAAGATGAGCCTTCGCACCCGCGGCCTGATCAGCGCCGACCAGGAGCCGCTGATCCACCTCCTCGAGGCCCAGGCCGCGCTGATCGAAGGCAAGCACGACGAAGCGCGCAAGAAGTTCGAGCAGATGGCCGAGGATCCGGAAACCCGCGAGCTCGGCCTGCGCGGCCTCTACATGGAAGCCCGCCGGCTCGGCGCCAACGAGGCCGCCCGCCAATATGCCGAAAAGGCCGTCGAACACGCGCCCTACCTGCCCTGGGCCGCCCAGGCGACGCTCGAATCCCGCAGCCAGTCCGGCCGCTGGGACGATGCGATCCGCCTGCTCGACCAGCAGCGCATGGCAAACATCCTCGAAAAGCCGCAGGCCGAGCGCTGGAAGGCCGTACTTCTGACCGCCAAGGCCAATGACCGGCTGGAAGGCGATCCGAAGGGCGCCCGCGACGACGCCATGGCGGCCCTGAAGCTTGCCAAGGACCTCGTGCCCGCCGCCGTGATCGCCGCCAAGGCCTGGCTGCGCGAGGACAATGTCCGCAAGGCCGCATCTACCCTCGAAGGCGTCTGGAAGCTCGGTCCGCATCCGGAAATCGCCCGCGCCTATATCCGCGCCCGCAGCGGCGACAGCACCGTCGACCGGCTGAAACGCGCCGAAAAGCTGGAGGCGATGCGCCCCAACAATATCGAATCGCTGCTCGCCGTCGCCCAGGCGGCGCTCGATGCGCAGGAGTTCAAAAAGGCCCGCGCCAAGGCAGAGGCCGCCGCCCGCATGGAACCCCGCGAAGCCGTCTACCTGCTGCTCGCCGATATCGAGGAGGCCGAGACCGGCGACCAGGGCCGCGTTCGCCACTGGATGGCGCAGGCCCTGCGCGCGCCGCGCGACCCGGCCTGGGTGGCCGACGGTTTCGTCTCGGAAAAATGGCTGCCGCTGTCGCCGGTCACCGGCCGGCTCGACGCCTTCGAATGGAAGGCGCCGTTCGACCAGCTCGAAGGCCCGGTGGAAGACGGTTCGCTCGCAGCCGATACGGCAATCGCCAGCCTGCCGCCCGTCAGCGTGACGCCGCCGGCAAGCCAGGCGTCGTCGGCAAATAACGTCACGGCTGAACCGCGCGCCGAGGAGGCACCGAAGCCGATCCTCGTCCCCGCCCAGCCCCTTCCCCAGGAGGCGAAGCGGCCGCAGAAGGATTTAGCTGTTGCAGCAAAAACACCAGCGCCCGCGAATGTGACGCCGAAAACCGGAAAAACCCCTGAAAATGGGGAGGAGCCCGTTCCCTTTTTTGGCCGGCCGCCGGATGATCCGGGTGTGAAAGATCCCAATGCCGGGCAGCCCACAACGAGGCTCCGGCTGTTTTAAGAATGGCGAGGGCCTGGAGATAGATGTTAGATCGCATTCAGGCCTTCCTCCACACGCTGACCGGATCCCACCCTACGGAAGAGTTCGCACCCGACGATCCGCGGGTGGCCTTCGTTGCGCTCTGTTTCCAGGTCATGGAGGCGGACGGCAATATCTCCGATCAGGAACAGCAGAAGTTCCGGGACCTGCTGCGCGAACGCTACGACCTCAGCGAAGATCGCCTGAAGGCGCTGATCGAGGTCGGCCACCAGGCCGGCAGCGAGGCGGTTGACTATTACCGCTTCACCTCCGATCTCAGAAAACATCTCGTCAACGAAGACGACCGCGTCGAGCTGCTCGGCATCCTCTGGGATATCGTCTATGCCGACGGCCAGCGGAGCGAAATCGAAGACCACGTGATCTGGAGAATCGCCGATCTCCTGAGCGTCTCGGCGCGCGACAGGGTTCTGGAACGCCAGCAGGCGGCCGCGCGTGCGACCGGAGGAGATGATCAGGGAGGAGACTGACGGCAGCTATTGCCGATACTCCCTTCCCTTCGCCGGAAGCGTCCGATGCTCCCATGCCCTGCCGTTCGCGGTAAAAAGCCCGGCTGAGCCGACTTCTCAGCGCTCCGGTGCTTCGAGACTGTCGATCCGGCGTAGCTTCGGGAAGCCCATCGACCAGACGACCGCGACAGCCAGCGTGCCGATACCGCCGATCACCACCGCCGGCACCGCTCCGAAGATCGAGGCCATCGTGCCCGCCCGGAATTCCCCGAGCTCGTTGGACGCGCCGACGAACACCATGTTGACCGCATTGACCCGGCCGCGCACCTCGTCCGGCGTCCACAGCGCGATCAGCGTCTCGCGCACATAGACCGAGATCATGTCCGACGCGCCCATCAGCATCAGCGCCGAAATCGACAGCCAGGGCGTCGCCGAGAGACCGAAGACCAGCGTGCCGACCCCGAACAGCCCGACGCCGATGAACATCGCCACGCCGGCGTGGTGGCGGATCGGATAGAAGGCGAGGTAGATCGCGACGATGATCGCTCCGACGCCGGGCGCCGCCCGCAGCATGCCGAGACCCCAGGGGCCGAGTTCGAGAATATCGCGTGCAAAGATCGGCATCAGCGCCACGGCGCCCCCGAGAAGCACGGCGAAGAGATCGAGCGAGATCGCCCCAAGCACGACCTTTTCACCGGAGATGAACCTGAAGCCGGCAAGGATCTGCCCCCAGCTCACCTTGTCCACGGCATTGCGCTGCACAGGCTTCGGGATCGTGAAGATCAGGACCGCCGCGAGGATCAGAAACGCGAAGGCGACCGAATAGGCCGCAACTGCGCTGAGGCCGTAAAGCAGGCCGCCGGCAACCGGGCCGAGGATCGCCGCCGTCTGCCAGGACGAGGAGTTCCAGGCGACCGCATTCGGCAGGTCCTGTTCCGGCACCAGGTTCGGTCCGAGCGACTGGACCGCCGGCCCCATGAAGGCGCGCTCGATCCCGAACACGATCAGGATGCCGAACACCGGCCAGGGCGAAAATGAGTGGGTGACTGTGAGCGCCAGAAGGGCGCCGGCGCAGAGCGCCCCGACCACCATGCAGATTGCCACGATCACACGGCGGTTATAGCGGTCGGCGACCGAACCGGTGACGAGGATCAGCAGCAGCGACGGCAGGAACTGGAAAAGCCCGATCAGGCCGAGATAGAGCGGATTGCCGGTCACGTCATACATCTGCCAGCCGACGGCGACGCTGACGATCTGGATCGCGAAAGCGGAGAAAAGCCGGGAAAAGAAGAAGCGAGTATAGGATGGGTGCCGGAAGGCGGCGAAACGATCGCCCGAGGCAGGAATGGACATGAGGCAGTACTTTCAGCGGAGCCGGAAGCCGGCATCGTGCCTGCCGCCCGTTAAACATGAATCGGACGAGGCGCCGGCGCGGCACTTGCCCGTTAGTTCGCCAATGTCTACATGTCTGTCAACAAAGAAATGGAGACGTTAATGCTCGCCCTGTTTCAGACCATCGATTTGGCCTTGAACCTCTATACCTGGGTGCTGATCGCCAGCGCCATCTTCTCGTGGCTCTATGCCTTCAACGTCATCAATTCGAGAAACCAGTTCGTCGATGCGATCGGCCGTTTCCTCTTCAACGTCACCGACCCGGTGCTGCGCCCGATCCGTCGCATCATGCCGGATCTCGGCGGCATCGACATCTCGCCGGTCATCCTGCTCCTGATCATCTTCTTCATCCGCTCGCTGATGTGGACGTCGATCTATCCGCTGTTTGCGTGAGCGGTCCCTGCAGCAAGCATTCCGACCACCTGCGGCTCGCAATCCGGCTGACCCCGAATTCGGGCCGTAATGCTGTCGACGGCATCGAGACCGCCGCCGATGGCGAGGTCTTCCTGAAGGCGCGCGTCACCGCGGTGCCTGAGGACGGCAAGGCCAACAAGGCGCTGATCCTGCTGCTGGCCGGGACGTTCCGCCTTCCGAAATCCTCCATTTCGATCCTCTCGGGCGAAACCGCGCGCAAAAAAATCCTCCGGATCGATGGCGACCCGGAGGATTTGGCTGAGAAGCTCGAAAAGGTCCTGAAAGCCTGACGGCTTACTTGCTTGCCTTGTAACGCTCGATCGCTTCGACGATCAGCGTCTTCGCCACGTCGACATTCTGCCAGCCGCCGATCTTCACCCACTTGCCGGGCTCCAGATCCTTGTAGTGCTCGAAGAAATGCTCGATCTGCTTCAGCGTGATCTCGGGCATGTCGGTGTAGTTCTTGATCTTGTCGTAGCGCTGGGTCAGCTTCGGAACCGGCACGGCGATGATCTTCTCGTCCTTGCCGCCGTCGTCTTCCATGATCATCACGCCGATCGGGCGCACGTTGATGACGCAGCCCGGAACCAGCGGACGGGTATTGCAGATGAGGACGTCGATCGGATCGCCGTCTTCCGAGAGCGTGTGCGGTACGAAGCCGTAATTGCCCGGATAGGTCATCGGCGTGTAGAGGAAGCGATCGACGACGAGAGCGCCGGCTTCCTTGTCCATTTCGTACTTGATCGGCTGGCCGCCGACCGGCACTTCAACGATGACGTTGACGTCTTCAGGCGGATTCTTGCCAACGGAAATTGCATCGATACGCATTCTGGTCCCCGATGAGGTTCGACAAAGTTAAGCGTCGATAGCGGGAATCATGCTGCAAGGCAACAAGGCTTTGACGCCAATATTGAACCGCCCTGCGCGCCGCAACATTAGAAAGCGTTCAAATTCAGGGCTTTGAGGGTCGGCCGCTCAGGACCAGACGAAACCGATCTTGCGAAGCTGAGTGCCGCCAAAATCCTCCATACCTTCGGCAAGGTCCACCCCGCCGTGCCGACGGAAGAAACGTGCCGCATGCTCGCTGTCCTCAAGGCACCAGACGACCAGGCCTTCGCAGCCGAGCGACCTCAGGAGCCGGCGGCTTTCGCCGAACAGGCGGCGACCAAGGCCAATGCCCTGAAATTCGGGACGCAGATAGATCTCGTAGATCTCGCCGTCATAGGGCAATGCCCGGGCACGGTTGAGGCCGATCGTGGCGTAACCGGCGACCTGGTCGGCGACATCGAGCACCAGCAGGGTCGCGGGACCACGGGTCGCCTTGCTCCACCACGCCTCGCCCCGCCGCTCCAGCATCTGGGTCAGCGGCTTGTGGGGAATGAGCCCGGCATACGCCTGCGTCCATGCCTGGCGGTGCGCCTCGGAAATGGCGCGGGCGTCTTGCGGCTCAGCCCGCCGGACATCGATAGATAACGTCTTCATAACGCTTACTCTAGGCCCTGATGCAGGCGATCCGCCATTCCGCCAATATGCGTAGAACGGATTGCCCACAGACTTCTCATGTGGACGACGAGGCAACGTTAACGTGTTTTTAACCTTTGCGACAAGACCGGGCGGGGCTCAGGCACAGAAAAAAACCCGGCATTTCTGCCGGGTTTTGAAAGGCTCAGAGCATGCTGTCGAAATCAGGCGATTTTCGCCTTGCCGAAGCGCTTGCGGTCGTTGGCGTCGAGATAGGTCTTGCGCAGCCGGATGTTCTTCGGCGTCACTTCCATCAGCTCGTCGTCTTGGATCCAGGACAGCGCGCGGTCGAGCGTCATGCGGATCGGCGGGGTCAGCCTGACGGCTTCGTCCTTGCCGGCAGAACGGATGTTAGTCAGCTGCTTACCCTTGAGGACATTGACCTCAAGGTCGTTGTCTCTGCTGTGAATGCCGATGATCATGCCCATATAGACCTTTTCGCCCGGCTCGATGATCATCGGGCCACGGTCTTCCAGGTTGAACATCGCATAGGCAACGGCTTCGCCGGACTGGTTGGACAAGAGCACGCCGTTGGTGCGGCCGCCGATCTCGCCCTTGTAGGGCTGGTAGTCGTGGAACAGGCGGTTCATGATCGCCGTGCCGCGGGTATCGGTCAGCAGTTCCGACTGATAGCCGATCAGGCCGCGGGTCGGCGCGAAGAATACCAGACGGACGCGGCTGCCGCCCGACGGGCGAAGCTCGGAGAGTTCGGCCTTGCGCTCGGACATCTTCTGCACGACGACGCCGGAATGTTCCTCATCGACGTCGATGACGACTTCCTCGATCGGCTCCATCAGCGTGCCGTCCTCGGACTTGTGCATGACGACGCGCGGACGCGATACGGCAAGCTCAAAGCCTTCGCGGCGCATGGTTTCGATCAGGACGGCGAGTTGCAATTCGCCACGGCCGGAAACGTAGAACGAATCCTTGCCCTCGGCTTCCTCGATCTTCAGCGCGACATTGCCTTCGGCTTCCTTGAACAGGCGGTCGCGGATGACGCGGCTCGTCACCTTGTCGCCTTCGGTGCCGGCAAGCGGTGAGTCGTTGACGAGGAAGGACATGGTGACGGTCGGCGGGTCGATAGGCTGGGCATGCAGCGCCTCGGTGACCGAGGGATCGCAGAACGTGTCGGCGACGGTGCCCTTTGAGAGGCCGGCGATGGCGACGATATCGCCCGCATGCGCTTCGTCGATCGGCGTACGCTCGATGCCGCGGAAGGCAAGGATCTTGGAGATACGGCCGGTTTCGACCGTCTTGCCGTCCTGAGAGAGCACCTTGACGGGCTGATTCGGCTTGATCGAGCCGGAATGGATACGGCCGGTGATGATGCGGCCGAGGAAGGGGTTGGCTTCGAGCAGCGTGCCGATCATGCGGAAAGCGCCGTCTTCCTCACCGACGCTCGGCTCGGGAACGTGCTTCAGAACCAGGTCGAGCAGCGGCGCGAGGCCCTCGTCCTTCGGGCCTTCCGGATTGACGTTCATCCAGCCGTCGCGACCGGAACCATAGAGGATCGGGAAGTCGAGCTGCTCGTCGGTTGCGTCGAGATTGGCGAACAGGTCGAAGACCTCGTTAATGACTTCCTCGTGGCGGCCGTCCGGACGGTCGATCTTGTTGATCGCGACGATCGGGCGAAGGCCAACCTTCAGCGCCTTGCCGACCACGAACTTGGTCTGCGGCATCGGGCCTTCGGAGCTATCGACGAGAACGATCGCGCCGTCCACCATCGAGAGAATACGCTCGACTTCGCCGCCGAAGTCGGCGTGGCCGGGGGTATCGACGATGTTGACGCGAACGCCCTTCCACTCGATCGACGTCGCCTTGGCAAGGATGGTGATGCCGCGTTCTTTTTCCAGATCGTTGCTGTCCATCATGCGCTCGGTGGTGCGCTGGTTGTCGCGGAACGAGCCGGACTGCTTCAGGAGTTCGTCAACGAGAGTGGTCTTCCCATGGTCGACGTGTGCGATAATCGCGATATTTCGCATTTTCATGTTTTGAATCTCTGAGCTCTTGGCGCGGCAACGGGAGGCGGCACCCAATTCGTTTTGCGGCCTCATACCCTGTTTTTCGCATTTGCGAAAGGGGTGAGCGTGATGATGGTTGATGGCTGTTTCGCCACCAGCCCGCTGCGCCCCGAGACGATGGCAAGAGGAGCAGCAGGAGGGTGGCAGCCACGATTGCAATGGAGGCCACGGCCGTGCCGGGCACGATCGACCCCTGTTCGAACTGCCGCCAGATGAATGTCGCGACCTGGCGCTACGGTTTTACGACCGCCGCATGACAGGCCGATGATTGGCAAATCTTCGGCCCGATCTCATTCCCCAATCTCATTCCATGAGAGCGGGCCATGAGAGCAGGATCGCAACACGCTCAGGCGTCGCTTCCGGAAAGCTCCTCGACCATCGCGAGGCCCTTTTTCTTCAGCATCGCCTTCGGGTCCGGCAGCTTGCCGCGGAAGGCCTTGTAGGTCTCCTCCGGATCGATCGAGCCGCCGACCGAATAGATGTTGTTCTTGAGCTTGCGGGCCATGACCGGATCGAAGGCATTGCCGGTTTCCTCGAAGGCGGAGAAGGCGTCCGCATCGAGCACCTCCGACCACATGTAGGAATAGTAGCCCGCCGAATAACCGTCACCCGAAAAGACGTGCTGGAAATGCGGCGTCGCGTGGCGCATCACGATCGAGGCCGGCATGCCGATCTCGTCCAGCACTTCCTTCTGCACCGCCATCGGATCTTCGACCGCCCCGCGGGTATGAAACGCCATGTCCACCAGAGCCGACGAGGTGAATTCCACCGTCGCGAAGCCGGCGTTGAAGGTGCGGGCCGCCAGCACCTTGTCGAGCAATGCCTTCGGCATCGGCTTGCCGGTTTCATAGTGCACGGCGTATTTCTCGAGGATTTCCGGCACGGTCAGCCAGTGTTCGTAAAGCTGCGACGGCAGCTCGACGAAATCGCGCGACACGCCGGTGCCCGAGACCGACGGATAGGTCACGTCAGACAGCATGCCGTGCAGGGCATGGCCAAATTCGTGGAACAGCGTGCGGGCATCGTCGAGCGACAAGAGCGCCGGCTTGCCCTCGGCGGGCTTGGCGAAATTGCAGACGTTGTAGATGATCGGCAGCTCGCCTGCTGCGCCGTTCTTCAGCGGCAGCTTGTGCTGCGACTGAAGGGAGTTCATCCAGGCGCCCGAGCGTTTCGAAGACCGGGCGAAATAGTCGCCGAGGAACAGCGCTTTCAGCGAACCGTCCTTGGCGCGGATTTCGAAAACCCGCACGTCCGGATGATAGGCCGCAACACCCTTAACCTCGACCGCCTGGATGCCGAACAGCCGCTCGGCGACATCGAAGCAAGCCTCGATGATCTTTTCGAGCTGCAGATAGGGCTTCAGTTCGGTTTCGGAGAAGTCGAAAGTCCGCTGGCGCAGCTTCTCGGCATAATGACGCCAGTCCCAGGGCATCACCTCGTGGTTCTTGCCTTCCTCGGCGATCAGCCCGCCAAGGCTCGCCTCTTCCTCCAGCGCCTTGGAGCGCGCCTTGTCCCAGACCTGACGGAGCAGCGCGTTCACCGCATCGGACGTCTTCGCCATCGTGTTGTCGAGCTTGTAGGCCGCGAAATTTTCGTATCCGAGCAGTTTTGCCTTTTCCGCCCGCAGCCCCAGCGTTTCGCGCACGATCCCGAGATTGTCGGTGTCGCCGCCGTTTTGCCCCCGCGCCGCCCATGCCTTGAAAGCCTGTTCGCGCAGATCCCGGCGGGTGGAGAAGGTAAGGAACGGCTCGATGATCGAGCGCGACAGGGTTACCATATAACCGTCCGTCTCGCCGCGCTCGCGGGCCGCGGATGCCATGGCATCCCGCAGGAATGCCGGAAGACCGTCGAGCTCGGCCTCCTCGGACAATTTCAGCGACCAGCTCTTCTCGTCGCTGAGCACGTTCTGGCCGAACCTGGCGCCAAGCCCAGCGAGCTTCTCGTTGATATCCGCCAGTCGCTCCTGTTCGGCCTTGGCGAGCTTGGCGCCCGCCTTCACGAAGCCTTTCCAGTGACGTTCCAGCACCCGCTCTTCCTCGAGCGTCAGGCCAAGCTCCTTGCGCTTTTCCCAGAGCGTATCGATGCGGGAGAACAGCGCCGCATTCATGCCGATCTTCGAATAATGGCGCGACATTTTTGGCGCGATCTCGCGTTCAAGCGCCTGGATATTCTCGTTGGTATGGGCGCCCGCCTTGCCCCAGAACAGCGCCGAAACGCGCGATAGCGCATCGCCCGCGATCTCCAGGGCCACGATGGTATTGGTGAAGGTCGGCTCTTCCGGATTGTCGGCGATCGCATCGATCTCCGCTTCGTGGGCGACAAGCGCTGCGTCGAAGCCGGGAGCAAAATCCTCGTCCTTCACCTGATCGAAACGCGGCAGACCGTGATGGCCGTTCCAGTCCACCAGAGCGGGATTCACCAGAAGATTAGAAGACATGAATATATCCTTCGTAACGATGCGTCGCCATTCATATAGGAGAAGGCGGCGGGAATGGGTATGCGCCCGCCCATTTTCATCTTTCAGCAAGAAATCATACACAATAATTAACGGTTATTAACCATTTGACGCAGTGCAGTAATCAAAGGTACTTTTGGCGCAGTATCCGATGAAACAGGATATAGCCATGGAAATCAGTTCCTTGCGCTGGTCTACCAACTTACTGCAAAGAGATCACTCTCGAAACAACAAGGTCGAGAAATCATCCGAGCATGGAAGTCGGCAGAGCCAGATCACCTTTCAGGTGCCCGACACGGATGAATCGCCGATCGATTATTCGGCGATCTCCCCGCGGGATCTGCGTGCGCTTGCGCTCGAAAACTACCAGGCCGGCAGGATCGACCAGGACACTTACACAACCCTGTCCGAAGAACTTCCCACCCACGCCATCGATGCTCAGGGACAGTTGATGGACCTGTCGCAGGTCACCGACGAAACCGGTTTCAATTTCCACGATTATTACCGCAACCAACTCGAAATCGCCATGTCGCTTGGCGATACGTCCCGCGCCAACGTCCTGCGCGCGGTCATGGCCTTCATCGAAGTCTGATCGGAAAGAGCGCGGAAACCGGCAGCCGCCCTCAGGCGCGCCGGTAGCCGAACAGGCCCGGTGCCGAATGCCAGAGCGCCTGCACCGCAAAGCCGATGAACAGCAGGCCCGAAAGCCGGACGATCACCCTCTCGTGTTTGCGATAGAACCGCCGCACCACGCCGGCGCCGATAATCCCGATCAGCACCAGATCGGCTGTCAGAAACCCGATCAGCGACACGGCGAGAAGAAGCGGCAGCGCGCTGAAATCCAGTGCATCGGCTGAACTCGCGAGCAGGGCCGTGAACGTCGCCAGCGCCACCGGATACCCCTTCGGATTGGTCAGCCCGAAGATCAGTCCGCGCCGCAGCGGCTTTTCGACCGTCACCAGAGCGCCGCCATTCTCCTTCGGTTTCGCCCGCAACGCGCTCCAGCCGATCCAGCCGAGATAGAGTCCGCAGAAAACCCCGAGTATGTCGAATAGGGTGGTGCCGACCGTCTTGGCGCCGATGATTGCCACCAGCGCCAGCCCGGACCAGAGGACATCTCCCGCCAGATGGCCGCCCATGAAGAAGGCGCCGGCCTGCCTTCCCTGTCCGGCACCGATGCCGAGCAGCGCCAGGAATGCCGGACCGGGAATGAGCGTGTAGGCGAGCGCCGCAAAGAAGGCGCCGGCAAGCAGCGATGAGGACATGGGTGAACTCCGTCGGAAGGCTGCGACAATCTCGCCTCCGGTTTTACCGGTGTCAATGCAACCAGCGCCCCCTTTTCCACTTGCCTCGCACCTGAAAGATAGTAAGGGTGCCTTATGAAATTCGAGGACGAGGCGAAAGGTGCCGAACAGCATATGGACATTCTGGGGTCCCTGATCATCGACAATGCCCGACTGCTGCGAGCCGCCTTCGAGCGCCGCATCGCCCAGGCAGGCCTGGGACTGACACCCGGGGAAGCCCGCGCCCTGATCAACATCGCGGCTCTCGACGGCAGCCGCCAGCTCGACATCGCCGCCCGCATGGGGGTCGAGCCGATGACGCTTTGCGCTTATCTCGACAAGCTGGAGACGCTTGGACTGGTCGAAAGGCAGCAATGTTCCGCTGACCGGCGCGCCAAGCGGATCAACCTTACCGAGACTTCCGGCGAGATGATCGGTTCGATCCGCAACGAATTGAATGTCATCCTTGCGCAGGCGACCGAGGGCCTGAGCGAGGAAAACAATCGGATCCTGCGCGAGGCGCTGGCCCTGGTCAACGCCAACCTTCAGGCGACCGCCCCTTCCGCCGCACCGCAGACCGCACCTGATGAAAGCCGATAACATGCCGCCTGTCCCCGCTCGGATGAGCGAGCGCCGAACCACGATCATCGGCGCGCTTCTGACGGCGATCGGACCGATCTCGATGGCGATCTACACGCCCGCCATGCCGGAACTGGTGCACGCCTTCTCCACCACGGAAGCGGCGATCAAGATGACGCTGTCGCTCTATTTCGCCGGCTTCGCACTGGCGCAGCTGGTGGCCGGCCCCGTCTCCGACGCCTTCGGCCGCAAGACCGCCTCGCTGAGCTTCCTGCTGATCTATCTTGCCGGTTCGCTTCTGGCGGCCTTCGCGCCGACGGTCGAATGGGTGCTCGCCGGCCGCCTCATCCAGGGCATCGGCGCCTCCGTCGGCATCACCGTGTCGCGCGCCATCGTGCGAGACCAGTTCAACGGCGGCGACGCGGCCCGCATCATCAACACGATGGGCATCATCCTGGCGATCGGGCCGTCCCTCGGCCCGACTTTCGGCGGCCTCGCATTGGCCGCGTTCGGCTGGCGATCGGTCTTCCTGCTGATGGTCGGCTTCGGCGCGCTGCTGGTCTTCCTGTCGACCGTCTGCCTGACGGAAACCACGGTCCCCGATCGCAGCCGGCTGAAGCCCCTGCGGCTCGTGCAGGCCTATGCGGAAATCATCGCCCTGCCGCGCTTCCTGTTGACCGCGGTCGTCCTCGCAGGCGCCGTCGGCTCCATGTATGCCCAGGCGGCCGTGCTGCCCTTCATCCTGATCGAGAAGGTCGGGCTGACGCCGACCCAGTTCGGCATGAGCATGCTGATGCAATCCGGCTTCTTCCTGATGGGGTCGGTCTGTCTGCGCGTCATCTCGAAATGGCTGCCGGCGGAACGCGCGCCCCTCGTCGGACTGATTTTCAGCGGCAGCGGCGGCCTCGTCATGGCTCTTTCGGTTCATTACCTGCCGCCATCCTTTCTGTCGGTCATGGTGCCGGTAGCCATGTGCGCCTTCGGGATCGCCTTCGTGTCGCCCTACATGACCGCGGCGGGCCTCATCCCCTTCCCGCATATTGCCGGTTCCGCCTCGGCGATGATGGGCTTCATCCAGATGGGCGCCGGTTTCGTCGGCGGTGTGGTTGCCGCCTCGATCGGCTCGCCGCTGCCGGCCTTCGGCATCATCATCCCGGCCATGCACCTCATCGCCGTGCTCGGTTACATCGGTTTCCGGATCGCCAGCCGCAGGCCATGAAAAAAGCCCGCCTGCCTCGTCGGGCAAGCGGGCCTCAATGATCGGACTATCGGAAATTACTTGCCGAGATTGCGCTTGGCGAGCGTGCGCAAGCGAAGGGCATTGAGCTTGATGAAGCCGGCCGCGTCCTTCTGGTCGTAGGCGCCCTGGTCGTCCTCGAAGGTGACCAGCTTGTCGGAATAGAGCGATTTTTCGCTCTCGCGGCCGATGACCATGACATTGCCCTTGTAGAGCTTCAGCGTCACTTCGCCCTCCACATGCTCCTGGCTCTTGTCGATCAGCGCCTGCAGCATTTCGCGCTCCGGCGAGAACCAGAAGCCGTAATAGATGAGCTCCGCATAACGCGGCATGATGTCGTCCTTGAGATGGGCGGCACCACGGTCGAGCGTGATACTCTCGATGGCGCGATGCGCCGCAAGCAGGATCGTGCCGCCGGGGGTCTCGTACACGCCGCGCGACTTCATGCCGACATAGCGGTTCTCGACGAGATCGAGGCGGCCGATGCCGTTGTCGCGGCCGTAATTGTTGAGCGCGGCAAGCAACGTTGCCGGCGACATCGCGACGCCGTTGATCGAAACCGCATCGCCTTGTCTGAAGCCGACCTTGATGACGGTCGCCTTGTCCGGCGCGGCTTCCGGGGAGATCGTGCGCATATGCACGTATTCCGGCGCCTCGATGGCCGGGTCTTCCAGAACCTTGCCCTCGGAGGAAGAGTGCAGCAGGTTGGCATCGACGGAAAACGGCGCCTCGCCCTTCTTGTCCTTGGCAACCGGGATCTGGTTCTGCTCGGCGAAGTTCAAAAGATCGGTGCGGCTCTTGAAGGCCCAGTCGCGCCACGGCGCGATGACCTTGATATCCGGGTTCAGCGCATAGGCCGAAAGCTCGAAGCGGACCTGGTCGTTGCCCTTGCCGGTGGCGCCATGGGCGATCGCATCGGCGCCGGTCTTTTTGGCGATCTCGATCAGGTGCTTGGAGATCAACGGGCGGGCGATCGAGGTGCCGAGCAGGTAGACGCCTTCATAGACGGCATTGGCGCGGAACATCGGGAAGACGAAATCGCGCACGAACTCCTCGCGCACGTCCTCGATATAGATCTCCTTGATGCCGAGCATCTCGGCCTTCTTGCGGGCCGGCTCCAGCTCCTCGCCCTGGCCGAGATCGGCGGTGAAGGTCACCACCTCGGCATTCAGTTCGGTCTGCAGCCATTTCAGGATGATCGAGGTGTCGAGACCGCCGGAATAGGCGAGAACGACCTTCTTTACGTCTTTCGGGAGTGCCATGTCGATTGCGTCCGTCTGCGGGTGGAAGCGGTTAAAAAACCGCTCTGTCGGGAATTGCGGCACTTTTAGCGAGTTTCTTGAGGCACGCAAGAAAAACCGGGAGAGACCGATCAGAGATGGCGGCCGATGTTCATCCGCTGGTGAAGGACGCGAATGACAACAGCCTCTCTTGTGACGCCCTTGTCATGTTGACAGGTTTTGATGAGGTTACCATATCCCGCCCGACCTTTGAACAGCAGCGCCCCAGAGGAGATCTGCAAATGACCATCACTCATCCCGCTCTGAAGAAGGACAATGTCGCGGTGATTACCGGGGCTGCATCGGGCATCGGCCTTGCCTCCGCGAAGGAATTTGCCCGGATGGGCCTTTCCGTCGTCCTTGCCGATCTGGAGGGCGACCGGCTTGCGGAAGCAGCCCGCGAGGTCGCCGCCCTTGCCGAGGACGGGGACGCGGACGTCGCCGCCATCGGCACGGATGTCTCGAAGCCGGACGAGATCGAGGCGCTCGAACGCGCCGTCATCCAGCGGTTCGGCCGGGTACATGTGCTGATGAACAATGCCGGCATCAGCCCGGGAAGCTCGATCTTCGGCCCGCAGGTCAACTGGGACAGCGTCTTCGCAGTCAACCTTTTGGGCGTCATCAACGGCACGCGGACGTTCGGGCCGGCGATGATCGCCCATGGCGAACCGTCGCTGATCATCAATACGGGTTCCAAACAGGGGATCACCACCCCGCCCGGCAATCCCGCCTATAATGTCGCCAAGGCCGGCGTGAAGGCGTTCACCGAAGCCCTGCAGCACGAGCTGCGCAACACGCCGAACTGCCAGGTCTCGGCACATCTCCTCATCCCCGGCTTCGTGTTTACCAGCCTCACCAAAGGCGACCGCATCGAAAAGCCAGCTGGCGCCTGGACACCGGAACAGACCGTCGAGTTCATGCTGGCGAGCCTCGAGCGCGGCGATTTCTACATCCTGTGCCCCGACAACGACGTGGACCGGGCAACCGACGAACGCCGCATGGCGTGGGCGATCGGCGACATCATCGAGAACCGCCCGCCGCTGTCGCGCTGGCATCCGGATTTTGCCGATGCATCAAAGAAATTCATCGACAGACGTTGATAGTTTGATTTGGCACGGCCTCGAAAGCCGGGTAAATGGGAAACTCCTCTACCCGGCCATTCGAGCGCGCCTATGGAATTCCTGCCGAGCCTTGCCGCCCTGCTTGCCTTCACCGCCGCCGGCCTGCTTCTGGCGCTGACGCCGGGACCGGACATGACGCTGTCGATCAGCCGCGCGCTCGGCCAGGGCCGACGCCCGGCGCTGTTCGTGGTACTCGGCACCAGCCTCGGCGTCGTCTGCCACACGCTGCTGGTCGCCTTCGGCATCTCGGCGCTGATCACCGCGTCGCCGACCGCCTTCTTCATCCTCAAGACCGGCGGCGCCGCCTATCTCCTGTGGCTGGCGATCCAGGCGATCCGCTTCGGCTCGAATTTTTCGGTGGAACAAGTGGAAAAGACGGCAAGCAGCCCGCTCGCCAACATCTCGACGGGCTTCTGGGTCAATATCCTCAATCCCAAGGTGATCATCTTCTTCATGACCTTCCTGCCGCAATTCGTGACGGCAGGCGATCCGCACGTCACCGGCAAGCTGATCTTTTTCGGCTTCTATTTCATCGTCATCGGCATGCCGGTGAACCTGATCGTCGTCCTGGCTGCCGACTGGCTTTCGGGCTGGCTGCAGGCCAATCCGAAGGTCCTGCGCGGCATCGACTACACGTTTGCCGGCGTCTTCTCGATCTTCGCGGCCAAGATCTTCTTCACCCAGGCGCGATAAGAGATCAGCGCGAGGGATTGTTCTTCTTTGCGTCGATGCGGTCTTGCCGTGTGACGTAAAGCATGATCCCCGCAAAAATGATCAACCCGACCGGCATGATCAGGAATGTCAGGAGTTCCGGGATGTTCATTCGATCAACCCTTTCAGCAGACGTCTTGCTATAAAATGTAATATGCCGGACGCAAAAGACAAACGAGACATGAAATCGCTGTCGAAAGATTTGGTATGCCGGCTGGAGTATTGAGGCTGGAAATCAGTGGCGCGAGCGTTCCGACCGCCGCGACAGCGATAGCGGCTCCATTGAAATAGCTCGCCGTCAGCTTCGTCCTTTCGTTTCGGACGAGATTGCTCATCAATCGTCTTCGCCGTGCCCGGCGATCATCATCGCTTCGAAGGCGAGACGGTCGGTCTTGCGCATGCGTTCCGATTCCGATTTCAGCTGGCCACAGGCGGCGAGGATGTCGCGGCCGCGCGGGGTGCGGATGGGCGAGGCGTAACCCGCCTGATTGATGAAATCGGCGAACTTTTCGATCTGAGCCCATTCCGAACACTGGTAGTTGGTGCCCGGCCAGGGGTTGAACGGGATGAGGTTGATCTTCGCCGGAACGCCCTTCAGGAGCTGGACCAGCGCCTTGGCGTCCTCCAGGCTGTCGTTGACGTCCTTCAGCATCACATATTCGAAGGTGATGCGCCGGGCGTTCGAAAGACCGGGATAGTTGCGGCAGGCCTCGATCAGTTCCTTCAGCGGATATTTCTTGTTGATCGGCACCAGCATGTCGCGCAGGTCGTCGCGCACCGCGTGCAGCGAGATCGCCAGCATCACGCCGATTTCGTCACCGGTACGGAAGATTTCCGGCACCACGCCGGAGGTCGACAGCGTCACGCGGCGTTTCGACAGCGACAGGCCGTCGCCGTCGGTCGCGATCAGCAGCGCTGTCTTGACGCTCTCGAAATTGTAGAGCGGCTCGCCCATGCCCATCATGACGATATTGGTGACCTTGCGCTCACCGGTCGGCACGAAGGCGCCGGGTGGCGTGTCGGTGCCCGGGAAATCGCCGAGCCGGTCGCGCGCCAGCAAAAGCTGGGCGAGGATTTCCTCGGCCGTCAGGTTGCGCACCAGGCGCTGCGTTCCCGTGTGGCAGAACGAACAGGTGAGCGAACAGCCGACCTGGCTCGAGATGCACAGCGTGCCGCGGCCTTCTTCGGGAATGTAGACGGTCTCGACCTCGACCGGCCGGCCGGCGCCGCGCGGCGGGAAGCGCAACAGCCACTTGCGGGTGCCGTCGTTGGAAACCTGTTCCTCGACGATCTCGGGACGCGCGATGGTGAAATGCGTCTTCAGCATCTCGCGCATGTCCTTGGCGACATTGGTCATCGCGTCGAAATCGGACACACCGCGGATATAGAGCCAGTGCCAGAGCTGGCTGACGCGCATGCGCACCTGCTTTTCCGGTACGCCCTTTTCCTTCAATGCTGCCGCCATGTCCTCGCGCGAAAGCCCGATCAGCGACGGCTTGCTGCCGAACAGATCCGGATTGGCGACGAGCGGCTTCTTGATGGCGACCGGCGCCAGAGCCTCTGAGACTGACATTCTTTTATCCCGTTCGAACACATGCAGCTTTCCCACGTTCGATCAGCGGGAAAGTCAGGGCATGTTGAATGCGTGAAACCTGTATCGGCCCATCGGGCACACGTGCCGGACCTTCGTTGAGCCGGGCTTTATCATCAAATAGCCGCCGCGTCACTATTCTTCAAGAAATGCAAAAGGCCGGTCACGGGACCGGCCTTTCAACTCTTGCTGCGCAGGGGCGTCTACTTGCAGGTTTCGATCTGCTTCAGCGCCGCCGCAATGCCCTGCAGCGAATAGGCATAGGAGGTCTTGGTGCCACGGCCGGAAACGGCGCTGACGCTCATGTTGTGACCTGTTTTCATCGCCGCGACCAGGGCCGGCTCCTCGGCCGCGTTCTCCACCCAGGCCGCCTTGTCCTTGGTGAACATCGTGAAGTTCTTCTTGTCGATCGTCACCGTCACCTTGGAATTCGGCTGCAGCGGGTAACCGACCATCGCCTGCGGCTCATAGGAGATGTTCTGTCCGGGACGCTGCGAAACGATGAAGAAGATATCCCCGTGATCGACGCTGGCCGGCTCCTTGGTGGTCGGCACCGACAGCACGTAGCAGACGTTGCTGGCGCCGGACTTGTAGGAATAGGCGCCCCATGCCTTGAACTGCTGGATGCGCGTGGGGCCCGCGGCAGCTGCCGCCGGAGCCTGGGCCTGCTGGGGCTTGGCCGGGGCAGTGGCCTTCGGCGCCTGAGCCGATGCCAGGCCGGCGCTTGCAGCCAAGATTGCCAATGCGGTTGCGATTGTTCTTACAGACATGGTCTCCTGCCGGTTTTGTTCGTTCAACGGCCCGAGCGGGCAAGCCTTGCCAGGCATGATCCTGATTCGGCGCATTTTGACTTGATCCTGGTTACCAAACCGTCAACCAGACCATTAGAATTTGCTGAATCTCCTGCCCTGGCCCCAAGCTGTACGGGAATAGCATTCACCGCTATGCCTCCAAAGACCCAACCAGCAGAATTTCCATGCGTTTCGTCAATCAGTGACACAAGGATTGGGGCAAGAGTTTGTCCTTTTCCTAACTCTCACAATGACATTAGAATGGTCGAATATGACGCGAATCTCATCGGAAACTGTGCGCAGCGTAAATGGATGTAGACGAAAGAGACCACTTCGCCGGCTTGGTAAGGGCAGTGGCCGATGAACGCGACCAGGCAGCTTTTACGGTGCTGTTCGATTATTACGCACCGCGCCTGAAATCCTGGCTGGTGAAACGGTCGATGCGGCCCGACGATGCGGAAGAACTCGTCCAGGAGGTGATGGCCGTCCTCTGGCACCGTGCCGGCCTTTACGATCCGGCCCGATCCTCCCTGTCCACCTGGCTTTTCCGCATCGCCCGCAACCGCCGCATCGATGCGGAGCGCCGGGCGAGGCACAGGCAGCTGGATATCTACGAACCCCTGTTCTTCGTCACCGAGGCGCCGGGAGCCGATACGATCTTCGAAGGCGAGGAGCGGGATGCGCAGGTGCGCGCGGCACTCGCCGATATCCCCGGTGAACAGATGGAACTAGTGCGGGCGGCTTTCTTCCTCGGCCAGTCCCATTCGGAAATCGCCTCGTCCACGGGTCTCCCGCTCGGCACCGTGAAGTCGCGAATCAGGCTCGCATTCGAGCGCTTGCGGAGAGTTCTCGACGATCCTTCGGAGGGATAGCGCCCGTTGAGACTATTTGCCGCGCATGTCGTCGGCAATGTCCGGATTGTCCATCAGCGCCAGGTCGGCGGCCTCGTAGTGGCGGTCGGCGATATGACCCTGGATCATCCGGAAAGCGGCGGCGAGCACTGCGACATCGTCGGTGAAGCCGACAAGCACGAACATGTCCGGC
This sequence comes from Neorhizobium sp. LjRoot104, assembly GCF_964253725.1. Lineage (NCBI taxonomy): Bacteria > Pseudomonadati > Pseudomonadota > Alphaproteobacteria > Hyphomicrobiales > Rhizobiaceae > Neorhizobium > Neorhizobium sp. LjRoot104. The sequence goes on from NZ_CAXURS020000001.1 coordinate 3,630,255, forward strand.
AGGAAATCGATCGGCATCACGAAATAGGCGAGCGCCGCAAGCAGCACGCCCCGCACGCGGGTCGGGGTTCGCCGGTCGATCGCGCAATAATAGGCGGCGATCAGGTCGCGGCTGAACGGCACCTGCCGGACGGCCCGCTTCAGGGTCGGCCAGAACTTGGCACGGACCCGCCGCTCGCGGCGGTCTTGCGTGTCCGTGTCACCCGGCAGCAGAATTTCACCGATCTTCACGTCGTCCATGGTCGCTCCGTTCGCTCAACGTGTGCCCACCCAATATGGGCTATCGACCATGAAGTTCAATTGCGGCGCAAGGATGCCTTGTCCATCGCCCGGGCCAGCTTGAAGTCGATGTTGGTCAGGCCTTTCGTATCATGAGTGGTCAGCAGCACATCCACCCGCGAATAGACGTTCGACCATTCCGGATGGTGGTTGAGCTTTTCGGCGGACAACGCGCATTCGGCCATGAAGCCGAAAGCCTCGATGAAGGTCTTGAACTTGAAGCTCTTGGAGATCGCATCGCCTTCCGGCTTCAGCTCCCAGCCTTGAAGTGTCGCAAGTTCGCGCTCGACGCCGGCCGCGTCCAGCTTTTCGTAATTCATCGCCAACCTTCCTTTCGGACTAAAGGAGGCTCTTCACCGGCTCCATACCGGCTCCATGTCGCCTGCATAGGCCTGGCCGTAGCTCGCCTCCTGCAGCGGGAAGATTTCCTCCGTCAGATAAGGTCCGCCACCGACCGATTCCTTCGACGACAGCAGCACGAAACGGGGCACCGTGAAGGGCGCCGTGTAGAAGTTGCCGCGGCCGGAAAGGTAGTGGACCACATCGTCCAGCCGGCAATTCTTGAGCCGCGACAGGGTGACATGCGGGGTGAACTTGCGGGGGTCCGGCGGCAAGCCGATGCGCTGGCAGATCCGCTCGATCTCCGCCTGCAGCGCGTAGATTTCCGGGGACGGCGAAACGCCGGCCCAGATGGAATGCGGCTTCTTCGACCCGAAGGAGCCTATCCCGGTCAGCGTCGCCTGGAATTCCGGACGGTCGATGCGGTCTAGCCGGCTGACGATCTCGTCGGCGGTGCGGCCGTCGACGTCGCCGATGAAGCGTAGGGTGATGTGGTAGTTTTCGACGTCGATCCACCGGGCACCGGGGATCCCACCGCGCAGGAGAGAGAGACTCATCGCTACATTGCGCGGAACTTCGAGGGCGGTGAAAAGTCTCGGCATAGGGACCTCCTCGAATCTTTTGCAGATGCTAACAGCGAATCATGCAAAGAGGTTCCGCGCAAGCTGTTATTTTCCCTTATCCTTAATAGCCCCCAGGAAGCTTTTGACAGGTTCAACGGTCTTTTCGACCATCACGGCGACCCCTTTGGCGTTCGGATGCATGCCGTCCGAGAGCTGCAGACTGGAAATGGTCGTGACCCCGTCGAGGAAGAACGGATAGAGCGGCACCGCGTATTTGTCGGCCAGCCGCCTGTAGATCGGGTTGAACTTCTCGGCATAATCTCCCCCCATGTTCGGCGGCGCCAGGATGCCGATCAGCAGAACCGGGATCTTCCGCTCCTTCAGCCGCGCCAGGATCGCATCGAGATTCTTCTCCGACTGGTCCGGGGAGATGCCGCGCAGCGCGTCGTTGGCCCCGAGTTCGAGGATCACGCCGTCCGTGCCGTCCGGCACCGACCAGTCGATGCGTGACAAACCCGCCGCCGTCGTATCACCGGAAACGCCGGCATTGGTGACGACGACATTCTCGCCCTTGGCCTTCAACGCCGCTTCGAGCTGGGCCGTGTAGGATTCGGAAGGCGCAAGCTGGTAACCCGCCATCAGGCTGTCGCCGAAACCGACGAGCTGGATCGCCCTGTCCTGCGCAGCGGCGGGCAAGGCGAACAGCGCCAGCCCGGACATGACGATGAAGTGAAGCAGGCTTGCTTTAAAACTCACGATCCGTCTCCTAGATTGAGCGCTGCCGCAACGCGGTGTTCGGGTTACGCTTCACGCCTATATAGGACGGTTCGATTTGACTAAAACCATCATCACGCTGAAGAAAGCCGATCTGACCTTGGGCAGCGCGGCGGCCTCGGTGCATGTGCTGAAGCAGATCGATCTCGAAATCCGCGCCGGCGAAGCCGTCGGCATCGTCGGGCCGTCCGGCTCCGGCAAATCGACGCTGCTGATGGTTCTGGCCGGTCTCGAACGCCTCGACAGCGGCGAGATCGTCATCAACGGCGCGCCCCTTCATTCCCTGTCCGAAGACAGGCTCGCGGATTTCCGCGGCCGCAATATCGGCATCGTCTTCCAGTCCTTCCACCTCATCGCCAACATGACCGCGCTCGAAAACGTCGCCGTGCCGCTCGAACTCGCCAATGTGAAAGACGCCTTCGAGATCGCAAAACGCGAGCTCACCGCCGTCGGCCTCGGCGAGCGGCTCAGCCACTATCCCGGCCAGCTTTCCGGCGGCGAGCAGCAGCGCGTGGCGATCGCCCGGGCGCTGGCCCCCTCGCCCTCGGTGCTGATCGCCGACGAACCGACCGGCAATCTCGACACCGAGACCGGCCGCCAGATCGCCGACCTCCTGTTCTCGAAACAGGCCGAGCGCGGCATGACCATGCTGCTCGTCACCCATGACAACGCGCTCGCCGCCCGCTGCTCGCGCCAGATCCGCGTCCGCTCCGGCGAGATCGTCGGCGACAGCGCCACCGCCCATCATCCCGTTCAGGCGGTCTCCGCATGAGGCGGGCCTTTCCGCGCCTCTCGATTTCCTTCCGCCTGGCGCTGCGCGAGATGCGCGGCGGCTTGGCCGGCTTCTACATCTTCCTCGCCTGTATCGCGCTCGGCACCGGTGCGATCGCGGCGGTCAATTCCGTATCGCGCGCCATCACCGGCGCCATCGCCTCGCAAGGCCAGGAAATTCTTGCCGGCGACATTCGCTTCGAACTGAACAATCGCGAGGCGACCGACCAGGAACGGGCATTCCTGACGAGCCTCGGCAAGGTCTCCGTCTCCACCGGCCTGCGCTCCATGGCCCGCAAGCCCGACGGTTCCGAACAGGCGCTGGTCGAGGTGAAGGCGGTGGACGACGCCTATCCGCTCTACGGCAGTTTCGGCGCCGAACCTTCCGCGCCGTTGCCCGATCTGCTTGCCAGGCAGGGAGACACTTTCGGCGTGCTCGCGGCGCCACTGCTGCTGGAGCGCCTCGGCCTCAAGGACGGGGATCAGCTTCTGCTCGGCAATGTCAGGCTGACATTGCGCGGCACGATCGCCGCCGAGCCCGATGCGCTTTCGGAAGGTTTCGGCTTCGCCCCGCGCCTGATCGTCAGCCGCGAAGCGCTCGCCGCCTCCGGCCTGATCACCACCGGCAGCCTCGTCGAGCATGCCTACAAGATCCGGCTCGACGATCCGGCGATCCGCTCGACGCTCGCCGCCCGCGCCAACCGCGAGTTTCCCAGCGCCGGCTGGTCGGTCCGCACCAGCGATCGGGCCGCCCCTTCGCTGACCGAAAACGTCGACCGCTTCTCGCAATTCCTGACGCTGGTCGGACTGACGGCGCTGATCGTCGGCGGCGTCGGCGTCGCCAATGCCGTGCGCGCCTTCCTCGATGCCAAGCGCACCACCATCGCCACCTTCAAGTGCCTCGGCGCGCCTGCCTCGGTGGTGACGATGATCTATCTCATCCAGATCATGCTGCTGGCGGTGGTCGGCATCCTGATCGGCCTCGTCATCGGCGCCATATCGCCCTTCGTCGCTCTGCAATTCCTCGAAGGCGTGCTGCCGGTTCCGAAGGAAGTGACCTTCTATCCGTCGGCGCTGGCGCTCGCCGCGCTGTTCGGCATCCTGATCACTTTCGCCTTCGCGGTCCTGCCGCTCGGCCATGCCCGCGAAGTTCCGGCGACCGCCCTCTTCCGCGAACAGAGCTTCGACAATACCCGCCTTCCCTCCTGGCCATATCTTCTGGCCGCAGGCGTGGCGCTCGCCGCCCTCGCGGCGCTGGCGATCGTCTCGGCGGAAGAGCGCTTCATAGCCTCCGTCTTCCTCGCCGCCGTCGCCGGCGCCTTCGTGCTTTTGCGCCTCGTGGCTGCGCTTATCGCAGCACTTGCGAGGAGAAGCCCGCGGGTCAATTCGCCGGCGCTCAGGCTGGCGATCGGCAATATCCACCGGCCCGGCGCACTGACGCCATCGGTCGTGCTGTCGCTCGGCCTCGGCCTTGCCCTCCTCGTGACGCTCGCCCTGATCGACGGCAACATGCGCCGCCAGCTGACCGGCAGCATCGCCCAGCAGGCTCCGAACTTCTTCTTCGTCGATATCCAGGGATCCGAGCGCGAGGGCTTCGTCAACATCCTGAAACAGCAGGCGCCGGAGGGTGTGATCACCCAGGTTCCGATGCTGCGCGGCCGGATACTTGCCTTCAACGGTAAGGACGTGACCCAGATGAACGTGCCGCCGGCCGGCCGCTGGGTGCTGCGCGGCGACCGCGGCATTACCTACGAGGACAAACTGCCGTCCAATTCGGCGCTGACCGCGGGTGAGTGGTGGAATGCGGATTATACCGGCGAACCGCTCGTGTCCTTCTCGGCGGAGGAGGCTGGCGAACTCGGCCTGAAGATCGGCGACACCGTCACCGTCAACGTGCTCGGCCGCAACATCACCGCCCGCATCGCCAATTTTCGCAAGGTTCAGTGGGAATCGCTGTCGATCAATTTCGTGATGATCTTTTCGCCCAATACCTTCCGCGGCGCGCCGCATGCCTGGCTGGCGACCCTGAGCGACCCCAAGGCCACCGCCCAGCAGGAAGCCACGATCCTGCGCGCCGTCACCAACGCCTATCCGACTATCACCAGCGTCAGGGTCAAGGATGCGATCGACATCGTCGATCAGCTCGTCGGCCAGCTCGCGACGGCGATCCGGGCCGCGGCCGCCGTTGCCCTGATCTCGTCGGTGCTGGTACTGGCCGGCGCGCTTGCGGCCGGCAATCGGGCACGCACCCACGACGCGGTGATCCTGAAGACGCTCGGCGGCACGCGCAGCATGCTGATGCGCGCCTTCAGCTACGAATACATGATCCTCGGCGCGGCAACGGCCCTCTTTGCGCTCGTCGCCGGCGGCCTTTCCGCCTGGTTCATCGTCAGCCGGATCATGCGGCTGCAATCGGTCTTCCTGCCCGATGTCGCGGTGCTGACGCTCGCCGTTTCGCTGGTTCTGACCGTCGGAATAGGCCTTGCCGGCACATGGCGCATATTAGGGCAGAAGGCCGCACCGGTGCTGCGCGAGCTCTAATTCTTCCAGAGGTAGCATTTCTTGTTAACTCTCGGATCAAATTACCGTCAGCGCCTCCCATAGGTTGCTAAATAGCTCCCATGGCTTGCGTTTTTCGCTTGTCGCACCTCTTGTATGTGAAGCGATCTCGCATCATATTTATGCGCAGGCTTGCTGGAGCTCCGCAGCGGCGCCTGGGTCCGTAAAAAGGGGGCCCGACACCGTGAATAATTCCGGAGCTTAAAGAGGAAACAATGGCTGATTTCAACAACTACCAGACCCGGGCGGCGCAGGGTCGCGCCCAGTCCGGCGCGATGATCGATGAAGGCCTGCGCGCCTACATGCTCAAGGTCTACAACCTGATGGCTGTCGGCTTGGCTATCACCGGTATCGCCGCCTATGGTATCTCGGCCCTCGCAACGACGACGGATGCAGCCGCAGCTGTCGCCCGGCTTCCGAACGGCATCCTGCTGACCAGCCTTGGCGCTGCGATCTACGGTTCGCCGCTTCGCTGGGTCATCATGCTCGCGCCGCTCGCAGTGGTGTTCTTCCTGAGCTTCCGCGTTCATAAGATGAGCGTCAGCTCGGCACAGGCCACCTTCTGGGGCTATGCGGCGCTGATGGGTCTCTCCCTGTCGTCGATCTTCCTGGTCTACACGGCGCAGAGCATCGTGCAGACGTTCTTCATCACGGCGGCCTCCTTCGGCGCCCTGTCGCTTTACGGCTACACGACGAAGAGAAGCCTGTCGGGCATGGGTTCGTTCCTGATCATGGGTCTGTTCGGCCTGATCATCGCCTCGATCGTCAACATCTTCCTGGCGTCTTCGGCCCTCGGCTTCGCGATCTCCGCGATCGGCGTGCTGATCTTCGCAGGCCTCACCGCCTACGACACGCAGAAGATCAAGGAAATGTACTTTGACGGCGACGACGTCGCGGTTGCTGGCCGCAAGGCCATCATGGGCGCTCTGACCCTCTACCTCGACTTCATCAACCTCTTCACGTTCCTCCTCCAGTTCCTGGGCAACCGGAACAACTGATCTCGAGGAATTCGAACAGGAAAAGGCGGCCTCCGGGTCGCCTTTTTTATTGCCCGGCTTCGCGTCACGGCATAGGCTCGGCCATTCCTTTCAACGGCCTGAAACTCAATGACATTCCATCTCCGCGACGCCTCCCCCGCCGATCTTCCCACGATTACCGAAATCTATCGCGACAGCGTGCTGAACGGCACCGCAAGCTATGAACTGACGCCGCCGGGCGAGGCCGAGATGACCGCCCGCTTCGAGGCAATCCGGGCCAAGGGTTATCCTTATATCGCGGCGGAACAGGAAGACGGCACCCTCCTCGGCTACGCCTACGCATCGGCCTTCCGGACCCGCCCGGCCTATCGCTGGCTGGTCGAGGATTCGATCTATCTGGCACCGGAAGCGCGCGGCAAGGGCGTCGGAAAGGCGCTGCTGAAAGAACTGCTGGTGCGCTGCGAGGCGCTGGGTTTCCGCCAGATGGTCGCCGTCATCGGCGGCGCCAGCCCTGCCTCCGTGGCGCTCCATCGCGGTCTCGGCTTCGAGCTGACCGGCACGCTCAAGGGCACCGGCTTCAAACACGGAAAATGGCAGGACACGGTGCTGATGCAGGTTTCGCTCGGCGAAGGCAATGAAACCGATCCAAATCCCGGCGTCTATCCGGGTTCGCTGTTTGCCGAATAGGGCGCCGCCTTAATCGATCAGTTTCAGCACCTTGTCGAAGACCTTGAGCACTTGCGGCAGCTCATGTCCGCGCTTCATGATCAGGCCATGGGTGTTCATCACTGAAAAGGCGCCCTGCTTGGCCGCGAGCTTCGGATTCTTCTCTATTCGGAAGAGCGGAGTTTCACCGGAGCGTTTGAAGATTGAGAACACGGCCCGATCCTTGAGGTGGTCGATCGCGTAGTCCTTCCACTCCCCTTCGCCGACCATCCGACCGTAAATCCTCAAGATCGCATCGAGTTCCCGCCGGTGGAAGGTGACCGGTGCGGGATCGCGGTTCTGCCGATAATCACTGAGATCGACGACAACGGCTGTGTCCTGGGGTCTCTGTCCCCCCGGCAAATCCGGCTGATCTGTCATCAAGACTCCCAAATCGTCAAATGTCAGAGATATGACAGTGTGCCCGAGAGGCCGTAAAAATCAACCCCGGCAATCTCGCCCGCAACCAACCGCCGCGATTTTATTCTTGCCCCATTTCGAACAAAAGAGTGCCCGATTTCGAAGCGAGATTGGCAGCGTTGGTTGGCGCCGTTTTTCAGCGCCATATGGCCCGGTCTGGTGCATTGACCCTTACCCCCAGCCCCCCAATGTTATTGGATCGGGCCGCCAACAAGAACTCACGCATAATCGGCAGGACAGGAACCGCGCCCGCGGTCAGTATTTTTTGCGGCCCGCCATCAGCACGGTCGCGCCGAGAATTGCCGCGGGCTCGCCGCCCGGGCCGGATGTCTGCAGCAGGATCGCGCAGCCATCCTTCTTAGACTTGCCCATCAGCTTGCCGGGCAGGGTCAGCTTCATGCTCTGGCCGTTCCAGGTGCCGACCGACTGCACGTCATAAACGGCGTGCCAATATTCCATCGTCTTGCCGCTGTTTTCACCCTTGGTGACATCCACCATCTGGCGCTTAGTGAAATAGGCGACGACGACGTCGGCCTGCCCCTTGCCGTCTCCGATCTCGATCTCGATCTCGTCGCCGCGCATCGCCGCGGTGACCGGGACGTCGAGCCCCTTGCCGCTCTGGCCGAGTGCCTTCACCTTGTCGTTGATCACCGTGAGGTCGGTGCCCTTGACGTGGTCTCGACCGTTGATGAGGGCCTGCGGAGTATAGACACCGCTACGCCCGAGCGTCTTGGCATAACCATATTGCCGCTCGGTATTTTCCTTGGAGCTCAGCGTATCGGTCCAGCCGAGATAGTTCCAATAATCGACGTGGTAGGAAAGCACGACCATGTCTCCCTGCGCCACCAGCTCGCCCAGAGCGGCATCGGCGGGCGGGCAGGAGGAGCAGCCCTGAGAGGTAAAAAGTTCGATCACGCCCTTCGGCGCCCTGACCTCTCCCGCGAATGCAGCGCCCGCATAAAACAGGCCCGCCACAAGGAGTACGGAGCGAAAACGAAGGGGCATGGGTGGCAGACCTTTTTATCAGGGCAACTGTTATCCACGATTGCTCGCGGCGATCAAGGGGCCTAACGCACTGGATGGCGGAAAGTAACCACCGGGAACCTTCAAGAGAAAGTCACGAAGGGGTGAAGACCGGATAATTGATCGGTTTCCGAATGCGTTTGGTCGGACATCAAACTTCGCGAAAAATGCGCCGGGGTCAAATCAGTTTGAGCAGGCCTTGGGTAAAATAAACGGCACCCACGCCGGTGACGATCCAGCGCGTCCACGCGCGGAAATTCTGGTCGGTCATCTTCTGCAGAATGTCGTTGCCGGCCCGCGCGCCGAGAATGGCGATAGGCGCTGCCACCAGCACCGCGATCCACTCCGTGGTCGGCAGTTGCGAGGCCGCGTTCCAGTAGAACACCACCTTCGTCGCATGCGAGGCGACCTGCACCGCCGCCTTGGTGGCGATCACCTTGCGCCGGTCCATCGTCGTGCGGATGAAGAAGATGTCGATCGTCGGCCCCGATACGCCGACGCCGACCGTCAGCGCGCCGGCGATCAGCCCGCAGACCAGCGCATGCAGCGGCTTCGAGGCATCGAGCCGCAGCTTCGATACCGGCATCCAGACCAGGATCGGCATCAGCCCGATGGCGATCGACACGACGATCAGGTCCGGCTGGTAATCGACGATCAGCAGGATGATGCTCGAAATGACCAGGCCCAGGCCGAGGATGCCGAGAATGCGGTAGTCGATATAGGCGCGGGAAAACCAGGCGCGCGACCCGTTGGACACCATCTGGATGACGCCGTGGATGGCGATTGCGGTGCCGACGGGAAAGAGGAAAAGCAGCACCCACAGCAGGATCAACCCGCCCGCCATGCCGAAAATTCCCGAAAGCAGCGATGTCAGGAAAACGGTGACGGCCATTCCGGTGAGGAGGACGACGGTCAAGGGCATGGGACCTTAGGTGTTGGAACTGCCCCTCATCCGCCTGCCGGCACCTTCTCCCCATTGAGATGGGGAGAAGGACACGAGCCGCAAACTCTCAAGTCCCCTCTCCCCGCGTGCGGGGAGAGGGCTAGGGTGAGGGGCAGCTTAACTCACGTGGAAAATTGGTGACCCGCCGGCCGAGCCGGCGGGTGGCCATGTCACTTAAGCGGCGAGGTCGCGCAGAACCGTCTGCAGGATGCCGCCATTGTTCATGTAGATGACCTCGTCGAGCGTATCGATGCGGCAGAGGATGTTGATTTCCTTCACCGTGCCGTCGCCGTAGGTGATCTTGGCGGTCTTCCATTCGCGCGGCTTGATGTCGCCTTCCAGGCCCTCGATGGTGACGGTCTCGTCGCCCTTGAGGTCGAGGCTGGCCCAGGTCGTGCCTTCTTCGAAGACGAAGGGAACGACACCCATGCCGACCAGGTTCGAGCGGTGGATACGCTCGAAGGACTGGGCGATGACCGCCTTGACGCCGAGCAGGTTGGTGCCCTTCGCGGCCCAGTCGCGCGACGAACCGTTGCCGTATTCGACGCCGGCGAAGATCACGAGCGGAACGCCCTCGGCCTTGTACTGCATGGCTGCATCGTAGATCGACATCTCCTCCTTGGACGGATAGTGGAAGGTGTAGCCACCTTCCTTGCCGTTCGGGCCGAGCATGTAGTTGCGGATGCGGATGTTGGCGAACGTGCCGCGCATCATCACTTCATGATTGCCGCGGCGCGTGCCGTACTGGTTGAAGTCGGCAACACCGACGCCGTTCTCCGTGAGGTAGGCGCCGGCCGGCGAAGCAGCCTTGATCGAACCGGCCGGGGAAATGTGGTCGGTGGTGATCTTGTCGCCGAAGAGACCGAGGATGCGGGCACCCTTGATGTTCTTGAGGCCCGAGCCCGTCTTGCCCATGCCGACAAAATAGGGCGGGTTCTGCACATAGGTCGAATTGTCATCCCAGGCATAGGTCTGGCCCGGAGGAACCTTGACCGCCTGCCAGTTCTCGTCGCCCTTGAAGACGTCCGCATACTTGGTTTCGTAGAGTTCGCGGGTGACGTATTTCAGGATGAATTCCTGGACTTCCTTCGAGGTCGGCCAGATGTCCTTGAGGAAGACCGGATTGCCGTTCTGGTCTTCGCCGAGCGGTTCGGAGGTCAGGTCCTTCTGGACCGAACCGGCAAGCGCATAGGCGACGACGAGCGGCGGCGAGGCGAGGTAGTTCGCCTGCACGTCAGGCGAGATGCGGCCTTCGAAGTTGCGGTTGCCCGAGAGCACGCCGGCGGCAATCAGGCCCTTGTCGTTGATCGTCTTCGAGATCGGCGCCGGCAGCGGACCGGAATTGCCGATGCAGGTGGTGCAGCCGAAGCCGACCAGGTTGAAGCCGAGCTTGTCGAGATCGGCCTGCAGGCCGGACTTGGCAAGGTATTCGCCGACCACCTGGGATCCCGGTGCGAGCGAGGTCTTCACCCAGGGCTTGGACTTCAGGCCCTTGGCAACCGCGTTGCGGGCGAGCAGGCCGGCGGCGATCAGCACCGACGGGTTGGACGTGTTGGTGCAGGACGTGATCGCGGCGATCGCCACGTCGCCATGGCCGAGATCGAAATCCGTGCCTTCGACAGGGTAACGATTGCCGAGCTGGCCGGGCTTCTTGTATTCGGTATCGAGCGAACCGGCGAAACCGGAAGCGATCTTGTCGAGCGAGATGCGGCCTTCCGGACGCTTCGGGCCGGCCATCGACGGCACGACGTCGCCGAGATCGAGCTCAAGCGTATCGGTGAAGACGAGGTCGGAGCCGTCGCCTTCGCGCCACATGCCCTGAACCTTGGAATAGGCCTCGACCAGCGCGATCCGCTCGAGCGTGCGGCCGGACATGGTCAGGTAGTTGATGGTTTCGCCATCGACCGGGAAGAAGCCGCAGGTCGCGCCGTATTCCGGACCCATGTTGCCGATCGTCGCGCGGTCGGCGAGCGGCATGTTGTCCATGCCTGGGCCGAAGAACTCGACGAACTTGGAAACCACGCCCTTCTTGCGCAGCATCTGCACGACGGTCAGCACCAGGTCGGTCGCGGTGACGCCTTCCTTGAGCTTGCCGGTGAGCTTGAAGCCGATGACCTCGGGCAGAAGCATCGAGACCGGCTGGCCGAGCATCGAGGCTTCCGCTTCGATGCCGCCGACACCCCAGCCGAGAACGCCGAGGCCGTTGATCATCGTGGTGTGCGAATCGGTGCCGACGCAGGTATCCGGATAGGCGATCGTTTCGCCGTCCTCTTCCTTGGTCCACACGGTCTGGCCGAGATATTCGAGGTTGACCTGGTGACAGATGCCGGTGCCCGGAGGAACGACGCGAAAATTCTTGAACGCCTGCTGGCCCCATTTCAGGAAGCGGTAACGCTCGCCGTTGCGCTCGTATTCGAGCTCGACGTTCTTGGCGAAAGCGGTCGGCGTGCCGAATTCGTCGACGATGACCGAGTGGTCGATGACGAGGTCAACGGGAACCAGCGGGTTGATCTTTTCCGGATCGCCGCCGAGCGAAACCATCGCGTCGCGCATCGCGGCAAGATCGACGACGGCGGGAACGCCGGTGAAGTCCTGCATCAGCACGCGGGCCGGGCGGTAGGCGATTTCCGCTTCCGTGAGACCCTTGTTGTTCAGCCATTCGGCGACCGTCAGGATCTGTTCCTTGGTGACGGACTGGCCATCTTCAAAGCGGAGCAGGTTTTCGAGCAGCACCTTCATCGAGAAGGGCAGCTTCGAAACGCCGGCAAGGCCGTTCTGCTCGGCCTTCGGAAGGCTGTAGTAAACGTAATCCTTACCGCCTACGGTAAGGACGGAGCGACAATTGAAACTGTCGAGAGACTTAGCCACGGAATAAACCCCGCTGATTAAAGAGCCAACACGCGCGTGCGGACGCCTATGCACTTCATGCACATCAGGATGCGGGTGCGACCATTTCCGCTGTCCGCACGAGAAGATTTTTTGGGATCTTCAAGTTCGGCGGAAGATTGAAATCACGCCGGCCGCTGGCGTGGTTGCAGTGCTTATAGATAATTTCTAAGAAGGGTTCCAGACGCTTGGCGCCCATTCCGAATAAATTTTCGGATCGCGATGATTAAAATCTTAATGAAGGTCTCCGGCATGCGGCTTTTGGCCGAAAACTTGAGCGCAAGGCGCGGCGAAGACCGGATTTTCACGGATATCTCCTTTACTCTCGGAGCCGGTGAAAGCCTCGTCCTGACCGGCCGCAACGGATCCGGGAAATCGACGCTGCTGCGCGTCGTGGCCGGATTGCTGCACCCGGAAACCGGTCGCGTCACCTGGACATCCGAGAGTGCCGAATCGGGAATGCGCGCCGCCGAGGCCTGCCACTACCTCGGCCACCGCAACGCGATGAAGGCGGAGCTGACGGTTGCGGAGAATCTGAGCTTCTGGAAGACCTTCCTCGGCGATTTCGAGGGCGGCAAGGGCGTCTCCGCTGGCGAGGCGGCCGAAGCCGTCGGCCTCGGCGGCATCATCCATCTGCCCTTCGGCTATCTCTCCGCCGGCCAGCAGCGGCGCATGGCGTTTGCCAAGCTGCTCGTGTCGTATCGCCCGGTCTGGATCCTCGATGAGCCGACCGCGGCGCTGGATGTGAATGCGGAGGGCGTGTTCACGGGGCTGATCAATGCACATCTGGCGACCGGTGGCATTGTGCTGGCGGCGACTCACCAGCCGCTGGGGCTGGAGAATGCGCGGGAGCTGAAGATGGCGGGGTTCGCGGGCGTGGCGGAGGAGAGATGGTGATGGGTCTGCCCCGCGTTCCCCCCCTCTGCCCTGCCGGGCATCTTCCCCTTGAGGACAAGGCTGCGGCACATGGAGCGTGCGCCGGTGCGGCAGCCCTAACCCTCCCCCTTGTGGGGAGGGTGGCCGGCAGGCGGGAGGGGTTTTCATGCCGGGTGAAAAGTCCCCTCCCCAACCCCTCCCCACAAGGGGGAGGGGCTCCACGCACCGTCGCATCCGACCGTCCTCTCGCTTGCAGAGATGTGCCCGGCAGGGCAGACGGGGGTGCGCCCCGAATACGGAGCCCCCGCTCATGACCGCCCTCCTCCTCCGCGACCTCAAACTCTCCGTCCGCGCCGGCGGCGGCGCCTTGATCGGCGTGCTCTTCTTCATGACCGTCGTCGCCGTCATCCCCTTCGGCGTCGGACCAGACCTCAACCTTCTCTCCCGCATCGGCCCGGCGATCGTCTGGATCGGCGCGCTACTGTCGGCCCTGCTCGGCCTCGACCGGATGTTCCAGACCGATCGCGAGGACGGCTCCCTCGATCTGCTGCTGATGCAGGAACACCCGCTGGTGCTGACCGTGCTGATGAAATGCCTCGCCCACTGGCTCGGCAACGGCCTGCCGCTGGTGATCGCCTCGCCGCTGCTCGGCCTGTTCATGAACATGGACGAGGTGGCGATCGGCGCCACCATGCTGACGCTCCTGGTGGGCACGCCGGCGCTGACCTTTATCGGCGCGGTCGGCGCCGCGGTCGCGGTGGCCCTGCCGCGCGGCGGACTGCTCGTCTCGATCCTCGTCCTGCCGCTCGCAATCCCCGTGCTGATCTTCGGGGTCAGCGCTTCCTATGCGGCCGTCGAGGATCCTGCCCCGTTTATGCCGCCTTTCCTGATATTGGTGGCGATCACGATGTTTTTTGCCGTGCTCGGACCGCTGGGCGCGGCACTGGCGTTGCGCAATGCCGGCGATTGACTAGAATCGGCTCGTCGACCGGTTGAATTGACCAGGATCAAGCTGATTTTTCCGCACGCATATTAGAAAGTGCCCATGACCGAAAGCCTCGCCATCAGCAAGTTCAGCGACCTGGCCAACCCGACGCGGTTTCTGGCGCTGGCGGCCCGCATCCTTCCCTTTATGGCGACGGCCACCGCGATCCTGTTTGCGATCGGGCTCTACCTGAGCTTCACCACCGAGGGCGATTACCAGCAGGGCCTGACGGTGCGCATCATGTATGTGCATGTGCCGGCAGCCTGGCTGTCGATGATGTGCTACACCGTCATGGCCGTTTCGGCGATCGGCACGCTGGTCTGGCGCCATCCGCTCGCCGACGTCAGCCACAAGGCCGCAGCCCCGCTCGGCGCCGCCTTCACGCTGATCGCGCTTGCCACCGGTTCACTCTGGGGCCGGCCGATGTGGGGCACGTGGTGGGTGTGGGACGCGCGCCTCACCTCCGTCTTCGTACTGTTCCTCATGTATCTCGGCCTGATCGCGCTGAACCGCGCCATGGACGATCCGTCGCGGGCGGCGCGGGTGTCCGCCGTGCTGATCCTCGTCGGCTTCGTCAACATCCCGATCATCAAGTTCTCGGTCGACTGGTGGAACACGCTGCACCAGCCGGCGAGCGTCATCCGCATGGGCGGCCCGACCATCGACCCGGAATTCCTCTGGCCGCTGCTGATCATGGCGATCGCCTTCACCATGCTGTTCTTCACCCTGCACGTGATGGCGATGCGCAACGAGATCTGGCGCCGCCGCGTCGCCGCCCAGCGGCGCATGGCCGCGCGCATGGCCGGCCATGTAACCGGCTCGGAGGCGTGAGATCATGAGCCATACCTTCTACATCGCGATGTCCTATGCCGTTTCGGCTGTCGTCTGCCTCTGTCTGATCGCCTGGACCTGGCTCGACGGCCGCGCCCGCCAAAAGGAGCTGGCAGAACTCGAAGCCTCCGGTATCCGCCGCCGCTCGGCACAATCGAAGGGTGACGCGGCATGAGCATCGAGACCGAAAATCAGCGCGCGACGCGCAAAAGCCTGGCCCGTTATGCGCTGCCGCTGATCCCGCTGGCGATCTTTCTCGGCTTTGCAGCGGTCGCCGGCAAGATGCTCTACGACCAGGACGTCAACGGTCGCGACGTTTCGGCCATACCCTCCGCCCTGATCGGCAAGAAGGCCCCTTCGCTGGCGCTTCCGCCGCTCGAAGGCTCGAACACCGCGGCGCTGACGACGGCCGCCATCGCCGGCAAGCTGACGCTGGTCAATGTCTTTGCCTCCTGGTGCGTGCCCTGCCGGCAGGAACACCCGATACTGAAGGAACTGGCGAACGACAGCCGGCTCACCATCGTCGGCATCAACTACAAGGACCGCAACGACAACGCGCTGCGTTTCCTCGGCGAACTCGGCAATCCCTACAAGGCGATCGGCATCGATCCGAATGGCAAGGCGGCGATCGACTGGGGGGTTTACGGCATTCCGGAAAGTTATCTGGTCGCGCCCGACGGTACCATTCTCTACAAGCGCGTCGGTCCGTTCGATGCACGCAGCCTGGCGCAGGATCTATTGCCGGCGATCGAGAAGGCCGTGGCAGGACGCTGAACGGGAGCCGGTCGGGCGACCGGGATGTCCCAAAGCGACCGAGGTGTTTCGCCGTGTTCCGGCTTCGAAGAACATTCGATCTCGGCGTGAAGAAGCACTTCTGGCCGCGCGGGACGTCCTGTCCGGCGCGGTTCTGGTTTGGGAATGGAGCAGGCGGGGTATTTCGGTATTGGGTATTCAGGCTTTCCGCCTGCCCCGACCGTTTCCTGCAGCTTTCCGGGAGTTGTCAGTTCCCGTCCCACCACGTTCCACAGCCATCACCGGAAACCGGGGTCCGAAAACCTTGGAGGAGGAGGCCGGTTCGCGAACCCGGTTTCCCATCCGATGACGGGGCGATTATGGCGCGGCTTCGGACAGGCGGGGATGAACGGGGAAGCGAATGTCCCTAAGGGATTGATGGGTCTGGCGGTATTTTTCACGGGCGGAAAAATCATCCCCGGCAAAGACCCCTCCCGCCCTGCCGGCGACCTATAGCCCGCCCTGCCACACCCGCACCGCATCCATCGGCCAGACGAGCATCAGCACGTTGAGCGTCAGGTTGTCGCGGATGATATAGCCGGTCGCCAGCTCGAAGAAGATGGCGATTGCGACCGTCAGCCAGACCGGCAGGCGCGAAGCGGCGAAGAAGCCAAGCGCCATGAACACCGTGTCCATCGCCGAATTGAGGATGCTGTCGCCGGTATAGCCGAGCGCCATGGTCGCCGTACGGTAGCGGTCGATGATCAGCGGGGAGTTTTCGGCGATCTCCCAGGCAGCCTCGATCAGGATGGCCAGCGAAAGCCGCGCGGTCAGCGGCGCGCGGCGCAGGATCAACCAGCCGAGACCGTAGAAGAGAAAGCCGTGGATGATATGCGACGGCGTGTACCAGTCGGAGAGATGCTGCGAATTGCCGCTGGTATTCACCCCGCCTTCCCAGAGCTTCACATAACCGCATTCGCAGATCGGAATGCGGCCCATCGCGTAAAGGATGGCGATCTGGAGCAGAAAGAGGACGAGCGCGGCAAGAAGCCAGCGCCGGGAAGATGAACTCGGTGGGGAGAATTCCGCCGCCGTCACTTTTCAGCCTCGGTGTTTCCCGCCGGGTCCTGCACCGTGTGGCGCATGATCAGCGGCATCTGCGTCATGGTGAAGATCAGCGTGATCGGCATCGTGCCCCAGACCTTGAAGGCGACCCAGAAGTTATCGGCCGCCTTGGCGTCGGGCAGGTAATAGGCGTTCGCGCCCCTCCAGACGATCTCGTTGAGGACGGCGAGGAACAGGAAGAACAGGCCCCAGCGGATGGTGAGCTTGCGCCAGCCGGCCTCGTCGAGCTGGAAGGCCGCGTTGAAGACATAGCCGAGCAGCGATTTGCCGAACAGCAGGCCGCCGAGCAGCACGACGCCGAACAGCGTGTTGATGATCGTCGGCTTCATCTTGAAGAACAGCTCGTCCTGCAGCCAGATGCCGAGTCCGCCGAAGACCAGGACGACGATGCCGGAAATGAAGGGCATCAGCGGCAGATGGCCGAGCACGATCTTCGAGACCACGAGCGAAACGACGGTCGCGACCATGAACAGGCCGCTGGCGATGAAAAGCGGACCGCCGAGCACCGAAAGCGACGGAAAGGTCGCGGCAAGCCATTCCCCGCGCAGATTGGCGAAGAAGAAGACGAGCAGCGGCCCGAGCTCAAGCGCGAGCTTCAGCATCGGATGGTGCCGGTCGGCGGCGGTGGGCGTCGTATCGCTTTCGAATTTCATAAATTGGTCAAACCTGCTTCGTCCTGCCTTGGCCCTGCGCGAGCGCCAAGGCAGATTTGTGGCATCAATGGGCAATCCCGGCAATGGCGCGCGCAAAATCCTGCGCCTCGAAGGGTTCGAGATCATCGACCCCCTCGCCCACACCGATGAAATAGACAGGCAGCTTGTGCTTGGCGGCGATCGCCACGAGAATGCCGCCTCGCGCCGTGCCGTCGAGCTTCGTCATGATAAGCCCGCTGACCCCGGCAACGTTCCGGAAAATCTCCACCTGGTTCATGGCATTCTGGCCGGTGGTGGCATCCAGCGTCTGCAGCACGGTATGCGGCGCGTCAGGATCGAGCTTGCCGAGCACGCGGACGATCTTTTCGAGCTCGGCCATCAGTTCCGTGCGGTTCTGCAGCCGGCCGGCGGTATCGATGATCAAGACATCCGACTTGTTGGCGCGCGCCTGCTCGTAGGCGTCATAGGCAAGGCCGGCCGCATCGGCGCCGAGCTTGGTGCCGATGAATTGCGAACCGGTACGGTCCGCCCAGATCTTCAGCTGCTCGATGGCTGCCGCGCGAAAGGTGTCGCCGGCCGCGAGCATGACCTTGAGGCCGGAACCGGACAGTTTTGCCGCCAGCTTGCCGATCGTCGTCGTCTTGCCGGTGCCATTGACGCCGACCACGAGGATGACATGCGGCTTGTGATTAAGATCGAGCGCGAGCGGCTTTGCGACTGGCCCAAGAACCCTGGTGATCTCCTCGGCCATGATCCGCGACACATCCTCGCCGGTGACGTCCTTGCCGTAACGCTCCGAGGAAAGCGCCCCGGTGACGCGCATCGCCGTCTCGACCCCGAGATCGGCCTGGATCAGCAGGTCCTCGAGCTGTTCCAGCGTGTCCTCGTCCAGCTTGCGCTTGGTGAAAAGGGCCGAGATCTGGCCGGTGAGCTGCGACGAGGTGCGGGCGAGACCAGCGCGCAGGCGCTGGAACCAGGTGAGTTTTGGCGCGGGGGCGACAGGTTCGGGCGTGGGTTCCGGGCGGGCGGTGGAGAAGCCCCTGGGGAGAGTGGGTTCTATTGGCCGATCCGGCCCTTCGCTTTGGCTCAGGGCGTTCGTTGCTGCAATCGATTCACTGGATCGATTGCTCTGCTCCGCAGACCGCGCCTCACCCCCCACTGTCCTGCCGGACATCTCCCCCTCAAGGGGGGAGATCGAATCGTGGCTTACTCCTCGCTCCAAAGCGGACTCGGAACTCGTGGGAGCGGCGTCGGGGTCCACATCGCTAATGTCAGATGCCGGGGTCGACGGCGCATCCGTGATCTCCCCCCGTGAGGGGGAGATGTCCGGCAGGACAGAGGGGGGTGCTTCCGCAGGCGCTGCGGCTTCTTCATCGGCCTCGGCTTCCGCCTGCAGCAGCGACAACGGCACCATGCCGATATCCGAAGCGGCCTCGACACCAGGAAGAAGCGGCGGCTCGTCATCGTTGGCAGTCACCGGCTCAGCTGGCTCGATATCCTCAACCGCCATATCCGAAACCGGCCCGCCAGCCGTCTCGATCTCCGTCGGCGCAACCGGATCGACCGGCGAGACCGGCAGGTCTTCGTCGCGTGACTTGGGCTCCAGCTCCGCCTGGACGGCAGCCAGATCCTCCGGCCTCACCGCATCGGGTGCCGGTTCCTCGGCCGGCTTGCCGAAGGTGAAGACGCGTTTTATGAAGCCCAATGCCATGAGAACCCGTTCCGGTTACGCCGCCCGGGATGGGACGGACGCGACCTGCATTTCCAGATGTTTGCCGTTATGGCCGGTCAACATAACGCGCTTCAACGCGCGTGGAACAAGTCCGGGCACTGCCACCAGCGAAAAGTTTTCCGTATGCGCCATGCCGTTGTTCTCGACGATGATCGTCTGCTCGGTGCCGACCATGCGGTCGAGATGGGCGCGATTCAGCGCCTCGCCCCGCGCCCGCAGCCGTGCCGCCCGATCCTTGACCAGCGCCCGATCGACCTGCGGCATGCGGGCCGCAGGCGTGCCGGGGCGGGGGCTGTAGGGAAACACATGCAGGAAGGAAATGCCGGCCTCTTCCGAGAGCGTCGCGGCATTCTCGAACATCTCTTCGGTCTCGGTCGGGAAACCGGCGATCATATCCGCCCCGAAGGCGATCTCGGGCCTGAGCCGCCGCGCCTGTTGCGTGAAGGCCAGCGCCTCGGCGCGCGAATGGCGGCGCTTCATCCGCTTCAGGATCATGTCGTCGCCATGCTGCAGCGACAGGTGCAGATGCGGCATGAACCGCGGCTCGTCGGCGATCAGGTCCCAAAGATGTTTGTCCGCCTCGATACTGTCGATTGAGGAAAGGCGCAGGCGCAGGATTTCCGGAACTTGGCGAAGCAGAGACTTGGCGAGAAGCCCAAGTGACGGCTGGCCGGGGAGATCGGCGCCGTAGCTGGTGGCATCGACGCCGGTCAGCACGATCTCGCGATAGCCGCTTTCGGTAAGCTTGCGGGCCTGATCGACCACGGCGCCCATCGGCACCGAGCGGGAATTGCCGCGGCCATAGGGGATGATGCAGAAGGTGCAGCGGTGGTCGCAGCCGTTCTGCACCTGGATGAAGGCGCGCACATGGCCGTCGATATGCTTCACCATCTGCGGCGCGGTGGCGCGCACGCTCATGATGTCGTTGACGCGCAGCTTTTCTTCCGCCGAAACCCCGAAATCCGGCAGCGACCGGTAGGAGGCGCTTGTCAGCTTCTCCTCGTTGCCGAGCACGGCATCGACTTCCGCCATGCCGGCAAAGGTGTCCTTTTCCGTCTGGGCGGCGCAGCCGGTGACGATGATGCGGGCATGCGGGTTTTCGCGGCGCGCCCGGCGGATCGCCTGGCGCGCCTGGCGCACGGCCTCGCCGGTGACGGCGCAGGTATTGACCAGGATGGCATTGTTGAGCCCGGCCTTTTCGGCCTCCGCCCGCATCACTTCCGATTCATAGGTATTGAGCCGACAGCCGAAGGTGATGACCTCGACGCCGCTCAATTGACCCGAGCCTCCGGGTCGCCGGCACCAGGCTCCCGGTCGCGGGTAAAGCCGCCGTTCTGCGGATCGACCATGCCGGACCATTCCCATTCGGCAGGCCCGGTCATGACGACGTGATCGTCTGCCCGCCATTCGATGGTAAGCGGCTGGCGGACCGGGCTGGAGGCGACATCGATCGTCACCGTGCGGCCGGTGCGCCCGGTGCGGGCGGCGGAAACCGCGGCGGCGCAGGCGGCCGAACCGCAGGCGAGCGTCAGCCCCGCGCCGCGCTCCCAGGTACGGGTGCGCAGCGACGACTTCGACGTAACCTGCGCCAGCGTGATATTCGCCTTTTCGGGAAACATCGGATGGTTTTCGAGCAGCGGGCCGAACCGCTCAAGATCGAAGCTCATCGGATCGCGATCGACCCAGAAGATCGCATGCGGATTGCCCATCGACATGGCCGAGGGCGAATGCAGCACAGGCGCATCGATCGGGCCGATCTGCAGTTCGATGCGGCTCGTATCGAAAAATTCTTCCGCCAGCGGAATACGGTCCCACTCGAACACCGGCTTGCCCATATCGACCGAAATCGTCCCGTCCTCGTGCTCGACCGCATTGAGGATGCCGGCGACGGTCTGGAAGGTGAAGGTCTTGCGGCCGGTCTCGGCGGCCAGCGCCTGCACGACGCAGCGCGTGCCGTTGCCGCAGGCCTGCGCCTTCGAGCCGTCGGAATTGAGGATGTCGATCCAGGCGTCGGTGCCTTGAGCCTTCGGATCGTGGATCGCCATGATCTGGTCGAACTGGGTGGCCGGATCGGCATTGAGCGCGATTGCTGCTCCGGGCGTCACCATGTCGGTGCGTCCGCGCATATCGACGACCAGGATCTTGTTGCCAAGCCCGTTCATCCGCGCGAATTCCACCAGTTCCGTCATGACGCCAAATCCGTTGAGGGCCAAGTGCCCGCTTATCGGGCTGTATATGGCGGAAAAGGCGGGGAATTACCAGTGGGGGCTTCGCTCTGTCGGTAGTGGCCGGCAGGCAGCGAAAGGGAACCGCCAATGGGCGCCGGAATACGTCGCCTGCATCCCCATCAAACGAAAAACTCATCCACCAGCGCATGCACCCGCCGAAACGCCGCCTTGGCGCCTTCGGCCATATCCGCTTCCTCCGTCTCGGACATCTCGAACCCGTTGAAAGCCGCGACGAAGGTGCGCCAATGCAGGCCGCGGCCGGCGGGGTGGCCGGCGAGGTGGCGGGCGCCGAATTCTCCCGAAAGGCCGAGCTTTGCCGCTTCCTTCAATAGGAAGGCGGCGCCGAGGTTCGAGCCTTCGGCGACATAGAGCCAGCCGAGTGCGGCCGGGATACCGAGCCTATCCGTGCCGGCTGTGAGGACGGGCGGCTTGTTTCCCGTCACATCGAAAATATCCTGCCGCAGCGCTTCAAGCCGCACGCGGCTCGGAAGATCTGGAACAAGTCGGTTCAGCCGCGGATCGAGATAAAGCGGATCGACATCCGCATGGAAATGATGCTGCACGGCGAGGAACAGCGCGTAACGCTCGCGGCTACCGAAGGGATCGGCCGCCATGATGCGCTTGTCGAGGCGCTCATGGGTGGCATCGGTCAGGGCTTTGAGGCGCTGGATGCGGGTCGGTGCAGCGGGTGTTTCAAGTTCGATCTGCATATGTCTTCCGTTTCGAATATTTTAGAATTTGGCGGTCAACGAGGCCCTGATCGTCCGTCCAGGCGCAGGGTTCCAGCCATCAAGGGCATCAATGTAGAAACGATCGGTCAAGTTTTCGGCCTGGAGGTCGAATGTCAAGTTTTCCGTGATCTTGTAGGTCGCGAAGGCATCGACGGTCGTATAGGGCACCCACATCCCCGTATACATGCGCGCGCCCTGGGTGACCGGCGACATGCGCGCGCCTGCCTGGGTGATGCGGATACCGGCTTGCAGCTTGTCCTCGAACAACCGCGTGCCGATCGTCAGTCGCTTCATGATCTCGGGCGGCATGTGGTTTGCGGCATAGTCCATATTGACCGTCGTGTCCGAGCATGTGGAGAGCGTGCGGCAGAATTCATAGTTGGTGTAATAGGTCAGCGATCCCTCGGCGAAGAGGAAACCGAGGTCGTAGGAGGCGGAAACCTCCACGCCCGAGAAACGCGCTTTTTTCAGGTTGTCAAAGGTGAAGGAATAGTTCGGCATGCCTGGAGGCGGGGGAGGCATTCCCTGAGTGGAAACACGGGAAATGTAGTCCGTGTAGTTATTGTTGAAATAGGAGAGCTTCAGCCTCGCGGAATCGCTGCCGGTGATCAGCCCGTCCTTGCTGAGGTTGACGCCGATTTCCCAGTTCTCGGCGACTTCAGGCTTGAGATCGGGAGTAGGCCTGACGTTGCCGTCGCTGCCCATCGTCTCGCGCATGGTCGGCGGCCGCACGCCTTCCGCATAGAGGGCGTAGAACTGCAGGCCGTCGAGGGGCTCGATCGTCGCGCCGATCGACGGATTGAGGCGGCCGCCATCCCGATTTCGGACGGTGGTATCAGGGGTCACGCCGTCGTCCTTCAGCCAGTAGTGGTCATAACGCAAACCGGCGTTGAACTTGAGCCAGTCGGTCGCTTCCCATTCCGCTTGCGTGAAGGCGCTGGCGATCGAACGGCTACCGACGCTCGGGGTCATCAGCACGCCGAGAGTGTTCGCATAGGTGCGGCTCCGGTAGGGCCGGGCGTCGATGTCTTCCAAAAGGTACGAGACGCCGTAGTTGGCGCTGACACTACCATAGTCCGTATCGAACTTGCTCGTGTTCGAAATGTCTCCGCCATAGGTGTGGGTCATCGCATAGCGCGGATCGTCGCCCGGCGGCGTGTTGACCGGCGTGACCCACGGCGGAAGGTAGAAGGCGAGACCGGTCGACATGTCCATCTGGTCGACGATACTCATCCAGGCATTGACCTTGAGATCAACCATGTCGTCCGGATTGTAACGGTAGCGGCTGGTGAATGTATCCGTCGTCACATTGGACAGCGGCGCCTGGCGGAACGTCTCGGGCTGTGTGAACAGCAGCGACGACATCGCCTCGCCGTATTCGGCTTCGTAATGAACGTAACCGAGTTCGATACTCTGGTCGTCGTCGATATGGATCGTGCCCTTGGC
This sequence comes from Neorhizobium sp. LjRoot104, assembly GCF_964253725.1. Lineage (NCBI taxonomy): Bacteria > Pseudomonadati > Pseudomonadota > Alphaproteobacteria > Hyphomicrobiales > Rhizobiaceae > Neorhizobium > Neorhizobium sp. LjRoot104. The sequence continues at coordinate 3,653,832 of NZ_CAXURS020000001.1, forward strand.
CAGGAAGGAGGTCGATTCGCTCGATGTGTTCCACACTTCCTCGTCCGGCTTGGTATAGGAGAGGGGCCAATCGCGATTGTCGTAGCGATAGGTGGTCGGGCCTTTCGAGCCCGCGAAATAGTTGCCGCGGTACCGGCGCGCCGCAGCGATCACCAGATCGAAATTGTCCTGCACAGTTGCCAGCGCAACGCTTCCATTGCCGTTCGTGAAGTCGAAGAACTCGGCTTGGTCGGTCTGCTGGACGAGAGAATTGATGGTGAAATCCGAGGTCGTATTATCCTGCGCGCCGATCTTGATCCGCCCGCCATACTGCTTGCCGTCCTCGACGATGTCCTTCGCGTTGAGCGTGCGGATGCCGACGACGCCGCCGTTGACGCCGGCGCCGGCAGCGCCGCCCGACGGGCCTTTGGAGATGCTGACGCCGCCGATCAGGTCGGGATCGATATAGGTGCGGTCGTCGACGCCGGCGTAACCGCGCCAGGTCGTGGTGGTCTGCTGCGTTCCGTCGATCGCGACGCGGACGCGGTTCTGCCCCTGCAGGCCGCGGATATTGACGTTGACGGCGCCGCCATTGTGGTTGTTGGCCGAAATGACGCCCGGCGTGTTCTTGAATACGTCGCCGGCGCTTGAGCCGCGGAACCGTTCGATCTGCTCGGACGATATATAGCTCGTCGAGCCCGCCGTCTCGTAAGGCGCATCCGCCGGCCGGCCCTCGCCATCTCGCAGCACGATCGGCTTGAGCGTCGTATCGTCTGCCGGGTCCGGCATGCCCGCCGCCGAAGTGCCGGCCTCGAGCGTTACGGTATTTCCGGTCATCCGATGGGAGATCCCGGTCCCCGAGAGCAGCCGCGACAGGGCGGCAGATGGCGTCAGCGAACCGGTAACACCAGCCGTAGTCTTGCCCGCGGTAATTTCGCTGCGATAGACCAGACGCAGATCGGTCTGGCGGCCGAGCGCGAGAAGGGCGTTTTCCAGCGGCCCGGCTAGAATGGAAACAGCAACCTGCTGCGACTGGACGCCTTGCGCCGGCTGCTGTGCGATGGCCGGAACCATGCCGCCCAGCAAGGATGCGCAGCCAAGCGCGATCCTGACATGCCGCGAAGAAAGCGGCCCGCTCAAACTCATTTCAACCCCCTGCACTCAACTTCGTGACCGCTCTCATCGCGGCCCCGGTGGTTATGAGTGAAAGAGGGCTCCACCTCCTGACGTCGGTTTTCGAAAAAAGATGATTTTAGCACTCATATTTCGGATCGGACCTGTACTCAGCGCGAACGGACCAGCGTGACCCAGTCGGAAAGCCGGATGATGCGGATCGGCAGGCTCTCCTGCAGGGCCGCGAAAGTCTGATCGACGTCATTTGCGGCAAAGACGCCGCTGACCCGCAGCTGCGCCGCCTCGTCGTCGAGCACCACGATGCGGCCATGCTGGTAACGGCCGATCCGGTCGAGCACCTCGCCGAGCGGCCGGCCGGAGAAGACCAGCTTGCCGCTGCGCCAGCTCGTCAGATCGGCGACATCGCCGGAACCGGTTGCCAGGCGGCCATCGGCGCCGAGATGCGCGGTGCCGCCGGTTTCGAGCACCGCGCGCTGGGAGCCGGAAGTGACCGCCACATGCCCCTCCTCGACCATCACCTCGTCGCGCGCGCCGACGCGCACCGCATAATGGGTGCCGAGCGCGATCGCCTGGGTTTCGTCGCCACTAACGACGAAAGGCCGTGCCGGGTTCGGGGTGACGTCGAAGAAGGCTTCGCCGCGCAGGACCACGATCCGGCGCTCGGTCTGGCCATATCGCACCTGGATGGCGCTATCGGTATTGAGCGTCACCACCGACCCGTCGTCGAGGTCGATGCGCCGGATGACGCCGACCGGTGTGTAGAAATCCGAGCGATACCGGGCGATGAGGCCGGTCTCGCTGGCGATGATGCCAAGACAGCCCATCAGAAGCAGAGCGGCGATGCCGCCGCCGACCACCCGGCGCCGGCGCGGGGCGATCGTTTCCGGCACCGCAGCGAGATCGCCCCACAGAGAGCTCATCTCTTCAAAGGCGGCCGCATGAGCCGGATCCTGCATTTTCCAGAGTTCGAAGCGGCGGTGGTCGGCATCGGTCGCGTCGCTGGATCCGAGACGCGCGACCCAGCCTGCCGCCTCCTCCGCAATGGCGTCCTCGATGGCCCTGCCTGAAACATTAGTCATGTGCGTTTCCCCCGGCCGGAGGCAATGCCGCAAGGCGGGCCTGACGGCAAGCCATGAGTGCACGGATGATGTGCTTTTCAACCATATTGCGAGAGATTCCGAGCTTGGTTGCGATCTCTCCATTGGAAAGCCCTTCGAGCCGGCTGAGCACGAACACGACCCGGCATTTCGGCGGCAGGGCGGAAATCGTCTCGATCAGAAGCCCGAGCTGCTGGCGGGCGGCGACCACGCGCTCCGGGCTTGGCGCCTCGTCGGCAACCTGGGTCTGGTCCAACTCGGCGCTGAAAAGCGCGCTGTCGCGCATCAGCCGGGCGGTGATGCCATGGGCGACGGACCGGGCGACCTGGAAAAGATAGGCACTCGGATTGCGCAGATCCTCCTTCGGCGATGCCGTCAGCAGCCGCAAGAAAGTTTCCTGTGTCGCATCCGCCGCATCCTCCCTGTTGCGCAGACGCCGAAGAAAGAACCGCCGCAGCTTCCCCTCCTCGGTCTGCTGCAATCGTTCGATTTGGCTGATGTCCAAGTCCGTAACCCCAAGGCCGAAACCTGCCCGACCAATGGCTCCGCGTTTAGCGCCGCCTAAAAAGAGGCGCAACATCAATGATTTGGAATGGATCCAAAGAGTATCGCAAAAAAGATGATTGTTACTCATGTTTTAATGCGAAATCAGCAGGTTGGGCAGCCGGATATTGGCGACGGCAGAGATTGAAATTTTTGCCGCTTCGAGACCATCTGTCGCGATTTCGCAACAGATCCGGCGTGTTCAGACGGAAACTGCCGGCACTTCGAAGACTTCGCCAGGGCGCATGGGCCTGAAGCGGTCCCGGGAAACGCGGCGTGCATCGAGAGCGGCATGAAGCGCCGTCAGCGGCTCTTCGATCCCTTCATCGGTCAGATTGAACGTTCCCCAATGATGGCCGGCGACAAAAGCCGCGTCGCAAAGGATCATGCCCTCCACCGCCTCTTCCGGGTTCTGGTGTTGCGCCTGCATGAACCAGCGCGGTTCGTAGGCGCCGAACGGCAGGTTGGCGAGCCGGAAAGCCCCGTGCTTTTCACGCGCGGCGCGGTAGTTGATGCCCTGGTGGAAGCCCGTATCGCCGATATGGTAGATCTTGCCGGCAGAGGTTTCGAAAACGAAGGCAGCCCAGAGCGCCATGCGCCGGTCGCTTACGCCCCGCGCCGACCAGTGATGGCAGGGCTCGCAATGCAGGACGGCGCCAGGACCGATATCCTCGCGGCCGCCCCAATCCATCACCGTGATCTTCGCATCGGCGATACGCGAGCGGATCAGTGTGTCATTGCCGAGCGGCGTGACGAAATGCGGCTTGTCGCGGCCCTGCAGCACCCAGAGGGTCTCGAGGTCCATGTGGTCGTAGTGGTTATGGGTGACGAGCACGACATCGATCGGCGGCAGGTCGCCGACGCGGATGCCGGGCGGATTGACCCGCTTCGGACCGGCGAAGCGCACCGGGCTGGCGCGGTCGTCCCAGACGGGATCGGTCAGGATGTTGAGGCCGGCCACCTGGATCAGCATCGCCGCATGCCCGACCATGGTGACGGTCAGCCGGTCGCCCGAGACCCGCGTTTCCGGCACGGCCTGTGGAAACGGGCTCGGAAAACTTGCCGGCCAGGCGATGTTGTTGCCTGCGAGCTTCCAGCGCAGGAGGTCGAGGCCGCCGCGCGGCTCTTCGCCACCCGGGTTGAAAAAATACGTCCCGTCGAAATGATCGGAGACCGGACCGGAGTAATACTTGTTGGCAGCCATGGCTCCCCTTGCCGCGAACCCGCCCACGAGGGCAGAGATCGCACCGATGCCGGACCATTTCAGGAATTTTCGACGGTTCATGATGGCTATCTAGCAGCCTCAGGCTGCATCTGAAAACCCAAATCGAGAACCGGCGGACACGATCATGCGACCTCGATGTCCGTCTGGGAAAAATCGTTGCCGACGAAAAGGAGCGGCGCCTGGAGCATTTTGGCGGCGGCATAGGAGAAGCAGTCGCCGAAGTTCAGTTTGGCGGGATGGCCGACAAAGCGGCCATAAATTTTTGCAGCGGCCAGTGCCGTGTCATGAAGCCCAGATGGAAGCGCGACCTCGACAGCACCAATCTGTTGGAAGAAATCAGCGACAACCGCCTGCACCTCTTCGATCAGATATTTCGGCGTCGGTGCATGCTCGCCATAGGCGGCGATTTTTCTCTGACGGGCCAAAGCGATGACTGCCTCAAACACCACTGTCGAGGAATAATGAACCGGGGTTTCAGCACCTTTGATTTTCCCGAGCAAGGACGCCCCTATCGGTTCTCCGCCTAAAATCGCGACGATCGCGGACGCATCGAGGAACATCAGATTTCCCACATCTCGTCCATGAAGGCCTTTTCATCGAAGTTCGGATCTTTTGGTCCGAGCGCCGCAATACGATCTTGCAAACGCCTGACCCGCTCCTCCAGCGACAGCTCCTCACCCGCCCGTTTCAGCTCATTCTCCAGCGCCACGCGTACCGCCTCCGTCTTGGTCTTCGTGCCAAGCCGGCGCATCACCTCGTTTGCCAGTTCATCCACCCTGTCGTCGCGGATGTAAAGGGACATGCCGATCCTCTTCGATGGAGAATTCCGGGAATATTCAATATAGGCTAAATGAATATCCCTGCAAGCCAAAGCGCGGCTGAGGTGCCAGCCTTGACTTTCCCGCCCGCTTGCTGTTTAAGCCCGCCCATCTGCTGACAAGTTACGACTTGGAGCCGCCGACCGGGGCCGATAGACTGAGCCCGGAGGTCAACACCCGACAGCGCGTTGCGCCCTCGGGTGCTTTTTGGCTTTGTCTCTTGTTTTTGGCGGATGAGAACCCGACGTTTCGGTGATCCGAAACGCGAGAAGGAAGAAACGATGTTCGAAAGCCTCCAGGACCGTCTTGGCTCCATCTTGAGTGGACTGACCGGCCGTGGCGCATTGAGCGAGGCGGATGTGTCCGCCGCTCTGCGCGAGGTTCGCCGTGCTCTGCTGGAAGCGGACGTGGCGCTGGAAGTCGTGCGCTCCTTTACCGACAAGGTGCGCGAAAAGGCCGTCGGCGCCGAAGTCCTGAAATCGATCAAGCCCGGCCAGATGGTCGTCAAGATCGTCCATGACGAGCTGATCGAGATGCTCGGCTCGGAAGGGGTCGGCATCGACCTGCATGCGGTCGCCCCGGTGGTGATCATGATGGTCGGCCTCCAGGGCTCCGGCAAGACGACGACGACCGGCAAGATCGCCAAGCGGCTGACCGACCGCGAGCGCAAGAAGGTGCTGATGGCATCTCTCGACACGCGCCGTCCGGCCGCCCAGGAACAGCTCCGCCAGCTGGGCGTCCAGACCGGCGTCGATACGCTGCCGATCATCGCCGGCCAGTCGCCGACCGAGATTGCCGCGCGCGCCGTGCAGGCCGCCAAGCTCGGCGGCCATGACGTCGTCATCCTCGACACCGCCGGCCGTACCCATATCGACGAGCCGCTGATGGCCGAGATGGCGGAGATCAAGCGCCGCTCCAACCCGCATGAAATCCTGCTGGTCGCCGACTCGCTGACCGGCCAGGACGCCGTCAACCTCGCCCGCAATTTCGACGAGCGCGTCGGCATTACCGGTCTCGTTCTGACCCGCATGGACGGCGACGGCCGCGGCGGTGCGGCGCTCTCGATGCGCGCCGTCACCGGCAAGCCGATCAAGCTGATCGGCACCGGCGAAAAGATGACGGAGATGGAGGAATTCCATCCCCGCCGCATCGCCGACCGCATTCTCGGCATGGGCGACATCGTCTCGCTGGTCGAGAAGGCCGCGGAAAATATCGACGCCGACAAGGCGCGCGCCATGGCCGAAAAGATGGCCAAGGGCAAGTTCGACCTCAACGACCTGGCCGAACAGCTGAAGCAGATGCAGTCGCTCGGCGGCATGGGCGGCATCATGGGGCTGATGCCCGGCATGAGCGGCATGAAGGACAAGCTCTCGGCCGCCGGCATGAGCGACAAGACATTCGCCCGCCATATCGCCATCATCCAGTCGATGACCAGGGCCGAACGCGCCAACCCGGATATGCTCAAGCATAGCCGCAAGAAGCGCATCGCAGCGGGTTCCGGCACGGATGCGGCCGAAATCAACAAGCTTTTGAAAATGCACCGCCAGATGGCCGACATGATGAAAATGATGGGCGGCAAGGGCAAGGGCGGCATGATGAAGCAGATGATGGGCGGCCTTGCCTCGAAGATGGGGCTTGGCGGCATGGGCGGCGGAATGGGCGGCATGCCCGATCTTTCCAAGCTCGATCCGAAACAGCTCGAAGCGCTGCAGAAGCAGGCCGAAGCCGCGGGCTTCAAGCCGGGCTCGATGCCAGGTCTTCCAGGGGGAGGCCTTCCGGGCGGCGGCATGCCGGGTCTCGGCGGCGCGAAACTGCCCGGCCTCGGCGGCGGCTTCCCGGGTCTTCCGGGCCTGCCGAAGAAGAAATGAGGGAGGACACGCCGATGGTTGACCCCGAGGTCAAAGCGAAACTCGCAAGCTACCGCCAGTCGATCGACAACATCGACGCGGCGCTCGTGCACATGCTGGCGGAGCGTTTCCGCTGCACCAAGGAAGTGGGCGTCCTCAAAGCCCAGTACGATTTGCCGCCAGCCGACCCGGCGCGCGAAGAATTCCAGATCGAGCGACTTCGCCGCCTGGCGAAGGAAGCGCATCTGGACCCGGATTTCGCCGAGAAGTTCCTGAACTTCGTCATCACGGAAGTCATCCGGCATCATGAAGCCATTGCCGCCGAACGCGTCGGCACGAAGACGGCATGAATAAGCTCGCCTCACGGCGGGCACGACAAGAACCCCGGCCCGCCGACGGCGGCCCAGAAAAACCTAGGAGTAATTGCAATGTCCCTGAAAATTCGTCTCGCCCGCGGCGGCTCCAAGAAGCGTCCGTACTACACCGTCGTCGTTGCTGACGCCCGTTCGCCGCGCGATGGCCGCTTCCTCGAAAAGCTCGGTTCCTGGAACCCGATGCTCGCCAAGGACGATGCCAAGCGCGTCGAACTGAACGCCGACCGTATCAAGCATTGGCTCGACAACGGCGCCCAGCCGACCGACCGCGTTCTGCGCTTCCTCGCTGAAGCCGGCATTGCCCAGCGCGAAGCCAAGAACAACCCGGGCAAGGGCCAGCCGGGCAAGAAGGCCCAGGAACGCATCAAGGAACGCGCCCAGAAGGCTGAAGAAGCAGCAGCCGCTGCGGCCGAAGCATAAGCTTCGCGACCATGCTTTCTTAAACGACGGGCGGCGCGGCGACGCGCTGCCCGTTTTGCTGTTTGCTTTTGATCGCGCAGAGCTTAAATGAGCGCACGACAACCGAGATCACGACCCTCATGACCAAGCTCGAAAATCCCGTTCTGATGGCGACCATCGGCGCCGCCCAGGGTCTCCGAGGCGAGGTGCGGGTGCGCACGTACACGGCCGATCCGACCGCGCTCGGCGACTACGGCAACCTGCACAGCGAGGACGGCCGGATCTTCGAGATCCTCGAAATCCGCGAAGCCAAGAACGTCGCGATCGTCCGTTTCCGCGGCATCAACGACCGCAATGCGGCCGAAGCGCTGGCCGGCCTCGAACTGTTCATCGAACGCGACAACCTGCCGGACGACGAACTCGAGGAAGACGAATTCTATTATGCCGATCTCGAAGGCCTCGAAGCGGTCGATCAGGAAGGCAAGAGCTACGGTACGGTGAGCGCGGTCTACGATTTCGGCGCTGGCGACCTCTTGGAGCTGAAAGGCCCCGGCCGCCGCCCTGCCCTCATCCCCTTCTCCGAGGCAGCGGTGCTGGAGATCGACCTCGAAGGCGGCAAGATCGTCATCGATCCTCAGGCAGCCGGCCTTGCGGAAAATCCGGAAGATGACGGTCCGGCACCGGGCCTGCCCAAAAAGGGCAAATAGCAGCGATGACCTTCCGCGCCACCATCCTGACGCTCTACCCGGAAATGTTTCCCGGGCATCTGGCCCTGTCCCTGGCCGGCAAGGCGCTGGAGCGCGGGCAATGGTCGCTCGAGACGGTACAGATCCGGGATTTTGCACAGGACAAGCATCGCACCGTCGACGACACGCCGGCCGGCGGCGGCGCCGGAATGGTGCTGAAGCCGGATATCCTTGCCAAGGCGATCGACCACGTCTCTGGAAATGACAACCGCCCGCGCCTGCTGATGAGCCCGCGCGGAAGACCGCTGACGCAGCAAAAGGTTCGCGAGCTGGCGGCCGGCGGCGGCGTGGTGATCGTCTGCGGCCGGTTCGAAGGGATCGACCAGCGGGTGATCGACGGCCGCGATCTCGAAGAAGTATCGATCGGCGACTACGTCCTGTCCGGCGGCGAACCGGCGGCGCTGACTTTGCTCGACGCGGTCGTGCGCATCCTGCCGGGCGTCATGGGCAATGCGCTGTCAGGCACCCATGAAAGCTTCGAGAACGGGCTGCTCGAACATCCGCAATATACAAGGCCGCAGGTGTTCGAAGGCCGGGAAATCCCGGCCGTGCTGACATCGGGCAACCATGCCGCGATCGAGAAATGGCGGCTGGAGGAGGCCGAGCGGCTGACGCGGACGCGCCGTCCGGATTTGCTGCCGAACAAGGCGAAGTAACTCCCTCATCGACCATTCGGGCCTCAATGGAACGCGCGACGGCACGGCACACTTAACCCTCCCCCTTGTGGGGGTCCGGGGGCGGGGCAAGCGACCCGTCCCCGGCAGGCGGGAGGGGTTTTTACTCGGAGCAAAGTCCCCTCCCCACAAGGGGGAGGGGCTCCACGCAGCGCCACTCACCCCGTCACGAAATAATAGACCGTCAGCGCCGCACCGACCGCCACCACGCACCAGCGCAGCACCGCCTGCGGCACCCGCCGCGCCATCCAGACGCCCGCATAACCGCCGAGCGCGCCCGCCGGGATCATCACCAGTGCCTCCGGCCAGGCAATGACGCCACCGCCGACGAAGACGATGATGGCGACGGCCGCGATCAGGATCGCCAGCATGTTTTTCAGCGCATTGAGATGATGGTAGCTGCCGCCGGTGGTGACGCCGAGCACCGCAAGCATCATGATGCCCATGCCGGCGCCGAAGAAGCCGCCATAGATTGCCGTCAGGAATTGTCCGATGACCGAGCCGGGGGAGTTGGCCGACCGCTCCGCGGACGCCTTCGGTTTCAGCCACGGCCCTGCCGCAAACACCGCGGTGGCGGCCGCCAGCAGCCACGGCACGAGCGCGCGAAAGGACGGATTGTCGAGCGACAACAGCAGGAAAGCACCGGCGAAAGCACCGATGACCGAAACCAGCGCAAGCACGAGCGCGCTGCGCCAGCGGCTGGAAATCTCGTCCCAATAGGCGATCGTCGAAGTGACATAGCCGGGAAACTGCACGATCGATGACGTCGCATTGGCCAGGATCGGCGGAATGCCGGCAAGCGTCATCGCCCCGAAGGTCAGAAAAGTCCCGCCGCCGGCGATCGCGTTGACCGCGCCGGACAGGAAGCCCGCCGCGGCGAGCAGGGCTATCATTGTGATTGTCATTGATGTTTCCTCATCCCTGGCCCTCAGATAGCGGCTTGCGCGAAAGGCGGCAATAGCAGGCTTTTCGTCATAAAATCGCAATCGACGGGATGACAAACCCAAGTCTTTCGTGTATTGGCCCAGCCGGAAATGGGAAATATCCCGTCGACCAGCAACAAAGAATGGCGAATTCGCTCTGCCGAAAAGGCAAATCCCCAAGGCTTGGACCAAAGGGATATACGCTGAGCGCTCTGGCTGTTTCAGAAGAACCAAAGGTTTGAGACGATGAATATCATCCAGGAATTGGAAGCCGAACAGGCCGCCAAGATTGCAGCCAAGCGCACGCTTCCGGAATTCTCCGCCGGCGACACGCTCCGCGTCAACGTGAAGGTTACCGAAGGCAACCGCACCCGCGTACAGGCTTATGAAGGCGTCTGCATCGCCCGTTCCGGCGGCGGCATCAACGAAAGCTTCACCGTTCGCAAGATCTCCTACGGCGAAGGCGTCGAGCGCGTATTCCCGGTCTATTCGCCGATGGTCGAAAGCGTCGAAGTCGTTCGCCGCGGTAAGGTCCGTCGCGCCAAGCTCTATTACCTGCGCGATCGTCGCGGCAAGTCGGCTCGTATCGTTGAAGACACCGGCGTTCGCGCCCGCAAGCTGAACGACGCCGAGCGTCAGGCCGTTGCCGAGGAAAAGGCACGGATCGAAGCCGAGAAGGTTGCAGCAGCCCAGGCTCTCGCCGCCGAAAAGGCAGCAGCAGAAGCCGCTGAAGCAAAGGCCGCAGCAGAAGCTGCCGAAGCCGCCAAGGCCGCTGAAGCTTCTGCCGAATAAGCTTTTCATATAGAATGCAAAAAGGCGGTCCGTGGGCCGCCTTTTTTGTTGCGCGATACCGGGTCTAATTCCTGACGGCCGAATCCCAGTGCTCATCCGCCTTGCCGTTGACGATACGCCATGTGTCGTACCAGGTGGTGGTATAGCTCTTCGAGGGATCGCGAGGATCTTTCATTTCGCGCACCGTCCCGACGGTCACCAGATCGCCTTCCGCTGTAACAAAGGCGACCGGTGTTTTTATCTTGTCGGGAACGGGGCTCGGCTTCCGCTTCAGGACGTCGATGAAATAGCGCACCACCCCCTCGCGCCCCGACGCGGCATTCGGGTTGTGCTGGATGTAGCGTTCAGTGAGATACCGATCGGCCTTGTCCCAGTGATTGGCTTCCAGCAGGTCACGGACGATGCCGTAGACAACCTGCTTGTTTGCATGCAGCTTGGGGTCCGTGCTGGTGAAAAGCGCGTCTTTGTCCGGGGCTGCCATCACCGGTTCCTGTGCCCGCAACGGCGCGGTAAGCGTGCCCATCGCGGCCCCGAGCAGGACCAAACCCAGAGCGGCATGTTTCAAGACTCGTATCATCGACGTTCTCCCAAGCGTTTTGATCTGGCTTGTAAAAGTCATAGGAGAAACGCCAGCGAGGCGTAAGGAGGCAGTTTTGCCGCCATTGGTTCCGCGTAGGGAACCAATGGCGGCAACCTCCGGTCAGACGGAGATCGCCCGTCTCGCCGCCAACGTTCGGCCGAGGATGATGACGACGATATTCGATCGTCACCTATATCCACCTGCTATTGACGATCGGAGCGCACACGCAGGGAAATTCAATAGACTTCCGGAACGTACATGTCCGCCGGCACCGGATGACGGATGTAATCGTCGTTCCGAACGCGGCCCGGCAGGTCGATCTGCTCCTTCGGCACGGTCTCGTAAGGCACCTGGGCGAGAAGATGAGAAATCATGTTGAGCCGCGCCTTTTTCTTGTCGACGGCCTGCACCACCCACCACGGCGCTTCCGGAATGTGGGTGCGCTGGAGCATTTCCTCCTTGGCCTTGGTATATTCTTCCCAGTGGACGCGGCTTTCGAGGTCCATCGGCGACAGCTTCCACTGTTTCAGCGGGTCGTGGATGCGCATCTTGAAGCGGAATTCCTGCTCCTCGTCGGTGATCGAGAACCAGTACTTGACGAGGATGATACCGGAACGGACCAGCATGCGTTCGAATTCCGGCACCGAGCGGAAGAACTCCTCCAGCTCGTCCTTGGTGCAGAAGCCCATGACGCGCTCGACGCCGGCGCGGTTGTACCAGGACCGGTCGAACAGCACCATTTCGCCGGCGGTCGGCAGATGCGGCACGTAACGCTGGAAATACCACTGGCTGCGCTCGCGCTCGGTCGGCGCGGGAAGGGCGACCGTGCGGCAGACGCGCGGGTTGAGACGTTGGGTAACGCGCTTGATGGCGCCGCCCTTGCCGGCGGAATCACGACCTTCGAACAGCACGACCATCTTCAGCTTCTTGTACTGCACCCAGTCCTGCAGCCGGACGAGCTCGTGCTGGAGGCGGAAGAGTTCGCGGAAATAGATCCGGCGGTCGATCGTCGCCTCGGCGGGCTCGGACATGCCCTCGGCGACCAGCTCGTCGAGCCGGTCCTCTTCCATCTGCATTTCCAGCTCTTCATCGAAGCTGTCGGCGATCTCCTCCTTGATGCGGCTGAGCTGGTCTTGCATCGGTTCGGACATGGTGAGCATTCCTCCGTTATGGAAACTGAGATCAACCACGTTTCCGCGAAAGCTTTATGACAGAGATGCGACAGATTTTCTGAGAAGCAATTCGATTGCCGATTTCTGCAGAAACTGCTATTGCAGCGGCCATGGGATCGAAATTCGGATGCCTCGCGAACCATATCGTCGTGCTGCAGGACCACAAGCGTCTGCCGGCACGGTTTTTCGCGCGGGTATCCGGGGCGCTTTGCGACCGACTTAGCTGACCTTCCTCAGCTTGAGGCAGCCCCGTGCTGCCGGATACCCATTTCCTGTTTCAGTCAGCTTTACGGACAGCAGCCATGAGCGCACCTCGCACCCTTTACGACAAGATCTGGGACGACCACGTCGTTTCCGAGGATGAAAACCACACCTGTCTTCTCTACATCGACCGTCACCTCGTTCACGAAGTGACGTCGCCGCAGGCGTTCGAAGGCCTGCGCATCGCCGGCCGCAAGGTCCGCGCGCCGGAAAAGACGCTCGCCGTTGTCGACCACAACGTGCCGACGACCCTCGACCGCTACGAAGGCATCAAGAACGAGGAAAGCCGCATCCAGGTGGAAGCGCTTGCCCAGAACGCCTATGATTTCGGCGTCGAATATTATTCCGAAAAAGACGTCCGCCAGGGCATCGTCCACATCGTCGGTCCGGAACAGGGCTTTACTCTGCCGGGCATGACCATCGTCTGTGGTGACAGCCACACGTCGACGCACGGCGCCTTCGGTGCCTTGGCGCACGGTATCGGCACGTCCGAGGTCGAGCACGTGCTCGCCACCCAGACGCTGGTGCAGAAGAAGGCGAAGAACATGCTGGTTCGCGTCGACGGCCAGCTGCCGCCCGGCGTCACCGCCAAGGACATCATCCTTGCGATCATCGGCGAAATCGGCACTGCCGGCGGCACCGGCCATGTCATCGAGTTCGCCGGCGAAGCGATCCGCGCGCTCTCCATGGAAGGCCGCATGACGGTCTGCAACATGACGATCGAGGGCGGCGCCCGCGCCGGCCTGATCGCTCCCGACGAAAAGACCTTCGAATATATCAAGGGCAAGCCGCGCGCCCCGCAGGGCAAGGCCTGGGACATGGCGCTCGACTACTGGAAGACGCTGCAGACCGACGAAGGCGCGCATTTCGACAAGGTCGTGGTGCTCGACGCCGCCAACCTGCCGCCGATCGTCTCCTGGGGTTCCTCGCCGGAAGACGTGATCTCGGTTGAGGGTTCGGTTCCGAACCCGGACGACATCCAGGACGAGACCAAGCGCACCTCGAAATGGCGTGCGCTGGACTATATGGGCCTGAAGCCGCACACCAAGATCACCGATATCGCCATCGACCGCGTCTTCATCGGTTCCTGCACCAACGGCCGAATCGAAGACCTGCGCGCCGCGGCCAAGGTGGTCGAAGGCCGCACCGTCGCCTCCACCGTCTCGGCCATGGTCGTGCCGGGCTCCGGCATCGTCAAGGAACAGGCGGAAGCCGAAGGTCTCGACAAGATCTTCAAGGCCGCCGGTTTCGAATGGCGCGAGCCGGGCTGCTCGATGTGCCTCGCAATGAACGACGACCGCCTGAAGCCGGGCGAGCGCTGCGCCTCCACCTCGAACCGCAATTTCGAGGGCCGCCAGGGCTACAAGGGCCGCACCCATCTCGTCTCGCCGGCCATGGCCGCCGCAGCCGCGATCGCCGGCCATTTCGTCGATATCCGCGAGTGGAAGTAATCCGCTTGGGGGATCTGAAGACGCTCTGTCTTCGCCGTCATGCTCGGGCCTGTCCCGAGCATCTGCGACGACGAGATTGGTCGAGACGGCTTGGCTCCTTGGGACAAGCCCAAGGATGACGGAAAATGCCCGGCCTTCGCGCCGGGCATTTTCGTTTCCGGAGGCTACCCGAGCACCCTCACCACCGTCCCCTTCCGCATGAAGCGGATCAGCCGCTTCATATCCTGCAAACTGACGGCGATGCAGCCGGCGGTCGGCTGGTAGCCCGGCTTGATGAGGTGGAAGAAGATCGCCGAACCGCGATTGCGGATGCGAGACGTGATGTTCCAGTCAAGCACGAGACAGATGTCGTAGAGCCCGTCGGCCCGCATCATTTCCTCATGGCTTGGCCGAAAAGGCGCTTTGACGGGACGATTGTAGGAAGGGTGATCCGGCTGGTCACACCACAACATGTCTTTTCGGATGCGCGTGATCAAAAGCGCCGTCGGCGGCAGGCTGGCGCGGTCCCCGCGCACATAGCCATGGAGCAGCCGCATCGCCGCGATCGGGGTCGCGCCATCGCCTTCCCGCTTGAACGGCGTGGTTCCGGAACGCCCGAGTGCCGCCTGCACGGTGATGCCGCCGAAGGAGACGATCGCCCGCCGGCGGTCGCGCGGCGCGGTCCGGACGGTGACCACTGCCGTCTTTTTGTGATTTCCCTCGCGAAAACGTTGCATTTCTCTCACAAGGTTTTGCTTTGAATATGATTTCGTTTGAATTCATAGCACACTAAAGCGCCGCGCATCCTCCGGATGCGCAAACGACGCTTTAGCATATTGAATCAAAGCATCGTACTTTCTGAAAATCGATTCCGATTTTTGGGTCGATGCTGTAGGGATTTAGATCGAGGAGCCCTAAATGCGCTTCGATTGACTGCAATGACGGTCAGAACGCAAACGGCGATACGAAAGGCAAGAACGCATGGCAGCGCGCACGATACTCCTGGTGGACGACGACGACGATCTGCGTGAGACGCTCGTCGAGCAGTTGTCGTTCTACGACGAGTTCGCAATTCTCCAGGAAGCGAATGCCGCCAAGGCGCTGAACACCGCCAAGAGCGCCCAGATCGACCTGTTGATCATGGATGTCGGCCTGCCGGACATGGACGGCCGCGAGGCGGTGAAACTGCTGCGCAAGAACGGCTTCAAGGCGCCGATCATCATGCTGACCGGCCACGACACCGATTCCGACACCATTCTCGGGCTGGAAGCCGGCGCCAACGACTATGTGACCAAGCCGTTCCGGTTCGCCGTGCTGCTCGCCCGCATCCGCGCCCAGCTTCGCCAGTACGAACAGAGCGAGGACGCCACCTTCACCGTCGGCCCCTATCTCTTCAAGCCGAGCCAGAAGCTGCTGACAACCGAGGACGGCAAGAAGATCCGCCTGACGGAGAAGGAGGCGGCGATCATCCGCTACCTCTATCGCGCCGGCCAGAAGGTGGTGACCCGCGACGTGCTGCTGGAGGAGGTCTGGGGTTATAATTCCGGCGTCACCACGCATACGCTGGAAACCCATGTCTACCGCCTTCGGCAGAAGATCGAGCGCGACCCGTCGAGCGCCGAAATCCTGGTCACCGAAAACGGCGGCTACAAGATCGTACCCTAAGCAATTCCAGGAAAAGTGTGCTGCGGTTTTCCGTCCGGAATTGCGGCAAGCAGAGAAACTAGAGCCCTCATGTCGCTGACCGAAGATATCCGCCTGCTCTCCCAGGTTCCGCTGTTCCGGGACATGAACGACGACCAGCTGCGTCTCGTCGCCTTCGGCGCCGAGCGGCGGCAGGTGACGACCGGCCAGCAATTGTTCCGGGAAAGATCCCCGGCCGAATCGGCCTTCATAGTTGCCAGGGGCCGTTTCGAGCTGCTGATGGCGGACCGGGGCGGCGAGATGAAGGTCGAAGCGACCGTCGGTCCGGGCACGCTGCTGTCGGAACTGGCGCTCGTCACCATGGTGGAACGCAAGTTCACGGCCGTCGCAATCGAGGACTCCGAGGCCCTGAAGATCAGCCGTGCGCTGTTCCACCGCCTGCTGGAGGAATATCCGCAGGTCGGCCGGGTGATCGAAAGCCGCATCCGCGACAATATCGCGAGCCTAGCCAAGGCGGCGGCGGCGATGCAGGATCGGTTCGCCTGATTGGGGCTTTCTGCTCGTAGCCGCCCCTCATCCGCCTGCCGGCACCTTCTCCCCGCACGCGGGGCGAAGGACATGTGCCGCACTCTCCGTCCCGTTGATCCGTTTCGTGGGGCACGTCCCCTCTCCCCGCAAGCGGGGAGAGGGCTAGGGTGAGGGGCAGACGCAGACGCGTCCCTTCGATGTCAGAACTTGAACACCGCCGTCACCGGCACGTGGTCAGAAGGCTGGTTCCATCCTCGGGCTTCCTTCAGCACGTCGATGCGGTCGAGGAACGGCCCGAGGTCGGGCGATGACCAGATATGGTCGAGCCGTCGGCCCTTATTCGCCGCTTCCCAGTCCTTGGCGCGGTAGCTCCACCAGGTGTAGATCTTTTCCGGCTCCGGCGTGTATTGGCGCATCAGGTCGAGCCAGCCGCCCTTGGCAATGATCTCCTTCATGCCCTCGGTCTCGATGGGCGTGTGGCTGACGATCTTCAGGAGCTGCTTGTGCGACCAGACGTCGTGCTCCAGCGGCGCGATGTTGAGATCGCCGACGAGGATCGACGAGATGCCCGGCATGCCGTCCGCCTTCAGCGCCTTCATCTCCTCGACGAAATCAAGCTTGTGGCCGAATTTCGGGTTGATCGTCCGGTCCGGCTCGTCGCCGCCGGCCGGCACGTAGAAATTATGCAGGCGGATGCGCCGCGAGCCGCGCTCGAAGATCGCCGAGATATGCCGGGCATCGCCGACATTGCAAAAATTCTGGCGATGGTCTTCGAGAAGCGGCACCTTCGAGGCGATGGCGACGCCGTGATAGCCCTTCTGGCCATGGATGATGATGTGCTGGTAACCGAGGTCCTTCAGCGGCTGCAGCGGGAATTCAGGCTCCTGGCACTTGATTTCCTGAAGGCAGAGGATGTCCGGCTTGTGGCGGACGAGGAACTGCTGGACGATCGGCATGCGCAGCCGCACGGAGTTGATATTCCAGGTTGTGATCGAAAATGTCATGATATCCCTCGGGCTTCTCCCGCGAGGTTTAGGAAATTTTGGGGTCACTGAGAAGCGAAAAGGGCCGCGCAACCAAGCGCAGCCCCCTATTCATTTCAGGCCCTGCCGAGGTCAGCCCTTGCGGACGTCCTCGTAAGGGATGGTGAACACCTTTTCGTCGAGGTTCACGCCGTTCTGGACATTGTAGATCATCACCGACGTATCCTTGTTCTGGGCGTCGGTTATCGTCCATTGGCGCAGGTCGTAGGTCTTGGAATCGAACATCATGGTGATAGTCGAATCGCCGAACACCGTCTTGTTGCCGAGCACGATCGTGGTGAGATCGGACTCTTCCTTGACGTCGCGGACCATCTGGTTGCCGAGATCGATGCGGCTGGCGAGCAGCAGGCTGAGTGGCGTCTTGGAGAGCGGATAGATATCCCAGGTCTTCAGCTTCATGTTGCCGACAACGACGTTCTTGCCGTCGGCGATGACGCGGATCGGTGACGGATCCTCGAAGTTGAAGCGCAGCTTGCCGGGGCGCTCGATGAAGAATTTTCCGCCGGTCTGTTCGCCGCGCGGGCCGAACTGCACGAATTCGCCCATCATCGTTTTCACCGAGGAGAAATGATCGGCTATCTTCTGCGCCGCCGCCCCGCCCGCACTCTGGGCAAAGCCGAGGTTCGGCGCGAAGGCCGCCGCTGCCAGGCCCGCAAGCCCGAGCGAAAACTGCCGGCGGCCGAGCGCGCCGGAAGCGATGTTTGAAAGGATAGTCTTTTCTTTTTCCATTCTGGTCTCCTTTCGTTACTCCTCCGCACCAAAGGCGGCGGCTTGATGGCCGGCCCCTGGCGATCACGAAAGCCTTACCGTTCGAGGATATCGCCCTCGGTCGGCACCAGGATCTCGCGTTTGCCGGCATGGTTGGCCGGCCCGATCAGCCCTTCCTGCTCCATCCGCTCGATCAGCGAGGCGGCACGGTTGTAGCCGATGCCGAGACGGCGCTGGACATAGGACGTCGACGCCTTGCCGTCCCGCAGCACGATCGCCACCGCCTGGTCGTAGGGGTCGTCCGACTCCGCGAGGTTGGACATGCCGGCCGGGCCGGCACCGTCGCCATCCTCGTCGTCGTCGGCCGTGATCGCATCGAGATATTGGGGTTGCCCCTGAGTTTTCAAGTAGGCGACGATGTCTTCCACTTCCGTATCGGAAACGAAAGGTCCGTGGACACGCTGGATGCGGCCGCCGCCGGCCATGTAGAGCATGTCGCCCATGCCGAGCAGCTGTTCGGCGCCCTGTTCGCCGAGGATCGTGCGGCTGTCGATCTTCGAGGTCACCTGGAAGGAGATGCGGGTCGGGAAGTTCGCCTTGATCGTACCGGTGATGACGTCGACCGAGGGACGCTGCGTCGCCATGATCACATGGATACCGGCCGCACGTGCCATCTGCGCCAGGCGCTGCACGGCGCCTTCGATATCCTTGCCGGCGACCATCATCAGGTCGGCCATTTCGTCGATGATCACCACGATATAGGGGATCGGCTGGAGATCGAATTCCTCCGTCTCGTACATCGCCTCGCCGGTATGGCGGTCGAAGCCGGTCTGGACGGTGCGGGTCAGGACCTCGCCCTTTTCGAGCGCCTGCTCGACGCGACTGTTGAAGCCGTCGATATTGCGTACGCCGATCTTCGACATCTTCTTGTAGCGCTCTTCCATCTCGCGGACGGTCCACTTGAGCGCGACGACGGCCTTTTTCGGGTCGGTGACCACGGGCGACAGCAGGTGCGGAATGCCGTCGTAGACGGAGAGTTCGAGCATTTTCGGATCGATCATGATCAGGCGGCACTTCTCCGGCGTATAGCGGTAGAGAAGCGACAGGATCATGGTGTTGATGGCGACCGATTTACCCGAACCGGTGGTACCGGCGACCAGCAGATGCGGCATCTTGGCAAGGTCTGCGACGACGGGCTCGCCGCCGATCGTCTTGCCGAGCGCCATGGCGAGCTTCGCCTTGCTGCCTTCGAAATCCTTGCTGCCGATCATTTCGCGCAGGTAGACCGTCTCGCGGGTGCGGTTCGGCAGTTCGATGCCGATCGCGTTGCGGCCGGGAACGACGGCGACGCGGGCGGCGATCGCGCTCATCGAACGGGCAATGTCGTCCGCAAGGCCGATGACGCGCGACGACTTGATGCCCGGCGCCGGCTCGAGTTCGTAAAGCGTGACGACCGGACCGGGGCGGACATGGATGATCTCGCCCTTGACGCCGAAATCCTCGAGCACGCCCTCAAGCAGCCGCGCATTCTGCTCCAGCGCATCAGCGGACAGCGAGGCGTCGCGGGCGACGGCCTTCGGTTCGTTCAGCAGATGGACGGAGGGAAGCTGGAAGCCATCCGGCGCGATGAACGAGCCCTGGGCTTCGCGGGCAACACGGGCGCTCGGCTTCGGCGGCGCGGCCGAAGCCGCCACGCGCTGCTGGACACGGACGCCGTTGACGGTCTGCGGTGCGCGCGAGGCGACGAATGGCGCATCGTCGTCCTCGTCGTCATCGGCAAGGATGCCCGCCGGACGCGGCGGCATGTCGTCCCGGTCGAACGACGGGTCGTAATCGTCGTCATCGTCATGGCTGGAAATCGGCGGAGCGGCCACCAGCCGGCGCGGCGAGGTGACCCGCTCGGCGGGACCATCGAGCGAGGGCTCCATGCGACGGCCGGGGGCCACGGGGGCCGATCTCGCGCGAACCGGCTCGTTCAGCGTCCCGAACTCGTCCTCGTTGAAATCGTAGGGCTGGTCGAAATCCATACGGCTGCGCGGCTTGATGCCGGCAAGGCGGCGCAATCTGGCCTGGGCGATATACCAATAGTGGGCGATAGCGCCGAACGCCAGGAACCCGCCAAACCCGTCCTCGTCATCCTCTTCCTCGATCTCCTCGCGCTTGGAACGGGTTTTTGCGGCTGCAACCGGCTGATCGTCGTCCTCGACATCCTCCGCGAAGGCCTCGCCGACGAGGCCGGAGGCAAACAACATCAGCCATGCGCAGGGAATGATGAAGAGGCAGCCGAGCACCATCGCCACGGTACCCGTCGGATAGGCGCCGACGAACAGCGCCGGGAAGCGCAGGATCATGTCGCCGATGACGCCGCCGATGCCGTTCGGGATCGGCCAGGTGAGCGGCGCCGGAAAGCAGCCGAGCATCGCCGAGGCGAGCAGCGTGCCGCCGCCCCAGGCGGCGAGGCGAGCCGGAACGCGGTCGTATTTGCGCCCCGCGATCAATGCCAGGGCGAAGGCGAGCACCGGCAGCAGGGCGACAAGGCTCGCAAGACCGAAAAACTGCATCATCAGATCGGCGAAGGCCGCACCCGCAAAGCCGAGGATATTGGTCGGCGCATTGTCGGTCGCATAGGAAAAGCTCGGGTCGGCTACGTTCCAGGTCGCCAGCGCCGCAACCGCCAGCGCCAGTGCGAGGAAGACGCCGAAACCCACAAGCGCCACCGCCTGCCGCCACACGAAGGCGGTGAGCACCAGGCGGGTGGACCGGTTTGCCATAGCCGCTGAACTGCTTCTGCCCATCGTGTCTGCCCGCCGTCCTTGAACGCAACTCCAAGCGCGAATCGGCAGCCTGACGGCTGATTCACGCAATTCCAGCGGAGAATAGCGCGACGGTGGTTAATGTCGCTTTAACCACAAACTGGCGGATAAGGCCTGAAAACATGCATAAAAAAGCCCGGACCAGGGTCCGGGCGCATGCAGGCTACAAAAAGCCGCGGTGTGATGTGCTGCGGCGACGGTCACCCGCCGCCGCAAGCCATTGATCAGGAGTGGTAAGCGGCTTCGCCGTGGGTGGCGAGGTCGAGACCTTCGCGCTCGGCTTCGACCGTGACGCGCAGGCCGACGATGAGATCGACGATCTTGTAGAGGATCGCAGAACCGATACCGGACCACAGCAACGTGACGATCACGCCCTTGAACTGAGCCCAGACCTGGGTTGCCGTGCCGGCATAGCTGGCTGCGAAGTCAGCCGTCGAATAATCGACGATGCCTGCACCGCCGAGAGCCGGGTTGACGAACACGCCGGTGAGGATCGCACCGATGATGCCGCCGATGCCGTGTACGCCGAAGACGTCAGCCGTATCGTCGTAACCGAACTTGTTCTTCACCGTGGAGACGAAGAAGTAGCAGACCGGCGAGACGATCAGGCCCATGACGATGGCGCCCATCGGACCGACGAAGCCGGCAGCCGGGGTGACCACCACGAGACCTGCAACGGCACCCGAAGCGGCGCCCAGCATGGAAGCCTTGCCACGAGCGAAGGTTTCGACGATGGCCCAGGCAATGATCGCGGCAGCGGTCGCGACGAAGGTGTTCATCATTGCCAGAGCGGCGTAGGCATTGGCTTCGAGGTTCGAACCGGCGTTGAAGCCGAACCAGCCGACCCACAGAAGCGCTGCGCCGACCATGGTCAGCGTCATCGAATGCGGAGCCATCATGTCCTTGCCGAAACCGGTGCGCTTGCCGACCATGATGGCGCCGACGAGACCTGCGATACCAGCATTGATATGGACGACGGTGCCGCCTGCGAAGTCGATCGCGCCGAAGCCGAAGATCAGGCCGGTCGGGCCGTCATAGGCGCTCGGGCCGCCCCAGAACCAGACCATGTGGGCCATCGGGAAATAGACGAAGGTGAGCCACAGGATGGTGAACAGGATGACTGCCGAGAACTTGATGCGTTCGGCGAATGCGCCGACGATCAGCGCAGGCGTGATGGCCGCGAAGGTCATCTGGAAGCAGACGAAGGCGAGTTCCGGAATGGCCGCACCCTTGGTGAAGCTTTCCGACATCGTCGTCGTATCGACGCCGGCCAGGAACATCTTGGAGAAGCCGCCGACGAAGCTGTTGATCGAGCCGCCGTCCGTGAAGGCGAGCGAATAGCCGTAGGCGACCCACAGAACCATCGCCACGGCAGCGATCATCATGACCTGCATCAGAACCGAAAGCATGTTCTTGGCGCGAACGAGGCCGCCGTAGAACAGTGCCAGACCCGGCACGATCATCAGAAGGACGAGGATGGAAGAAATCAGCATCCAGGTCGTGTCGCCCTTGTCGACCGTCATCGCCGGAGCTGCGGCTGCAGCCTCAGCCGCCGGTGCGGCAGCCGTCTGCGCAAAAGCGACGGCCGGAGCCAGAAGTGCCGCGGCGGCGGCACCCAGGCGTCCGAGAGTGGAAATCTTGTTAAATTGCATAGCTTAAAAACTCCCCTGTCAGCCGTGCTTAAAGCGCTTCTGTGTTGGTTTCGCCGGTACGGATGCGCACGGCCTGCTCGATCGAATAGACGAAGATCTTGCCATCGCCGATCTGGCCGGTCTTGGCGGCCGAAGCGATCGCATCCACGGCCTTTTCGACGAGGTCGGAGGGGACTGCGATTTCGATCTTCAGTTTTGGCAGAAAACTTACGGCATACTCGGTACCGCGATAGATTTCGGTATGCCCCTTTTGGCGCCCGTAACCTTTGACTTCGGTCACGGTCAGGCCCTGGATGCCGACAGCCGTGAGGGCTTCGCGCACCTCATCCAGCTTGAACGGCTTGATAATGGCCATCACGATTTTCATCTGGCTTTCCCATCCTTTGTTTGTCCTCGGCCAAGGCCGACTCTCCTCATCGACGTCAGATCATGACAGCGACTGGCGAGATACATTCAAGGGGCGTGCCAGTTTCGATTCAGCCTATAAGTTATTGAAATGTAAAGGCTTGTAAAGCGGGCCTCAAAAAACGGGCATTTGGGTGGCCCAAAGACGGCCAAAACTTGTGCAAAATTGTAAAATTGCACAATAATTAATCATTTGCCTTTTTCCGAATCAGTCCCTCCTGGGCGACCGAGGCGACCAGTGTGCCAGAACGGGTGTAAATGCTGCCGCGGGTCATTCCGCGGGCGCCGGAGGCGCTTGGGCTGTCCTGCGTGTAGAGGAGCCAGTCGTCGAATGTGACAGGCCTGTGGAACCACATCGCGTGGTCGAGGCTCGCGGCCTGGAGCGTCGGATCGAAGATCGAGGTGCCGTGCGGATAAAGCGAGGCGTCGAGCAGCGTCATGTCGGAGAGCCAGGCGAGCACGGCTGCCTGGTAATGCCGGTCGTGCGGCACTTCGCCGACGGTGCGCACCCAGATGTCCTGCCGTGGCTCAAGCTTGTCCCTGGTGAGATAATGCGTAAGCGAGGTCGGGCGCACCTCGATCGGCCGCTCCCGGCTCCAGTAGCGACGCACGTTCTCCGGTGCATTTTTCATGAAGAGTTCCTTGAACTCCTTCTCGCCCATCAGATCTTCCGGCTGGGTGACGGAAGGCATGTCGATCCGGTGGTCGTAGCCGCCCTCCTCGACCTGGAACGAGGCGGACATGGCGAAGATCGCCTTGCCGTGCTGCACCGCCGTGAGCCGCCGGGTCGTGAAGCTTGACCCGTCGCGGATACGCTCCACCTGATAGAGGATCGGCACCGAAGGATCGCCGGGACGCATGAAATAGGCATGCAGCGAATGCACGAAACGGTCCACCGCAACGGTGCGCTGGGCGGCCATCAGCGCCTGGGCGATCACCTGCCCGCCAAAAACCCGCTGCCAGCCGACATCGGGGCTGGTGCCGCGATAGATGTTCTCCTCGAGCTTTTCGAGGTCGAGCGTCGCGATGAGCTGTGCCATGGCGGAGGGCGATTCGGTCTGGCGCGACATTATGACGAACTCCGGTGATAGGAAGCGGCTCTCGGATGATCTATATCCAGGACATGATATTCTCAAGGCTCACGGGAGTTTAGGCAAATGCTGGACATGCTGGTTGTAGGAGGCGGTTATGTGGGTCTCGCCGCCGCGGTCGCGGTCAAGCAGGCGGCGCCGCACCTGAAAGTCGAGGTAATCGAGGCCGCACCCGCCGGCGTCTGGGAAAAGGACGAGCGGGCCTCGGCGATCATCGCCGCGGCGACCCGCATGCTGGACGTCATCGGCATCTGGAACGAGATCGCCGTCGATGCCCAGCCGATCAACCGGATGATCGTCACCGACAGCCGTACGTCCGACCCGGTGCGGCCGGTATTCCTGACCTTCGACGGCGAAATCGAGGAAGGCAGGCCGTTTGCCCACATGGTGCCGAATGTCGCGATGGTGAGAGCCCTGCGCGGCGCGGCCGAACGCCTCGGCATCGCCATCCGCCATGGGCTTTCCGCCACCGGCTTCCAGTCGGGCAGCACCCGCTGCACGGTGTCGCTCTCGGATGGTTCGACGGTCGAGACCCGCCTTCTGGTCGCCTGCGACGGCGTGCGCTCCAAGCTGCGCGACATGGCCGGCATCAAGACCGTCACCTGGGATTACGGCCAGTCGGGCATCGTCGCGACGGTCGCGCACGAACGGCCGCACGAGGGCGTTGCGGAAGAACACTTCCTGCCGTCCGGCCCGTTTGCCATCCTGCCCCTCACCAACAACCGTTCCTCGCTCGTCTGGACCGAGCGGACGCCGGAAGCCAACCGGCTGGTCGCATCCGACGATCTGGTATTCGAGGAGGAGCTTCAGCGCCGCTTCGGTCACAAGCTCGGGGAACTGACGGTGGTCGGCGGCAAGCGCGCCTTCCCGCTCGGCCTGACGCTTGCCCGCGCTTTCGTCGCGCCGCGCATCGCCCTTGCCGGCGATGCGGCGCACGGTATCCACCCGATCTCCGGCCAGGGCCTCAATCTCGGCTTCAAGGATGTCGCAGCGCTCGCCGAAACGGTGGTCGAGGCCGATCGCCTCGGCCTCGACATCGGCGCGCTCAACGTGCTGGAGCGCTACCAGTCGTGGCGGCGGTTCGACACGTTCCGCATGGGGGTGACCACCGACGTTCTAAACCGGCTGTTCTCCAACGACGTCACCCCGATCCGCATTGCCCGCGACTTCGGGTTGGGCATTGTCGAGCGGATGCCGAAGCTGAAGAGTTTCTTCATCGACCAGGCGGCCGGCAAGAGCGGCGAGGACGGGCCGAAGCTGCTGGCGGGGCAAACAATCTAAGTCCGCGACCGGAGCCCCTCATCCGCCTGCCGGCACCTTCTCCCCGCTTGCGGGGCGAAGGGGTTATGCCGCACCGGTTTGCTCAAGCAATGAACGCCGGCGGGGTGCAGCTCGCAAATGGGAAATGCAGTTCGTGAGTCTAGCGTCCTTCGCCCCGCGTGCGGGGAGAAGGTGCCGGCAGGCGGATGAGGGGCAACCCCCAGCCAACCTCAATCCTCAATCTTGCGGGCCTCGGAGATCAGCATGATCGGGATGC
Source organism: Neorhizobium sp. LjRoot104 (assembly GCF_964253725.1). Lineage (NCBI taxonomy): Bacteria > Pseudomonadati > Pseudomonadota > Alphaproteobacteria > Hyphomicrobiales > Rhizobiaceae > Neorhizobium > Neorhizobium sp. LjRoot104. The sequence continues at coordinate 3,679,247 of NZ_CAXURS020000001.1, forward strand.
CGTCGCGGATCGGGTAGGCGAGCTGCGCCTTCTGGGAAATGAGTTCGTTGGTCTCCCGGTTGAAGGACAGCCGGCTCTTGGAGAGCGGGCAGACGAGCAGCTCGAGCAGTTTTGGATCGACCTTGCTGAGTTTTTCGTCCATCGACCGGGGGCCTATTGAAGCATGGTGTCGGAATCGCCGAAATCCCGCGCCAGCAGGATTTCCGTGATCGCGATCAGCGTTTCGGCACGGGTCCGGAGGTCCGGCGCTTCGAGGAGCGCCTGTTTCTCGGCCGGTCCGAAGGGCGACATCATCGACAGCGAGTTGACGAGCGTGCGGTTGCCGGCGCGCTCTACGCTTTCCCAGTCCGCTTCCAGCTTGTTGGCGTCGAGATAGGCGCGGAAGACGCGCAACAGCTCGGCGCGATCGACCGTGCCCTCGTCGTCCTCGGTCGAGAGGTCGGTCATCATCGGCGCGATCTTGAACCTGCGAAAGGGATGGCCGTGGCCCACCTCGTCGATGAGCCTGAAGCGGCAGATACCGCTGATGGAGGTGATGTAGCGGCCGTCACCCGTCTCGGCGAACGAGGTGATGCGGCCGATGCAGCCGACGGTCGAAAGGGGCGCTCGCGGACCCTCGGCGGCCTCGCCGGATTCGAGCAGCGACGGCTGCACGATACCGATCAGCCGGTCACCGGCGAGCGCCGCATCGAACATGGCAAGATAGCGCGGCTCGAAGATGTTGAGCGGCAATTGTCCACCCGGCAGGAGCAGCGCGCCGGTCAGGGGAAAGACGGGGATAGTCTCCGGCAGATCCTCGCGCTTCAGATATCTTGCGTTTCCCACATGCATGGGTCCGACACCTCCCAGAGGATCACCGGCCAGTCGGTCACCGGCTGAGACCAAAGATTCGCCGCAACGAATAATGTGGGGCGCCCACCCAAGAACGCAAGACCAATCCTTGGGGATTGGCCCCAGCTTGCGAAAACAGTCCCAGGCTCACGAAAACAGGATCGAGGAGAGCCGTCGGCGGGCGGCGATCGTCGCCGGATCCTTCGGTCCCCAGACTTCGAAGAATGCCAGGAGCTGGCGGCGGGCGCCATCGTCGTCGAACGTGCGGTCCTTGCGCATGATGGTCAGCAGGTGCTCGGCGGCCTTGTCGCGCTCGCCCTGCACATTGAGGATCTTGGCAAGCTTCAGGCGAGCGTCGTGGTCGTCCGGGTCGGCGTCGAGCTGGCGTTCCAGAGCCACCGGATCGCCCAGCTTGCGGGCCTCCTCGATGTGTTCGAGCTTCTTGGCGACCGCCTGGATCGCCGGATCCTTGGCAAGCTCTTCCGGGAGGGAGGCGAGCATCTGGCTGGCGCGGGCCGTCTCGCCCATGGCGATCAGGCACTGCATCATGCCGGCGGCGGCCTTGGCATTTTCCGGATCGGCCTGCAGGACGGCGCCGTAAAGCTGGGCGGCTTCCTGGATTTCACCACCGGCAAGCAGGGTTTCCGCCTCGCCAAGAGCTGCCTCGATCTCGGCAGCCTGGTCGGCGCCGGGAGGTCCGGCGAGCTTGTCGATGAACTGGCGAACCTGGCTTTCCGGCACCGCGCCCATGAAACCGTCAACCGGGCGACCGTCGACGAAGGCGATGACCGCCGGGATCGACTGGATGCCGAGCTGGCCCGGGATCGACGGGTGGTCGTCAATGTTCATCTTGACGAGCTTGACCCGGCCCTGGCCTTCGTTGACGACCTTTTCAAGCACCGGCGTCAGCTGCTTGCAGGGGCCGCACCACGGCGCCCAGAAATCGACCAGAACCGGCTGGCGGCGCGATTCTTCGAGGACGTCCTTGGTGAAACCGGCCGTGCTGGTGTCGGATACGTAACCCCCTGCAGGAGCCGATGCGGCAGGTGCCGCGCCAAAACTGGCCGAAGCGGTCATCTGCCCACCGTAGGAACCGCCATAGGGGTTATTGCTGCCGCTCATGAATGTTCTCCCGGGAACGCTTTCGCATCTTTGCCATCTAGGCTGCAAAGATCGTATGTCAGTCTGTTACTTTCAAGACAAGCGGCGCGTGGCCGGTCGCCTCCAGAAAGCGGATGAGATCGTCGCGCCCGATCGATGTGGTGGCATCGTTCGACAGCGGATGGCCGTTGATGATGTCGTGCTTCATCAGGTCTTCGTCGAGCACGAAGGTAACATTTCGGCCGGTATCGTTGAAGGCGCCGAACACCGTCACGGAGCCGGGAACGACCCCGAGATATTCCAGAAGCATTTCGGGCCGTCCGAACGAGACGCGGCTGGACGCTCCGATCGCCTTGTGCACGGTCTTCAGGTCGACCGTGGCGCGCTCCTCGACCGTCAGGACGAAATACTGGTCCTTCTTGTCCTTCACGAACAGGTTCTTGGTGTGGCCGCCGGGGATCTCGTCCCGCAGGCTTTCGGATTCCGCCACGGTGAAAACCGGCGGGTGCGTCTTGGTCGAATGCGGAATGTTCAGGCTGTCGAGGAAACGGAAAAGATCCTCGGCGGTTTTCGGCTGTGTCTGGCTCATGCGGATGGATTTGGCTCTGTTGGCGGGCGGGCGGACTATAACCGCAATGTTCTGCGCGGCCAAGGCAAGTGCACACGATCTCGTGAGGCGCTTGATATTGCATGACGGTCGACCATCTATCATCTGCGGACGACCGGACATTGGCCGCATCCCACTGATAATCAAAAACTATTCTGATTAACTCAAGTATATTTCGGCGCGATGTCCGCGTCCTTGATACCGGCCCATGGCCGATACAGCCGCTCAATCTCAGTGCCGGTGCAGCGCCCGGCTTCCTACCTGAAAGGCTCTCTTATGGTCACCTTCACGCTCAACGGACAGGAAAGAACGTTCGACGGCGACCCCGACACACCGCTTCTCTGGGTCATCCGCGATTTCGAAAAACTTACCGGTACCAAATACGGCTGCGGCGTCGCCCAGTGCGGCGCCTGCACGGTGCATCTCGACGGCATGCCGCGCCGCTCCTGCGTGACGCCGATCGCCACGATCGAAGGCTCGGATGTCGTCACCATCGAGGGCGTTTCCGGCACCGAGGCCGACGCGGTCAAGACCGCCTGGACCGGCCTCGATGTACCGCAATGCGGCTACTGCCAGTCCGGGCAGATCATGTCGGCTGTCGCCCTGCTGCAGATGGTGCCGAAGCCGACGGATGCCGATATCGACGGCGCGATGGCCGGCAATATCTGTCGATGCGCCACCTACCATCGCATCCGTGCGGCAATCCACAACGCCGCCAGCGCGATGGAGGGCTGAGCCATGACAATCCAGGATATCAACGCCACCCGCCGCGGCTTCCTCGCCGGCTCCGGCCTCGTCATCGGCATCGCGATCGCGCCCAAAATGCTCCCCGCCGCACCGACCGGCGTGCAAGGCGGGGGCGATCCAGCGCTCGCCCCGATGAACGCCTTCGTCAAGATCGGCACCGACGACACGGTGACGGTGCTCGCCAAGCACATCGAATTCGGCCAGGGACCGTTCACCGGCCTTGCGACGCTGGTCGCCGAAGAGCTCGATGCCGACTGGAGCCAGATGCGCGCCGTCCATTCGCCGACCGACAACAAGGTCTATGCCAACCTGATGTTCGGCATACAGGGCACCGGCGGTTCGAGCGCCATCGCCAATTCCTACGAGCAGATGCGCAAGGCGGGCGCCACGGCCCGCGCCATGCTGGTCGCGGCGGCCGCCGAAGACTGGAAGGTGCCGGCCTCCGAGATCACCGTGGAGAAAGGCCGCATCAAACACGCCGCCTCCGGCAAGGAAAGCGGCTTCGGCGCGTTCGCCGAAAAGGCGGCCCGCCAGACGCCGCCCGCGGAGCCGAAACTCAAGGACCCCAAGGACTTCGTGCTGATCGGCACCGAACTGCCGAAACTCGACACCCATGGCAAGACAAACGGCACGGCGATCTTCACGCTCGACATCACGCCCGACAACCTGCTGATCGCGGTCGTCGCCCATCCGGAGCATTTCGGCGCGACGGTGAAGAGCTTCAATGATGCCGAGGCCCGCAAGGTCGCAGGCGTGGTCGATGTGAAGCAGGTGCCTTCGGGCATCGCGGTTTATGCGGAAAACACCTTTGCGGCGCTCAAGGGCCGCGATGCGCTGAGCATAGAATGGGATCTCTCCAAGGCCGAGACCCGTTCCTCGGAAGAGCTTTCCGCCGACTACCGGAAACTCTTCGGCGAAAAGGGGCTGGAAGCGGCCAATAAGGGCGATGTCGACAGCGCCTTCAAGGCACCCGGCCTGCAGACGGTGGAAGCCGAGATCGTCTTCCCCTTCCTGGCGCATGCGCCGATGGAGCCACTCGACGCCGTCTTCATCAAAGCGGATGACGGATCGGTCGATATCTATAACGGCGCCCAGTTCCCGGGCATGGACCAGTCGGTCGCCGCCAAGATCCTCGGGCTCGACGAAGCGAAGGTACGGGTCAACACCCAGCTCGCCGGCGGCAGTTTCGGCCGCAAGGCGCAGTTCGGCTCCCCCTACATACAGGAAGCGGCAGCCGTCTATGCCGCGACCGACCGCAGCCGCCCCTTGAAGCACATGTGGACCCGCGAGGACGACATCCGCGGCGGCTATTATCGCCCGATGTATGCCCACAAGATGCGCGGCGCCATTAATGCGCAGGGGCAGATCACGGCCTGGGAACAGGTAATCGTCGGCCAGTCGATCATGGGCAAGGCGGATCTCGACGAGACCTCGGTCGAAGGCGCCTCGAACCTGCCCTACACGATCGCGAACCTGAAGGTCAGCGCCCATAACGTCCAGCTCTCGGTCCCGCCGCTCTGGTGGCGGTCCGTCGGCCATACCCATACCGGCTTTGCTGTCGAGACCTTCGTCGATGAGCTGTTCCAGAAGATCGGCAAGGATCCGGTCGAGGGACGCCTTGCGCTGCTTGGCGAAAAACCGCGTCACGCGGGCGTGCTGAAGAAGGCTGCGGAAATGGCGAACTGGGGCTCGCCGGTCCCCGAAGGCCGCGCCCGCGGCGTTGCGGTGGTGGAAAGCTTCGGCACCTTCGTCGGCCAGATCGTCGAGGTCTCGGTCGGGCCGGAAGGCGCTCCGCGCGTCCATAAGGTCTGGTGCGCGGTCGATTGCGGCGTCGCCGTCAATCCGAACGTCATCCAGGCGCAGATGGAAGGCGGCATCGGCTACGGTCTCGGCGCTGTCCTCTTCGACGCGGTGACCTTGGCCAAGGGCGGCAAGATCGTGCAGTCGAACTTCCACGACTACCGGTCGATCCGCATCAACGAGATGCCGGACGTGGCGGTGGAGATCATCAAGTCGAGCGAAAAGCCGAGCGGCGTCGGCGAACCCGGCGTGCCGCCCGTCGGCCCGGCGGTTGCCAATGCCTGGCGGCGCCTGACCGGAGCACCGGTCCGGCAGTTGCCCATCGTCAATATCGTTTCGGCCTGAGGATCAGAACCCGATGAATTGGAAAATCGCTATCACCGGCGTTGCTGCCCTCTGTCTGTTCGTGGGAGCCGGCACGCTGCTGTCGCCGGCCTCCGTCGCCCAGGATGCCCAGGCAAACACCAAAACACTGAAGCCCGCCGCCTCCTTCCAGTCGATCGCCAACGAGCGGGAACGCTCCGTGGCGCTCTTCGAGGAGGCGGGTAAGGTCATCCAGCACCCGCGCTGCGTCAACTGTCACCCGGCGACGGACCGGCCCCTGCAGGGTGCCAACATGCGCCCGCACCAGCCACCCGTCTTCCGCGGCGACGGCGGCATGGGCCTGCCCGGCATGCAATGCACCACCTGCCACAGCGCGGAAAACACCCCCGTCGTCGGCCAGGCGGATACGATCAAGAGCATCCCCGGCAATCCCGCCTGGCATCTCGCCCCGATCGAAATGGCCTGGGTCGGCAAATCGCTCGCCCAGATCTGCCAGCAGATCAAGGACCCTGCCCGCAACGGCGGCAAGACCATGGATCAGATCGTCGAGCACATGGCGCATGACGAACTGGTCGGCTGGGGCTGGAACCCGGGTGCCGGCCGCGAACCGGTGCCGGGCACGCAGGCCGAATTCGGCGAACTGATCAGCGCCTGGGTGAAGTCCGGAGCCGCCTGCCCCGCCTCCTGACAATGAAGCAGCCGCCGGCTCCGGCCGGAACCGGCGGTTTGCAAGGCGTTTGGCGGGCTCCCGATTTTTCTTCGCGCCAATCGTCATTTCCCTGTTGCATTTGAAAAAGGACTGGGCCATATAGCGCCCGTCGCCGGCAACGAGCCGCGACGCTCCGGTCGAGCTTACTACCACGGACCGGTTGATTGATGAGCGGGTGTAGCTCAGTGGTAGAGCACAACCTTGCCAAGGTTGGGGTCGAGGGTTCGAATCCCTTCGCCCGCTCCAAATCTCCTCTGTCCGGCCCGGACACATAGGTAACAATCCGTACCTAAGACATAGGTAACAACCTCGTGCCGAACGGGTTGTCGATTGTTTGCAATGTCCTCTGTTCCAGATCGATATATCCGAGATCATAACGCAAGAAGCTGACGAGCCAAATGCCGTCGTCGACTTCCTTGAGCCCGAGCTTTTGGCCTGCCAATACCGTTGATATGTTGATCTTCTTGCGATGGATGCAGAGCCGGCCGCAGTTGGTGACGATGGCGTCGCGATCGTGGAAGGGGTAGTCGATGTCAGGCAGGCCTTGGTAGGGTCTGGGCGATGTGGCGTAGAGCTCGGCCGGCACCTTCATGGTCAGCGCCTCATGCGGCCGTTCAGTATTGAATTCATTGACGAAAGCGTCGAAGCGCATCTGCTGCTGCAGGATGTTGCGGCCGGGTGGCCTCGTCGCTTCCTTCTTGAGTGTCAGGTGCATGCGCTCGTGGCGGCCGTTCTCTTGCGGGTGGCCGGGACGGATGCGCTCAAACGCAATGCCGAGCCTGAGCCACCAGACCGACAGTTTCGACAGATTGTAGAGCCCGTTGGGGCTGGCAAACGGGAGGCCGTTGTCGGAGCGGATCGCGACCGGCAGGCCGCGTTCGGCAAAGACCCGCCGGAAGGCATCGAAGACGCCGCGCTCGCGCGTTGATTCGAAGGCCTCGCAGCAGAGAAGATAGCGCGAGAACTGGTCGGTGATCGTCAGGGGGTAACAGTATCTGCCGTCACCTAGCCTGAACTCGCCCTTGAAATCGGCACACCAGAGATCGTTCGGACCAGGCGCTGCCGACAGTTGCGTGCCAACGGCCTTGTTCGCGCGGTTCCTCTTGCGGGCCTGGCTCACAAGGCCGTAACGGTCCAGAACCGCATGCACCGTGCTCCTGGCCGGAATGTGGATGTCGCCGGCCAGCCGTCGCACCAGCAACTCGCGAATCTTGCGCGCGCCCCAGTGCGGCTTCTCCTTCTTGCACCGCACGATCATCGCTTCCACCGGCTCGGGCAGCTGGTTGGCGTAGCGCACAGGCCGTCGCGACCGATCCGTCAGCGCCTCGAGCCCTTCATCCTTGTAGCGATTGAAAATCTTGTAGCCGGTCTTGCGCGAAATACCGAACGACCGGCACACATCGCTCATGCTCTCGCCCTCCAGCAAACGGGCGACAAATCGAAGACGCTCATCCATGACCGAAGTCTCTCTCCACGGCATCCACACCTCCCGATAAAAATCGAAAAGTGTAACCCATGTCTCCGGTACGAAATGTTACCTATCTCTCAGGCCGGGCACTCTTCAATATCTGGCGGAGCCAGCCGGGCCAGGACGCACGCGGCCTCGCCGCTGATGCGAAGCGGACCTCCGTTCCACTGCCTTTCTCCATGAATTTAATGGCTTCCGCATATTCACCAAATGAGCGAGATGTCATATTGATTGCAACCGCCCAGGCGATATTGCGCTGTGATTCGGGGGTTGAACTGGAGATAAGCCGTCATGGAATCTCGCCCACACCACCAGAAGCTGAGTCAGAAAACCGCTGTCGAGACCATGCAAAGGCTCGAGGGTATCGTCGCCTCGGCGATGGACGGAATCATCACCATCGATGACGAGCAGCGGGTGATCCTGTTCAATCCGGCCGCCGAGCGCATGTTCGGCCTATCGGCCAACGAGGCGCTTGGCCAGCACATCTCCCGTTTCATGCCGGAACGCTATCGTCCCACCCACGCGGGGCATATTCATCGTTTCACCGAAACCGGTGTGACCACCCGCCAGATGGGATCGCTCGGTGCAATCAGCGGCTTGCGCGCCGACGGCAAGGAATTTCCGATCGAGGCGTCGATCTCGCAGGTGGAGATCGGCGGCGAACGCCTGGCCACCGTGATCCTGCGCGACATCACCGAGCGCAAGGCCGCCGAGGATGCTCTGCTGGAAAGCCGGCGGCGCATGGAGGGGATCGTGGAATCGGCGATGGACGCGCTGATCACCATCGACGAAGGTCAACGGATCGTGCTGTTCAACCCGGCCGCCGAGCGCATGTTCGGCGTCGCGGGCGAAGATGCGATCGGCTCGCCGATCGAGCGGTTCATTCCCGAACGGTTCCGGCATGGGCATGCCAAACATATCCGCCTCTTCAAGGAGACGGGCGTTACCAACCGCCGGATGGGCGCATTGGGGGCAATCAGCGGCCTGCGCGCCAATGGCGAGGAATTCCCTTTGGAAGCGTCGATCTCGCAGGTACAGATCGGCGATGGAAAGCTCGCGACGGTGATTTTGCGCGACATCACCGAACGCAAGGCCAACGAGGATTCCCGCCAGTTGCTGGCTCGTGAGGTCGATCACCGGGCCAAGAACGCCCTGGCGGTGGTGCAGGCCCTCGTGTCGCTGACCCGCGCCGAAACCAAGGAGGCTTTCATCGTCGCGGTTCGGGGTCGCGTTTCGGCGCTGAGCCGCGCCCATTCGCTGCTCGCCCAGAACCGGTGGCAGGGCGGAGACCTCACCGCGGTCCTCACCGAGGAAACCCGGGCCTATCAGGGCGTCAATCAGCTCATGATCGGCGGCCCCGCCGTCACCCTCACTCCCAATACCGTGCAGCCGGTCAGCCTCCTCATCCATGAGCTTGCCACCAACGCGGTCAAGTACGGGGCATTGTCGGTCGCAGAAGGGCGGGTGGATGTCTCCTGGCGCATCCTTCCGTCTTCGGAACTGGAACTCCGCTGGAGCGAGACAGGCGGACCGGTGGTGCAGAAGCCGGAAACCAGGGGCTTCGGCTCCACCCTGGTGATGGAAGTCGCCACTCGCCAATTGGCGGGCAAACTCGACATCAGTTGGCCCCGAACCGGCATGTGCCTGATCGCGACACTGCCCCGATCCGTCTACCGTCCCGATATTTCAGGCGCCCCGGTTTCTGGCGAGGAGGTCGCGCCCAAGCCGTCGGAGGCCGGCTCGGCAGGACGGATACTTGTCGTCGAGGACGAGACGCTCATCGCCATGGAGCTCTGCAACGAACTTGAATCGCGCGGCTGGGAAGTGGTCGGACCGGCGGCAACTGCCGATGAAGCCATGCGCCTGGTCGGCGGTTCGCAGCTTCCCGACGTCGCCGTCCTCGATGTCAATCTTGCGGGAAGGCCCGTCTACCCATTTGCGGAATGGCTGCAGATCCACGGCGTGCCCTTCCTGTTCTGCACTGGATACGAGCAGCTCGATGATCACCACAGCTTCAGAAACCGGACGACGATCCGAAAACCTGTGAATATGACGCTGCTGGAGGGCGAGCTGCGCCGCATGATCCAGCCGACATAGCCGGAAAACGGAAAGCGCCGCCAGCTTGCGGCTGGCGGCGTCATCGATTGGGAAAATCGCCCGATCAGGCTGCGCGCGAGCGATAGCCGCCGGAAGCATAATTCTGGGAGACTGCCCCGGCATTCGTCTTGAAACGGGCCACCATGTCGGCGAGGCTGTCGGTTTCCTGCGTCAGGCTCTGGGCGGCGGCGGTGGTTTCCTCCACCATCGCGGCGTTCTGCTGGGTCACCTTGTCCATCTGGTCGGCGGAGGCCGCCACTTCGCGCAGGCTGGTCGCCTGCTCGCTGGTGCTGGAGGTGATCGTGTTCACGAAAGTGCTCATCTGCGCCACTTCGCTGACGATGTCGTCGAGCGATTTGCCGGAGGCGGTGACGAGCTCGACGCCCTGCTTGACCTGCGCCGACGAGGTGGAGATCAACGCCTTGATCTCCTTTGCGGCATCGGCCGAGCGCTGGGCAAGCCCGCGGACTTCCTGGGCGACGACCGCGAACCCGCGGCCGGCTTCGCCTGCACGGGCGGCTTCGACGCCCGCGTTCAGTGCAAGCAGGTTGGTCTGGAAGGCGATGTCGTCGATCACGCCGATAATGCGGTTGATCTGATCGGCCGAGCCTTCGATGGCAGCCATGGCGGCGACCGCGCTCGCGACGATTTCGCCACCGCGCTGTGCCTTCTGCTGGGCAAGCGACGCGACGCCCTGGGCGCGGCTTGCGCCGCTGGCGCTGTCGTTGACGGCCGAGGTCACCTGGCCGAGTGCCGCCACGGTCTCCTCGAGGCTCGCCGCCTGCTGTTCGGTGCGCTTGGCGAGATCGTTGGAGGCGATCGAGATTTCCTGCAGGCCGGCGCGGATCGTGCCCACGGCGCCGACGACGGAGCCGATCGCCTCTTCGAGATTGCCGACCGAGCTATTGAACTTGGCGCGGATCGGCTCGAACTCCGCCGCAACGGCACGGTCCATACGGACGGTCAGATCGCCGCCGGCAAGCCGGTTGAAGCCCTCCTCGATGGCGTGCACGAAGGCGCGCAGATCTTCGCCCTTGGCGTTGTCGATCGCCGACTGGCGCTGGCGCTGGTGCTCCTGCGTCTCGCGGGCCTCCGATGCCTGCTGTTCGAGCCGGACATTCTCCTCGGCCGAGGCCTTGAAGACCTGAACGGCACGCGCCATGGCGCCGAGTTCGTCCTGGCGCTCCTGTCCGCTTACCTCGGCGCCGAGATCGCCGGCGGCGAGCTTGGTCATCGTCGTGGTCAGGCGGCGCACGGTGCCGCCGAGCGACCGGGCGAAGATCAGGAAGCCGATCAGCGACAGGATCGAAACGGCGACAGTGCCGAGTGCGGTCATCCACAGCGCCGTTTCGCTGGCGGCGACCAGCGGCGTGATGTCGGAGGCGATTTCCAGAACGCCGACCTTGGTTCCGGAAAAATCGAGGAGCGGAACGGCCTCGACGGCGTAATGCTTGCCGCCGATATCGGCATAACGCCGCACGGCGCCCTTGTCATAGGCCTCCTGCAGCTCGGGGCCGCTCAGGATCGGATTGCCGCCATAGGTGGAAGCCTGCTTGTCGAACTTGTCGGCACCCTTGGTGTAGAGCGTGACATAGGCGTTCACTTCCTTGGTCAGCCGGGAAAAATAGGCATCGACGAGCTTCAGCCCGACGTCCACGACACCGATGATCTTGCCGTCCGTGACCACCGGCGCGGTAGCGAACAGGCTCACCGCGGTGCGGCCGGTCTCGATGCCGACGACCAGTTTCTTGTCGCTGAGCGAGGTCGCCACCATCTTGCGGCGCGCCTTGATATTGTCGCCAAACACATCCGGATCGTGCACGCGGGCGACCACATCGGCCGTCGCGGTGCTGAAGGTGATCATTTCGAGGCCGCTCGTTTCCTTCACGGTCTTCATATTGGAGTAGCGGGAAAGCAGGCCCTGCCGATCGTTGGCGAGGATGAGCGGGGAAGTTTCCGGCAGCGATGCGATCGTCAGCGCCAGTGCGGAAGCGGCACGCCCCTGGGCGGCCATATCGTCCTGGATGACCGCAAGATCGCTATCGAGCTCCGTCTGCAGCGCCTGCTCGGTCATGTTCGACTGGCGCTCCCAGGCAAGCCCGCCGATCACCACGCTTGCAAAAAGCACGGCTGCAAACCCGAAGAAGGTAAGCCGTCTCGACAGTGGCTTCCTGATGCTGATCTCGTTCATATGTCCCTCGAATTGTGCTCTGCAAAAACAGAGGGCCGCCGCCCGGCGGGCGGAAAGGCCAATCCTGAAGAAAACTATGCCGAAATCGGTTGAAATTTAACTAATGTCAGAATCCTGCAGCGTTCCACAATGTAAAACGGCAGCGATAAACTTGCTTCTGAAATCTTCGGAACCCGTTGGATTACAAGCGGAATCCGCAGCTTACCAATTTTACATGTGCGCTCAAGCAAGCCGGGTTTGTACGGCAGGAATTATTTGAGCAGCGAGCACGATCCGCGCCAGACGCGGCCCGCCGCGATCATTGCTTGGAAAAGACGTAGTCCGTTTCCTGCCGCAACACCTCGCCCGGACGCAGCACCGCATTCGGGAAATTGGCGTGGTTGACGGCATCCGGCCAGACCTGGGTTTCCAGGCAGAACCCGGCAAACGGCCCGTAGCGGCGTCCGTCAAGGCCCGGCACGGGGATCTGCGGCAGCTTGAAGGCGGCATAAAGCTGAACGCCCGGCTCGGTGGTGCGAACTTCCATCGACACGCCGGAATGGATGCTGCGCGCCAAAGCCACGGAACGCTTGGCCGTCCGCTCCGGCGACAGGCAGAAATTGTGATCGAACAGAACTTGAGCGTTGCCTTCGAAGCGCTTCATCGGCCCCATGTCGCGCAGGTCGAAAGGCGTGCCGGCGACATCCATCAATTCGCCGGTCGGCACCTGCTTATCGTCGAGGACGAGCACATGGTCGGCAGCGATCATGATGTCATGGTCGAGCGCATCATCGCGGCCGTCGAGATTGAAATAGGTATGCTGACAGATATTGGCGAGCGTCGGCTGATCCGTGGTGGATTCGTAAACGACGGAAAGGACGCCGTCCTTTTTGAGTTGGTAAGTCGCCGTGACCGTGCAGTTTCCCGGATAGCCGGCACGACCGTCGGGATCGGTGATCCGCAGTACCACCTTGTCGGTAGCATGTTCGACAATCGCCCAGTTGCTCCGGCCGATACCGTCCGAGCCGCCATGGAGATGGGTGACGCCCCGCTCGTTGAGTTCCAGCTGATATGGCTTGCCGTCCAGCGTGAAGCGGCCGCCGCCGATACGATTGGACGACCGGCCTGGCGTCGCGCCGAAATAGGGCGAGTGGTTCAGGTAGTCCTCAAACCGTTCCAAGCCGAGCACGAGCGGCGGCTGGTGGCCTTCGAGCCTGAGGTCCTGGATGACAGCCCCCCAGGTGATGACGCTGGCCGTCAGCCCGCCGCCGGAAATCCGGACGCGATAGACGGTTTCGCCCTTTTCCGTGGTGCCGAAAACTTCGAAATTCTGATCCGCCATGGGACTGCTCCTCCAGCAATAGGTTTTGCGGCAAACTGCGCGATTTGACGGCAGGCCGCAACGCCGCCGACCGATAAACTTCCGGGAAAAGCAAACTCAGCGGGTGAGTGTACGGGTCGCCTGTTCCAGCCCGCCGAGCGTCAGCGGAAACATTCGTTCGGTCATCAGCCGCCGCATCACCCCGATCGAGGTCGTATGGCTCCAATGGTCCTGCGGCACCGGATTGAGCCAGACGCAGCGATGGAAGTGATCGGTGACGCGCCGGATCCAGGCCTCGCCCGGCTCCTGGTTCCAGTGCTCCACCGACCCGCCCGTATGGGTGATCTCATAGGGGCTCATCGAAGCATCGCCGACGAAAATCACTCTGTAGTCGGCGCCGTAGCTGCGGATGAGATCGAGCGTCGGCATCCGTTCGGCCCGGCGGCGGTTCTCCCTCCACACGCCTTCGTAGAGGCAATTGTGGAAGTAGAAATGCTCCATATGCCTGAACTCTGCACGAGCCGCCGAGAACAGTTCTTCGACGACGCGGATGTGATCGTCCATCGAGCCGCCCACATCGAAGAACATCAACAGCTTGACCGCATTGCGCCGTTCGGGCCGCGTCTGTACGTCGAGATAACCATGCTCTGCAGTGGAACGGATCGTGCCCGGCAGGTCGAATTCCTCGGCCGCCCCTTCCCGCACCCATCGCCGCAACCGCTTCAGCGCCAACTTGATGTTGCGGGTGCCAAGCTCGACCTTGTCGTCGAAATCGGCGAACTCGCGCTTGTCCCAGACCTTCACCGCCCGGCGATGGCGGGACTGGTCCTGGCCGATCCGCACCCCTTCCGGATTGTAGCCATAGGCGCCGAAGGGCGACGTGCCGCCGGTGCCGATCCATTTCGAGCCGCCCTGATGCCGGCCCTTCTGTTCCTCCAGTCGCTTCCGCAGCGTCTCCATCAGCTTCTCGAAGCCGCCGAGCGCCTCGACGAGTTTTTTCTCCTCGTCGGTCAAGTGCTTCTCGACGAGCTTGCGCAGCCATTCCTCGGGGATATCGGCGACATCCAGGCCGGGCTCGCCGGAGATCGCCTCCAGCCCGCGGAAATAGGACGAAAAGACCTGGTCGAACCTGTCGATATGCCGCTCGTCCTTCACCAGCGCGGTGCGGGCGAGGAAATAGAAGGCTTCGACATCGAAATCCGCGATCCCCTCCTGCATGCCTTCAAGAAGGTCCAGGAATTCCCGCAGCGTCACCGGGATCCTGGCTTCTTTCAGGTGAAGGAAGAAAGGGATGAACATCGCGTCGAAACCTATTCGGTGCCGATCTTCTCCAGATCATAAGGGGTCGTCTGGTAGATCTCGTTGATCCAGTTGCCGAACAGGAGATGTGCATGGCTGCGCCAACGGTTCAAGGGCGTCAGCGTATCGTCGTTATGCGGGAAGTAGTTGTGCGGCATCTTGATCGGCACGCCGGCATTGACGTCGCGGAAATATTCGTCGGCGAGCGACGTGGAGTCGTATTCCACATGGTTGAACATGTAGAGCCGCTTGCCGGCCTTCTCGTGCACCAGGCAGATGCCCATTTCCTCGGATTCCATCAGGATTTCGAGGTCGGGATGCTGTTCGATGTCGGGACGGCGCACTTCCGTCCAGCGCGATACCGGCACCTGAAAATCGTCCGAAAAGCCGTTGAGATAGATCGAGGACGGCACGAGGTTGCGGTGGCGATAAACGCCGAACGCCTTTTCCTTGAGCTCGTATTTCGGAACCCCGTGGAAATGGTAGATCGCCGCCATCGCGCCCCAGCAGACGTTCATGGTCGAATGCACGTTGGTCGCCGTCCAGTCGAGGATTTGTCTCATTTCGTCCCAATAGGTGACGTCCTCGAAGGCAAGCGTCTCGATCGGTGCACCGGTGATGATGAAGCCGTCGAACTTACGGTGCTTTACCTCTTCCCAGGTCTCGTAGAAGGAAAGAAGATGATCTTCCGACGTGTTCTTGGCCTTGTGGCCGCCAATGCGGACCAGCGAGAACTCGACCTGCAGCGGCGAGGCGCCGACGAGGCGCGCCATCTGCAGTTCGGTCTTAATCTTGTTCGGCATGAGGTTGAGAAGCCCG
The DNA here is from genome assembly GCF_964253725.1 of Neorhizobium sp. LjRoot104. NCBI lineage: Bacteria > Pseudomonadati > Pseudomonadota > Alphaproteobacteria > Hyphomicrobiales > Rhizobiaceae > Neorhizobium > Neorhizobium sp. LjRoot104. The sequence goes on from NZ_CAXURS020000001.1 coordinate 3,694,540, forward strand.
ATCTGCAGCGGACGAATGTCCTGCCGCACCGCGTTGGTTTCGGTCATCACCCGCACGCCCTCGGAAACGAGGGTGCTGAAGGCGGGCAGCGTATCGGGAATCTTGATCGGCATGTCTTTACCCAACGAAAATAAAAAACCGGCAACGACAAAATCGCGACCGGTCCGTGGGAAGACATCTTCTCGCGGCCCTTTAGCGACTTTTTTAACGTGGCTGCAAGCCGGCCGGCCAAATCACCACGAATTCACAATGCTCAAATACGCCTTGCTACAGGCTCCGTCAATGGGAGCATAATTTACCGCCTACCGCTCCCGCCGCGCCATGAAGGCCATTCGCTCGAACAGATGCACGTCCTGCTCGTTCTTGAGCAGCGCGCCATGCAGCTTCGGAAGCGCATTCCTGACGTCGCCGCGCAGGTCGGTTGGATCGACATCGTCGGAAACCAGCAGGCGGATCCAGTCGAGCGCCTCGGAGGTCGAGGGCTTCTTCTTCAGCCCCGGCATTTCGCGGATCTCGTAGAACTGCGTCAGCGCATTGCGCACCAGCGCCTGCTTGATGCCGGGATAATGAACCTCGACGATGCGGGCGAGCGTGTCGACGTCCGGAAAGCGGATATAATGGAAGAAACAGCGGCGCAGGAAGGCGTCCGGCAGTTCCTTCTCGTTGTTGGAGGTGATGATGACGATCGGCCGGACCTTGGCCTTCACCATCTCGCCGGTCTCGTAGACATGGAATTCCATGCGGTCGAGTTCCTGCAAGAGATCGTTCGGGAATTCGATATCCGCCTTGTCGATCTCGTCGATCAGCAGCACCAGCTTCTTGTCGGAGGCAAAGGCCTGCCACAGCTTGCCGCGGCGGATATAGTTGGCGACGTCATGAACGCGCTCGTCGCCGAGCTGGCTGTCACGCAGCCGCGATACGGCGTCGTATTCGTAAAGTCCCTGCTGCGCCTTGGTGGTGGACTTGATGTTCCACTCGATCAGGTCGAGACCGAGGGCGGCCGCCACCTGCCGCGCCAGCTCGGTCTTGCCCGTTCCCGGCTCGCCTTTCACCAGCAGCGGGCGTTCGAGCCGGATCGCGGCGTTGACCGCCACCATCAGATCCTTGTCGGCAATATAGTCCGCGGTACCCTGAAACTGCATTTCGGCATCCTGATCGATCAACGCGCCGCAAACTAAAAGCTCATCCCCGGCGGTGCAACAGCTTTCCCTTTGTGCCGGCTTTGCGCTATGGGCAATGCGCATGAGCCATTCGACCTTCACCATTCTGCTTGGCGGCAATCTGACCGTCACCGACCGCCTGCGCGACGCGGTCGCCGGCAGCCGCCTCATCGCGGCCGACAGCGGCATGCGCCACGCGGTGGCGCTGGGTGTGACGCCGGAACTCTGGGTCGGCGATTTCGATTCCTCCGATGCCGCGCTGATCGCGCAGTTCCCGGGCGTCGAACGGCAGGCCTTTCCGCCGGCCAAGAACGAGACGGACGGCGAGATCGCCACTGCCGAGGCGATCCGGCGCGGGGCCACGCGACTGATCTTCGCCGGCGCGATGGGCGGCGAGCGCAGCGATCATGCGCTCCAGCACTTCTTTCATGCGATGAACCTGGCGGAAAGCGGCCTTGACGTCATGCTCGCCGCCGGCGACGAAGAGGCAACCCCTCTCCTCCCCGGCAATGGCAAGACGCTCGACCTGCCCCGGGGCTCGCTCTTTTCCGTCGTCGGTTTTTCAGCCCTCGAAGGGCTCGATATCATCGGCGCACGATATCCGCTCGACAACTTCTCGCTTCCCTTCGGCTCCTCGCGCACCGTCTCCAACGTTGCGGAAGGCCCTGTGGAATTCCATCTAAAGAGCGGCAGGGCGATGATCCTTGCCCGCCCCTACGACTTTACAGGAGCCTGACTTTGGCGCCCCCAATTCTGAAACTCGACGATATCTTCCTGAGCTTCGGCGGTGCGCCGCTGCTCGCCGGCGCCGGCATGCAGGTGGAGCCTGGCGACCGCATCTGCCTCGTCGGCCGCAACGGTTCCGGCAAATCGACCCTGATGAAGATCGCCGCCGGCATGGTCGAGCCCCAGTCAGGCGAGGTATTCCGTCATCCATCCTCGACCATCCGCTATCTCGAACAGGCACCGGATTTCGCCGGGTTTTCGACCGTGCAGGCCTATGCCGAAGCAGGCCTCGGCCCGGGCGACGATCCCTATCGCGTCACCTATCTGCTCGAACATCTGGGCCTCACCGGCCAGGAAGACCCGAACACGCTCTCCGGCGGCGAGTCCCGCCGCGCGGCGCTTGCCCGCGTCATGGCGCCCGAGCCGGACATCCTGATGCTCGACGAGCCGACCAACCATCTCGACCTGCCGACCATCGAATGGCTGGAAGACGAGTTGCGCAAGACCAGAAGCGCGCTGGTGGTGATCTCCCACGACAGGCGTTTCCTCGAAAAGGTCTCGAATGCCACCGTCTGGCTCGACCGCGGCACGTCGCGACGCCTCAACCGCGGTTTCGGCGAGTTCGAAGCCTGGCGCGATGAGGTGCTGGAGGCGGAAGAGCTGGAACAGCACAAGCTCGGCAAGGCGATCGAGCGCGAGGAACACTGGCTGCGCTACGGCGTCACCGCCCGTCGCAAGCGCAACATGCGCCGCCTCGGCGAACTGCAGACGATGCGCAGCAATTATCGCGGCCACAAGGGACCGCAGGGCACGGTGCAGGCGAGCGTCAGCGAAGGCCGCGAATCCGGCAAGCTGGTCATCGAGGCGGAAAACATCACCAAGAGCTATGACCGGCCGATCGTCGCGCCGTTCTCGATCCGCGTGCATCGCGGCGACTGCATCGGTCTCGTCGGCCCGAACGGCGCCGGCAAGACGACGCTTCTGAAAATGCTGACCGGCCAGCTGGCGCCCGATACCGGCACCGTCAAGCTCGGCACCAATCTGGAAATCGCAACGCTCGACCAGAAGCGCGAAGACCTGAACCCCGAAGACACGCTGTCCCATTATCTGACGGACGGTCGTGGCGAGACGCTGCTGGTCAACGGCGAGCAGCGGCATGTCGCGGGCTACATGAAGGACTTTTTGTTCCAGCCGGAACAGATCAGGACACCGATCAAGAACCTCTCCGGCGGCGAGCGCGCCCGGCTGATGCTCGCCCGCATCATGGCAAGGCCCTCGAACCTCTTGATATTGGACGAACCGACCAACGACCTCGACATCGAGACGCTCGACCTGCTGCAGGAAATCGTCGCCGGCTACACCGGCACCGTCATCCTCGTCAGCCACGACCGAGACTTCCTCGACCGGACCGTGACCTCGACCATCGCCCCCGCCAATCCCGACGCACCGGACGGCCGCTGGATCGAGTATGCCGGCGGCTACACCGATATGCTGGCGCAGCGCAAAGGCGCGCAGGAAGAAAGGCGTCGCGCGGAAAAGGCGGACAAGGCAAAAGCCGATGCGGCGGTTCCCGCCGCCGAAGCCCCCCGGGGCAAGGGCAAGCTCTCCTTCAAGCAGAAGTTCGCGCTCGAAAACCTGCCGAAGGAAATGGCAAAGGCGCAGGCCGAGATCGCCGCCCGCGAGGAGAAAATGGCCGATCCGAACCTCTTCAGCAAGGATCCGGCCGCCTTCAACAAGCTGGCGGCGGAGATGGAAAAGCTGCGTCAAAGCATCAGCAAAATGGAAGAGGAATGGCTGGAACTCGAAATGCTGCGTGAGGAAATCGAAGGCTGATTTGCGATTTGTTAAGCTTAACAAGTAGTTAGCTGAAAAAATATTTGTCGCGGACCGGAACATATGATGTCCCGAGACGTTCTCAGTGTGAACAGTGGTCGAGATGTCCCGGGGACGCATCGGCCTTCCGGGAACCGATCAACCGAATGGGGGCATCCAATGCTGACAAATGTTACGCGTCGTCGGCTGGCCACTGAGGCGATGAATCAAAGAGTTATGATCGTCGAAGACGAGTTTCTGATCGCGCTCGATGTGGCAGAGACGATCGAATCCATGGGCCTGAAAGTCGCTGGTTTTGCCAATGCCCGCAAACACGCCCTGGCGCTCGCTGCCTATGCCGATATTGCCCTCGTCGATGTCAATCTTTCCGACGGTCGGACCGGTCCGGAGATCGGCCGCGAGCTTGCGGAGCAGTATGGCATCACCGTCGTGTTCATGACGGGCAACCCGGACGACGTGGAAGCCGGCATCAAAGGGTCGCTCGGCGTCCTCACCAAACCGGTCATGCCTGATGTGGTCGAGAAGACGATCGACTATGCCGTCGCCAACCGTCTCGGCGGGATGGCGGTCGTTCCGCGTGAACTCAAAGTGTTTTCCCAGAACCACTGAGGAATTTTAATCCTGCGGGATCCGCCCGTGGCCAGCAAGAAACAGCCTCTTGCCAGCCATTCCCGCCGCCGCTAAATCTGATCCGCTCTAACGGGGTGCCGCGCGTTTTCACGCGGCTGAGAGGCCTTTGGCCAACCCGCGGAACCTGATCCGGTTAACACCGGCGGAGGGATTAGACGGCTCTTCATCAGCGCCTGGTCCCCTTTGTCACAAAGCGAGGAGGCGCTGATGCGCAGGACCATTCTTTCCATATTCTCGGCCGCAGCCGCCCTTTGCCTTTCCGCGCCGGTCGAGGCGCAGGAAAAGACGCTGACCGTCTACACCTACGAGAGCTTCATTTCCGACTGGGGTCCAGGTCCCAAGGTGAAAGAGGCGTTCGAGAAGACCTGCGCCTGCAAGCTGAATTTCGTCGGCGTCGCCGACGGCGTCGCGCTTCTCACCCGCCTGAAACTCGAAGGCCCGAGTACCGATGCCGATATCGCGCTCGGCCTCGACACCAACCTGATCTCCGAGGCAAAGGCGACCGGCCTGTTCGAGCCGCATGGGCTCGACGCATCCGCCGCCAAGGTGCCGGGCAATTACAGCGACGACACGTTCATTCCCTATGACTACGGGCATTTCGCCGTCGTCTACGACACCCAGGCGATGAAGAACCCGCCGAAGAGCCTCAAGGAACTGGTGGACGGCGATCCGGCCCAGAAGATCGCAATAGAGGACCCGCGCACCTCGACACCCGGCCTCGGCCTGCTGCTCTGGGTGAAATCGGTCTATGGCGACAAGGCGCCGGAAGCCTGGGCAAAACTCAGGAAACGCGTGCTGACCGTCACGCCCGGCTGGTCGGAAGCCTATGGTCTCTTCACCAAGGGCGAAGTGCCGATGGTGTTTTCCTACACGACCTCTCCGGCTTACCACATGGTCGAGGAAAAGACCGACCGCTATCAGGCCGCCTCCTTCTCGGAAGGCCATTACATCCAGATCGAGGTCGCCGGCCTGCTGAAGGGCGGGAAAGACAGGGATCTGGCGAAACAGTTCCTGAAATTCATGGTGTCGCCAGCCTTCCAGGACGTCATCCCGACCACCAACTGGATGATGCCGGCGGCCAAGACGTCCGAGCCGCTTCCCGACGCCTTCGGCAAGCTGGTTCAGCCGGCAAAGACGTTCCTCATGGGCTCGGACGAAGTCGCCAGGAACCGTCAGGCCTGGATCGACGAATGGCTGACAGCCATGAGCATGAATTGATCCTATGCTGACGAGGGCCGAGCGGAGACGGGGAGTAATCTGCGGGCTGCTGAGCCTGGCCGGCATCACCCTCTTCGTCGGCATGGCGGTCGCCGCACTTCTGTCCTTCGATGCCGGCCGCAGCCAGGGCCGGCTGTTCACCGTCTATACCTGGCGAATTCTGCGCTTCACCCTGTTACAGGCGGCTCTCTCGACACTACTGTCAGTGGTTTTCGCGCTCCCCGTCGCCTTAGCACTCGCGCGCCGTTCAGGTTTTCCGGGCCGGATCTGGATCATCCGGCTGATGGCATTGCCGATGGGTCTGCCGGTGCTGATCGGCGCGCTTGGGCTGATCGGCATCTGGGGCCGGCAAGGGGTAATGAACAGCCTGCTGTTGAAACTGGGCCTCGAGCAGCCGGTCAGCATTTACGGGCTATCCGGCATCCTTCTCGCGCATGTGTTCTTCAACCTGCCGCTTGCCGCGCGGCTGTTGCTGGCGGCGCTGGAGCGGCTGCCGGCGGAATACTGGCTGCTTTCGTCGAGCCTGGGAATGAAATCCTTTTCCGTCTTCCGTTTCATCGAGTGGCCGGCGGCGCGCCGGGTCATTCCCGGCATAACGGGCCTGATCTTCATGCTCTGCGCCACGAGTTTCACGCTTGTCCTGGTGCTCGGCGGAGGGCCGGCCGCAACGACGCTCGAAGTGGCGATCTACCAGTCCCTGCGCTTCGATTTCGACCCGCCGCGCGCCATCGCGCTGTCGCTGCTGCAGATCGTCATCACGGCGCTGATCCTGATCGCGATCTCGCTTCCTCCAGCCCCTGACGACGCTGGTGTCACCGCTGGCCGGGCGACACGCCGGTTCGATGGCCGAACGTTGCCGGCAAGGCTTTGGGATGCTCTCGCTATCCTGCTTGCCACGACATTCCTGATCCTGCCGCTCGCATCCATCCTTGGCGCGGGCGTCCAGGCCAATCTCTGGAGCCTCGTCAAGAGCGCCGCCTTCCTGCGCGCCGCCTGGACCAGTTTCACCATTGCGCTTTCCGCCGGCCTGCTGGCTGTTCTGACCTCCCTGGCTATCATTGCTGGGCGCGGTGCAATCGCAGACATGAAGCGGCCCGGCGGAACGGCCAGGGCGTTTTCCCTGTCCTTGGGCGGAATGTCCTCGCTGGTGCTGCTCGTGCCGCCGGTCGTGCTCGGAACCGGCTGGTTCCTGATGCTGCGCCCGTTCGGCGACGTCGCGCGCTTCGCCCCGGCGCTGGTCGCGATCATCAACATGCTGATGGCGCTTCCTTTCGTGATGCGCGTTTTGTCGCCCGCCGTCGAAATACATCGCAAACGGACGGGCAGGCTTGCAGCAGGCCTTGGCCTCTCGGGCTTTTCACGCTGGCGGAGGATCGATCTGCCGGTTCTGGCAAAGCCGCTGCTGACGGCGCTGTCCTTTGCCATGGCGCTCTCGCTCGGCGACCTCGGCGCGGTGGCGCTGTTCGGCTCCAGCGAGCTCACCACCCTGCCCTGGCTTGTCTATAGCCGGCTATCCAGCTATCGCACCAATGATGCCGACGGGCTGGCGCTCATCCTAGGCATTATCTGCCTGGGGCTGACGATGATCGGCACTGCTGGCCGGAAGGAAGCAAGCCATGACTGACGGCGTCGCGATGGACAGGGTTGAACTGAAGCTGGGCACGAAGGAATTCCGCTTCGATTGCCTGCTCCCTGCCGGCGCCGTGACCGCGATCACCGGCCCGTCCGGCTCCGGAAAATCGACATTCCTCAACCTCGTTGCCGGCTTCGAGACGCCCGACCGCGGCCGTATCCTGATCGCCGGCGCGGACGTGATGGAGAAACACCCGTCGGAGCGACCGGTCTCGCTGATCTTTCAGGACAACAATCTCTTCGCCCATCTGGACCTCGCCACCAATATCGGGCTCGGCATCAGCCCGTCGCTCAAATTGTCCGGCAGCGACCGGACGGCGATCTCGCAGGCGCTGGAGCGTGTCGGGCTGGGCGGTTTTGAAAAACGGACACCCGGCACGCTCTCCGGCGGCGAAAGGCAGCGCGCCGCCTTTGCCCGGGCCCTGGTTCGCAGAAAACCGGTCCTGCTGATGGACGAGCCGTTCGCGGCGCTCGACCCCGGCCTGCGGCTTTCGATGGCCAACCTGCTCATCGACCTGCATCGCGAGACGGGCAACACGGTGCTGATCGTCACCCACGATCCGGATGAGGTCGGCCGATTGGCCGACCATGCGATCTTCATCGACCACGGGCATATCCTGCTGCAGGCACCGGCCGAGGAATTCCTTGGGCAGCGCGATATTCCGCCACTCGCCGAATTTCTCTCCGGCTGATCAGGCCGCCTTTGCCCGGAACCAGGCGCCGGAGCGGATGGCGAGCAACAGGATCCCGCCGTAAGCGACCAGCCCGGCGGCCAGCGCAAAGAACAATCCGTTCAGGGAGCCGGCGAGTTCCAGGGCCAGCCAACCACCAAACCCCGCGATGGCGAGCCTCAGGAAACCGCAGGCAAGCGGCCAGAGCAACTGTCCCGCACCTTGCGAGGCGAAATAGAGCGCCAGCCCCGCACCGAAGAAACCGTAGACCGGCCCGACGATCTGCAGATAGGCGACGCCCGCATCGATCGCGCCATGTTCCTCGCTGAACAGCGAGATCCAGGCAACCGGGAAGATTGCCGCGATCAGGCCGATCGTTTCGGTGATGACGAAGGCGATGGCAGCGCCGGTGAAAGCGATGCGGATCGCGCGATCCTTCTGGCCGGCGCCCATATTGGTGCCGACCAGCGCCACCATCGGCGCGCCGATGCCGAAGATCACCGGGATCAGCAGATATTCGAGCCGCGCGCCGGTGCCGAAACCGGCAACCGCCGAGACCCCCGCCTTAGTCGCCACCAGCGCCGTGGCGATGCCGATGGTCACGTTGGTGAGAACCGAATTGATCGCCGCGGCCGCCCCGAGACGGACGATATCCCGGAACATCGCCCAGCGGAGCGGGCCGACGCCGAAACGCACCAGGTTACGGCCGGAGAGAATGTACCAGGCGAGAACCGCGGTGCCACCGAAACTGTAGAGCACCAGGGCCAGCCCGCCGCCGGCAATGCCAAGACCCTGGAATGAACCGAAACCGAAGATCAGAAGCGGCGACACCGGCACCAGCAGCACCGCGCCCACGCAGGTGACCAGCGCCGGGAACAGCATATTGCCCGTGCCACGCACGACGCTTGCCAGCCCGTTCATCAGCCAGACGAAGATCATGCCGCCGAAAACGACATTCGAATAGACGAGTGCCGCTTCGAGTTCCGGTCCCTCGCCGCCGAGCGCGAGATAGATCGGCCGGCCGAAGGCGATCATGATGGCCGAGAACAACAGCCCGAGCACGACATTGACGACGACGGCGTGCCAGGCCAGCAGTTCCGCATTGTCATGCCGGCCGCTGCCGAGCGCACGGGCGATAGCCGACGAGATCGCCCCGCCGAAACCGCCAGCCGACATCATCTGCATCAGCATCACGGCCGGAAACACGAGCGCCATGCCGGCAAGCGCGGCGGTGCCCATATGCGAGACCCACCAGGTTTCGATGAGGCCGGTCGAGGCCTGGGCGAGCATGATCAGGATATTCGGCCAGGCAAGCCGGATCAGCATCGGCAGGATCGGACCCTGCAGCAGCTGCCGGGTTCGGGGGTTGATCGGCGACACATCCGCGTCTTCGAAGGGTGCCGCCGCTTCGACGGCTTCGGTGGTAACGGCGCTCATCGATCGGCCTCTCCATGCTGCGGGAACTGGTTCATCGTCGGATAGCGTCGGCGCATGCGTTCGCTCGCGGCAGGCCCCGCCGCGTTGGTGAAAATCGGGTCGCTCAGCGGCTTGCCGCTGCGGCGGTCGATCATCACCGGCTCGGCCTGCTCGCCCGTCTCCGTGTTGACGATCACCACGCTCTCGCCTTCCGGCGCCAGGTGCCGGTTGCCCCAGGCAAGCAGCGCCTGCACCACGGGCCTGAAATCGCGGCCACGCTGCGTAAGGTGATATTCGTCGCGCGGAGGACGTTCGCAGTAGCGCCGCTTTTCCAGCAGGCCGGATTCGACGAGCGACTTCAGCCGGCTGGTCAGGATGTTCGGAGCGATGCCGAGATTGCGCTGGAATTCGTCGAAACGGGTGGCACCCGCCAGCGCATCGCGCAGGATCAGGATGCTCCAGGCCTCGCCGACATGTTTGAGACTGCGCAGCACCGGACATCCGGTGTCAGTGGGACCTGCTCGTTTCATCGGATTGCTCCAGGCGACGGCGGTCTTGTGACACAAGCTACTAGCAAATTGCAAGTAACTATTCGCGTGATCACGTTTCGCAACGGAGGCGGCCGGACTGTCAGAAAGCCCGCCACAATTTGGACGTGCCGCGATGGCATCGCGGAAAGGCAGCGGGGATTTTCATTGCAAACGCGCCAGCAGGACATATTTCAATAAGAGCATCTGTGCATGCGACGCGAAAATCGCTAAGCGACATAGAGAAGGAGCCGGTTTGGATCGAGAGGACCTCTGCCAAGCTGGATGGCGGACCTTGGGAATGATGGTGCGGAAGACGAGGACGATGAGGCGCGACACAGCGATCCAGGCTGCCTGGACGATTGTCCGTGCCCTGCCCGGTCGGCGGGCCCTGGGCGCCCTGCTGTTCAGCGGTGCGATCCTTTCCGGCTGTCAGTCGATCTTCGACCAGGCCTATACGCCGAATGTGTCACCGTCCGACTCGCCGCAGATCGTCGACGAGGTGCAGAAGAACGATCCCCGGGCACAGATGGGCGCGCGCGAGCATCCGCGTATCGTCGCCAGCTACGGCGGCGAATATCGCGACGCCAAGACCGAACGGCTGGTCGCCCGCATCGCCGGCGCGCTGACGGCGGTTTCGGAAAATCCCAACCAGTCCTTCCGCATCACCATTTTGAATTCGCCGGCGATCAATGCTTTTGCGCTGCCGGGCGGCTATCTCTATGTGACACGCGGCCTCCTGGCGCTCGCCAACGACGCATCGGAAGTCGCGGCCGTGCTTTCGCATGAAATGGGCCACGTCACCGCCAACCACGGCATCGAGCGCCAGCGCCGCGAAGAGGCGGAGGTGATTGCGAGCCGCGTCGTGGCCGAAGTCCTCTCCAGCGATCTCGCCGGCAAGCAGGCGCTTGCCCGCGGCAAACTTCGCCTGGCGGCATTCTCGCGCCAGCAGGAACTGCAGGCCGACGTGATCGGCGTGCGAATGCTCGGCGAAGCGGGTTACGACCCCTATGCCGCGGCGCGCTTCCTGGATTCCATGGCGGCCTATGCCCGCTATTCGGCGGTCGATCCGGATAACGACCAGAGCCTCGACTTCCTGTCGAGCCATCCGAACTCCGCCCAACGCGTCGATCTCGCCCGCCGCCATGCCCGCAATTTCGGCCAGGAAGGCACTGTCGGCGACAAGGGCCGCGACTATTACATCGCTGGCATCGATGGCCTGCTTTATGGCGACAGCCCGCAGGAGGGCTATGTCCGCGGCCAGACCTTCCTGCATGGCGGCCTCGGCATCCGTTTCGACGTGCCGCCGGACTTCCGCATCGATAACAAGGTGGAAGCGGTGCTGGCGACCGGGCCTGGCGAAACGGCGATCCGCTTCGACGGCGTTGCCGCGGGGGATAACGACAATCTGCCGAACTATCTGACGAGCGGCTGGGTCGCGGGCCTGCAGCCGGAGACGGTACGGGAGATCCAGGTGAACGGCATGCCCGCCGCAACCGCACGGGCTTCCGCCGAGCGCTGGGATTTCGATGTGACCGTCATCCGCGTCGATAATCAGATCTTCCGCTTCCTGACGGCAGTGCCGAAGGGCAGTCCGGCGCTCGATACGACGGCCGAGATTCTACGTTCGACCTTCCGCCGAATGACACCTCAGGAAATCGCGACGCTGAAGCCGCTGAGAGTCCGCATCGTCACGGCGACCAAGGACGACACCATCGCATCGCTATCGGCGCGCGTGATGGGCACGGACCGCAAGCTCGATCTTTTCAAGCTGATCAATGCACTGCCGGCCGGGGCGACGATCTCCCCGGGCCAGAAGTTCAAGATCATTTCCGAATGAGATCGGGCCGTCGCCTCAGCAGGCGGCGGCCATCTGCGGATTGGCGGAAACCAGCGCCGACTTGAGCTTTTCGATCGCCCGGCTTTCGATCTGCCGCACCCGCTCCTTGGAAATGCCGAGTTCGGCGCCGAGCGCCTCAAGCGTCGCACCATCGTCGGTCAGACGGCGGGCGCGAATGATCTTCTTTTCGCGGTCGTTGAGTTTGGTCAGCGCGCCCTGCAGCCATTTCAGGCGACGCTCGCCGTCGATCATTCCGGATACCTGCTCGTCCGGCAGCGGCTCGGCGCTGGCAAGCATGTCGAGCCGTTCGCCGCTATCCGCATCGCCGGCGATCGATGGCGCCTGCAGCGAGGAATCGTTTCCGGAAAGGCGGGCATCCATGGTCTGGACATCGGCGACGCTGACGCCAAGCGCCACCGCGATCTCTTCATGGATGGCCCGGGCGGTGAGATTGGAATCGCCGCGGGCGAGCTTGGCGCGCAGTCGGCGAAGATTGAAGAACAGCGCCTTCTGCGCGGAACTGGTGCCACCCCGCACGATCGACCAGTTGCGGAGAATGTAATCCTGCATCGAGGCGCGAATCCACCAGCTGGCATAAGTGGAAAAACGCACGTCGCGGGCCGGTTCAAACCTTGCCGCCGCTTCGAGCAGCCCTACATAGCCCTCTTGTACAAGGTCGCTCATCGGCAAGCCGAAGCCACGGAACTTCGAGGCCATGGCGATCACGAGACGCATATGCGCAAGGGCAATCTGGTTTCGGGCATCCTGGTCCTGATCGTCCTTCCAGCGGACCGCCAGATCGCGCTCCTCCTCCCGGGCGAGATACGGAGCGGACATTGCTATCTTGATCATGGTGCGGTCTGCGGACATGGCTGTCATCGTGTTCTCCGTGAACGGTCTGATCCGGCAAAAACAGCGGGGGCACAAACTAGAAACACCGTGCGACAAGCCCGAACGATGATTGCCTGTTTTCCTGCCGCTTTTGCTCCCCTCGTCTTGAGTTCAGCGGGGGATTCACAATCGGTCCGAGAAACCGATCTTCTGCCCCGCACTTAAGCGTCCCGAACGCAAACCGACGCACATCAGCTCGCCGTTCCGGCGGGTTAACGCGGAGGCAGGCAAAAAGTTCCAATAAAAAACCCGGCGCTAAGGCCGGGTTTTTGGGAGAACCATGGATGGATGATCAGGCCGCTTCTTCCTGCGCCTCATCTTCCTCAACGTTCTTGCCGCGCTTGGGACCCTTGGCGAGATTGACCTCGACAAGGCGGACGGCTTCGGTTTCGGACATCTTGTTCACGGCAGCGATTTCACGAGCCATGCGGTCGAGAGCGGCTTCATAAAGCTGGCGTTCGGAATAGGACTGTTCCGGCTGATTGTCGGCGCGATAGAGGTCGCGGACCACTTCCGCGATCGAGATCAGATCGCCGGAATTGATCTTTGCATCGTATTCCTGGGCGCGGCGCGACCACATGGTGCGCTTCACGCGGGCCTTGCCTTGAACAACCTTGAGGGCGCGCTCCACAAAATCCGTTTCGGACAGCTTGCGCATGCCGATGCTGACGGCCTTTGCGACCGGCACCTTGAGGCGCATCTTGTCCTTTTCGAAATCGATTACGAAAAGCTCGAGCTTCATGCCGGCAACTTCCTGCTCTTCAATCGCAGAGATGGTGCCTACGCCATGAGCGGGGTATACAATCGATTCACCAGTTTTGAAGCCCTGGCGTGCGGGAGAAGTCTTTTTCTGCTGAGTCGTCATTCGTTTCACAAACTCCCTGTTACTCACCCGTTGCCGGGTCGGGGGAACCGGGTCTGTCAGGCCCGGATGAGACGGGGGAAACCGTCGGGTCACTCCATACTGGTCCGACCAACGCGAGCGAAAAAACACCCATCGCGAACTGCGACCGACAACATTCGAGCGTTGCAATGTCACGGAAACCGCGCTTTGGGTGGTCTGTTGCTTTCGTGATGTTTTTTGGGCACGCACGTGCCGCCTTGTGGAACAGTTCTTATTGTCTACCACAAAAAAGTGCGGAAATCAATAATTTGCTTTTGCAGGTGCACAGGGCGCCACATTCGGGCTCTGCCCAACAAAAAGGCAAAGTGATTCGAAACAGCTTCCGAGCTATTCCGTCCCGGCAAATCTCAATCGCCCTTGCCGGGCTCGGCCGAGAAATACTGCTCGTACTTGTTGGCGACGCCGTCCATCTCCTTGGCCTCGGGCAGCGCATCGCGCTTGACGGTGATGTTGGGCCAGATCTGGGCGAATTCGGTGTTTATCTTGAGCCACTTGTCGAGACCCGGCTCGGTGTCGGGCTTGATCGCCTCGGCAGGACATTCCGGTTCGCAGACGCCGCAGTCGATGCATTCGTCGGGATGGATGACCAGGAAGTTTTCGCCTTCATAAAAGCAGTCGACCGGGCAGACCTCGACGCAGTCGGTATACTTGCAGCGGATACAATTGTCGGTCACGACATACGTCATGCGGCACTCCAGGACTATCGCGGATCAGCGGCACGTCGACGTATGGGAAGCGCCGGCACACCGGAAAGCCGGGAGAGGCGAAAACCCAACTGCAAAATGACAGGAGGTAGGCGATCCGGCTTTTCGACAGTGAGGTAAAGCCTTTGGCTTTGCTTAGCAAGGATATCCGTGCTGAAAAGCTAAGCACATCGGGTCGTTTTTTCTAATCCGGGTCCGCTTTTCTAATCCAGGTCCGCGTCGATGCCTGGAAACAGCCGATCGGTCTCGCGTCGCTCCTTCTTGGTCGGCCGGCCGCTTCCCTGCGCGCGTTGCGCCTGTTCGAACAACGTCAGCCGCTTGGCTTCTTCAGGAGCAGGGCTGAGATCCTCATACAGCAGCCGCGCCTCCTCGAAAGGCCCTCGCCTTTCCCCGCCGGCCCTGACCACCAGCACCAGATCGCGACGCTCCAGCGTGAGATCGATGCGGTCGCCCGGCTTCACCTGGGAACTGGGTTGGGACACCAGGTCTCCATTCACCCGCACATGGTTGGAGCGGATGAGATCCTGGGCGACAGACCGCGACTTTGCCATGCGGGCAAAAAACAGCCACTTGTCGATGCGCTGGCGCGAACCGGTTTGTGGCTGTTTTTCCGTCATGGCCTACTTCTTCATCTGCTCCTTGAGAGCTGCAAGCTTTGCAAAGGGTGAATCCGGATCGATCGGCTTTTCCTTGCGGGGCGGCTTCGCCTCGAAGCGGGCGGGCTGCGGCCCTTTGCCGCGGTCGTTGCGGTCCGGACGCGGACCACCTTCGTGGCGCTCCCCGCGGTTCGGGCGATCGCCACCGCGGCTGTTGGCATTGTTGTTATCTGGCCGGCGGTTGTTGTCGCGGTTCGGCTTGCCGCCGTCCCTGCGGTCACCGCCGCTGCGCTCCCCACCACGTTCGCCGGCCGGCCGCGCATCGCGCCGTTCTCCACCGTCGCGACGCTCATCACGACGGCCCTGGGCCGGCTGGCCGGCTTCGCCACCGGCATTGTTGCGCTGGCCGCCATGGCCACGACGATCGCCATGCTGAGGACGTCCGCCGCGCTGGTTGTTTTCACGGCCGCCGCCCGGACGCCACAGCAGCACCGGCTTCGGCTCTCCAGCCTCGGCAGCTTTTGCCTCGTCGGTCAGTTCACCGGCAGGTGCCAGCTCTGCGGGAGCCTCTTCGGAGGAAACGGGCTCGGTTGCCGAAGCTTCGGCAGGAGCGGCCTCCGTCACAGTCTCGGCTGGAGCAGCGTCTGCCGTAGACTCGACCGGGGCGGCTTCCGCCGCGGTCTCGGCGTGAGCCTCGCTCGCATCGGCGTCATCGGTTTCGGAAGTTTCCGGCACATCTTCTGCCGGAGCCGGTGCCGGCGCGGCAGCAGTCACAGCGCTCGCCGAACCTGCATCCTGGCCCGCCAGGAATGCCTGTGCCTCTTCCGCCTTCACGGCGTCTGCACGATATCCGAGACCCTTGAGGATCTCTTCCATATCGTCCGGCGTAGCACCCAAAATGGAGAGCATCGCGGTCGTGGCCGTGAAGCGGCGACCGTCATAAGCGCCTTCCGGACGCGACGTGGAGCCCGGCTTCCACTGCAGAAGCGGACGGATGAGATCGGCAAGTCGCTCCAGGATGTCGATACGCACGGCACGCTTGCCGAGGAACCGGAAGCCCGCAAGCTTGTAGAACATCCGCTCGAACGTCGGATCGGCGACCACGGAAGTGCGCCCTGCGGCAAGCGCCGGGATGAGATCGCCGTAACCGGGCTTGTCGAGGCCGTCGTTCTTCAGCGCCCAGAGCAGCGTGATGAGTTCGGCCGGCGCGGGTTTCAGAAGCATCGGCATGAAGACGTGATAGGCGCCGAAACGGATGCCGTAGCGACGCATCGAGGCGCGCGCATCCTGATCGAGCGACTTCACATCGTCCGCGACGTCACGCCTGAACAGCACGCCGAGATTTTCGACGATCTGGAAGGCGAGGCCTTTGGCAAGGCCCTGCAGGTCTTCGGCGCGCGACAGATCGTCGAGCGGCTTCAGAACCGTCGCGATGTGATGGTTGACGAAGCGTTCGAGGCGGGCGAGCACGTGTTCGCGCGCATTGCCGGTCAGCTGTTCGTCGGAGAGCAGGATGACGCGCGGTCGCATGACATGCTCGGTCGGCGCAAGACGGGCGATGGGCTCGCCGAGCCAGCGCACGAAACCGTCGGAGCCAACTGCCAGATCGCTGTTGCCGGAGGCATAGAGCCTCGCAGCCCGCGCCTCGAATTCGAGCGCCAGCGCTTTCTGAGCGGCACCCTGCACCGCCTTGGCGTCGGGCCCCTCGGTTCCCGAAACGGGCGTGAACCGGAAACCGGCCAATTGCCCGACGTGATGTCCCTCTACAAAGACATCGCCATTCACACTGATTTCAGCTTCCAGCATCGCATTCTCTCTCAGGCGCTTCATGAGCACAGATGTCCTGCGATCAACAAAGCGTTTCGTCAACCTTTCATGTAGCGCGTCCGATAACCTATCCTCTATTTCCCGCGTCTTTTCTTGCCAGTGTGTCGGATCGGCAAGCCAGCCAGGGCGATTAGAGACGTAGGTCCAGGTCCGGATCTGCGCTATGCGGGCCGACAGTGTGTCGATTTCACCGTCGGTGCGGTCGGCGCGGCGGACCTGTTCCGCCATGAATTCTTCGTTCACCGTCCCGAAGCGCACAAGATCGGAAAAAAGAGTCGAAATAAGGTCGGCGTGCTGTGCAGGCGCAATTCGCCGATAGTCCGGCAGGGCACAGGCCTCCCAGAGCTTCTCGACCCGCTGCGGCGTCGTCGCGATATCCTTGATTTCGGGATAACGCGAAAGATAATCAAAGGCTTGGCTGTCGGTCGCGGGAAGCGCACGCGTCAGGCCCGGAAGCGTTGGCGCAGCATCCAGGCTGTCCCGGAGCGCCTTGAGTGAAGAAAAATCCAGGTTTTTCGAGCGCCACTGCAGCACTTTGACCGGATCGAAGTGATGGCTTTCGATTCGCTCGACCAATTCGTCCTCGAAAGGCGCGACCTGGCCGGTGACGCCGAACGCCCCGTCCCGCACATGCCGCCCGGCGCGGCCGGCGATCTGTGCGAGTTCCGCTGGATTGAGGCTGCGGAACTGATAGCCGTCGAATTTCCGGTCCTGAGCGAACGCCACGTGATCGACGTCGAGGTTGAGGCCCATGCCGATCGCATCCGTCGCCACGAGATATTCGACGTCGCCGGACTGGTAGAGGCCGACCTGAGCATTGCGGGTACGAGGGCTGAGCGCACCGAGCACCACCGCCGCGCCGCCGCGCTGGCGACGGATGAGCTCGGCGATCGCATAGACCTCGTCGGCCGAAAACGCCACGATCGCGGTCCGCTGCGGCAGGCGGGTAATCTTCTTCTGGCCGGCGTAAAAGAGCTGCGAGAGGCGCGGCCGCTCGACGACGGTTATTCCCGGCAGAAGTCTTTCGAGGATGGGCCGCATGGTCGCCGCACCCAGGAGCAGCGTTTCATCGCGGCCGCGCAGGTGCAGGATGCGGTCGGTGAAGATATGGCCGCGCTCGAGATCTCCCGCGAGCTGGACCTCGTCGATCGCGACGAACGAGGCTTTCGTCTCGCGGGGCATCGCTTCGACGGTGCAAACGGAAAAGCGGGCGTTCGGTGGAGTGATCTTTTCCTCGCCGGTGACGAGCGCCACCTGCGAGACACCGACCTTCTCGACAAGACGCGTATAGACCTCGCGGGCCAGCAGCCGGAGCGGCAGGCCGATCACACCGGTGCCATGCGCCACCATGCGCTCGATGGCATAATGGGTCTTGCCGGTATTGGTGGGTCCGAGGACGGCGGTGACGCCGCGCCCGCTGAGCATCATGGGCTGGAAATTCAAAGCCTGGTTCCGCACATCACATAAGCCTCAGGTTTCGCGCCAGAAACTTGAGGTTCGCAACACATGGCGATCCCGGCCGGCAAACGCAAGCCTGAAGAATGGTTTTGCGGCCGCAGAATGAGCGCTGACGGCGGCAGACCGCGGCTCGGCCGCTTGAGTTTTAAATGTCGAGGAACAGACGCGAACGAATCGGAGACGAATCGCAGACTCAGGAAGATTCAGCTTTTGTTCACCGCTATATGTTGATGCGACTCCGGACTTCCCCACGACATCCTGAATCTGCATCGGCATTGAGTGCATACAACCGCAGGATTCATCCCGAAGCTGCGCTTTCACGAAGAATCGGAAGAGTCAATCCATTGATATGGTTAATGATTCATCAATGAATTTAGTCCGCTCCACCCTCGTTCGAGGTCGGAATTAAGATTCAGGCCAAACGCGGAACGAATCGCCGACGAATCACAGACATCCAGGTCTTCGCCATTTGTTCTCACAAGATATGGTAGGTATCATCAAGAAAGACCCGCAAGAAAAATCGTCCCGGTGAAGACCTCGGAAGTGAATCGTTCAGGTGCCGTTAACATTGGCTAACGCACTTTGACCACACGCGAGCGCACACGCTTGCAAGCGGATGGAACAAAAATCGCGGCGCCACGTTTCCTCGCCAAATCCATATCGGATTATCTAGCGGAGTAGAAAATCATGCTCGGAACCGTGTTGCTCGTCATCCTCATTCTGCTACTCATTGGCGCTCTGCCGAACTGGGGTTATAGCCGAGGCTGGGGCTATGGTCCGTCGGGCGGATTGGGCCTGGTAGTCCTTATCATCATTATCCTGCTGCTGATGGGCAGGATTTAAAAGCGGCGTGGCCGTGTGTACCAAAGGGAAGGGAAACTGACATGATGAAGAAGATCCTGATTGCGGCCTGCATGATCGGCACGCTCGCCTCATGCACCGCAACCGAACGCGGCACTGCGATTGGTGCTGGTTCGGGTGCAATCATCGGCGGCGCCGTAACGAACAGCTGGGGTGGCGCGGCAGTTGGCGCAGTTGCAGGCGGCCTTGTCGGCGCAGCCATCGGCCAGTCCTCGGAACGCCGCGGTTACTGCATCTATCGCGACCGTTACGGCCGTCGTTACGAGGCGCGTTGCCGCTAACCTCAAGCAATATCCAGTCCCTCAGGACCGGCGCCCGAGCAATCGGCGCCGGTTTTGTTTTGGCCGAAAGGCTGCCGCCGTTAACCGTTGGCCAAAGCCGGAACGAATCGCTGACGAATCGGCGACATCATCATTTTCGCGGTTTGTTCACCACCATATATCGTAGAAAAACAATCTGTTAACCATATGAACGGTGATTTCGGCGCCGCAAAATGCACCGAAATCCCCTCAAAGGTTAACGCCGGATATCAGCTCGCGAAGAACTGGCCGCCATTCGCCGTCAGCGTCGAGCCGGTGATGAAGCCGGCATCGTCGGAGGCGAGGAATACGACGCACCGGGCAATCTCTTCCGGTTCGCCGAGACGCCCGACCGGGATCAGCGGAATGATCCGCTCGTTCAGCACCTTTTCAGGCACTGCGCGCACCATTTCGGTGGCGATGTAACCCGGGCATATGGCGTTGACGGTGATATTCTTCGCAGCCCCTTCCTGGGCCAGAGCCTTGGTGAAGCCGAGATCGCCGGCCTTGGCCGCCGAATAGTTCACCTGGCCCATCTGGCCCTTCTGGCCGTTGATCGACGAGATGTTGACGACCCGGCCGAACTCGCGTTCGCGCATGCCGTTCCAGATGGGATGCGTCATGTTGAACAGCCCGGTCAGGTTGGTGCCGACAACCTCGTTCCACTGTTCAGGCGTCATCTTGTGGAACATGCCGTCACGGGTGATGCCCGCATTGTTGACGAGCACCTCGATCGGACCGAGTTCGGCCTCGACTTTTGCTATGCCATCGACACAGGCCTGATAGCTGGAGACGTCCCACTTGAAGACCGGAATGCCGGTCTCGTCGCGGAAGGCCTTCGCTTTTTCCTCATTGCCCGCGAAATTTGCGGCGACTCGACAACCTGCCGCCTTCAACGCGATGGAGATGGCGGCTCCGATCCCGCGCGTTCCTCCGGAAACCAATGCAACCCTGCTCATGCGGTCTTCCCCTCTCGCTCATGATCCGATCCTTCTGTGTGATCGGATACTTACTTAGTTTGACATGCTTTCGTCAGGGAGATAGTCCCGCCGCGAATTTTTGCAACGCTGGCGGGATTATCCACGATCATCTATCGCATCACATGGCTTCGAGGCACATGGCGACGCCCATGCCGCCGCCGATGCAGAGCGTTGCGAGTGCCTTCTTGGCGTTGCGGCGCTTCATTTCGAAAAGCAGCGTGTTGAGGATGCGCGCACCCGATGCGCCGATCGGATGGCCGATGGCGATCGCCCCGCCATTGACGTTGACGAGCGACGGGTCGAAACCGAGGTCCTTGGTGACGGCGCAGGACTGGGCCGCGAACGCCTCGTTCGCCTCGATGAGTTCCAGGTCGGCGACGCGCCAGCCGGCCTTTTCGAGCGCCTTGCGGGACGCCGGGATCGGACCCGTGCCCATGATCTGCGGATCGACGCCGGCAGTCGCCCAGGACACGATACGCGCCATCGGCGTGATGCCGCGGCGGGCGGCTTCCGCCTCGGTCATCAGCACGGCCGCGGCCGCGCCGTCATTGAGGCCGGACGCATTGCCCGCCGTCACGGTGCCTTCCTTGTCGAAGGCCGGGCGCAGCTTGGCCATCGAGTCGAGCGTCGCGCCGGCGCGGATGTATTCGTCGTTCTCGACGGTCACGTCGCCCTTCCGCGTCTGGATGAGGTAGGGGATGATCTCGTCCTTGAAGCGACCCGCATTCTGCGCGGCTTCCGCCTTGTTCTGCGAGGAAACGGCGAACTGGTCCTGCTCCTCGCGGGAGAGCTGCCACTGGCGGGCGATATTCTCCGCCGTGATGCCCATGTGATAGCCGTAGAACGCGTCGGTCAGGCCGTCCTTGATCATCGTGTCGATCATCTTGAAGTCGCCCATCTTCACGCCGCCGCGCAGGTGCGCGCAATGCGGCGCCATGGACATCGATTCCTGGCCGCCGGCGACGATGATCCTGGCGTCGCCGAGCGCGATCTGCTGCATGCCGAGCGCGACGGCGCGCAGGCCTGAACCGCAAAGCTGGTTGATGCCCCAGGCGGTCGCTTCCTTCGGCACGCCGGCTTTCATGGCCGCCTGTCGGGCCGGGTTCTGGCCCTCGCCCGCCGGCAGGACCTGGCCGAGTATGACCTCGTCCACTTCCGCCGCCTCGACGCCGGCGCGCGCAAGCGCGCCCTTGATCGCCGCAGCGCCCAGTTCATGCGCCGGGACATTGGCAAAGGCGCCATTGAAGGAGCCGACCGCGGTACGGCCGGCGGCCGCGATCACGATGGATGGATTGGTCATGGGCGTTTCCTCTTATTAGATATTTATCCAGGAGACTGGCAAAGCTTGAGCCGAGAGTCAAACGCCGGCCGGATACCGGGACAAACCCGCCGGAGCTTTCGAAAATGCCCGTTAGTTTTCACGGGTTTGCTGCGCAACAAACCAATCGCCGCGCCGCACAAATCGTTTGTAAGTCCTCGTCGTTTAGGCTTACATTCCTGTCGGGAGAAGCATGCCAATCGATAATGACCAAACCATATTGACGGGAGCAGGAGGCAATCATGGCGAAGACCGAAGGCGAAATCATAATCAAGAAATATGCCAACAGGCGCCTCTACAACACGGGCACCAGCACCTATGTGACGCTGGAAGACCTGGCGAAGATGGTGAAGAAGGGCGAGGAATTCACGGTCCAGGACGCCAAGAGCGGCGATGACATCACCCATTCGGTTCTGACCCAGATCATTTTCGAGCAGGAATCCAAGACCGGCAACACGCTTCTGCCGATTTCCTTCCTGCGGCAGCTGATTTCCTACTACGGCGACCAGATGCAGATGGTGGTGCCGACCTTTCTCGAACACTCGATGAAAGCCTTCACCGACCAGCAGGTCCAGATGCGCGAGCAGATGACACGCGCCTTCGGCGATACGCCGCTCAGCAAGAACCTGCAGATGCCCATCCAGATGATGGAAGAACAGGTGCGCCGCAACACGGACATGTTCCGCCAGGCCATGCAGATGTTCTCGCCCTTTGCGGGGCAGCCCTCGGCGCCTGCCGCCAAGAAGACCGACGCCAAGGATATCGACGAGCTGAAGGAACAGCTCCGCAGCCTGCAGAGCCGTCTCGATAATCTTTAAAACGTCGAGAGGCCGTCAGAGCCCGATCGACACGTCGCGGCCGGCCGAGCGGATTGCAACCGCGAAGCCGCCGATCACATCGACGAAGGTTATCGTCATCAGGATGAAGAAGATCTGCGTCGCGGCGTCCCGCACCAGCAGGAATTCGACCAGATAGGCAATGAAGACCAGCATCGACAGCATGTGGTTGATCAGCGAGCCGCGGCCGTTGCGGCTGGCTTTCAGGATTTCCACGAACAGGAAGACCAGCGAGACGACGATGATCACGTCGCCGAGCGTCATCGTCCAGACGGCGCCGGACAGCATCTGCAGCGAACTGATGACATTTCCGAGCGACGCGACCCCGCCGCCACCCAGAATGCCGAGCATGCCCAGATTGTAAAGAATGAACGGGATGATCATCAGCGGCAATGCGGCAAGCATGGTCTCAAGACTCCAATCGGCATGTCCGGACTGTACGTGCTTGCCCTGCTTTCGCAAGTCTTTGCGCAACTAAACAAGTCTTCGCGCAACAAAAAAGGCCAGCAGAGCCGGCCTTTGATGCAGTAGAAATCAAAAAACGCTTATGCGTTTTCCTTCGGCGTCAGAACCTGACGGCCGCGATACATGCCGGTCTTCAGATCGACATGGTGCGGGCGGCGCAGTTCGCCGGAGTTCTTGTCTTCGATATAGGTCGGAGCCTTGAGTGCGTCTGCGGAGCGGCGCATACCGCGCTTCGACGGGCTCGTTTTTCTCTTCGGTACAGCCATTTTCGTTACTCCACTTGCGTGCAAAACATAATCCCCGGCCGGAACTGAGGCCGATTGGACATGTCTCGATCTCGGAAATTTGGGCGGCTTATACATGCCCTACCGGGCTTTGACCAGTCCCTGCCGGGAATTTTTGACAAATATGCGACTTAGAGCGTTTCCTTGCTGGATTGAAGCATTCTGCCGGAGCAGGTTTTCGTCGGGGCAAAGGCGATCGGCGAAGGGCATACCACAGCGTACGTCCGAGCCGATCGCCTTTGATCCTGGCGCAAAGATGCCCGGCCCTTCGGGTTGGCTGAAACGGGCCGCCTGATCGTCCGGCCGGCTTGGCCGTAGGACGGAGCTACGACCTGCGCCGGCCGGACGACCATTCGACTCCGTTTGAGCCAACAGAATGTTTCAATCCAGCAAGGAAACGCTCTAAGCTTCGTCCTCCGGGACGATCCAGGTTTCGGCCAGCGCCGCCGCCTGCCATTTGAGCCATGCCGGATGGGATTTCATCGCCGCCATATAGGCAAGCGTCCCGGCATCCGTCACCAGGTCATAGACATCGAAACGGTTGACGACAGGCGCAAACATCGCATCCGCCCCGCAGAATTCGCCGAAAAGGAACGGGCCGCCGGATTTCGCTCGCAGTTCGCGCCAGATCGTCTCGATGCGCGCCACGTCGTCCATCACGCCTTCGGGCAATTCGATCTTGCCCTTCGGCCGCCGCATGTTCATCGGGCAGGCATTGCGCAGCGCCCGGAAGCCGGCAATCATCTCCATCGAGACGGAACGTGCAACCGCGCGATCGGCGGCCGCTTTCGGCCAGATGCCATTGTCCGGAAAAAGCTCGGCGGCATATTCGATGATCGCAAGCGATTCCCAGACCCGGATGTCGCCCTGGTGCAGCACCGGCACCTTGCCGGTCGGCGAGATCGGCTTGAATTTCGGATTACCGGCCGGGAAATCGAAGGGGATCAGCACTTCCTCGAAGTCGATACCCGCCGCCGTCAGCGCGATCCAGGGGCGGAAGGACCAGGAGGAGTAGTTCTTGTTGCCGATATAAAGGGTAAGCTTTTCCATGGCCGCGTCTCCGGTTGGTATATTCAGCCTATACTGGCCCCGCCCGGATGCGACCAATGAAATCGATAGACCTCAATCATAAATGCATTTGATGTAATCGCCGGACCCTCGGGCCCGGCTCTCGACGACGCCAGCCAGCCGCTGCACGCCGCGGCTTGGTTTGCTGGCGACGCGGGTGATCGGGTTGGGGAGAGCGACGGCGAGAAGTGCTGCCTGCCGGGCGCTCAGTTTCGAAGCCGGCACCTTGAAATGATATTGCGCCGCCGCTTCCGCACCATAGATGCCGGGTCCCCATTCGGCGATGTTGAGATAGATCTCCATCATCCGTCGTTTCGACCAGACGAGGTCCGCACCGAGCGCCAGCGGCAGTTCCAGCCCCTTGCGGATGAAGGAACGGCCGTTCCAGAGGAACAGGTTCTTGGCGGTCTGCATCGGAATGGTGCTGGCGCCCCGCGTCGCCTCGCCGTCGAGCGCATCCTCGACCACGCCGCGCATCTGGTTCCAATCGACGCCGCCATGGAAACAGAACTGGCCGTCTTCGGACATCATCACCGAACGGACCAGATTGGGCGAGATCTCGTCGAGGCTCACCCAGCGCCGGTCGTAGCCACGCAACAACACCAGTTCCGACAACATCAGCGTCGAGACGGGGCGGGTGAACGGCAGCGCGTAGACGAAGATCAGCAGATAGGGCAACACCACCAGCGCGATCGCGATCGTCACGATCCGGCGGATCAGATTGCCGGAAACCCGGCGCCGTCTCCACCCGGCCCTCACGGGCTCCTCCTCTTGCACCTGCTGTTCGGGTGTGATGTCCAATATCCCACTCGTCCCTCGTTTTGAATTTCATAACCGTTCAACGTGGCCAAGGCGAGTCCGGCGCCGAAAACTTCGCGCGTCCCGGTGAATCGCCGTTGCCAGCCAATCGCCGGCATGCCAAACAGCGGCCATGACGGACGCGAAAACGGCATTCGAAACACGCCTGCGGCAGAGCGCCGCCGAGACGGGAGCACTGCTTTCGTCTCTCCTGTCCGATACCCCTCTTTCCGACGAGACGACACGCCCGGCGCATCTGATGGCGGCGATGCGGCACGGATCGCTGAACGGCGGAAAACGCCTGCGTCCCTTCCTCGTCCGCGAAAGTGCGGCCCTGCTCGTCGGGCCGGCGGATGCGGCACTTCGGGTCGGCGTCGCGCTGGAATGCCTGCATTGTTATTCGCTGGTCCACGACGACCTGCCGGCAATGGACGATGACGACCTGCGCCGCGGCCAGCCGACCGTGCACAAGGCCTTCGACGAGGCCACCGCCATCCTCGCCGGCGACAGCCTGCTGACCTACGCCTTCGACATCATCGCAGCACCGGAAACCGCGCTTGCCGACCGGTTGAAGACCGAACTCGTCCTGTCGCTTGCCCGCGCCGCCGGCCCGGGCGGCATGGCGGGCGGCCAGGCGCTCGATCTCGCCGCCGAAAAATCACCACCCGACGAGGCGGGGATCACCACGTTGCAGGCGATGAAGACCGGCGCCCTGCTGCGGTTCGCCTGCGAGGCGGGCGCGATTATCGCCGGCTCCGAGCAGGAGCACCGCCAACGGCTGCGGCTCTTCGGCCAGAAGATCGGCCTTGCCTTCCAGCTTGCCGACGATCTGCTCGACCTGACCTCGGATGCCGCCACCATGGGCAAGGCGACCGGCAAGGACGCCGGACGCGGCAAGGGCACGCTTGTCGCCCTGCACGGCATAACCTGGGCGGAACACCGGCTTGACCTTTTGACCGCCGAAGCCATCGAACTACTTGCGCCCTACGGCGAAAAGGCGTCCATTCTGCAGGAGGCGGCGCGCTTCATCGCCAGCCGGGAAAACTAGACAGGGATAGGAACGAGAATGCCGGACGTCCTGAGCTATCTGCCATACATGTGGCCGGCCTATGTGGCCTATGTCATCAATGTCGCGAGCCCGGGCCCGGCCAATTTCGCCATCATCGGCACCTCGATCTCCCAAGGCCGCCGCGCCGGGCTGATCACCGCCCTCGGCATCGCCAGCGGCTCGCTGACCTGGGCGACGGCTGCGGCCCTCGGCCTTGCGGCGCTGCTCCGCAACTATGCGATTGCGCTTGAGATCATGAAGGTGCTCGGCGGGATCTACCTGATCTACCTCGCCTGGAAGGCCTACAAGTCCGCGCGCCTGCCGGATTCCAAGGTCGCTCTCGGCAATGCGAAAACCAACTATACCGCCCGCCAGCTCTGGCTGCGCGGTTACGCGGTCCACGTCACCAACCCGAAGGCCATCTTTGCCTGGCTGGCGATCATTTCGCTCGGCCTGCCGGACAATGCGCCGACCTCGGCGATCCTTCTGATCATCGGCGTCTGCATGAGCTCGAGCCTGCTGATCTTCATCACCTACGCGATGGTGTTTTCGACATCGCATGCACTGCGCGGCTACAAGGCCGCGCGGCGCTGGGTCGAAGGCACGATGGCTGTGTTCTACAGCGTTGCCGGCCTGAAGCTGCTGACGAGCCGCATCTGAGCGGCTCGCCTTCTCCATCACGCTTTTCTTGATCAGCCCTGGGTGATCGGCGCGATCGCCACTTCGACGCGGCGGTTCTGAGCCCGGCCGTCCGAGGTCGCGTTGGTGGCAACCGGCTGCGACGGCCCGAAGCCCATCGTCGACATGCGGCGCTGGTCGATGCCGCGGCTGCCGAGATAGTTCGCGACCGAGGCGGCGCGGCGTTCGGAGAGCGCCTGGTTATGCTGCAGGCTGCCGGTCGAGTCCGTATGGCCGTTGACGTCGATCAGGGTGCGGTTGAACTTGTTCAGCACGATCGCGACGGAATCCAGCGTCCTATAGAAGGGCGGGATCACCTGATCCTGGTCGGTGGCGAAGGTGATGTTCGACGGCATGTTGAGGATGATCCGGTCGCCGACGCGGGTCACGGAAACGCCCGTGCCCTGCAGCTGGGCGCGCAGTTCCGCTTCCTGGTTGTCCATATAGGCGCCGATCCCGCCGCCGGCGAGCGCGCCGATACCGGCGCCGATCAGCGCATTGCGGCCCGCATGGCGTCCGCCGGTCAAACCGCCGGCAAGCGCGCCGAGACCCGCGCCGATGGCAGCGCCGCCGGCGGTGTTGGAAACCTTCTGCTCGCCCGTATAGGGGTCGGTCGTGGTGCAGGCGGAAAGATAGGTCGCGCAAAGTGCGACGATTGCGATTTTCTTGAGCATGTAAATGGATATCCCCGTCGTCAGTGGTGATACTCATTTACCATGAAATGCGGCAATAGCGAGGAGACCGGCATATCTTCGTCATTGACCAGAATGCCGGCCAGAACGGTGCCGATCCAGACACTCGACGAAGAAATCCGGTGTGGCGAAAAAACGGGCGGATCAGCCGGCCGCCGGCAGGCTTTTCAGCACGTCGAGCAGCCGGTCGCATTCGGCATCCGTGCCGATCGAGATGCGCAGATAGTCGGCTATGCGCGGCTTGTTCCAGTGCCGCACCAGCACGCCCTCAGCCCGGAGAGCCGTATAGACATCCGCGCCCGACAGGGCCGGATGCCTGGCGAAGACGAAATTCGCCTGTGACGGCAGCACGTCGAAACCCATCGCCTGCAATTCACCGCTGACGCGGTCCCGCGTCGCGATGATCTTCCGCCGGCAGGTCTCGAACCATTCCACGTCCTCGATCGCCGCAGTCGCGGCGACCTGCGCCAGCCGGTCGAGCGGATAGGAATTGAAACTGTCCTTCACCCGCTCCAGGGCATCGATCAGATGCCGCTGGCCGATCGCGAAACCGACCCGCATGCCGGCAAGCGAACGGGATTTCGACAGCGTCTGGATGACGAGAAGGTTTGGATGGCGCGCGATGAGGCTCGCGGCCGTCTCGCCGCCGAAATCCACATAGGCCTCGTCCACCACCACCGGTACGTCCGGATGTGCAGCAACCAGCGCCTCGATCTCCGCGAGGGTTAGTCCGATGCCGGTCGGCGCATTCGGGTTCGGGATGATGATCGCGCCGCAGGAGCGGTCGTAGTCGGAAAGCCTGATCCGGAAGCCTTCATCAAGCGGGATCTCCACGACGTCGATATCGTAGAGCCGGCTATAGGTCGGATAGAAGCTGTAGGTGATGTCCGGATAAAGCAGCGGCTTGTCGTGTTTCAACAGCGCCTGGAACGTGTGCGCCAGCACCTCGTCCGAACCGTTGCCCACGAAAACCTGATCCGGTTGCACGCCGAAACGGGCAGCGATCGCTTCGCGCAATGCGGTGGCCGACGGGTCCGGGTAGAGCCGCAACGCATCGTCCGCCGCCGCATGGATGGCGGCAACCGCCTTTGGAGAAGGTCCGTACGGGTTCTCGTTGGTATTGAGCTTGACCAGATTCCGGATACGCGGCTGCTCGCCCGCGACATAGGGCTTCAACGTACTGACGATCGGCGACCAGTATCGGCTCATGGCATTATTCGGCAGCCGTGCGCTGGCCGAAACGCTGCTCGATATATTCGACAACCAGCTTCTCGAAATCGGCGGCGATGTTCACGCCGCGCAGGGTCAGCGCCTTCTTGCCGTCGATGAAGACAGGGGCTGCCGGCGTTTCGCCGGTGCCCGGCAGCGAAATGCCGATATCGGCATGTTTGCTTTCGCCGGGACCATTGACGATGCAGCCCATCACCGCGACGTTGAGCGCCTCGACGCCCGGATATTTCTCGCGCCAGACCGGCATATTCTTGCGAAGGTCGTTCTGGATGTTCTGGGCGAGCTCCTGGAACACCGTCGAGGTCGTCCGCCCGCAGCCCGGACAGGCGGCGACGACGGGTACGAACTGGCGAAAACCCATGACCTGCAGCAGTTCCTGCGCCACCTGCACTTCGCGGGTGCGGTCGCCGTTCGGCTCCGGCGTCAGCGAAACGCGGATCGTATCTCCGATCCCGTGCTGCAGCACATAGCCCATGGCGGCCGACGAGGCGACGATGCCCTTGGAGCCCATGCCAGCCTCGGTGAGGCCGAGATGCAGGGCATGGTTGGAGCGCTCGGCAAGCATGGAATAAACGGCGATCAGGTCCTGCACCTGGCTGACCTTGGCCGACAGGATGATGCGGTTGCGCGGCAGGCCGATCTGCTCGGCAAGCTCGGCCGAAATCAGCGCCGACTGGACGATCGCCTCGTGCATGACCTGGCGGGCCGACAGCGGCGAACCGTCAGCCGCATTGCGGTCCATCAGCGTGGTCAAAAGATCCTGGTCGAGCGAACCCCAGTTGACGCCGATGCGGACAGGCTTGTCGTAACGGATCGCCATCTCGATGATGTCGCCGAACTGCTTGTCCTTCTTGTCCTTGAAACCGACATTGCCGGGATTGATGCGGTATTTCGCCAGCGCCTCGGCGCAGGCCGGATGGTCGGCGAGCAGCTTGTGGCCGATATAATGGAAATCCCCCACCAGCGGCACGTCCAGGCCGAGCCGCAGCAGCCGCTCGCGGATTTTGGGAACGGCAGCGGCGCTCTCGTCGCGATCGACCGTGATACGAACGATTTCCGAACCGGCCTTGTAAAGAGCCGCGACCTGCGCGACCGTACCGTCGATATCGGCGGTATCGGTATTGGTCATCGACTGGACGACAACCGGCGCGCCGCCTCCGACGATGACGCCGCCGACATCGACGGCGACTGTGGCGCGGCGCGGTTTCGGGTCGTAGTCGATGGGTGCGGTCATCGGAAGTCTCGTCGCCTTGGGAATGAAGCGCCTTTCAGGTGGCGTATGGCTTGCGGCTTGTCAACCGCCGCGCCACTCACTTTATCGCACCGGTCCTTCCCGTTCCAGCCCGGCCCCGTTCCAGCCCGGCAAGCTGACGCAGCTAATGATGCGCCGTATCCGCATGCTTGGCCAAGGGCGAGAGCACCAGCACCACGAGGATCAGCGCCGAGAGGCCGGCGAAGATGATCGCGAGGCCGGTATGCTCGGCGATGAAGCCGATCGCGGACGGCGCGACCAGGATGCCGGAATAACCCATGGTGGTGACCACGGAGAGGCCGACGCCGGCTGCCATGCCCGGCAGGTTGCCGGCCGCGGAGAAAGCGATCGGCACAATGTTGGAAATGCCGATACCCGTCAGCGCAAAGCCGGCGATCGCCATGGGCGCATTTTGCGCAAAGCCGATCAGCAGCAGGCCGAAGATCGAGATGACGGCGCAGACGCGCAGCGTCCTGACCGCGCCGAAACGGTCGCGGATCAGGTCGCCGGCGAACCGCATCACCGCCATGGTGAGCGAAAACGCCGCGAAGGCGAAGCCGGACAGGGTGACGGAAGCTGCAAGCTCGTTGCGCAGGTAAAGCGCGCCCCAATCGAGGATCGCACCTTCCGGGATCATGCAGAACAGCGCCATGATGCCGATCAGCCAGGGCAGCGGCGAACGCGGCAACCGGCTTCCGCCCTGTTTTGCTTCGTCCGGATGGGGGGCATCGTGCAGCACGGTCCGCCAGGCAGCAACGATCATCAGCGCAGCAAGCACTGTCACCAGGATGGCATGTGCCGAAACGCCGATATGTTCGATCAGGAAACCGCCAGTCGAGGATCCCAGCAATCCGCCGAGGCTCCAGAAGGCATGGCAGGACGACATGATCGCCCGGCGCATCTTCTTCTCGACCGACACCGCATTGGCGTTCATCGCCACGTCCATCGCCCCGATCAAACCGCCGAACAGGAAGATGGCGACCGCACCTGACCAGATGCTGCCGACCCAGGTGAGCAGCAGCAATGTCGGCGTCAGAAGCACCGATATATATTTGGAAACCTGGCTCGATCCGAAACGGGCGATCTGGCTGCCCGCGAGCGGCATCATCACCAGTGATCCAAGGCCGAAAGTCAGGATCATCAACCCAAGCGAGCCCTCGCTCAGGCCCAGCCGGCTTGCGAACTCAGGAATTTTGGGCGCCCAGGCGCCGACCATGAAGCCGTTCATCAGGAAGAGCAGCGACACGCCCACTCTTTCACGGGTAATGAAAGTTCGTGAGCCGGAGGAAGCGTTCGAGGGCGCGCGACTATCCATGGGTAAATTCCTTCTCGATCGCCGCGAACATATTTAAATCGATTGAAATTGCAACGCCGCGAAGAAGCGCTCCCTCTCACAAATTGTATCGAGGGGAAACCCACAACGAACACAAAGGTTCGCGGCGATGCCATTCGCCGCAGGGCATGGGCCCGGCGCCTTCCTGATCGGTGGCGCCGGCCTGATGATCATTTTCCGCGAAAGGCTCGGCCGCAAAGTCCGGGCGGCCCGAGAAGGCGGCTGGAATCAGCCGCCGTAGACGATCAGCAGATCCTTGGCATCAATCTGGTCACCGGCCTTGACCAGCACTTCCGCAACCATGCCATCCTTTTCGGCGTGCAGCGCGGTTTCCATCTTCATCGCCTCGATGGAAAGCAGCACGTCGCCGGCTTTCACGGCTTGGCCGGTCGTCGCGAAGACGCGGCTGATGACGCCCGGCATCGGTGCGCCGAGATGGGTCGCATTGCCTATGTCGGCCTTGCGGCGAACCGCCGAGCCCGAGGCGCCATGCGCGCGGTCCGGCACCTTGATGCGGCGCGGCTGGCCGTTCAACTCGAAGAACACGGTAACCATGCCCTGGGCATCCGTGCCGCTCATCGCCTGGTTGACGACGACAAGCGTCTTGCCCCGCTCGATATCGGCGAACAGCTCCTCGCCGTCCTTCAGCCCGTAGAAATAGGAATGCGTCGGCAGAACAGAGACGGGGCCATAGGTGTCGGAGGCCAGCGCGAAATCCGTAAACACTTTCGGATACATCAGGTAGGAGGCGAACTCGAAGTCATCGACCTTGCGCTCCAGCTTGTCCTCGATAACCTTGCGCTCCGCAGCCAGGTCAGCGGGCGGGAGAAGCGAGCCGGGCACCGCCGTATAGGGCGCCTCACCCTTCAGCGCCTTTTTCTGCAGCGCCTCCGGCCAGCCGCCAGGGGGCTGGCCGAGATCGCCCTTCAGCATCGACACGACCGAATCCGGAAACGCGATGTCCCTCGCCGGGTTTTCGACATCGGCGACGGTCAAGTCCTGTGAGACCATCATCAGCGCCATGTCGCCGACCACCTTGGAGGACGGCGTCACCTTGACGATGTCGCCGAACATCTGGTTCACGTCCGCATAGGTCTGCGCGACCTTGTGCCACCTGGTATCGAGGCCGAGTGAGCGGGCCTGTTCCTTGAGGTTGGTGAACTGGCCGCCCGGCATTTCGTGCAGGTAGACTTCGGACGCCGGTCCCTTGAGATCGCTCTCGAAGGCGGCGTACTGGTTGCGCACCGCTTCCCAATAGAAGGAGATTTTTCTGATCCATTCCGGATCGAGGCCCGGATCGCGTTCCGAACCCGCCAGTGCCTCGACGATCGAGCCGAGGCAGGGCTGCGACGTATTGCCGGAAAGAGCGTCCATTGCCGCATCGACCGCATCGACGCCGGCATCCACCGCGGCCAGCACGGTCGCCGCCGAAATCCCGGACGTGTCATGCGTGTGGAAATGGATCGGCAGCGAGGTCGCCTCGCGCAGCGCCGTGAACAGCACCTTCGCCGCAGCCGGCTTCAGAAGACCGGCCATGTCCTTCAGCGCGATGATATGAGCGCCCGCCTTCTCCAGTTCTTCGGCGAGAGAGACATAATATTTGAGGTCGTATTTCGGCCGGGCGGAGTTGAGCAGATCGCCGGTATAGCAGATCGCTGCCTCGCAGAGCTTGTTCTCCTCCTGGATCGCATCCATCGAGACGCGCATGTTCTCGACCCAGTTGAGGCAGTCGAAGACGCGGAACAGGTCGATGCCGCCCTTGGCGGCCTGGCGCACGAAAAATTTGACGACGTTGTCGGGATAGTTCTTGTAGCCGACGCCGTTGGCGCCGCGCAGCAGCATCTGCAAAAGCAGGTTCGGCGCGTCCTCGCGGATCATCGCCAGCCGTTCCCAAGGGTCTTCGGTCAGGAAGCGCATGGAAACGTCGAAAGTCGCCCCGCCCCAGCATTCCAGCGAGAACAGGTTCGGCAGCGCCCGCGCATAGACGCCGGCCACCCGCGCGATGTCATAGGTGCGCATGCGGGTCGCGAGCAGCGACTGGTGCCCGTCGCGCATCGTCGTATCGGTCATCAGCACGCGCTTTTCGTTGCGCATCCATTCGCCGAATTTTTTCGGGCCGAGCTTGTCGAGAAGCTGCTTGGTGCCGTCCGGTATCGGCCCGTTAATATAGGGCAGAACAGGTTTTGCGGCTTGTTCAGAAGGCGCCGGCCGGCCCTTGGTTTCCGGATGGCCGTTGACGGTCACGTCGGCGAGATAGGTGAGCAGCTTGGTGGCCCGGTCCTGGCGCTTCACCTGCTCGAACAGTTCCGGCGTCGTATCGATGAACCGCGTCGTATAGGTGTTGTCACGGAATTTCTGATGACCGATGATCGCTTCGAGGAAGGTCAGGTTGGTGGCCACGCCGCGGATGCGGAACTCGCGCAGCGCGCGGTCCATGCGATCGATCGCTTCCTGCGGCGTGGTGCCGGCCGCAGTTACCTTGACCAGCAGCGGATCGTAATATCGGGTGATAATCGCGCCCGAATAGGCCGTACCGCCGTCCAGACGGATGCCGAAACCGCCGGCCGAACGATAGGCGGTGATGCGGCCGTAGTCCGGGATGAAATTATGTTCCGGGTCTTCGGTGGTGATACGGCACTGCAATGCGTGGCCGTGCAGGCGAATGTCGGCCTGGGCCGGAACGCCCGATTCCGGCGTGCCGATCGCAAAACCTTCGAGGATATGGATCTGCGCCTTGACGATATCGATGCCCGTGACGACTTCCGTCACCGTGTGCTCGACCTGGATGCGCGGGTTGACCTCGATGAAATAGAATTTCCCGGTATCGGCATCCATCAGGTACTCGACCGTGCCGGCGCCGACATAGTTGGTCGCCGCGGCGATCTTCAGCGAATAGGCGGCCAGTTCCTGCCGCTGCGCCTCCGACAGATAGGGTGCCGGGGCACGCTCCACGACTTTCTGGTTGCGGCGCTGGATCGAGCAGTCTCGCTCGAAGAGATGCACGACATTGCCGTGGGTATCGCCGAGGATCTGGCTCTCCACGTGGCGGGCGCGCTCGACGAGCTTTTCCAGATAGACTTCGTCCTTGCCGAAGGCGGCCATCGCCTCGCGCTTGGCTTCCACGACTTCCTTGGCGAGGTCCTTCGGGTCGCGAATGGCACGCATTCCGCGCCCGCCGCCACCCCAGGAGGCTTTCAGCATGACAGGATAGCCGATTTCCTCGGCCATCCTGGCGACTTCCGCCATATCGTCCGGCAGCGGCTCGGTTGCCGGTACGACGGGCACGCCGACCGAAATGGCAAGGTTACGGGCAGCAACCTTGTTGCCGAGCTGGCGCATCGTATCCGGCCGAGGGCCGATAAAAATGATGCCTGCATCGTTGCAGGCCTCCACGAACTCCGGGCTTTCGGACAGAAGACCGTATCCCGGATGGATCGCATCGGCGCCGGAAAGCTTGGCGACACGGATGACTTCGGGAATGGATAGATAGCTTTCGATCGGCCCCATGTCTTTCGACAGATGCGGGCCACGGCCCACCTGATAACTCTCGTCCGCCTTGAAGCGATGCAGCGAGAGCTTGTCCTCCTCCGCCCAGATCGCAACGGTTTTGATGCCAAGCTCGTTCGCGGCCCGGAAGACCCGGATCGCTATTTCTGAACGGTTGGCAACTAGGATCTTGGAAATGGGCAAGACGGTTCTCCTCAGGCGCCATCGAAATATTGCTGCACTGCAAAGAAATCAGTATTGCCTTAATCAGGCAAGCGCAATTTGTCCGGAGACCGGGTGTCTCGCAACGAAACCAGACCGCTCAGGCGATGAGGCCGAGGCGAAATGCCGAAGCGACGACGTGCTGGCGGTTCTTGGCGCGCAGCTTCTCCTGAAGCCCGTTGATGTACCAGTCGACGGTATGGCTGGAGATGTCGAGCGACTTTGCGACCTCGTTGGAGGTCAGGCCGTCGGCGAGCAGCACGATGACCTCCATCTCGCGGCGGGTAAGCTGGGTGTCCACCTTCGCGGCGGCCTCCAGTTCCTCGGCCTGGCCGCGCAGGTCCAGGAAGCGCCAGAATACCTTCTTGGCGGCAGCTTCGAAGAGCGCCATTTCAGCGGGTGAGAGATCCACCGGGCGGCCGCCGAGCGTCATGTTGCCAAGCAGGCCGTTGCGACCATGGACCGGAAACAGGTAGCCGTCCTGAAGGCCGTAACGTGTCCCCTCCTGCATCATCCGCTGCATGCGCTGCCGATGCGGATCGGTGCGGAGCCTGAGGACCGCATCCCGCCAGCGGAAGGGCCTTTGCGCGATGCCGAGCATTCGAACAGTCGGATCGACCAGCGCATATTTGCGCGCCTCGTAGATTTCCTGCCAGCCTTCCGGCCAGCGGCCGGCCAGGACAAGGCCGGCAGGATTCTGAAGGGAGCGCGGCCGCACGACCAGTCCATAATATTCGAATCCATAGGCCTTCAGCAGAGATTCGAGCTGCGCCGTCAGCTCCGCCTCGGTCTTGATTTCCCCGACGAGTACCAAGAGTTGCACGACCAGATGAATGTTCAAGGCTTGCTCCCCGCCGCGCTCTTTTCGGGCGATTCTTGTCTTTATCTTAAATTTCAGTAACTTCCCTTATTCACAATCGATTAGCATAGTTATCATTCTTTGAAGGTATACCGCGAAATCTAGCCCTTGACGGCTTTCTGCAATAAGCCGTGGGTTGGTGCAAGACGCTGATTGCGGGAAGCCTTGCCCTCCATGAAACATTTCTGGCAGAAGAGTATTATTCCCGGCTTCCGTCGCGGAATTGCCGTTTCCGATCACTAGATTACCGGCGCCGCCCCGATGGCGGCTCCACATGAAAGAGGTTGCGCCAGTTGACGCTGTTCCAGGTTTACGCACGGGCCCTCCAATATCTGGCGAAGAACAAATGGCGCGTCGCCGCCGTCGTCATCGCCAATATCGTGCTTGCCGTCATCACCATTGCCGAACCGATCCTTTTCGGCCGGATCATCGATGCCATTTCGTCCGGCACTACCGTCACGCCGGTCCTGACGTTATGGGCCGGCTTCGGGGTCTTCAACACCGTTGCCTATGTGCTCGTCGCCCGTGAGGCGGACAGGCTCGCTCACGGCCGGCGCGCATCGCTGCTCACCGAGGCTTTCGGACGCATCATCTCCATGCCGCTCGCCTGGCACCACACCCGCGGCACCTCCAATGCGCTGCACACCCTGCTGCGTGCGGCGGAGAGCCTGTTCGGCCTGTGGCTCGAATTCATGCGTAC
The DNA here is from genome assembly GCF_964253725.1 of Neorhizobium sp. LjRoot104. Classification (NCBI taxonomy): domain Bacteria; kingdom Pseudomonadati; phylum Pseudomonadota; class Alphaproteobacteria; order Hyphomicrobiales; family Rhizobiaceae; genus Neorhizobium; species Neorhizobium sp. LjRoot104. The sequence continues at coordinate 3,730,982 of NZ_CAXURS020000001.1, forward strand.
CCATCTCGCCACCGCAGTGGCGCTCGTCCTGCTGGTCCCCACGGCGATCTCGATGGATTGGCGGCTGAGCCTCGTCCTTTTGGTGCTCAGCATCCTCTACTGGATCATCGGCGTGACGGTAATGAACCGCACCAAGGAGGGGCAGGCCTCGGTCGAGAACCATTACCACACGGTCTTCTCCCATGTGAGCGACGCGATCAGCAACGTATCGGTGCTGCACAGCTACAATCGCATCGAGGCCGAGACCCTGGCGCTCAAGGACTATACCAAGGACCTGCTTGCCGCCCAGTATCCGGTGCTGGACTGGTGGGCTCTGGCCGGCGCTCTCAACCGCACGGCCTCGACGGTGTCCATGGGTGTCATCCTGGTCATCGGTACGCTTCTGGTCCAGCGCGGCGAAATCCGGGTCGGCGATGTCGTGGCCTTCATCGGCTTTGCCAACCTGCTGATTGGCCGCCTCGATCTGCTGCGCCAGTTCGCGACCCAGATCTTCGAAGCGCGCGCCAAGCTCGAGGATTTCTTCATTCTCGAGGATTCCGTCGAAGAACGTGCCGAGCCGGCCGATGCCGCCGACCTCGGCGAAGTTCGCGGCGAGGTCGAGTTCCGCGATGTCTCGTTTGGCTTTGCCAGCACCAGCCAGGGCGTCCATAACGTCTCCTTTACCGCGAAGGCCGGAGAGACCGTCGCCATCGTCGGGCCGACCGGCGCCGGCAAGACGACGCTCATCAACCTCCTGCAGCGTGTCTACGACCCCCAGGAAGGCAAGATCCTGATCGACGGCATCGATATCGGCAAGGTGACGCGAAAATCGCTGCGCCATTCCATCGCCACCGTCTTCCAGGATGCGGGTCTCCTGAACCGGTCGATCAGCGAGAACATCCGCCTCGGCCGCGAGGGCGCCAGCGAGGAGGAAATCGCCAGGGCGGCTGAGGCCGCCGCCGCTACCGAGTTCATCGAGACGCGGCTGAACGGCTACGAGACGCCGGTCGGCGAGCGCGGCAACCGGCTGTCCGGCGGCGAACGTCAGCGTATCGCCATCGCCCGCGCCATCCTCAAGAACGCGCCGATCCTCGTCCTCGACGAGGCGACCAGCGCGCTGGACGTCGAGACCGAGGCGCGCGTCAAGACCGCCATAGACCGCCTCCGCGAAAACCGCACCACCTTCATCATCGCCCACCGGCTTTCGACCGTTCGCGACGCGAACAAGGTGATCTTCCTCGAGAACGGACGCGTCGCCGAAATGGGCAGTTATGAGGAACTCAGCGAGAGCGGCGGACGCTTCGCCTCCCTGCTGAAGGCAAGCGGCATCCTGACGGACGACGAAGCGGCGGATCCCGGCGGGTCGGTGGCACAGCCCGCCTGATCCCTGCAGGAACGTCAACGAAAAACCCGCCGCCATTCGCATGGCGGCGGGTTTCTTTTGTCAGTTCGGCTTCCCCGTCAGGTCGAGGTCTCAGCTGTTGGCCGGTTCCGGCAGGCGCCTCGCGGCGGCTCCGCCAAGCAGGAACCCTTCCGTTCCGCTGACGGCCTGACCGTCGATGGTGACCTTGTCGCCTTCGACGGCGATCTCGTGGACCGTGTCGTCGATGGTCAGTTCGGCGGTGAAGCCATTCCAGTCGCTCGGCAGCACCGGATTGACGAACAGCCGGTCGCCCTGGCGGCGGATACCGAGAATGCCCTCGGTCGCCGCGCGGTAGAGCCAGCCCGCAGAACCCGTATACCAGGTCCAGCCGCCGCGCCCGGTATGGGAACCGTGACCATAGACATCGGCCGCGACCACATAGGGTTCAACGCGATAGGTCTCGGCCGAGTCGCGGTCCAGCGCATGGTTGATCGGGTTCAGCATCTGGAAGCACTTCCAGGCATCATCGCCCCGCTTCAGCGCCGCCAGCGCCAGCACGACCCAGATCGCCGCATGGGTATACTGGCCGCCGTTTTCACGAACACCCGGCGGATAGGCCTTGATATAGCCCGGATCCTTGCGGGTATCCTGGAACGGCGGCGTGAAGAGGCGGATGATCCCGGCTTCGCCGTCGACGAGCTTTTCGAGCACCGCATCCATGGCCTGGGCGGCACGTTCCGGATCGCCGACGCCCGAGAGCACGCTCCAGGACTGGGCGAGCGAGTCGATGCGGCATTCGTCGCTGGTGCTCGAGCCGAGCGCGGAACCATCGTCGAAATAGCCCCGGCGGTAGTACGTGCCGTCCCAGCCGGCCTTCTCGAGCGCCTGCTTGAGGGTTTCGATATGGTCGGTCCAAAGCTGGACGCGCTTCTTGTCCTTGCGCGCTTGCGCATAGGGAAGGAAGTTGCGCAGGGCTGCGGCCAGGAACCAGCCGAGCCAGACGCTCATGCCGCGGCCACCGATGCCGACGCGGTTCATGCCGTCATTCCAGTCGCCGCCGAGAATGAGCGGCAGGCCCTTGTCGCCGGTGCGCGTGATCGCCAGGTCCAGCGCCCTTGCCGCATGCTCGTAGAGGGTTGCGGTCTCGGTCGAGACCGTCGGCTGGATGAAGGAGTCGTGCTTGTTCTTTTCGAGCACCGGACCCTCGATGAACGCCAGTTCCTCGTCGAGCAGCGATTGATCGCCGGTCGCCGAGACATACTGGTGGATACCGTAGGCGAGCCAGACGACGTCGTCGGAGATCATAGTGCGGACGCCGGCGCCGGAGCCGGGCAGCCACCAGTGCAGCACATCGCCTTCCTTGAACTGCCGCGAAGCCGCGTTGACGATCTGGCGGCGGGCGAGCGACGGCTCGTGCACCAGGAAGGCGAGCGTATCCTGCAGCTGATCGCGGAAGCCGAAGGCGCCGGATGCCTGGTAGAAGGCGGTGCGGGCCATGATGCGGCACCCGAGCGCCTGGTAGGGCAGCCAGTGGTTGACCATGTTGTCGAGCGACTTGTCCGGCGTCGAGATCTTCAGGCGGCCGGTGAAGCCGGTCCAGAAGTCGCGGTTCGCCTCGAGGATCGGAGCGAACTCCTCGCCGCGCAGCTGGGCCGCCAACGCCTGGGCCTCTTCCTTCGTATCGGCGTCGCCGAGATAGAAGGTGACCGTCTTCTCTTCGCCCGGCGCGAGCTCGATGTCATAGGCGAGCGCCGCGCAGGGGTCGCCGTCGAGATCGAGGGCGTTGTTGAGCGCCGAAGCGGACATCACCGCCGCCGGCATCTGCACCGAACCGAAACGGCCGATGAATTCACGGCGGCTCGCCGTGAAGCCGACCGGCGTCTCCTTCATGCCCATGAAGGCAAAACGGCGGTAGTCGATGCTGTAGGAGTTGGTGGCGAAGAGCGTGCCCGTTTCCTCGTCGCGGCTGGAGAGGATGAACGGGATGGACCGGGCCGGGTTGGCACCGAGCAGCCATTCCACATAACCGTAGACACGCAGCCTGCGGGTTTCCGAACCGCCGTTATGGAGGACGATGGACGACAGCTTTGCCGCCCGCGTCCTGTCGACCGTCTGGGTCAGCCTGATCTTCAGGCCTTCTTCTTCGCTCGAAAAGACCGAGTAGCCAAGCCCGTGCCGGGCTTCGAACTTGACCTCCGGCTTGCGCGACAGGACCGCGAACGGCGTCATGACGGCGCCGCTGTCCCGGTCGGCGATGTAGAATGCCTCGCCGGGACGGTTGATGACCATGTCGTTGGTCCAGGCCGTCAGCTGATAGTCGCGGGAGTTCCTGGCCCAGGTGAAGCCCGAGCCTTCCGCCGAAATGTGGAAGCCGAACTTGTCGTTGGAGATGATGTTGATCCACGGCTGCGGCGTCGACTGGCCGCCGTGCAGGCGCACCACATATTCCCTGCCGTCCTTGGTGAAACCGCCGAAACCGTTCCAGAAGTCGAGATCTGCCGGTGCCTCGATCGGAGCCGGAGGCTGGAAGATCTCGCCGTTCAGCAGCGGACGGCGATCGATCTCGATCTGCTGGTCCTTCGGCGGCGCGAAGATCGTCGCCGTGCGGTTGAGCTGGTCGCTGATCTTGCCGTTGCGGGCGTGCAGAACCACGCGGGATGCGGCAATCAGGCCTTCCGAACCCTCGTCGTCCATGATGTCGCGGCGCAACGAGAAGACATGCTGGCGCTGGCCTTCCTGCTGGCTGAGGCGGCGGGCGCTCTCGGAGAGATGTTCCAGCGCCTGCTGCATTTCCTGGGCGTAGGAGGCCGCTCGCTCGTTGAAGATCACCAGATCGGTGACGACGCCGCGTGAGCGCAGATATTCCTGCGCGCTCATCGCCTCCTTGGCGACGGGCATGTCGTTGTCGTCGTTGATGCGCAGCGTGAAGATCGGGAAGTCTCCCGAAACCGACGAGGGCCAGAGCGACGACTGCGGCTGCATGCCCGCATGGATGGTCGCCTGGTCGGCGCGCAGCTGCATGTCCGGATAGATGAGATAACGGGCCAGATGCTGGAACGCCGCCGCATCCTGCGACGAGACGCCGAGATGGCGCATCTGCACCTGGGTGCGCGTCCAGGCCTGGGTGAGCTCGGTCTGGAATGCATCCGGATGACGATAACGTTCGATCGCCTGGTCGAGTTCTTCGCGCCGGGGCGCTGCGATGGTCCAGAAGATCACGCTCACCTTCTTGCCGGCCGGCACGCGCACGACGCGGCGCAGCGACAGGATCGGATCGAGCGTGAAGCCGTCGGTACCCGACAGCGTCGCGCCGGGATCGAAGGCGGCAGCTTCGGAAAGCGTGCGGCCGCGGCCTAGGAACTTGCGGCGGTCGGTCTCGAACTCGGTCGGGCGGGCCGAACCGGCATTGTCGGCCGCCAGATGGGCGATCACCATGTCCGGCTCGTTCGGCGCGCGCTTGTTGCGCCACGCGCGGATGACGTCGCCGCGGCGGCCGATTTCCGTGCGGACGAACATCCGCTGGAAGACCGGGTGGGCGTTGTCGTCGTCCTCGGTGGTCAGCACGGGTTCCATATAGGAGGTGACTTCGATGAAGCGATCCTCGGTACCCATGTTGAGCAGCGTCAGGCGGCGGCCTTCGGCATCGTGCTCGCTCGCGACGATGCATTCGACCGTACTCGTGAGGTCGCCGACCGTCTTGTGGAATTCGGCCCGCTCGTCGGAGAAGATCGCCCTGGTTTTTTCGCCTTCCACCCGACGCGGCTCGGCGGTGGCAGACCACCATTCGCCGGTCGTGGTGTCGCGCAGGAACAGGAACTGACCCCAGCGATCCTCCGTCGGGTCGGGCTTCCAGCGCGCGACCGACAGTCCGTTCCAGCGGGAATAGCCCGAGCCGGTGGCGGTGAGCATGACCGAGTAGTGACCGTTGGAGAGCAGCACCAGCTCGCGGTCCTTGGTGGCCGGGTTGGTTATGGTGCGGATTTCCGAGCGCAACAGCTCCCCCTGGCCCTTGCCGGGGGTTTCTTCGTGCTTGGCGCTCATCACCGGAATGTCGCGCGGCGCCTTTTCCTGCAGCAGCAGTTCAGCTGCCTCGATGGTCGGGTCGGAATGGAAGAGCTCGCGCAGCAGACCGTTCATCACGACGTTGGCGATCGCGGCGATCGACATGCCGTGGTGGTGGGCATAATAGTTGAACACCACCGCGCAGCGCTTGCCTTCCGGTACGCGGGTCGGCGTGAAGTCCACCGCGTCGTAGAAGCCGAATACGCCGAGGGCTCCGAGCGAGCGCAGTTCGGTGAGGTTTTCGGCCGCGGCGATCGGGTCATACTGGCTGGCGAGGATAGACGCATAGGGAGCGATGACGGCGTTCTGGCCGAGACCGCGCTTGAGGCCCAGCGTCGGCACCCCGAAGTTCGAGTATTGATAATACATCTGATGGTCGAGAGCGTTGAAGGCCGCTTCCGAAATGCCCCATGGCGTGCCGAGGCGGCGGCCATGGTTCATCTGTTCCTTGACGATCAGATTGTTGGTCTGGTTGAGAATGCCCCCCTGGCGCTCCTGCATGACGAGCGGCGGCATGAGGTATTCGAACATCGAGCCGGACCAGGAGACCAGGGCGCCTCGCGCGCCGATCGGCACGACCTGGCGGCCAAGCTTGTACCAGTGCTCGGTGGGCAGGTCGCCCTTGGCAATCCCGAACAGACTGGTCAGGCGCGCTTCGGATGCGAGCAGGTCATAGCACGCTTCGTCGATCTCGTTGGTTTCGACGCGGTAGCCGATCGACAGGAGCCGGCGTTCCTTGCGGAACAGGAAGCTGAAATCCATCGCGAAAGCCAGCCGACGGGTTCGGTCGCGCAACACGCCGAGCCGCTCCCGCAGCGATTCTATATTGGCATTGTCGAAGACGCTGTCGGCGATATGGGCCTCGCAGGCGGTGACGAGCGAAGCGGACCAGCGGATGACCTCATCGCTCTGTGCCGAGCGGACTTCCTGGTCGAGGTTGAACGCAAGCTTCTGGATGTCGCGGGGAAGCACGGCGAGGTTAATGATCCGGATCGATGCGAATTCATGCTCGCGCTTGACCGCGGCAAGCGCGTTGCCGAAGCCGGCGATGCGCTCTTCGAGACGGCGACGCAGCGGTCGCACGGTCTTGCGGTCGTCCGGCAGGGCCTTCAGCGTTTCGGCCAGGATACCGGAAACGTCGCCGAGGCCGTCGAGATTGCCCTGAAGGTGCGCGGAAGGAGCTTCTGCCCAGATCCGCAAAGCCGACGAGATGGCGATCAGATGGCCGGCGAAATTGCCGCTGTCGACCGACGAAACGTAGCGCGGCATCAGCGGCTGCAGGGTATCGGTATGATACCAGTTGTACATGTGGCCGCGGAACTTGTCGGCTCTCTCAACCGCCGAGATCGTCTGCTCGATGCGCTCGATCGTGTCGGCGAAGCTGATCCAGCCGAAATGCCGCGCCGAGATCGTCGACAGCAGGTAGACGCCGATATTGGTCGGCGACGTGCGCTTGGCGATGACCGGGTTCGGCTTCTCCTGGAAATTGTCCGGCGGCAGATAGTTCTGCTCCGCGGTCACGAAGGTCTCGAAATACCGCCAGGTGCGGCGCGCGATCTTGCGCAGTTCGACCGACACGGGTTCCGGCACGAACAGCCGGTCTTCGGTCTCGGCCGACTGGCTGACATACCAGGCGACGAGCGGCGAGAATATCCACAGCACGGCGAACGGGATGCCGACCAGGAACGCATTGTCGCCCGGCATCGCCGCCAGGATGATGCTGAGCACGGCGATCGCCGGCGCATGCCACATCGTCTTGTAGTAGTCCTGCGGGCTGCCCTGGGCGCTCGACTGGATCGAGGCTGCGGTGCGCCATTCCAGCATCAGCTTGCGGCTGAAGAACAGGCGGTAGAGGGACCGGGAGATCGCATCAGTCATGATGCAGGCGGAATCCGCGATGAAGACGACGCGCAGCGCGACCTGCGCATTGGCGGAACGCATGTCCGACCAGACGGAATAGAAATGCGCGCCCGGGACGATATCGGTAGAGCCCGGCAGAAGACCGGTGACCAGGCTGAGGGTCGGGGCGACGAACAGCGAGAAGATCAGCAGGATCTGCCAGATCAGCGCGCCGAGCGGATCCATGAAGTACCAGCCGAGCACGGAAGCGAAGAACCAGGCGATCGGGGTCAGCGACCGGCGCAGGTTGTCGATCATCTTCCAGCGGCCGAGCGCGGTCACGCCGCGCTTCGGATCGAGGATGTAAGGCAGCAGCTGCCAGTCGCCGCGGGCCCAGCGATGCTGGCGCGAGACTTCGACCTCGTAGCGGACTGGAAAGTCCTCGACCAGTTCCACGTCGGTGACGAGGGCGCAGCGTGCGAACGAACCTTCGAGAAGGTCGTGCGAGAGCACCGAATTCTCGTCGATCCGGCCCTTCAGCGAAGCCTCGAAGGCATCGACGTGATAGAGGCCCTTGCCGGTGAAACTGCCTTCGCCGGTCAGGTCCTGATAGACGTCGGAGACGGTGAAGACGTAAGGATCGAGGCCGCGGCCGACGGAGAAGACGCGCTGGAAGACCGAGGCTTCCTTGCCGGTCGTCAGCGACGGCGTCACGCGCGGCTGCATCAGGCCATAGCCATGGATGACGCGATTGGTTTTCGGATCGAGCACCGGCTGGTTGATCGGGTGGTGCATCTTGCCGACGAGCTTGGTCACCGCGTCGCGCATCAGGCGCGTATCGGCATCGAGCGTCATGACGTATTGGACGTTCGGCGGAACGATATTGGCACCCGGAAGATAGCTGGTGTCGCGATCGCCACGCAGCAGCATGTTGAGTTCATGCAGCTTGCCGCGCTTGCGCTCCCAGCCCATCCATGCGCCTTCGTTCGGATTGAACAGACGGCGGCGATGCAGCAGATAGAACCGCGTCTTGCCGTCTTCTCCATACTTGGCGTTGAGTGCCGCGATCTCGCGCTTCGCATAGTCGAGGATTTCGAGGTCGGTATCGGTCTCCTCGAACTTGCTGTCGCGCCAGTCGCTGAGCAGCGAGAAATAGATCTCGCCGTGCGGATTGGCGAGATAGTGGACTTCGAGGTTCCGGACGAGTTCGTCCACGGTGTCCCGGTCGGTGATCAGGCAGGGGACGGCGACCAGCGTCCTGGCCGCTTCCGGAATGCCTTCCTTGAACTCGTAGCCGACCAGCCGGGCCGGCCGGACCACATAGGTCACCAGCGTGTTGAACAGGCCGGTTGCGCCCTCGGAAGCCGGCAGCGCGAACATCAGCAGGAAGAAGAAGACGACCGGCAGCGGAATATCCGCCTGCACCAGGAACCAGCCGGCAATCGCCATGGCGAGCACCGTGATGAGGATCACCGGGCCGGCAATGGCAAACCAGTTGAGGCGACGGACGAGGCGGACAAATCGCTGCACGAACAGCAGATTGTAGCCGACTGCCGCTTCCAGTTCCCGCCGGCGGCGGCCGACGACGAAGGCGCCGACATTGGTCTCGCGCGGATCGGCGTTTTCTTCCGCCGACGCCTTTTCGGCGAGCTGGATGGCCGCCTCGGCAACCTCGGCCTCGCTCTTGCGGGAGCGGCGGGCAATCTGTTCGATACGATTGCGATAGGCGTTGCGCGAACCGAAATCGAGCGCCTGGTAGTCGGTGCGCTCGCGGAAGATCTTGTCGATCTGCGAGACGTCCTCGAACCAGACGCTCCATTCCGTATCGTCGATCTCGCGCAGGCTCTTGATGATATTGCCCATCGTCACGTTGCCGGACGAAAGGCGGTTCTGCTCGGCGAGCATCACCTCTTCGACGTCGGTACCGGCCTGTTCGAGACGCTGCTCCAGCCAGGCGACGGCAAAACCCGAGGTCTGGGAAGCGTTGCGAAGGCGGTAGAGGAACTGGGCCGTGAACGTATTGTCGTTCGTCAGGTCCTCGATGCCCTTCAGGACATCGGCGCTCGCCTCCTCGTTATTGAGGCGGATGATCTCGTCGGCCGTCTCGTTGGCGCGGCGGCGCATGTTGCGGGAACGGTCGACGCGGGTCGCGATGCGGCGCAGGTTCTCGATCAGCACGAAACGGATGAACGAGGGCAATGCCCAGAGTTCGCCGATCTCGAGCGGCTCCTTGACCTGGAAACCTTCGACCATGGAGGCCAGCGCTTCGCGGGAAACGCTGCTGTGCGTATGGGCGACATAGAGCCAGGCGAGCACCAGGACACGCGGCAATTGCTGGCCGCCGACCGACATCGTAGGCAACTGGCGGAAGAACTTCTTCGGGAAGTCGCGGCGGACCTCCTGGATTGCCTCTTCGGCGATGTAATAATTGTCGAGCAGCCATTCGGCGGCGGGAGTGATCGACGCGCCCGCATCGACGTCGGTAGCAGTCGCCCGATAGACGCGAAGGATCTCCTTCTCGTTTTCATGGTGCCGCTTGAAGAAATCGAACTCCATCAAGCCCGGCAGGCTGGGCGTGCCCTCCTTGCCGAGTTTCTCGCCGCATTCCCTCAATGCATCGATGTTGAAATAAGTCGAGCGGATCGAGTCGTTATGATCGATCTGCTTGGCTTCGGTTTCGCGCGAGGAAGCTGACGGCGTAGTGTGAAATGACATGGATACGGGCTTCTGGTGAAAACTCTAAGGGTTTGTCGGCCTCGCCTTACTCGGCCTGCATCGGAAGCGCCAGTCATCATTTGGATTATGGTGACCGGCCGGATGCAAACCCGCGAGAATGGGAAATAGAGAGCAGTCCGGATATTGCAAACGACTGACGGGAATCTATTGCTCACTTCCTGCGGATTGACACATGTTCCGGCTCTAGCGAGGATAGCCTGAATGGAACCTGAACGGAAGCAGCCCATTGATAATGCGGCGAATTCAGCCGTTGCAAGACAGGCCCGCCTGAACCTCTTTCCGCAGCTGAACAGAGGGAAATTTAAACGCCAAGGGTTACCTTCCAAAGGCGGCGCTGCTATTTATCTCAGACACAAGGGCGATCTCGTCGTGCCCCGCAACCAATCCAATCGAACTTTCGGTGTTTTGAGCAATGACGATCCAGTTTTCCAATGACATGGCCGACGTGGTGGCCACCCGCCGTTACCTTCATCAATATCCGGAACTCGGCCTCTCGGAATTCAACACGTCCGACTTCGTCGCCCGGCAGCTTGCCGACCTCGGATATGAGGTCACCCGCGGTCTCGGCCGGACGGGGGTGGTCGCCACCCTGAAGAACGGCACCAGCAGCCGGTCGATCGGCATCCGGGCGGATATGGACGCGCTGCCGATCGAGGAGGAAACCGGTGCGGAATATGCGAGCAAGAACAAGGGGCTGATGCATGCCTGCGGCCATGACGGCCACACCGCCATGCTGCTCGGCGCCGCCAGGATACTTGCCCGGAGGAAAAATTTTGACGGCACCATCCATCTGATCTTCCAGCCGGCGGAGGAGAATTTCGGCGGCGCCAGACTGATGATCGAGGATGGCCTCTTCGAGCGCTTCCCCTGCAGCGCCGTCTTCGGCCTGCACAACGACCCCGGACTGCCCTTCGGCCAGATCGGCGTGAAGGAAGGCCCGATGATGGCCGCCGTCGACGAATGCCGCATCACGGTCAATGGCCGCGGCGGCCACGGCGCCGAGCCGCAGGACACGTCGGACCCGATCGTCTGCGGCGCGAGCATCATCATGGCGCTGCAGACGATCGCCTCGCGCAACATCCACCCGCTCGACCAGATGGTCATCACCGTCGGCGCCTTCCATGCCGGCATGGCGAGCAACGTCATCCCCGAACGGGCGGAAATGCTGCTCACCATCCGCTCCTTCGATCCCAACGTCCGCGACGAGCTGGAACGGCGCATCCGGATGGTCGCGGAGGGCCAGGCGGCGAGCTACGGCATGAGCGTCACGCTCGATTACAAGCGCGGTTACGAGGCGACAATCAACCACAAGGCGGAAACCGATTTCGTCCGCGATCTCGCCCGTCGTGTTGTCGGCGAGGACAAGGTCATCGACCTGCCGCGCCCCTCCATGGGCGCCGAGGACTTCGCCTATATGCTGGCGGAGCGGCCGGGCACCTATTTCCTGCTCGGCACCAGGCGCACCGACAACGACCCGCCGCTGCACCACCCGCGTTTCGACTTCAACGACGACGCACTGCCGATCGGAACGAGTTTCTGGGTGGAGCTTGCCGAAGCCTACCTCCCGCCGAGATAGGCCTTTAAACGAAAACACCTCCCGGGCGGCGAAGCGCGGGAGGTGCTTCCGGTCTTGGGATGACCAAGCCCGAATTTCAAAAGGCGAAGCCCAAAGGCCTCAGGGGAAAAGGCCGAGTGTCACGGCACCGACGAAGATGAAGGCTGCCGTCACCAGGACAGTATTGACCGCCCACTGCCATTTGCCCGCGGCGCTGCGGACTGGGAAAGACCGTGTCTGATGCTCAATGTGACGCATGGATGTCTCCCGGATTATGGTTCGCCCTTTTCGAGCGTTGGCTTATGCTATCTTATCTCTACCAAGCCGATAGAGATAATGTTCCAAACACCCGCCCGTTCCGTAGAAAATCCTTTTTTCTTAACGACCTACATGCGCGATTAACGGTTTATTATGCTCAGGCGCCTTGCGAGCGCCTCAAGCGCCAAAACGGTCCAGCGCCAGACGGAAGATGTCCGGGTCGATATTGCCGCCGGAGCAGACGGCGATCACCGTGTCGCCCAGCGTCTCGCCATGGAAAAGAGCGGCCGCCAAGGCCACCGCGCCACCCGGTTCCACGACGATCTTCAGCCGGCTGAAGGCAAGCGCCACCGCGTGCAACGCTTCCTCGTCGGTCACCACAAGGCCCGCGCCGCAGAGCTTCGACATGATCGGGAAGGTTATGTTGCCGGGCTGCGGCGTGACGATCGCATCGCAGAGCGAACCGCCCTGGGTCGCATTGCGCTCGATCTTTCCCGACGCCAGCGAACGCGTCACGTCGTCAAACCCCTTCGGCTCGCAGGGGTGCACGACAAAACCGGGCGCCTTGGCGTTCAATGCCAGCGCAACACCGGAAATGAAACCGCCGCCGCCCGTCGGCACCAGCACGTCGGCCTTCCCGATCCCCTCTTCGCCCGCCTGTTCGGCGATTTCGAGCCCGGTCGTGCCCTGGCCGGCGATCACCAGCGGCTCATCGAACGGCTTGATCAGCGTCAGGCCGCGCTCCTGCGAGAGCCGCGCACCGATGGCATCGCGGTCCTCGTTGAGACGGTCGTAAAGCACGACGTCCGCGCCATAGGCGCGGGTATTCTCGATTTTGATGCGCGGTGCATCGGTCGGCATGATGATCACGCTCGGGATACCGTGCATCTTCGCCGCCAGCGCCACGCCCTGGGCATGGTTGCCGGAGGAGAAAGCGATCACGCCCTTGGCGCGGACTTCGGGCGACAGCGCCGAGATTGCCGACCAGGCGCCGCGAAACTTGAACGAGCCCGTATGCTGCAGGCATTCCGGCTTCACGAAGATACGCCGCCCGGCGATTTCGTCGAGGAAGGGCGAGGACAGCAGCGGCGTGCGGCGCACGTGACCATCGAGACGGGCACGGGCGGCTTCGATCATGGCGATATCGGTCATGCGGGGAATTCCATTCGGAAACAAAAGGGCGGGTGGAACCGCGAACCTATCGACGCTTTTCATGCCGGTAAAGGCCGGAAAAAAGCAGGCCTACCCGGCTTGCGCACCTTGCGAAAACGGCAGGGAGCCGAGCTTTACCAATGCCTTGATGGGCAGGTGGTCGGAGGCGAGCCGCGCAAGCGGGCTGTCATGGGTTTCCACCGCATCGATCAACCCCGGCCGGTTTGCCATGATGCGGTCGAGCGCCAGTACGGGCAGGCGCGACGGGAAACTCGGCACCGCGGCCGGCAGCCCGAAGACGGTCGCGAGCGTGTTCAGGGAAGAGCGATCACCGAGCCGCCATTCGTTGAGATCGCCCATCAGCACGGTCGGCTGCTCTTCACGCGATCGCAGAATATCGAGGATCATGCGAGCCTGCTGCTGCCGCGAGCGGTTCAGCAGGCCGAGATGGGCGGCGATGATCCGGAATGCGCTGCCGTCCTTGAGTTCCAGCTCGGTGATCAGCGCACCACGCGGCTCGAGCCCCGGCAGCTTGACCTGATGAACGTCGCGGACGAGACCTTCGCGGAAGAGGATCACATTGCCATGCCAGCCATGCGCCTTGGCAACACCGGAAACGGGCACCGGAAAAAGCCCCATCTCCCGCTCCATCCACGCGAGGTCGAGCAGGCCACGCCGCTCTCCGAACCGGGAATCCGCTTCCTGCAGTGCGATCACATCGGCGCCGATCTCGCGGATCACGTGGCTTGTGCGGCCGGGATCGAACTTGCCGTCGATGCCGACGCATTTGTGCACGTTGTAGGAGGCGATCAGCATGCCGTGCCCGCGGTCACGGCCCTCAGGCGTTCCGGCGGCACGGTTCCTTCGAGCCCGGATGGAGGCCAGAATGCTTTTCGGAAGGTTCGGACGTTTTTCCCGCATGGTTCTTTTGACTATTCGCCGATCAGTGAAATTTATAGGGCAAGCTGCCCATCTATCCAGCAACTAGAGATAGGGTGAGCCCAGCCAGAGCACGCGCTCGATGAGACGCACGAGAAAAGGCCTTGCCATCAACCCATCGAGCGTCACTTCGGTTGCGGAGGAAATCGCCAGATCTATCCTTCGCTCCAAAGCTTCCGCGAAAGGGCAATCCAGGACCTCGAGATCGACCTCGAAATTGAGCCGGAGCGATCGTGGATCGAGGTTCGAGGACCCGACATAGGCCCAGCGCCCGTCGATCACCAGGAGCTTGGAGTGGTTGAACGGGCCGGATGCCCGCCAGATGCGGCAATAATTCTTCAGCATCTGGTCGAACTGCGCCGTCATCGCCCTATCGACCAGAACCAGATTGTTGGCGGTCGGCACCACGATATCGACCTCCACTCCACGTCGCGCGGCGGTAACGAGCGCGGTGATCAACTCGCGATCCGGCAGAAAATATGGCGAGACGATGCGGATCGACGAGCGCGCCACCGAAAACGCGCCCATCAGCATCTTGTGGTTCGTCTCGACGCTCCGGTCGGGTCCGGACGAAACGGCGCGCACGACGACCGGCGAACCGGGCTCCGTCTCCGGCGCCTGCAGCGCCCAGGCCCCGCCCTCCAGCGCCTCGTCGGCGGAATATCGCCAGTCGGCGGCGGCAATTGCAAACAGGTCGGCGACTACCGGCCCGGTTATCTTGAAATGGGTGTCGAACGAACATTTGTTGCCGCTGAATTCGCTCGAAAAACCTTCGCGGATATTCATGCCCCCGGTAAACGCCACACGGCCGTCGATGACCAGGATCTTCCGGTGGGTGCGCAGGTTGGCATAGGGCAGCCGCAGGCCCATGATGACGTTGCCGTTGAACACATCGACGGTGACCCCGCCGTCTCTCAGCATGCCGAGCACGCTCGGCACCGAATACCGGGCGCCCACCGCATCGATCAGCACGCGCACTTCGACGCCGCGCTTGACCGCGGCGATCAGCGCATCGGCGAACCGGATGCCGATCCGGTCCCGGTCGAAGATGTAGGTCTCGAGGATGAGGCTGCGCTTCGCCTTGGCGATCGCCTTCAGCATCGCCCCATAGGCCTCGTCACCGGTATCGAGTGCGACGATCGTGTTGCCGGTCGTCAACCGGTGGCGCGTCACCCGGTCGCCAAGCGTCTTCATTGCCCGGAAGCGATGCCCGAATTCCTCGATGATCAGATCGTTGGTCGCATCGTAGGAAACGACATGCGCACGGATTTCTCCCTGCAACAATGCCCGTCGATCGCTGATGACGGCCCGGCGGATACGGTTTACCCCCGCCACAAGATAAAGCAGCGCGCCGACGATCGGGGACAGGACGATGACGCCGACCCAGCCGATCGCCGATCGGACTTCCTCCTTGGTCATCGCCGCGTGGATCGCAGCCGCAGCCCCCATCAGGACCGACAAAACGAAGAGGATATGCGGCCAATAGGGTTCGATGAGTTCCAGCATGGCGAGCAATATAGGCGCGCGCGCGTCGAGAGCAATCGGAGCCGCACCAATAGGTTGGCGCGGCTCCGGAGGTATCAGGCAGAGAGCTGCTTCTCGAAGACTTCAAGCGACGCTTCGAACGTATCGAAGATCGTGTCGATCTGCTGCTCGTTGATGATCATCGGCGGGCAGAGCGCCAGCGAGTCGCCGATCGCTCGCGAGATCAGCCCCTTTTCGAGCATGATCGCCAAAAGCTTGGGACCGAGCTGGCCGGCCGCGAAACCATCGCGCGGCTTCAGTTCCAACGCGCCGATCAGGCCGACGCCGCGCGCTTCGATCGCCAGCGGATGGCCTTCCAGCGCCTTCAGCCGGCCCTGGAACTTCGGAGCCAGCGCCCGCACGTTGCCGACGAGGTCGCGTTCCTCGATGATCGCCAGGTTTTCCAGCGCAACCGCTGCGGCGACCGGATGACCGGCGGCGGTCACGCCATGGCCGAACGTTCCGATCTTCGCCGATTCATCGGCAAGCGGGCCATAGACGTTCTCGTTGATGAGCAGTGCCGAGATTGGCTGGTAGGAAGACGAGATCTGCTTCGACAGCGTCATGATATCCGGCTGCAGCGCATAGGTCGTGGTGCCGAACATCTCGCCGGTGCGGCCGAAACCGCAGATCACCTCGTCGGCGATCAGCAGGATATCGTATTTCCTGAGCACCTTCTGGATCGCATCCCAGTAACCGGCCGGCGGCACGATGACGCCGCCCGCGCCCATCACCGGCTCGCCGATGAAGGCGGCGACGGTTTCCGGGCCTTCCTTGAGGATCAGGTCTTCGAGGTCCTTGGCACAACGCTCGACGAAGGCCGATTCCGTCTCGTTTTCCTGTTTGAAGGCGCGGTAATGCGGGCAGGTGGTGTGGAAAATGCCGGCGAGCGGCAGGTCGAAGGAGCGGTGGTTGTTCGGCAGGCCGGTCAGGCTGGCGCTGGCGATCGTCACGCCGTGATAGCCCTTGATGCGCGAAATGATCTTCTTCTTTTCCGGCTTGCCGAGCGCGTTCGAACGGTACCAGACCATCTTGATGGCGGTGTCGTTGGCCTCGGATCCGGAATTGGTGAAATAGGCCTTGGACATCGGCACCGGCGCCATCTGGATCAGCTTTTCGGCAAGATCGATCGAGGGGCCGTGACTGCGCAGCGTAAAGGTGTGGTAGTAGGGGAGCTTCGCCATCTGCCTGGCGGCCGCTTCGACGAGCCGGCTTTCGCCGAACCCGACGCCGACGCTCCAGAGCCCGGCCATGCCTTCGATATATTTGTTGCCGTTGACGTCGTAGACATAGATGCCCTCGCCGCGGTCGATCACCAGCGATCCGTCACGCTCCAGCGCGCGGGCATTGGTGTAGGAGTGAAGCTGATAAGCCTTGTCCCGGGCTTCGATGGAATTGGGCTGAATAGTCACGACGGACCTCCTGTGAGACACGCAACGGTCTATGAATTCCATAGGCGGAAACGGCGATATTGGACAGCCCAAATCGCCGTTTTCAGAGAGGCCGACCGTTCAAAATAGTTGACGCGTCGATCAGTTTAATTTGTCATTTAAGGGTCATCGCCGCGACCGGAGGTTCCGCGCCGGCCGGGATCGGACTTTTGTAGTCCTGCCCCTTGCGCCGCTTCTTGAGATCGGCCCAGGCCGCCTCGCGGAGCTGATCGCTCGTCATGGCGGCCAGTCCGGTCGCGGCCATCGCCTTGGCGACGGAAACCATGCCCTTGTGGGCAAGCGGGCTCTTGCCCTGCGCCACCACCTGCCAGGTGTGAAGCTGGGTGCCGACGGCAAGCGTCGCGCCATAGGCCTGCACGGTCGGCACCACCCAGCTGACATCGCCGACATCGGTCGAACCGCCCATCTGGCGGTTTTCGCTATGCGCCGGCAGGATGAAGTCGGCGAGCGGAACATCCCGCTGTTCCAGGCGCTCCTGGTTCCAGCTCGCCGCAATGTCTTCCGGCGTCAGCGTGGCGCGGATCTTTTCGGCAAACTCGATATCTGTGGCGTCGAACGGCGGGGGGCCCATGCTGTCCCAGACGTCCTGCATGACGTCCATCAGCGGCGTATTGACCACGAGGTTGGAAACGCCGGCGAGGATCGTGCTCTCGACCTTGGTCTCGGTCATCAGCGCCGCACCTTCGGCAACCTTCTTGACGCGCTCGATCAGCGCAAACAGTCCCGGCAGGTCTGCGGAGCGGACGACGTAGCGCACCTTGGCATGCGCCTGCACCACATTGGGCGAGATGCCGCCGCTATCCAGGACCGCATAATGAATGCGGCTCTCGGACGGCATGTGCTCGCGCATATAATTGACACCGACGCTCATCAGCTCGACGGCATCGAGCGCGCTGCGGCCAAGTTCCGGCACCGCCGACGCATGCGCCGCACGGCCCGTGAACGTGAAGTCGATGCGGCAGTTGGCGAGCGAGGTTTCCCGCTGCACGCCGGCGAAATTGCTCGGGTGCCAGCTGATCGCGATATCGACATCCTCGAAGGCGCCGTCCCGCACCATGAACGCCTTGGCGGCGCCGCCTTCTTCCGCCGGGCAGCCATAATAGCGCACGCGGCCGGGCGTGCCGGTCTTTTCGAGCCAATCCTTCACGGCGGTGGCGGCCAGCAGCGATGCGGAGCCGAGAAGATTATGGCCGCAGCCATGGCCGTTGGCGCCGGGGATCATCGGATCGTGCTGGGTCAGGCCGGCCTTCTGGCTGAGGCCAGCCAGCGCGTCATACTCGCCGAGGAAGGCGATCACCGGGCCGCCCTCGCCCGCTTCGCCGATCAGCGCGGTCGGAATGCCGGCCACATTTCCGGTGATCCTGAACCCCTGCGTCTCCAGCATTTCGCGATGCGCGGCAGCCGAAAGCGTCTCCATGTAGCAGGTCTCCGGCGTCTCCCAGACGCGGTCCGCGAGTTCGGTGAAGACCTCTTTCTTGCGGTCGATGAAATCCCAAACGAGGGGGAGATTGGAATTGCCTGTCGTCATGAAACCGTTGCCTCGATACATCTATGCTGGTCGGAAGACCCGAACCGTAGCCAATTCTCAGCCGATGGCAATGCGGCATTGCCGCAGAAATCGGCACTGCGGAGAGATTGGGCGAAAAGGACGAGGATGTGACCAGAGCGCGAATCTTAGCATCTCGACAACGGGACCATAATCGTTATGCTCGCGCCCCACGGCCCGCAGGCAAATCTACGGCAGGAGCCGAAAACAATAAAAATGCATCGGGATTTTGCCAATTTTGTGGAAAAATTTCTAAAAAATAAAGCGGGCGTGAAATCCGATACGGCGGGAGGCCGTTGATCGGGATCAGAACAATGGGGACGTGCGCGGCCCAGAGGCTGGAGCAGGAACCGCCAGGAGAAACGCATTTGAAGGCCGGCCGCAGCGAAATATCGCCGGCCAGGAGGTGAACACAGGAATACCAGTCGTTGGGCGCGAAAGCGCGCCATTCCAACTGAAGACATCAACCGGGCACGGCGACAAGCCGGCCACAGGTCATTGGGAGATCCATATGAAATACAAACTCGCCCTTGCCGCAGCGCTGCTGTCGGCAACCTTCTTCGCAAGCGCCGCCAGCGCCAAGACCTTCGTATATTGCTCGGAAGGTTCTCCGGAAGGCTTCGACCCCGGCATCTATACCGCCGGCACGACCTTCGACGCGTCGGCACACCCGATCTACAACCGCCTGCTCGAGTTCAAGCCGGGCACGACCCAGCCGGAAGCAGCCCTTGCCCAGAGCTGGGAGATTTCCGCTGACGGCACCGTCTACACCTTCAAGCTGCGTCCGAACGTCAAGTTCCAGACCACCGACTTCTTCAAGCCGACCCGCAACCTGAACGCCGACGACGTCGTCTTCTCGATCGGCCGCCAGATCGACGAGAAGAACGCCTGGAACAAGTACATTTCCGGCGCGACCTGGGAATATGCCGATGGCATGGGCTTTCCGAAGCTGATCAAGTCGATCGAGAAGGTCGATGACCTGACCGTCAAGGTCACGCTCAACCGTCCGGAAGCGCCGTTCCTCGCCAACCTCGCCATGCCGTTCGCCTCGATCATGTCGAAGGAATATGCCGACAGCCTCGACAAGGCCGGCAAGAAGGAACAGCTGAACCAGATGCCGGTCGGCACCGGTCCGTTCACCTTCGTCGGCTACCAGCAGGACGCCGTCATCCGCTACAAGAAGAACGCCGATTTCTGGGGCCCCGCTCCGAAGATCGACGATCTCGTGTTCGCCATCACCACCGACGCCGCCGTTCGTTACCAGAAGCTCAAGGCCGGCGAATGCCACCTGATGCCCTATCCGAACGCAGCCGACGTGAAGGCCATGAAGGCTGATCCGAACCTCCAGGTCCTGGAGCAGGAAGGCCTGAACGTCGCCTACCTCGCCTACAACACCACCAAGGCTCCGTTCGACAAGGTCGAAGTCCGCAAGGCGCTGAACAAGGCGATCAACAAGAAGGCGATCGTCGATGCCGTCTTCCAGGGCATGGCGACACCTGCCGTCAACCCGATCCCGCCGACCATGTGGTCCTACAGCAAGGCCACCCAGGACGACACCTACGACCTCGACGCAGCCAAGAAGATGCTCGCCGATGCAGGCGTCAAGGACCTTTCCATGAAGGTCTGGGCGATGCCGGTTTCGCGTCCCTACATGCTGAACGCCCGCCGCGCGGCCGAAATCATCCAGGACGATTTCGCCAAGATCGGCGTCAAGGTTGAGATCGTCTCCTTCGAATGGGCTGAATACCTGCAGCGTTCGAAGGACAAGAACCGTGACGGCGCTGCCATCATGGGCTGGACCGGCGACAACGGCGACCCGGACAACTTCCTTGACACGCTGCTCGGCTGCGATGCCGTCGGCGGCAACAACCGCGCCCAGTGGTGCAACAAGGAATTCGACGAACTGGTGAAGAAGGCAAAGGTCGTCTCCGACCAGGCCGAGCGCACCAAGCTCTACGAACAGGCTCAGGCGGTCTTCAAGAAGGACGCTCCCTGGGCAACCATCGACCACTCCCTCGCAGTCGTTCCGATGCGCAAGGGCGTGACCGGCTTTACCCAGAGCCCGCTCGGCGACTTCACCTTCGAAGCAGTCGATATCGCTCAGTAATTACCGCATAACGACGATTTTGCCGCGGGACGCGTTGCGTTTCCCGCGGCATTTTCTTATGAGACGCCAAAATTTGGCGCAGACGCCATAATTGCCGCCTTCATGGCTTGACAAATCCGTGAACCGGCCACGAACCAAAACCACTAAAGGTTTCGAATGTTTGGCTTCCTTTTACGGCGTATCGCCGTGTTGATCCCGACTTTCATCGGAGTCTCGATCATTGCGTTTTCATTTATCCGACTTCTGCCGGGCGATCCCGTTGCGCTTCTTTCGGGCGAACGGGTCATGTCGCCGGAGCGGCATGCCCAGATCAGCGCCCAGCTCGGCATGGACCGGCCGCTGGTCGTCCAGTATTTCGATTATCTCGGCGGCGTGCTGACCGGCGACTTCGGCTCGTCGATCGTGTCCAAGAAGCCGATCCTCGACCAGTTCTGGGCGCTGTTTCCGGCGACCGTGGAACTGTCCTTCTGCGCCATCGTCATCGCCATCGCACTCGGCATTCCGGCCGGCGTGATCGCCGCGATCAAGCGCGGCTCGATCTTCGACCAGGGTCTTATGGGCATCGCGCTTGTCGGTTATTCGATGCCGATCTTCTGGTGGGGCCTGCTGCTGATCATCCTTTTCTCCGGCACCCTGCAATGGTTCCCGGTTTCGGGCCGCATCTCGCTGATGTTCTTTTTCCCGCCGGTCACCGGCTTCATGCTGATCGACTCGCTGCTGTCGGGCCAGAAGGGCGCGTTCGCCTCGGCGATCAGCCATCTGGCTCTGCCCTCGATCGTGCTGGCGACCATTCCGCTCGCGGTCATCGCCCGCCAGACGCGCTCCGCCATGCTGGAGGTTCTGTCGGAGGATTACGTCCGCACCGCCCGCGCCAAGGGCCTTTCGCCCTTCCGCGTCGTCGGCATCCATGCGCTGCGCAACGCGATGATCCCTGTCATCACCACGATCGGTCTGCAGATCGGCGTCATGCTCGCCGGCGCGATCCTGACCGAGACGATCTTCTCCTGGCCGGGCATCGGCAAGTGGATGGTCGACAGCGTCTTCCGCCGCGACTACGCCGTCATCCAGGGCGGCCTGCTCCTGATCGCGGCCATCATCATGTTCGTCAATCTCATCGTTGATCTGCTCTACGGGCTGATCAATCCCAGAATCCGACATTGATCCGGCACCAAGAAGGAGAAAATCCCATGGCCGATACCACTGTTACCAAGATCGCCGAACCGGTTTCCAGCGCCGCGATGCGCCGCCAGATGCTCCGCGAGTTCTGGTTCTACTTTTCCGAAAATCGCGGCGCCGTTCTGGGCCTCATCATTTTCGTCGCCCTCGTCATCGTGGCGATCTTCGCGTCGTTCATCGCCCCGCATTCGCCGTTCGAGCAGTACCGCGATTTCGCCCTGCTTCCGCCGGCCTGGGCCGAGGGCGGCAACCCGTCCTATCTGCTCGGCACCGATCCTGTCGGCCGCGATATCCTGTCCCGACTGATCTATGGCGCGCAATATTCGCTGTTTATCGGCGTCTTCGTCACGACGCTGTCGCTCACCGGCGGCATCATCGTCGGCTTGATCGCCGGTTACTACCGCGGCTGGATCGATACCGTCATCATGCGCCTGATGGATATCATCTTGGCCTTCCCGTCGCTGCTGCTCGCGCTCGTGCTCGTGGCGATCCTCGGGCCGAGCCTCACCAACGGCATGATCGCCATCGCACTCACCCTGCAGCCGCATTTCGTGCGCCTCACCCGCGCCGCCGTGATGGCCGAAAAGACCCGCGATTACGTGACCGCCGCACGGCTTGCCGGCGCCGGTCCGCTGCGCCTGATGTTCCGCACCATCCTGCCAAACTGCACCGCGCCGCTGATCGTCCAGGCGACGCTGTCCTTCTCGAACGCCATCCTCGACGCCGCGGCGCTGGGCTTCCTCGGCATGGGCGCCCAGCCGCCGGCACCCGAATGGGGCACGATGCTCGCAGAAGCGCGTGAATTCATCCTGCGCGCCTGGTGGGTCGTCACCTTCCCCGGCGTCGCAATTCTCGTCACCGTCCTTGCCATCAACCTGATGGGCGACGGCCTGCGCGATGCGCTCGACCCGAAACTGAAGAGGTCTTAGAGAATGGCGCTTCTGCAAATCGACAATCTCACCGTCGAATTCGAAACCGCGACCGGCTGGTTCCGCGCCGTCGACGGCGTCTCCGTCTCGGTCGAAAAGGCCGAAGTCCTGGCAATCGTCGGCGAATCCGGTTCCGGCAAGTCCGTCGCCATGCTGGCCGTCATGGGACTTCTGCCCTGGACCGCCAAGATCACCGCCGACCGCATGCTCTTCGAAGGCCGCGACATCCAGAACATCAGCCCGGCCGAGCGCCGCAAGCTGATCGGCAAGGATATCGCGATGATCTTCCAGGAGCCGGTCGCCAGCCTCAATCCGTGTTTCACGGTCGGCTTCCAGATCGAGGAAGTGCTGCGCATCCATCTGGGCCTCGACGCAAAAGCCCGCCGCGCCCGCGCCATCGAACTGTTCAGCCAGGTCGGCCTGCCCAACCCGGAAGAGCGGCTGAACCATTTTCCGCACCAGATGTCCGGCGGCCAGTGCCAGCGCGTGATGATCGCCATCGCGATCGCCTGCAATCCGAAGCTGCTCATCGCCGACGAGCCGACCACCGCGCTCGACGTGACGATCCAGAAGCAGATCCTCGACCTGATCATGGCGCTGCAGGCGAAAAACGGCATGGGCCTGATCATGATCACCCATGACATGGGCGTCGTCGCCGAAACCGCCGACCGCGTCGTCGTGCAGTACAAGGGCCGCAAGATGGAGGAAGCCGACGTGCTATCCCTCTTCGAAAGCCCGAAAAGCAACTACACCAAGGCGCTTCTGGCGGCGCTGCCGGAAAACGCCATCGGCGACCGCCTCACCACCGTTTCCGCCTTCTTTGACGGCAATCCGGAACCCGCTCCGGGAGTTACAGCATGACCGACAATACGATGCTCGAGGTGCGCGACATCAAGCGCGACTACGAACTGCCAGGCGGCCTCTTCAAGCCGAAGAAGATCATCCATGCGGTGAAGGGCGTCTCCTTCAAGCTGGAACGCGGCAAGACGCTGGCGATCGTCGGCGAGAGCGGCTGCGGCAAGTCCACGCTCGCCCGCATGCTGACCTTCATCGACGAACCGACCGGCGGCGAACTCCTGATCGACGGCAAGACGGTCGATACCCGCCCCGGCCACCTGACCCAGGACATGCGCCAGAAGGTGCAGATCGTCTTCCAGAACCCCTACGGTTCGCTCAATCCGCGCCAGAAGATCGGCGACGTGCTCGGCGAACCGCTGGCGATCAACACCGACATGTCGGCCGCCGAACGCCGCGACCGCGCCAGCGAAATGCTGACCAAGGTCGGCCTCGGCCCGGAACACTACAACCGCTACCCGCACATGTTCTCCGGCGGCCAGCGCCAGCGCATCGCCATTGCCCGCGCGCTGATGATGAAACCGAAGCTGCTGGTGCTCGACGAGCCGGTGTCGGCGCTCGACCTTTCGGTGCAGGCCCAGGTCTTGAACCTTCTCGCCGACCTGCAGGACGAGTTCGACCTCACCTACGTCTTCATCAGCCACGACCTGTCCGTCGTGCGCTACATCGCCGACGAGGTGATGGTGATGTATTTCGGCGAGGCGGTGGAATACGGCACCCGCGACGAGGTGTTTTCCGACCCGAAGCACGACTATACCCGCACGCTTTTCAAGGCGACGCCGAAGGCCGATATCGACTCCATCCGCGCTCGTGTTGCCAAGAAGAAGGCGGCGACGGCAGCCTAGAACGCCCTTCCAGGCGACGGCATCATGCTTTCCGGAAGTCCTATTTCGGAGAATTGACGAGTGCGGTCGTCGGGCGATTTGAAAGAGCTTGTGCCGTGTCACACCCCCCTCTGTCCTGCCGGATATCTCCCCCTCCGGGGGGAGATCGAAGGAGGTGTGATCAGTGGTCCCTCTGTGATTTGTGGAAGGGGCAGGAAGTCGGCAGAAAGCGGAGTTCGGCAATCTCAAGGCTCCTGGTCGGGCAAGATCTTGCTTCTGGCCGATCTCCCCCCTTGAGGGGCAGATGTCCGGCAGGACAGGGGGGGTATGGCGAGGTACGCCTTCCAATGCTGTCTTTCGGTGATTGCCGTGGATAATTCATCGCCGCATTCCAGTGTCTTCAATGACTTGCTCCATTTCTCATCCACGGCCTCCAGCTTTCCGCCTACAATCCTCCCGCTTCCGTCGCCGGAGTGTTTCGCGAGACGTTCGCGGGCAGGCGGAGGCCGGCGCTTTCATCAAAGCCGTAACGTGCGGGGATGGCGGAAGAGGTAAAAGCCATGGGCGGCAAGTCGAAAGGCACGCCGCTCTATCAAGCCTCCCCCTGGCCGCCGGGCCGGGTTCGGTTGAGCCGTCCAAGTGGCAAGGTTTCCCGAAAGGAAGCCGCGAACAAAGCCACGCAGTGGGGCAAGGTTTTTCACCTGTAGGGGCCGGAAGCCCCGAAAAGACGCCGAAGGCCACGCGAATGCGGAGCCACCTAACTAAACTTATTGAGGTTCCGCATTCGTGTGGGCTCTCCGATCTTTGAAACCACGGCAGGCGACTGCGCGGGCTCAAAAGTGTTGGCCGAAGGGCGAAAACCCGTGGATATCCCAAGAGCCTCTAATCCTTGGTGAGTGGATCCTCGGGTCAGGCCCGAGGTTGACGAGCGTGTTGGGAGGACTGGTGAAAACAACGGTCGTCCCACTTGTGAAAACCTTCATTTGAGGACCCGATTGCTCCGGGACAGCCGGGCACACCCTCTCTTTCGTCATCCTCGGGCTTGACCCGAGGATCCAATCCGCCGGATCGTTCCATCGGCTTTATCGAGCGGTCTTCACTCCACGAACACCCGGACACTCGCCGCCCGCCCCACGGCGTCGATCACCGTCAGTGTCGAATATCCGGCGCCGTCGGGCGTCCATTCACTGGTGCGGCGGCGGGACAGATCGCTGAGCGGCTTGCCGTTGGCGAGCCAGCGGAACGGCGCCCGGCCGCCCTGGAGCTTCAGGACCAGCGGCGAAATATCGCCCGATTGCGCCCCGAGATCGACGCGCGCGCCTTCCGGCGGATAAACGATCTGCGGCGCCGGCTCGCGCGTCGAAGCGGAAATGAGGCCGTTCGCGGTCATCGAGAACCGCCTCTGGCTGATCGGTAGCTCGGCCTGCGCAATGCGGACGGCACCCGGCGGCGCGGACGGCAACGGCGTGATCGGCACGCCGGATTTCGAAAAGGCCTCGAACAGGATCGGCGCCGCCGTCTGATAACCGGCAATCCCCGGCACCGCGCCATTATCCGGCCGCCCGACCCAGACGCCCAGCACATAACGCCCGTCGAACCCGACCGACCAGGCATCGCGATAGCCGTAGCTCGTGCCGGTCTTGTAGGCGATGCCGAGCCTTCGGCTGCCCTGGGGCGGCAGCACGTCGGAGAGAATATCAGCGACGTTCCATACCGCCTGCGGCTCTAGCAGCGGCTCGCCGTCGATCATCCCCGGCTGGTCCTCGATGCCATTGCCGATCCGCATCGGATTGCCGCGGTTGGCGAGCGCCGCATAGGCCTGAACCAGATCTTTCAGCGTGATGCCGACGCCGCCGAGCCCGATCGCCAGACCCGGCGCCTCGTTGGCCGGCAGGACCGGCCGCACATCGGCGCGACGAAAGCGGATCATCAGCCGCGACGGACCGACGGCATCGAGCAGCCGCACGGCGGGCACGTTGAGCGACAATTGCAGCGCCTGCCGGACGCTGACATCGCCCTGATAGGTCATGTCGAAATTTTTCGGCCGGTACCCGAAGAAATCCGCCGGCCGGTCCTCGATGATCGTCTCCTGGGAGACCAGCCCCTGCTCGAAGGCAAGGCCATAGATAAACGGCTTCAGCGTCGAGCCCGGCGAACGATTGACCCGCGTCATGTCCACCCAGCCGGAGCGGCTCGCATCGAAATAATCGGCCGAACCGACCTCGCCGACGATCGCACCGGTCGTGATATCCGCCATCACCATGGCCACCGAGACCTTCGGGCTGAGCTTGACCGAGGCCTCCCTCGCGACCTGCTCCAGCCCCTGCTGGATGCTGCGCTTTAGGGTGGTCTGGTGCTGCCCGACCTTCGGCTCCCTGCGGATCGCCGCTTCGGCGAGATGCGCCGCATAGGCCGGCAATTGCATCCGGCGCCTCGGGATGCCATCGCCCGCCGCCCGTTCCGCCTCGCCGTCGCCGGTGACGGCGGCGACGGCAGAACGCTGGAGCACGCGCTCCCGAGCTGCCAGGGCAATTTTGAAATGCCGGTCCGGCCGCCGGCTTTCCGGCGATTGCGGCAGGGCCACGAGGAGGGCGGCTTCCGCCACCGTCAGCCGCCGCGGCTCCTTGCCGAAATAGGCAAGGCTCGCCGCCCGCACGCCCTCCAGGTTGCCGCCATAGGGCGCATGGGTGAGATAGAGTTCAAGGATTTCCGTCTTGGACAGACGCCGCTCGATCTGGACGGCGCGAACAAGCTGGCGCAGCTTCGCCGCAACAGACCGGCTCTCGCGCGGCTCGATCAGCCGCGCCACCTGCATCGACAGCGTCGAGGCGCCCGAGACGACACGGCCGTTGGTGACGAGCTGCAGCGCGGCCCGGCCGAGCGCCCAGGGATCGACGCCGGCATGCTCGTAGAAACGCTGGTCCTCGTAGGCGACCAGCATTTTAAGAAAACGCGGATCGACGTTTTCGATCGTCGTGCGAAGCCGCCAGCGGCCCTGCGGCGTCGCAAATGCGCGCAGCAGCTCGCCATCCGCATCCAGCACTTCGGCGGAAACCACCCGCGCGTTTTCGAGCGGCGGCGGATAGGCCCTGTCGGCCGCATCGAGGCCAACGATCAGCCCCGCCGCGAGGACAAGCCCGACAGTAAGACCGATCGAAAGTTTCCACCTGAGCTTCATCAAAACGAGCTACCGCTTACTGGGCGGCCAGCACCTCCATCTTGCCGGTCGCGGTGCGGGCCGAGAATTGCGGACGATACATGTCCTCGACCTGGACAGCCGGATGATCGTAGACGCCGGGGGTCACGGCGCGGACCACATAGGCGAGCGTGATCTCCCGGTTGTCGCCGGCACTGCGGTCGAAGGCCGCGACGAAACGGTCGTTGCGGAACTCGGTATGAGCCGCCTGCACCTCTTCGATCCAGTCGAAATTGGAGAGGCTGGCGCTGTTGACGATGCTCGGATTGTCGATCTCGAACCCGGCCGGCAGAAGATCGGTGACGACGATGCGCGACGGCCAGCTATTGCTTTCGGTGATCTTGATCACCGCGACATAACGCTCGTTCTGCTGCGCCTCGCTGACATTCGCCTCCTCGCCATCCATAGAATAATAGGTACGGGAGATCTGGAACCCGTCGCCGCCGGCCGGCAGCGGCTGGGCCGGTGCCGCGACCGTGGTGATCGAGGCCGACAGCGGGTCGGCGCTGTTGTTCTTGACGGTCAGCGGGTGGCCGATCAGCGCATCGCCGGTCATCTGCGACATCAGCGTGCCGCGATGGTCGGCGCCGTTGACCTGCAGGCGCAGACCGTCGTCACCGTTCTGCAACGCGCGGGCCGCGAGCAGCATCCAGGTCTGTTCCTGGGTGCTGGTATATTTCTTCTGCCCCCATTCCTTGGCGACGATGGTGGCAAGCGCCGGAACGATCGGCGGCACCGGCCGGCTTTCGGCGGCGAGCGCCAGGACTGCGGCGCCATCACGCAGCGACGATCCGTAATCCGAACGCGACAGGCTCACCCGGTGGATCTGCGCGTCCTGCGACATCTGCAGCGAGGCGGCAAAGATATTCTTCGACCGCTGCGCGTCCCCATAAAGCGCCAGCGCCGCGGCGATATGCGCCTTGGCGAGCGGCGTCGGGAAGTCGTTCAGCATCGTATCGGCATAATAACGCAGGTCGCTGATCGCGGCCTTGCGGTTGCGGGCGAGCACATAGAGCGCATAGGCGATCTCGTTGCCCTGATCCTTGACGTTGTTGGTGAAGCCGAGCGAATTCTGCAGGCTGTCGAGCGCCTGGACGAGCGCCTGTTCCGGCACGTCGTAGCCCTGTTCGCGGGCACGGCTGAGGAAGTCCGACACGTAGGAATCGAGCCACAGATCGCCGCCGCCCGGACCCCAGAGGCCGAAGCTGCCGGCCGAGGACTGGTAGGACAGCACGCGATAGATCGCATCCTGGACCCGCTTCTTGACCTCCGTGTCGTCGGCAAGGCCGTTCTGCACCGCCATCTGGCTGAGATAAAGAAGCGGCAATGCGCGGCTGGTCGTCTGTTCGGCGCAGCCATAGGGATAACGGCTGAGGCTCATCAGCAATGCGGGAATGTCGAAGGCGGTCGAGCGGCTGACATTCACGCTGATCGAGGCACCGGGCAGGATGCTGTCGGCCAAGAGGTTGGAATCGACCGTCACGCTGGCGCCCGGCTTCAGCTCGACCAGCCGCTGCTGGGTGATCGGCATCGCGGCGGGCCGCACCGGAATATCCAGCACCTGGTCCAGCGACATGCCGGAGGCGTTCGACAGGCGGATCGAAATCGACCCGTCACCCGGTTCTACGCCGCGAAGCGCAAGCGTGACATCCGACTTGCCGCCGGCTGCCAGCGTGATCTTTCCGGTCCCCTTCTGATCGACGGCGACCGGCCTGTTGGTTGTGATGGCAAGCTGATAGTCGCCGGCCGGCGCATCGGTATTGGCGATGTCGAGCCGAAGATTGGTCTGGTCGCCGGGCGCCAGGAAGCGCGGCAGGCTGGCTGTCACCACGACCGGATCGCGGATCACCACGTCCTTGACGCCATGCCCGACGCCGGTCTTCGACCAGGCAACCGCCATGACGCGGGCCGTGCCGTTGAACTGCGGAATGTCGAAGGAGACATTCGCCTTGCCCTGCTCATCGAGCTTGATCGGACCCGAGAAGAAGGCGATCAGCTTTTCCTTCGGCGGGCTCGACTGCAGCGCCGTGCTGCCACCGTCGCCGCCGGTGCGCAGGCGCCCGGTCGCACCGAGCGAACCGTCGATCAGCCGGCCGTAAATGTCGCGGATTTCGAGGCCAAGGCGGCGCTGGCCGAAATACCAGTCATCCGGCGCCGGAGGCTGGTAGCGGGTGAGGTTGAGAATGCCGACATCCACCGCGGCGACGGTCACATAGGCGTCCTGGTTGGCGCCCGCTCCGGCGACCTGCAGCGAGATGTTCAGCGGCTGGCGCGGCAGAGTCTTTTCCGGCGCGGTGATCGACACCGAGAGGTCGCGGCTTTCCGGATCGACCTTCAGCCAGGTGACGCCGATGGCGCGCATCGGCATGCGGCTTTCCTGCGCCTGGCCGGGACGATAGAGCGTCGCGGTCACATAGGAACCGGCGCCCCAGGCGGCGGTGACGGGGATCTCCACCTCACCGCCATCAGCGCCGATGCTCGCGGTCTTGACTGCGATCAGGCTCTCGGAACCGGAGGTGATCATCAGCTCGCCGGCGTAACGCGACGAAACCTTGAGCTTGGCCGTTTCGCCGACCTTGTAGCTCTGCTTGTCGAGCGCGATTTCCAGCGCATCCGGAGTTTCCGTCGAGGTCGCGGTCACGAACCAGCCGGCGTCGAATTCGACGCTGGACGTCGGCCCGCCGATATCGGCGGTTTCGACCTCGAGCCGGTAACGGCCCCATTTGACCGGAACGGAAACCTTGCCGCCATCGGCCGTGACATTCACCGTGCCATTGGCGGCCTGGCTGGTGCGGGTCACCGGCTCGAACCGCCAGGACGAACCCTCGCGGTACCATTGGTAATCGCGGTCGATCTTGATCAGTTTCCAGGGCAGGCTCTGCACCGCCTGCTTCCTGCCGGCCTCGTCCACCATGATCACTGTGAAATTGCCGACCGAATTCTCGCCGAGATCGCCGGAGAATTCCGGCTTGATGCCGATCCGCGCACCTTCGGCCTTGACCGGCAGGGTGATCGACCGCTCGATGGCGCGACCGCCCGCCTCCTGCATGCGCACGACGATATCGGCATTCACTAGCTGAGTCGTCGAAGGCGCTTCGGCGACGGTCGCGTCGAAGGTCGCCTTGCCGTCGTCGTCAAGCGGTTCGAGCTCTTCCAGCGGAATGCGCACCGCCTCGCTCGCCTCTTCATCGACGAGCCCGAACTGGTAACCCGGGAAGGCCGGATTTTCGCGGGTCGTCTTCAGCGCGATCTCGCCT
This sequence comes from Neorhizobium sp. LjRoot104, assembly GCF_964253725.1. Lineage (NCBI taxonomy): Bacteria > Pseudomonadati > Pseudomonadota > Alphaproteobacteria > Hyphomicrobiales > Rhizobiaceae > Neorhizobium > Neorhizobium sp. LjRoot104. The sequence goes on from NZ_CAXURS020000001.1 coordinate 3,761,730, forward strand.
TCGAGGCCGAGGCCGGCGGCCGGCGCTCCATAAAGATAACGGCCGTCGATATTGACCGGCACCGGCTCCCCGATCGCAATCTGCTTGGCATCGCTCACCATGTCGAATTCGATGCGATCCGGCACGAAGTCATCGACCAGGAAGGTCTTTTCGCCGATCGCCGAACCCTTGGGATCGGTGAAGATCTGCATCGTCCAGGTGCCGCGCATCGAGGTCGCCAGCAGCGGCAGGTCGAGCGCGTAACCGCCGAGCGAGCCATTGTTGACCATGCGCCGGTCCTCAACACCATCCGGGCGCAGGAAGACGAAGGTGAGCGGCAGGTTCTCGATCGCCGTCGCATCGATATTGCGGGCGAGCGCCGAGGCGTGCACGGTTTCGCCCGGCCGATAGATGCCGCGCTCCGTCCAGGGCAAGATGTCGATCGCGCCGGGCGCCGGGCGCCCGGTGACGCCACGGTCGGAGAGGTCGAAGCCGGCGCGGGACATGTCGAGGAAGACATAGTCCTGGCCGTTGTTCTGGGCGGCCAGCACGGCCGGGACCATGGCCGCGGTGCCGCGCATCAGGCCGGCGGTGAATACCGCGCGGCCATCCGCATCGGTCTTCGCCGTGCCGAGGATTTCGTTGTTCTTGGCGAGAAGCTGCAGATCGACGCCGGCCATCGGCTTGGCACTGCCGAGCGAGCGGGCGAAGACGTTGAGGCCGTCCGTGCCGGCATAGGTGGTGAGCCCGATATCCGACACCACGAACCATTGCGTCGCCTTGGTATCGTATTCCTGGCTCGTCGCATTGGCGGCGGCCGCCGTCAGCATATAGACGCCGGGCTTGCGGGTCGGCAGGGCTTCATCGACCGGGAAGCTCGTCACCACGTCCTTGTTGAGGTCCTGGGCGATATCGATCGTACCCTGCCAGACCAGTTCGCCGCTCTGCTCCTCGATCTGGGTGGCATTATAGCCGTCCATCTGGGTCAGGAACTGAGAATTGGCGAGCAGCGGTGCGATGCTGCGGTCACCGACCCGGTAGAGCTTCAGATTGGCCTTTTCGGTATTGACCGAGACGATCGGGATGCCGCGGCGCGCGGTCGATGGCAGCACGAAACTGTCGCCGGTGAAACGCACGGTCGGCGAACGGTCCTTGACGTAGATGTCGATATCGACCTGCGCAACAAGCGGCTCATCCACGGAGGACGGCAGGCCGCGGCGTAGCGACAGCTTGTAGCGCTGGCCGTGAGTGAGGCCTTCGACGCAGATCTGGTTGTCCTTGGCTTCCATCGCCTTCGGCGCCTGGCCGTTGAGCACGACAAAGGGCGCATAGTCGACGCCGATCTTCACCAGCGGCTCGGAGAACTGCACGCAGACGCGCGGGTTGGCGCTGTCGGCATCGACCGTGTTGCCGGTCATGCGGAAACCCTGGCGTTCACGCAGGTCGTTATAGGCAGCCTGCACGGTGCGGGCGTTGACCAGCGCAAGGCTTGCCTTGTAGGCGTTGAGCGCCGCGCGATAATTCTGCTGCTTGGCGAGCGCGGCACCAAGAACCGCCAGCGCCTCGGCACGGGTCTGCGTGGTGCGCGAAAGCTGGTAGCCGTTGACCGCGGCAAGCGTGCCTTCGCCATCGGCGGTGCTGTTGTTCCTGGCGGTGCTGGCAGCGCGGGCGAGCTCGATCCACAGCGCACCGTCTTCGGGGATGATCGAGAGCGCGCCTTTGAAATTGTAGATCGCCGTATCGACATTGCCGGCCAGGACCTGGCCCTGGGCGATCGTCTTCAGGTTCTCGACGCCGTAGCCCTGCTGGTTGTCGCCGAGCGTCAGGCCCTCCTTCTGGTCACGCGCCTGCTGGAGAACTTCTTCCGAGAGGAAGGTCAGTTTCGGCGGCGCGCCGATATCGGGTTCGATCGCCGTCACGACGATCTTGCCGGCCGTCGCGCCCTGGAACGGGTTGAGCTGGCTATAATCCGACTTGAGGAAGCACCATTTGGCCTTCTCGTTATAGGTGAAGGCCTTGCAGGCATTGTCGCCGATGCAGGCCGCCTCGCACTGGGGCTGGCTGACATTCTTCACGGTTCGAAGATCGAAGCCGAGATAATCGCTGTTCGGAGTGCTTTCGATCCGCCGCTCGGCCGCCGTCAGCGGCGAGACGAAAGCGAATGCTGAAACGATGAGAGCGAGAAAGCCGAAAAACGCGCGCCTAGACATAGGAGTCCCCCCGTGGCTGCCGTCGGAAGTTGGCAGTTTTCTAATCTATCCAGCGACTTGTCAACGAGCCTTGCAACCTCTTTTTATGAAGAGATTGTCACAGGAAAAATGTCGTGCCGGAACGGATCAGGCCATCAGCCCGGCAGCGGTAAATCCGCCGTCGACGGCGAGAATCTGGCCGGTCACATAGGAGGACTGCCGCTCATCGACGAGGAAGGCGATGGCCGACGCGATCTCCTCCGGCCGGCCGTAGCGGCGCATCGGCACAGTGCGGTTCCACTCCTGGCGCGTCACCGCCGTGTGGTTCTCCTTGACCATCGGCGTCTCGATCGGTCCGGGCGCAATCGCGTTGACGCGGATCAGGTCGTCGGCAAGCTCGACGGCCATGATCTTGGTGAGCGTCACCAGCGCTCCCTTGGACGCGCCATAGGCGGAGCGGCCGAGATTGCCCTTGATGCCGGAGACCGAGGCGATGTGGACGATCGAGCCGCCGCCGTTCTCCCGCATGATCGGGGCGAGCGCCTGGGACAACGCGAATGCGCCGACGACATTCACTTCATACATCCGCCTGAGTTGATCGGTCGTGGTATCGGCAAACCGGACGTTCGAACCGATGCCGGCGCTGTTGACCAGTGCCTGCAGCGGATATTGAAGAGCCTGGCATCGACGGCCGAGATCCGCGATCGCTTTCTCGTCGGTGATATCGAGGAGAACGGTGGTGAGCAGACCGGTCCGATTGCCGAACCGTTCCACCAAGCGTTCGAGCGCTGCGGCATCGCGATCCGCCGCCAGCACATGCCAGCCGGCCTCGATCAAAAACTCCGTCGTCGAAAGGCCGATACCCGATCCCGCACCCGTGACGACGACGCTTCGCATGTTCAGTTCTCCCGGTTTTCGACGATGACCAGTTCGAAAGTGACGCCGACCGGATTGTCGCCCCGCGCCAGCCGGCCGTGATGGATCACGCCGTCCGTATCGACGACCGCGGCATCGATGGAGGCCCGCAGCCCATCCGGTGTGTTTTCGAGCACGCCGTTCTCGATGGCGATCTCGGTCGCGAGGCAGACAATCCGGCGCCCGTCCTCGAAAACGGGCTCGTTGATGCTGCCGATGCCATAGATGCGGGCGTTCTCGATGCCGTGCTCCCGGCAGACGTCTTCGATCGCCATTCCGACATCTTCGTTCGGGCGCACCCGCAGCAGGATGCCATTGCCCTCGACGCTCTCGCCCTTTGCGGAAAACAACGTGAAATTCGTTTCAGGATCGGGGATCGACGAGAAGGTCGCGGTGGCGCTGCCATAACCTTTGGCGGCGATCGGCCGACTGACGATGCTGTCGAATGGCAGCACATGCCCCATGCGCAGAGCCGCTTCGCCGGTATCCCATATGCCGTGGCAGTGCAGGAACGGCGCGCCGTCCCTTTCGCCGACCATGGCCGTCGCAGCCTGGAACCTGCCGCCCGCTTCCGGCGAGAAGGTCGCGCTGTACCAGGCAACATGATCCTCGTCCGGCGAGAAGGCTGGCAGGACATACCGGAACGGATCGCAGGCGCCGCCTTCGATATTGAGAAAGCCGCCCTTGCAGCCCGCCTCGGCAAAAATGCGCGCCACCTCGGCCATGAAGACTTCGCCAGGCCGGAGCACGCCCTCGACCGGCTTCAGTTCCGTCTTCACCGATTCACGTCTGGTAGGCGCAATTGGACCGGGATGCTTCAGTTGACGCAGAGCGGGCACATCATTAGCCGGCTCATTATTGAGCTCGCCGCGAGCCTGCAGTTCTTCCCGGATCATCTTCTTGGTGATCTTGCCATAGGCGGATTTCGGCAGCGCATCCCAGAAGATGAAGCGCTTCGGCATCTTGTAGCGGGACATCTTGCCGTCGATGAAGGCGAACAGCTCTTTTTCGGTCACCGCCGAACCCGGCTTGGCGACGCAGACGGCCACGCCGACCTCGCCCCACAGCGGATCCGGCACGCCGAGCACCGCCACCTCGCTGATATCAGGATGGGTGAGCAGCTTCTCCTCGATCTCGCGCGGATAGACGTTGGAGCCGCCGGAAATATACATGTCCGAGGCGCGGCCGGTGATGTAGAGGAAACCCTCCGCATCCATATGGCCGAGATCGCCGGTGCGGAACCAGCCGTTGCGGAACGCCTTCTCGTTGGCCTCCGGATTGTCGTAATAACCCGCAAACACCGCCGGACCGATGCAGCAGATCTCGCCGGTCTCGTAAGGCCCGACCTCATCGCCCGCGTCGTTCTGGATCGACACCTGCATGCCGGTGCGTTCCATGCCGCAGGTCCCGATCCTGGCGGCTTCGCCGTCCTCGAGCGAATGCAGCGCGGGCGGCAGCACGGTGATCGCCCCGGTCACCTCGCCGAGCCCGAAATATTGCACGATTACGGGCCCGAGGCTTTTCAGCGCCCGCTTCTGGTCCTCGCGATACATCGGCGCGCCGGCATAGATGACGTAGCGCAGCAAGGAATGATCGTATTTTTCGGCAGCCGGATGCTCGACCAGCAGCTTCAGGATGGTCGGCACGGTGAACATGGTCGAGACGCGCCATTTTTCGATCAGCCCCCAGGCCGCGTCGATATCGAATTTTTCGGTCGGCAGCAGGATGGTCTTTACCCCATGCGCCACCTGGGTGAGCTGATGCACGCCCGCCCCATGCGATAACGGGGCGACGACCAGCGCGGCATCGGCGGATGTCACCCCGGGCATCAGATCGCAGAGATGGTTGTTGATCACGAAGGCCATCTGGCCGTGGGTGAGCACGGCCGCCTTCGGCCGGCCGGTCGTGCCCGACGTGAAGAAGAACCAGCAGGGATCGTCGCGTTCGACACGCGCCTCGACCGGCTTTTTGCGATCGAACTCGTCGACAATGGCATCATAGGACGGGCCGAACTCCGCCTCGCCGATCGCGATGACGAAACCGATCTGCGGATTGCTCTCCCGCACCACGCCCGCATGCTCCGGAAACGACCCATTACAGATCAGGCCAGTCGCGCCGCTCGCCTTGGCGAGATAGGCCACCTCTTCCGGCGTCTGCCGGAAATTGGTCGGCACCCAGACGGCGCCGATCCGGAAACAGGCGAACATGCTCTCGAACATCTGGTTGCAGTTCTGCGACTGGACCAGGATGCGGTCACCCTTGCTCACCCCGAAACGCTGCTGCAGCGCCGTGGCCATCGCGTCGATGCGCGTCTCGAACTCTTCCCAGGTCCAGGTCTTCTCGGCCCAGACCAGTGCCACGCCCTGCGGCTCGCGACGCATCGCCTGCGTCACGAAGCGCGCAAGGTTCATCACCCGCGTCGAGCGGGGGCTGAGCCCGCCCCTCGGTTCGGCCTGATCGTCGGCGGCAACCCCAGCGGCTACCGAACTGATCGCATTCATTTCGTCCGCTCCAGGATCGACACGTAATTGGCGACGGCGGCGCCGCCCATGTTGAAGACACCGGCCATCGTCGCCTTCGGCAGCTGCATGTCGCCCGCCTCGCCGCAAAGCTGCATCGCCGCCATCACATGCATCGAAACGCCGGTCGCGCCGATCGGGTGCCCCTTGGATTTCAGCCCGCCCGATGGGTTCACCGGCAGGCGGCCGTCCTTGCGGGTGATGCCTTCGCGGATGACGCGATATCCCTTGCCGGGTTCGGCAAGCCCCATCGCCTCGTATTCGATGAGCTCGGCGATGGTGAAGCAGTCGTGCGTTTCGACAAAACTCAGGTCGTCCAGCGAGACGCCTGCCTCCGCGAGCGATTTCTGCCAGGCCATGCGGGCGCCCTCGAAGGCAATCGGGTCGCGCCGCGACATGGCGAGGATGTCGTTGACATGGTTATGTGCCTTGAAGGCGACCGCGCGTTTCATGCCGGCTGCGACTTCGGGCGAAGCGATCACCAGGGCGGCGGCACCGTCGGATACCAGCGAGCAGTCGGTACGGCGCAAAGGCGCGGCGACGTAGGGGTTCTTCTCGGAGACCGTGTTGCAGAAGTCGAAGCCGAAATCCTTCTGCATATGGGCATAGGGGTTCTTCATGCCGTTCGCGTGGTTTTTCGCCGCGATCATCGCAAGCTCTTCCGAACGGTCGCCGTAGCGCTGGAAATAATGGCTGGCGATGCGGCCGAAAAGACCGGCGAAACCGCCTTCGACATCCGCCTCCTCCTCGCGATAGGAGGCCGACAGCAGGATGTCGCCCGTCTCCCTGGTGGGAAGCGCGGTCATCTTCTCGGCACCGACGACCAGGGCGATCTTGCCGCGGCCGGAGGCGATGAAATCGAGCGCCGAATAGAGCGCCGCCGAGCCGGTGGCGCAGGCATTCTCCATCCGCACCGCCGGTACATGATCGAACCCGTCGGCCGCCATCGCCACCAGTGCGCCCTGGAAATCCTGCTTGGAAAAGCCGTTATTGAACACCCCGACGAAAATACCGTCGACATCCTTCGCCGTGATGCCGGCGTGTTCGAGGGCCGGATTGATCACCTCGGCCATCAATTCCCGCGTCGAGCCCGCTTCGGACTTGCCGAACTTCGAATGCGCCCAACCGACGATCTCTGCTCCTGCCATGACCTTCTCCTTTGTTTCAGGCACGTTCCGGTGTTCTCGAGCGTGCCGTCTGCGGCGCCTTTCGAAGCACCGGGTTTTCCGAACTGAACAGCGATTTCAGCTTGCCCTGCACCCGCTCGACCTCATGGGCCAGTTGTGCCGCAAGCTCCTTCTGGCGCGCCTCGCCCATGCGGCTGTCGATCGCGGCGATCGACAGCGCACCGGCGAGCCGCCCGTCGGGCAGCAGGATCGCCATGCCGATCCCCCACGAATTGGCGATCACCCGCCCGGGGTTGAGCGCGTAACCAAGCTCACGCGTGCGGACGACATCCTCGCGGATGATATCCGTCGAATAGCCCGGATATTGAGCGGCGATCACGCCTTCAATGCGGCCGAGGATCGCCTCGATTTCCGCATCCGGCAACGCCGCAAGCATGGCGAGCGATCCGGCGCCGACGCCGAGCGGGTTCTGGTCGCCGGTCAAGAGCGCGTGGGTGCGCACCGGATGCGTACCTTCCTCGCGATGCAGACAGACGGCGTAGTCGTCGCGCCGCATCGAGACGAAACTCGTGTCGGCGGACTTGGCCGAGAGCCGCTTCAGGCTCTCGGCCGCCATTTCCAGGAGGCCATGCCGACGCGAGGCCAGCATGCCGAGTACGTAAAGCTCCCCGCCGAGATAATATCGGCGGGTAAGCTCGTCCTGCTCGACGAGACGGGACCGCATCAATGCCATCAGCAGCCGCCGGGCGGTGGGTTTGTTGAGGCCGCTATCGGCGACCACATCGGCCAGCGCCACCCCCTTTTCCGCCCCGCGACCGACGATGGAGAGAAGCTGCAGCGCCCGCTCCACCGCCTGCGAGCCGGAAACGGCACCTTCCCGAAGACCCGACGGGATCTCGATCACCTGTTGCATATGCCGCTTCCCATCAGATGCATGCCCGCTACCGATCAGCTCAATGACTTGCCGATAGCCTTTTCGAGGATCGCCCAGGCCTCGTCGCCGTATTTCGACTTCCAGTCCTTGTAGAAATTGGCGGCACGCAGCTTCTCCTGGAAAAGCGCGCCGTCCGGCTTGTTGAACTTCATGCCCTTGCCTTCCAGCTCGGCCTGGACGGTGGCGTTGAGGCCCATCACGTCCTTGCGCTGCAGCTCGGCGGCGGCATTGAAGTGCTTCGAGACGATACCCTGCAGGTCTGCCGGCAGCGCCTGCCAGGAACGACGGTTGAGCAGGATCCAGAAACCGTCCCACATGTGATTGGTCATCGAGACGTATTTCTGCACTTCGAACAGCTTGGCGGTCGTCAGGATGGCGAGCGGGTTTTCCTGCCCGTCGACGATGCCCGTCTGCAACGCCGTATAGGTCTCGGCGAAATTGATGCTGGCGGGCGCCGAACCGAAGGCGGTGAACATCGAGGTCCAGAGCGGGCTCACCGGCACGCGGATCTTGAAACCTTCGAGGTCCTTCGGCGTCGTAATCGGCCCCTTGGACGAGGTGATCTGCCGGAAACCGTTGTCCCAGATCTTGTCGAGCGTCAGCAGGCCCTTCTTCTCGATCTCGCCGCGAACATATTTGCCGAGTTCGCCGTCCATCGCCGGCCAGACCTTGTCATAGCTCGGGAAGGCGAAACCGACGCCGTTCAGCGAGGCATTCGGCACCAGCGTCGACAGGATGATCGGCGACAGGCTGAACATTTCAACGCCGCCGGACCGGACCTGGTTCAGCATGTCGGTATCGGCGCCGAGCTGGCTCGACGGGAAGATGTTGATGGCCATGCGGCCGCCGCTCTCCTCCTGGATCTTGGCGACCGCTTCCTTGGCGCGGACGTTCATCGGATGCGTCAGCGCCTGGTTGTTGGCGAACTTGTAGGTGAACTCGGCGGCGTTGGCCGGCCGCGTGCGGATTGAAAAGGTCGTGGCGATGCCGGTCGTGGCCGCGCCCAAAAGAAGCGTTCTGCGGTTGACGTTCATGAAATCCTCCTCCGATTTCGTCCCAGTTTTTTGCCTCACAGCCATTAGAGAAAGGCGGTCGAGAAGTAGGGCACGGCAGCGATCACCAGAAGGCCGATCATCAGCGCGCCGATATAGGGCCAGATGGCCTTCATGGCTTCGTCCGGCGAGACGTTGCCGATCTTGCAGGCGATATAGAAACCGATGCCGATCGGCGGCGTCATCAGGCCGATATTCATCGCCGTCACCACCACCATGGAATAATGGATGTCGTTGATGCCGAGCGAACGGGCGACCGGAAACATGATCGGCGCCATCAGCACGATCGCCGGCAGGCCTTCCAGCACGCAGCCAAGCACCATGAAGATCAGGATGGTGACGCCCATGAAGGTCAGCCAGCCGCCCGGCAGCCCCTGCACCGCCTCGACGAGCTGCGCCGCGAACCCGGTCTGGGTTAGCGCCCAGGCCATGGCGGAGGCCGCGCCGAGGATCATCAGGATCGCACCGGAGAGTGCCGCCGTCTCCACCAGCATGGAATAGAGCTTCTTCAGGCTGATGCCGCCATAAAGCGTCGCGCCGATGATCATCGCGTAGAGCACGGCGATCGTCGAAACTTCGGTCGCGGTCGCAATCCCCTCGCCGACGGCTGTGCGGATCAGGAAGGGCAATACCAGTGCGGGCGCAGCGACCAGCAGCGCTTTCTTGATCACCGACAGCGGCGCACGGCGCACGCCAGCCATGGATTCGTGCCGCGCCTTCCAGCGCGCAAGGATCGCCAGCACCAGCAGCAGGACCATGGCGATGGCGAAACCGGAAGTGAACAGCCCGGCGATCGAGACGCCCGCGGCGGATCCGAGCACGATCAGCACGATCGACGGCGGCACGGTTTCCGCCATCGCCGCGCCGGTCGCCAGCAGCGCGATCATCTCCGGCGGCTTGTGGCCGCGGCGTTTCATTTCCGGAAACAACGCCGGAGCGACGGTCGCCATGTCCGAGACCTTGGAACCGGAAATGCCGGAGACGAGGAACATCGAGCCGAGCAGGACATAGGACATGCCGGCGCGGACATGGCCGAGCAGCGAGGCCAGCACCTCGACGATCGCCTTGCCCATGCCGGTCGCGTCGAGCACGCAGCCGAGCAGCACGAAGATCGGCACCGACAGCAGGATGATGCTCGACATGCCCTCGTCCATGCGGCCGATCATCACGAACACCGGCACCGAGGTCGTAAACGTCAGGAAAGCCAGGGTGCCGAGGCCGAAGCAGAAGGCGATCGGCACGCCGAGAACCAGGAACAGCGCCACGAAACCGACGAGGAAGATCGGGATGTTCCAGTTGCCGATCTGCTTCAGGCCTGGCCCGGCGAGCCAGAGAAGCGCCGTCACGGCGGCGATGATCACCACGGACATGGCGACCTGCCTGAAGGTCGATCCCTTCAGCGCATTGACGACCGCCAGAATCAGCATCAGCCCGACACCGACCGGCAGGGCCGCGGCGCGAAAGCTCATCGGAATGTTGAGCGCAGCCGAGGTGATGTAAGATTCCTCGATGGCATATTCATAAGCCGGCCGCAGCATCACGCCGAGGAAGAGCGCCATCAGCAGCAGAGCCAGCGTATTCGCCAAGCCGTGCAGCTTTTCCGGCAGCATGCCGACGAAGAGGGTCAGCCGCAGGTGCTCGCTGCGATCGACGGCCATGGCCGAACCGAGCATGGCAAGCCAGAGGAAGGAAATCGATGCCACCTCGTCGATCCATACGACCGGCAGCGAGAAGACATAGCGGGAAATGACACCTGCCAATAGAAGCGCGATGATGCCGACGAGAAGGGCAGCGGCAATCGCCTCCGCCGGCCGCATCCAGGCGGAGCCGCTCTGCTGCGGCGCCACGCCCTCGAGCCCGGCGAGCAGAGAAGCCTCATCCATGGGCTCGATCGTGTTATGGGCTGCCGTCACGCATCATCCTCCTCTGTGCTGCGCAGGAGACAGACGGAAGAACGCTCCGGATCGATCGCGGATCGAACCGCAATCCAGGCGGACCACACCCCTCTCCGGCGTGCCCGCTTCTCCTCCCGGCGTCCGGCTCCTCCAGCCATCCGCAATGGTCCATTATCTGGATCTTATTCTTCTTCAAGTTGCCGGAGTTTGCTGAAGACGGACGGATTAGGCAAGCCTAAATTTGCAGGAATGGCATAAAACTTCGAGACCGATCCATATTGTAGACCAGCCCGAGCCGCGCCTCGGACCGCCTCAGTTCAAGCTGCCGGACACCGTCACATGCAGCCCGCCATCGATCGGAAGCTCGACCCCGGTAATGTATTTCGCCTCGTCCGATGCAAGGAAAACCGAGGCCCAGGCGATGTCCCAGCCGTCTCCCTGGCGTTTCATCGGCGAAAGCGCGTCCCTTTTGGCTTTCATCTCGTCAGGAGAGCCGTAGTAGCCGCTGATCTGTTTTTGGATATGCGGCGTGTCCATCACGCCCGGCAGGATGGCATTGGCGCGGATGCCCTTGGCCGCATATTCAATCGCAATCGCTCGGGTAAAGTGGTTCAGCGCAGCCTTCGATGCATAATATGAAACGTAGGGATAGCCGGTCCATCTGATGGAGGCGAGCGACGAGATGTTGACGATCGCCCCGCCGCCCTGCTTTTCCATGATCGGCAGAACGGCCTTGCAGGTGAGGAAGGCGCTGGTCAGGTTGACGTCCATCACCTTGCGCCAGCTCTCTTCGGTGGCCTCGGCCGCGCCGCCCGGCAGGTTGATGCCGACATTGTTGTGCAGCACGTCGATGCGGCCGAAACGCTCCATGGTCGTTTCGACGACGACGGCGATATCGGAGGATTGGGTGACGTCGGCGGCGAGCGCCAGGCCCGTGCCGCCTTCGGATTCGATGACGTCGAGCGTATTCCTGGCCGCATCGAGATTGACGTCGACGCAGACGACACTGCCGCCCTCGCGGGCATAGGCGACGGCGGCGGCCTTGCCGTTCCCGAAACCGGGGCCGACCGAACCGGCGCCGAAAACGAGAACGACCTTGTTCTTCATGCGATCCATAAACTGCTCCTCCAAGCCACCCTCCCCGGCGGCTCGAAGCAACTTACGGTGCGGTTTTCATTCGGTCCATGTTCAATCGCGGACAGAACATGTGCAAAAAGGTACATAACCGCCTGGAAATGCCCGATGACCCGCGTATTTTCGCCGGTATGCCGCAATGAGAAAGTTATTTCGCGCCTGCCGGGCCGGTTTCGAACGCGGCTCGGGCGAGGGATCGGGCATGGTCCCGGACGTCCGTCGGCCAGTTCTCCGTCAGTTCCTTGAAGCGCCCCTCTTGTCCGGCATAAAGCGCCCGCGCGGCTTCCTCGTATCCCGGCTGATCCCCGGCGAGCGCCCGCATGAAGCGATCGGCGGCCTCCTGAGCCCGGCGCCGATCGTCTCCCGAACCGCCGGCTGCACGCGCCGCATCGACGAGCTTGCGCAGGGCAACCGAGGCGCCGCCCGGCTGCTGGCCGAGCCACTCCCAATGCCGCGGCAGCAGCGTCACCTCGCGCGGCACCACGCCGAGCTTCGGTCGCCCGGGCCGCCGTCCCACCGGTTCCACAGGCTCCGCATGATCCCTGGGAAGGCGACCGAGACAGTCTTCGAGTGTGCCGCGGAGGTCGAGATCGACCGGCTTTCCGGTCGCATCGTCAAAAACCAGAACGCCTTCATGTTCACCCTTGATCGCCGTCACGACCTCGGCCGGTGATCCGCTCGCGATGCGGTTCTCGCCTCGAAAAGCTGTCCAATGAAAATCTGCCATCTGCTTCCCCGGAATTGATATGCAGATTTATCCGGGTAAAATAAAGCCGTCAATCCGGATCAGGCCGTCCGCTGTCTCAGGCGACCGAAACCGTCTCGAAGATGGCCCGCGGCGCGTATGATCGCCCGCCGCGCCGCCGGTTCGATGGTTCGTGCGATGACCCCGGCAACGAAAAGCAGGACGGCAATCAGGCCCACAGCGACGAGCCAGCGGTTCTGCTCGGTCCCGAAACGCGCAAACACCGCGTAGCCGATGTTCTGATGCAGCAGGTAAAGCGGATAGGTGAGGCCGCCGAGCCCGATCGCGAGTGCCGGAGAAATGCGCAGCGACGGCGCCGCCGCACAGGCTGTGACCGCAGCAAGGGCCAGCGGTCCAATGAGGGCGAGCCCGACGGCGTTGCGGCTCAACGCATATGTTGCGACGAAATCCGGTTCGGTCAGGAATGGCGTGGCGATTGCCCAGCAGACCGCGGCAGCGAGGACACAGAGGCTCGACAGGGAAGCGCGCTGCCTCACCTTGTAAAGCGCCAGGCCGAAGGCGAAATAGCCGGAATATTCGGTGATCAGCAATTTCTGGATCGCGCCGCTGCCGATGAGGGCCTCGTTGACGACGGAAATCGCCAGCCATGCCAGCACGACGATGCGCCAGCCGCGCTCGAAAAGGCCGGTGGCGATCAGCAGGAAAACCCAGCCATAGAAGATGATCTCGTAGGCGATCGTCCAATAGGCGCCATCGAGGAACGGCTGGCCGAGGCCGCGCGAGATGATGACGACATGCGCCAGCCATTGCTTCACCGTCGGCGGATCGAGGGTCGGCACATGCCAGGCGGCGAGCACGGCGGCGGTGATCGTCGCGCAGACGATGAAGGTCGGCCAGAGCCGCGCGAAACGGCCAGCCGCGAAGTCATAGGCCGAGCGGCCCTCCGCCGACATGGTGATGACATAGCCGGAAATCGCAAAAAAGATCAGCAGGCCCGTATCGAACCACATGGCAAAGGGTGCGACTTCCGGAAACCCGATGCCGCCGCCCTCGCCGGAAATCCGCATGCGGAAACCATAATGGAACGTCAGCACCATCAGCGCCGAGACGAGGCGCAGGATATCCAGGTTCAGGAGCCTTGGCATCTTCGGGGCCGTCATTCGATCCTCGGGGTGTGGAACAAATCCGCCCGACCCTATCGCACCGGTCTTTGGAAAACGTGAATCCTTACCGAACAATACGAGCGGTTCCGGCAGGCAGGCGCCACGCGACGCCAGGTCTTCCCTTCCCTTGACGAATATCGTTTGTTGTCAAATTCATGACAGGGCCTACAGCAGGTCCTGAGGGAGGTTTCGATGTCGATTTTTCTCTGCGGCGCCTGCGGCACTTCCTTCGAGGAAGCTGAGGACGCGCCGCAAAGGTGCCCCATCTGCGCCGACGAGCGCCAATATGTGCCGCCATCCGGGCAGGCCTGGACGACGACGGAAAAGCTTGCGCGGACGCATCGAAATGCCTGGACGCAGCTCGAGCCGGACCTGTTGGCGATCCAGACCGTCCCCGCCTTCGCGATCAATCAGCGCGCCCTGCTGCTGCGGACGCCGGCCGGAAATGTCCTATGGGATTGCATCGCGCTTCTGGACGACGCGACCAAGGCGATCGTCCGGGCTCTCGGCGGCCTCAGCGCCATCGCCATATCCCATCCGCATTATTACACGACCATGCAGGACTGGGCGGCGGCCTTCGACGCGCCGATCTACCTGCATGCCGCCGACAAGGAATGGATCTGCCGTCCGTCGGATCATGTCCGGCTCTGGGACGAGGATGCGCTGGTGCTTTCCTCCTCCGTCACGCTGGTTCATGGCGGCGGACACTTTGCCGGCGGCACGGTGCTGCATTGGACGGGCGGGGACGGCAAGGGTGTGCTGCTGGCCGGCGATATCGTCCAGGTCACGCCCGGCGCCAACCATGTCTCCTTCATGTGGAGCTATCCCAACATGCTGCCGCTGAGTGCCGCCGAAGTGGCCGATGTCGCGGAGCGGCTGGCACTTTGGCCTTTCGAGCGCATCTACGGCGCCTTTTCGCACCAGAATGTCCGGGCAGACGGCCAGGCGATCGTCGCCCGCTCCGCAAAACGTTACATCGACCGGCTCACCCAATGAAAAACGCGCGGGCGTTTTCCGCCCGCGCGTTCGATAGATGCGAAAACCGGATCGCTTACTTCAGGCCCAGAAGCTTCTTTGCATTGCCTTCGTAGATCTTCTGCCGGGTGGCGTCGGAGATGTCCATGTTGTCGAGAACCTGAATGGTCTCGCGGATGTACATCGGGCCGCCTTCCGGATCGAACGGCGCGTCGGATGCGAACAGCACCCGGTCTTCGCCGAAGAATTCGATCGCGTGCTCGATCGCCTTGGTCGAACCGAAGCTCGCCGTGTCGGCATAAAATTCCTTGAAATATTCGAGATGCGGACGCTCCAGCGCCTTCAGCACGGTAGAGAGGTCGCGATCGGACGTGCGCTTGCCCATCTGGTCCCAGCCCGCACCGACGCGGCCTTCGAAGAAGGGCACCATGCCGCCGGCATGATGGGTGACGACCTTGAGGCCCTTGTACTTGTCGAAGATGCGCGAGAAGACCAGGCGTGCCATCGCCGCCGAGGTTTCATACGGCCAGCCGAAGGTCCAGAAGATCTCGTATTCGGAGCGGTCTTCGGTCAGGTAGTCCGGGAAGTTGGCGCCGCGCGACGGATGCAGGAAGACCGGCTTGCCGGACTTTGCCATATATTCGAAGAAGGGCTCGAACTGCGGCAGGTCGAGCGGCTTGCCGCTGTAATTGGTGAAGATCTGGACCGCGCAGGCGCCGAGATCTTCGACGACCCGCTTGGTTTCCGCCATCATCCATTCCTGGTTTTCCATCGGCACGGTGGCGATGAAGGCCGGGAAGCGCTCCGGATATTTGTCGCACAACTCCTTCTGGGAATCGTTGCCGATCCGGCCGAGGTCATAGGCGCGCTCAGGCCCGGCCAGCTTTTCGAGCGGCGGCGAAGCGAGCGACAGGACCTGCTGGTAGTCGCCGCCGAACATGTCCATCACCTGGAAACGACGGTCGAGATCGGTCATCATCGGCACCGCGCCCGAGCGCATGGTGACATCGGTCATCGTGCCGATATAGCCGATCAGCTTGTCGAAAAAGGGCTTTGGCCAGATATGGTTGAAAGCGTCGATCTTCTTCATGGAATGCTCCTCCTGTCTGTCCTGGTGCGGCACCGCGAACTTGAGGGAAGTCCAGTGCCCCTAGGCGTTTAAAAAATCCGCAGGCGAAGACATGCCGAGGTTCCGGCCATGCTCCGCCGCGGCAAGATGCGAAGGCGGGCGCTGAAAGTCAACACATTTTCTTGTAATATGAGATTATTGACTCGAAATCCGATGTCGGTGCGAGGCGAGCGCGGCGCTGATCTCGCCAGCCGCGAACAGGACTTCCCGGCCGATTTCCTCCACCGCGAGTCCGGGGACGTGATCCTGGGCGATCGTCAGGGAAAAACTTGCAATCGGGCTCTGGCCCGCGTCGAAGATCGGCGCTGCGAAACCGATGACGCCCGGCGTGACCTCGCCGTAAGCCACGGCATAACCCTTCTTGCGCACCGATTTCAGTCCGTCGAGGACCGCTTCCACGGTATCGCCGGCGCCCGCCGCCTGCCATTCGTCGAGCGTGCGCTTGATCAGCGGCACCAGATTGCGGCGCGGCAGGAACGCGACGATGGACCGGCCGATCGCGCCGCGGCTGAGCGGCATCGGCCGCCCGCGCGGATAGCTGCTGATCGCCTCGCGGCTGGAGCTGATCGAATCGACGCAGAGGATCTTTTCGCCGTACCAGCGCACCAGAAGCGCGGTGCATTCATATCGCCCGGTGAGTTTTTGCAGATAGGGCGCGCCGGACAGGATGAGGCTGTCGGACTTCCGCAGCAGATAATCCATCTCCACCACCCTTGGTCCGAGCGTGAAGCCGGTATTCGGCATGGAAGTCAGAAAACCGCTGTCCTTCAGGATCTTGAGGTAGCGATAGAGCGTCGGCCGGCTATAGCCCAGCTCTTCCATCAGCTCTTCCGGCGTCCATTCCAGACGATCCTCGGTGAAAACCTCAAGCACTGCCTGCAGGCGTTCGAGACTGTTGACGGCCTTTTTTCTCAAAGATGCTCCCGCTCTCTTCTGGCGGCGCGCGACATCGGAACGGCCGGACATTCGGCAATAACGATAACCCCGAAAACTGCAATGGCAAGTGGAGCTACTCGGCGGCCTTGAGCGCGGGCAGGCGGGCACCATCTGGTGCGCTGACTGTTTCCTCCGTCGCCACCACACGACGGATAGCCGCCAGATATTCGGCCTGGAGAGCGGTCGGCTGCCAGTTGCGGCGCGTGGTGATGCCGATCGACAGCGGCTTTCCCGGCACGTCGTAGTTCAGAAGCGTCAGGAACCCGGCCTTCAGCTCATGCCGGAGCTGGTGGCGGGAGAGCAGCGCCAGCCGGTCCGTCTGCATCAGGATACCGCGCAGCGCCGTCAGCGAACCGGTCTCGACGGTTCCCTGCATCTGCGGCCCATCGGAGAACTTCGCCGCCAGGGCATCGAAGGTGCTGCGGTTGGGCGTGCCCTTGCGCGCCACGACCCATGGGTAGGAGGCAAGTTCGGCAAGCGAGACATCCGCCTTGCCCGAAAGGGGATGACCGGTGCCCCCGACGACCGCCAGCCGAAAATCGAAAAGCGGCTCCTGGTTCAGCGACGGCGTGAGGCGGCTGCGCAATGCCCCGATCAGGAAATCGATATGGCCCATTTCCAGGTCGCTGAGGAGCTGCTCGTAGCTGCCTTCGAGGATCTCGAACCGCGCCAGCGGATGGGTGAGGGCGAGCGACGCGATGGCATCGGGCACGATGGTCGTGCGCGCCATCGGCAGCGCCCCGATCGAGACAAGGCCATCGAACTTGCCGCGCAGCTCCTGCACTTCCTCGGTGGCGTTGCCGAGTTCCTTCAAGGAAAGGCCGGCCCAGCGGGCGACGGCACGGCCGGCGCTAGTGAACCGCGTCGCGCGGCCGTCGGCTTCGAAAAGGCTTGTGCCGAAGATCGCCTCGGCATTGCGCGCCGTGCGCTGAACCGCGGCACCCGATTGTTCGAGGATGCGCGCCGCACCCGGAAAACCTCCGGTCTGGGCAAAGGCCTGCAGGGCGCGCAGATGGGAGATCGTCAGCCTTGCGTCGGCAGCAGAGCCGCGCGACCCCGAATCCGCCTGGAGTTTTTGGCAACCGGTACGGATAAGTTCAAGCGCGCGCAGCGACCGGGCCTGGACGACGCGGCCTGCCGGTGTCGCCATGGCATGCCCCGGACCGCGCTCGAGAAGCCGGGTGCCGAAAAGGTCTTCGAGACGGGAAATTGCCTGCGATGCCGCGGGCTGGGTGACGCCGACGATATCGGCCGCCTGCGTCAGGGAGCCGGTGCGCAGGCAGGCGCAGAAAAGACGAATGTGACGCAGATTGGGATAGTCCACGTATCGGTCCTCCCCTGCCTTTCTCCTCCCGGCAGCGGCGAAGCGGAGCAGGCCCAACCCCGCCCCGTTTCGGTTAAGTCACGGTGCGATGTTGCGCTCTCCGGTCAGCTGCTCGTTCATCCATTCGCCGCTGGCGCGGATACCGCCGAGCGGGAAGACATGGATGCTGTCGATCAGGCTTTCCGGATGAGCAGCCTTATAATCGGCAATCTCGGTCAGAACCTCGGTCGGCTCATAGGGAACCAGCAGCTTGCTGAGGTCCATCGCGCGTTTCTGCAGCACGCCGAGCGACGGGCCGACGCCGCAGGCGATGGCAAACTTGATCAGCGTCTGCAATTTGGTCGGGCCGGCAATCCCGAGGTGGATCGGCAGCTTGACGCCGGCGGCGGCGATGCGCTCCGCCCAGGCGATGACCGGCTTGGCGTCGAAGGCGAACTGGGTGGTGATCGCCATCTCCGCGTCGGTCCGTTCGGAATAGGCCTGCTTGAACTTCAGAGCCTCGTCGACGATCCTGGAGCTGCCGTCCTTGTCGATGTCCTTGTTGCCCTCGGGATGGCCCGCGACATGCAGCCGCTTGAAGCCATAGCGGTCGAACAGGCCGGTCTCGATCAGCTGGATCGAGCTGTCGAAATCGCCGGCCGGCGTCGATACGCCGCCGCCGAGCAGCAGCGCCTGGTCCACGCCCGCCTCGTTTCTGTAGCGCTTGATCCAGTCCTCCAGGATCGCCAGGCTTGGAATGATGCGGGAGGGAAAATGCGGCATGACCGGGAAGCCGTCTTCGTGGAGGCGCCTTGCGGTCTGCACCATGTCCTCGATCGGCGTTCCGTCGATATGGGCGATATAGACCCGCGTGCCCTTCGGCAGCAGTGTCTTGAAATCTTCGATCTTCGCCGCCGTGCGCGGCATGACTTCGATCGAGTAGCCGTCGATAAGATCCCTGAAGCTGGCCGGCTCCACGGTCTTCTCTTCCTGCTTGCCCTTGAACAGATTCAAAAGTGCCATTGTTGATCCTCCCCCCGTTTAGCCAATGAAAAACGTCCGGTCAGACGGACGGAGCGGCGTGCGAGAACAAGCCGTTCTCGCACGCCCGGCCGTTAGAGGGCCTTCTTTGTGCGCCAGCTTTCGGCGTAATTTTCACGTGCTTCCTGTGCATAGGGCACGGCCGCGACGCGAACGCGGATCTCGGCCTGCTTGTGGCCCTGCTCGACGGAGGTCTTGGACGTGCCGCCATCCGGCTCGCCCCAGATAAGCGTCAGGATGTCGTTTTCCTTGATGTCGGCATCGACGACGCCGAGCGACAGCATGGAACGCTCGTTGTAGCTATAGCCGTTGAACATCGACAGGCCGACGACCTTGCCGTCCTTCAGAACCTTGTCGAAGCTCGACGAGGCGTAGTTGGAAAGCGGGAAGTCGATCCACTTGGCGGCCTGTTCGCCCGGCTGGAAGGCCGACGCGATGACCTTGACGACGTCGTCGGAGTTCCACTCGAAGGTGACCTTGCGACGCTGCGGGGTTGCCTTCTGCTTCTCGACAGCAGCGCGGCCGACGAAGTCGTGGTCGAACTTGACGTAGACGCCGTAACCCAGCTCGTAGGGGTTCAGGTAGTAGTCTTCGATATTGTCGGACACGTAGCTGCCGCCGATCGAGCCCGAAGCTTCATAGCTCTGGGCCGAGAGCCAGTCGCGATAGGCCTGCAACTCGTCACCGGTATAGATCGCCGGAAGCGGCGACGGGATCCAGCCGGATTCCAGCGTGTTGGTGGCGTAGGCGCGGCTGCCGACCGGGCGCAGATCGACGCCGGCTTCTTCCGCTGCCTTCAGGATGGCGGCGCGGACCTCGTCCTTCTCCGCATACGGACCCCAGATTTCGAGACCCGGAGCGCCGGCCATGCCGTGGCGCAGGGCCTGAACCTTGCGGCCGCCGACATTGATCCAGTCGACGTGGAAGAACTTGATCTCCGGGATCGGGCCGCCGTTCATCTTTTCGAAGACCTTCGGCGCATCCGGACCCTGGATCTGGAAGCGGTAGTGGATGCGGGTGACGAGCTTGCCATCCGGACGCGAAGGCGAACGCGGGTCATGCGTCAGCTTGACGTTGAACTTGCCGAGCGAGGCATTGTAGAGCAGCCAGTTGGCGGTCGGTGCGCGGCCGACGAGAACGAACTTCTCTTCGGTTTCGCGGAAGATGATCATGTCGCCGATGACGTGGCCGGCAGGCGTGACCGGAACGTAGTGCTTGGCGCGATCGACGCCGAAATTGGCGAAGCTGTTGATCGACAGGCTTTCGAGGAACTTGGCAGCATCCGGACCTTCGACGACCAGCTCGTCCATGTGATGCGACTGGTCGAACAGAACGGCGCCCTCACGCCATGCAGCCTGTTCCGAGCGCCAGTTCGAGAATTCCGGAGCGACAACCGGGTATACATAGATGCCGGTTTTGGAATTGCGCAGATGCTCGACGGTGTTGCCCGCATCCTTCAAAACTTGAGTGAGATTGGCCTGAGTCACGGAATTCCTCCCTATGGTTTGTCTGTGGCTTGAGATGTCGTGTATACATGACGGCATCGGCAGACAAATTCAAGGGGAAATATTCGGCAGGCTGACAATCGGCTGCGGATAGCAGACCGAAGGCCTCCGGCCATCAAAACCTGCGGCAGGCAGGCGGCCCTCAGGAGTTGAGGAGCACCAGGCCGGGAACGGTCAGCATCAGCTCGGGATCCTCGAAGACGGCGTATTCGAGGTTCTTGCGGGCGATGCGGGCGTGCTCGCGGGCGATGAATTCAGCCCTTGCACCCTCGCGGCCGGCAATCGCCGACACCAATGTGCGATGCTGTTCCTGTGCGATATGCAGCGACTGGCGGAAGGCCGCCACATGCGCCCGGCCCGACAGGAAAGCCGACGGTGACGCGAAGGGCAGTCGTGTCGCGCGCTCGACCTCCCGCTGTATAACGGTACTGCCGGAAAGCTCGACCAGCACGGTGTGAAATTTCGCATTCGCTTCGGAATAGGCTTCCAGATCCACATCGTCCGCAGCCTCGCCGAAACAATCGTCGAGCCTGGCCTGGATTTCCCGAAGCTGATCCAGTCCCGCCTGGGAAACACCCCGTTCGGCGGCCAGCCGCGCCGCCGTCCCTTCCAGCACGCCGCGCAGCTCGATCGCATCGACCGCATCCGCATAGGTAAAGCTGCGGACCACGAAACCGCCATTCGCCAACCGATCGAGCAGCCCCTCTTCCGCAAGGCGCGACATCACCTCGCGCACCGGCGTGCGGGAAATCTGCAGCGTCTCGGCCAGCGACACCTCGAAAAGCCGGGTGCCACCGGGATAGTCGCCGCTGAGGATCTTCTTGCGCAGCTCCATCAGCGCGCGCATCGTATGGGTCGTTCTCGAGGTCTCTTCCAAATCCGCACCTTTGCCCGGACAAGGCGCGCAACTTCCGCCTGTCGATCACAAATCTTAGCCATATCTGATGGATTGGCCAAGCCTCATGTATACAGAGGGTTCAGGCTGTGGATGACGGCAGGTATTTCGAACGGAAAAGATCAATGCGTATACACCGAACGCATTGAAGGGACGGACTTATTTGCCTTGCCGCCGGGCCGAAAGAACCCGCGCGACGGTATCCCTGAGATCGTCCGTCGGCTTCACGCCGCTTGCCGCCATCTCGTCCTGAATGGCGGCGATCTCGCGGGCAAGACCGCCGTTCAGCCCCAGCGCATCGAGCGTGACGCCGCTTTCGCGCATCTCTGCGGCCCGGCGACGACCGTGGTGGGTGGTGCGTTCGAACTGGTAGTCGGGGAATTTCGACCAGTCGAGACCGGGAAAACTCTGCGACAGCGAAGCCAGGATCTCCTCGAAACAGCCCGAAGCTTCCGCCGCGAGCAGCGCCTCGACGGTTATCGCTTCAAGACCTTTAACAAACACGGAGCGAACCATCTTGATGGCCGTCGCCGAGCCCACTGCCTCTCCGGCGACATCGGCGCTGAAGCCAAGACCGCGAAAACGCTCCAGAAGCCCGGCCGCACCCTTGCCGGCGATCAGAATCGGGGTTGCGTGGCCCTTCGGATGGACCGGGGCCATGACGGCCATGTCGAGATAGTCGGCGCCGGTTTCGTTGACCAGCGCGGCGGTTTCGCGCTTGCGGCCGGGGGAGACGGAGTTGATGTCGATCAGCAGCGCGCCCTGGCCGAGATGCGGAGCGATGGACTGCGCGGCCTTGAGGCTCTGATCGGCGGTGACGGCGCTGAAGATCCATTCGGCATCGGCAAGACCGGCAGGCGACGCTTCCGGCCGGACACCGCGCGTCGTCATCGCCGCCCGCATTTCGCCCGCCTTCTCGGTATCGTCGAGCAAGAGATCATAGGCACGGAACTCTCCGTTCTCGAGCCTCGGAGCCAGGCTGTCGTGAAAGGCGCGTGCCGCTTCGCCAAAACCCAGAAACGCGATCCTCATAGCCGTATCCTACTCTCAGTCGCCGAAAACCACGCCGTCGAAAAGCTTGCGCGCCGTGCGCAGCACCGCCGCGCGATGGACCTCGCCATCCTTCATTGTGGCGATGACGCTCATCTCGCCGGTCGGATGTTCGATCGACAGCAGCTTCTCGTCGCCAGCCGGAATGACAGCCAATTCCGAAGCCGGTCCTTCCGGCAGAAGGCAGGCCGTCGCAACGCTGACCGCGCCGAGCACGCCGATCGCATCGTGGCAGGTATGCGGGATGAAGGTACGGGTCGAAATCGCCCCGCCCGCCGTCGGCGCCGAAACCATCGTCATCTTCGGCACGGATTTCTTGGTGACGTCGCCGAGGTTCATCATCGGCCCGGCCTTTAGCCGGATCGCCTCCAGCCTGGCACGAAGCTCCTGGTTCGCCTCGAGATCCTTGGGGCTTTCGTTACCAGTAATGCCGAGCACATCACCGCGCATGACGACGCAGGGCATGCCGTTGTCGATCAGCGTGCAAGCGACGCCATCGATCACATCGACCGCATTTCCGGTCGGCAGCAACGCGCCGCAGGAAGAACCGGCCGTATCTGCGAACACGATCGGCACCGGCGCGGAGGTTCCCGGCACGCCGTCTATCCGGGCATCGCCCTTGTAGGTCACCCGGCCGCCCGGCGTCTCGATCGTCGCGATGGCGATCTGCCCGGTATTCTCCATGAAGATCGAGACCTCGGTCTTCTCGCCCTTGACCGGTACCAGCCCCCGCTCGATGGCGAAGGGCCCGATGCCGGCGAGAATATTGCCGCAGTTCTGGGCATCGGTGACGATCGGCTGATCGACGAAGACCTGCAGGAAGAGATAATCGACATCGACCCCTTCCCGCTCGGATTTCCGGACCACTGCCACCTTGGAGGTCAGCGGATGGGCGCCGCCCATTCCGTCGATCTGGCGGGGATCGGGCGAACCCATCACCCGCAGCAGGAAATTGTCGCGGTCGGCCGGCAGGTCCGAAGCGAGAAAATATCCGCCCTTGGACGTGCCGCCACGCATCCACATGCAGCGGATACCGGTTTCGCTTGTCGCCATGAAATCTTCCTCCGCTTTTACAGGGAAACGAGCCGGTCGTTTTGCCTGTCTCACCTGTCGGCAAAAAATCCTGCCGTCATGCTCGGGCTTGTCCCGAGCATCTGCCAACGGTCGATGTGAGCAGATCCTCGGCACAAGGCCGACGATAACGAAAGAACCCTCCGATTCCTCCGCTCAGATATACTTCAAACCCTTTTCGGCGAGCTTGCCGCGCATGTTATAGATATCGAGGCCGAGTTCGCCGGCGGCGAGCCGCTTGCGCTTGTCTTCTTCGGCAGCGACCCGCGCTTCCGCTTTCTTGGCGACCGCTTCCGCTTCTTCGCGGGCGACGACGCAGACGCCGTCGTCATCGGCAACGATCACGTCGCCGGGGCGCACATAGGCGCCGGCGCAGACGACCGGGATGTTGACCGAACCGAGTGTCTCCTTGACGGTGCCCTGGGCATAGACAGCCTTCGACCAGACCGGAAACTTCATCTGGGTCAGATCGACCACGTCACGCACGCCCGCATCGATGATCAGCCCCTTGCAGCCGCGCGCCTGGGCGGAGGTGGCGAGCAGATCGCCGAAATAGCCGTCTTCGCAGGGGCTGGTCGGCGCGAGCAGCAGGATGTCGCCGGCCTTCAGCTGCTCGATCGCCACATGCAGCATCCAGTTGTCGCCCGGAGGCGCGGAAATGGTGACGGCGCTCGCGGCAAGCCGCGCGCCCGGATAGATCGGCCGCATGTAGCTGGCGAGCAGGCCCTTGCGGCCCTGCGCCTCATGGACGGTTGCGACCCCGCAGGCGGCCAGCCGGTCGATGACCGACGGGTCCGCACGTTCGATATTCTGGACGACGACCGACATCAGAGTTCATTCCCCTCAGAGTTCATCGACGGTGCGCGGGAAGACCGACTGGAAGCCTTCCGCATGGGTCGACTTGCGTCCGCTCGCCTGGCCGCCGGAATTGCGCATGAAATGGTTGCCACGATTTTCCGCGACGTTTTTGTAGAAATGCCAGAGATGCTCCTGGCCTTCCATGCACTGGATGGCCGCCCACTTCTTTTCCCAGACGGGGGAAATATCGAGGAAGACGTCCGGCTTCCATTCCATCTGTTCGGTCTGGTGCGGCTCGAACAGGTAAAGCTGCGGCGCCCCGAGGATCTTTTCGCCCGGGTTGTGGCCCCAGGCCTGGGCGATCATGCGGGCTTCGATCGCCACCTGCGTCGCGTACATGTGGTCGGTATTGTAGGGGTCCCACTTGGAGTGGGAGAGCATGAATTCCGGCTGCACCTTGCGGATCACATCGACCAGCTTGAACTTGGCGTCCTGATCGACGACCAGCGGATAATCGCCGAGATCAAAGAACTGGATGTCGGTGACATCGAGCGCCTTCGCGGCGTTTTCCGCCTCCTTGCGGCGCTCGGTCTTCACCTTTTCGAGCGTCATGCCCGGGTTCTTCCAGAGCTTGGCGCTTTCGCCGCGCTCGCCATAGGACAGGCAGATGACGGTGACGTCATAGCCCTTTTCCTCGTGAAGCGCGATCGCGCCGCCGCAACGCCAGACGAAATCCGCCGAATGGGCGCTGATGACCAATGCTGTCTTTGCCATGGGATGCCTCTTGTTTTTACTTGTGTGCAACCGGCGGCGTGCCGTGCGTATGGAAGGTTTCGATCGTCTTCATGCCCCAGGCCTGCCCCTTCTTGCGGTCGGCCTCGGTCCAGACGACCGGCTTCCAGTCCGGCCGCAGGATCAGGCGGGCGCCTGCATTGGCGAGCTCGACGCGGTTGCCGGCAGGCTCCCAGACATAGAGGAAGAACGTGCCCTGGATCGCATGCTTGTGCGGCCCGGATTCGATATGCACGCCGTTTTCCAGGAAGATGTCGGCGGCGCGCAAAATGTCCTCGCGCTGGTCGCAGGCATAGGTGACATGGTGGAAGCGGCCATGCGAACCGGTATGGTCCTCGGAGCAGGCAAGGTCGTAGGTCTTGTTGTTGATGGTGAACCAGCAGCCGCCGAGGCGGCCATTGTCGAGCTGGATCATCTCCGTGACCCGGCTGCCGAGCGCCGTGGTCATGAATTCACGGATCAGGCTGACATCGGCGGCAAGCAGATTGACGTGGTCGAGGCGACGCGGGCATGCGCCGCGGCCATGGTAACGCTGGGCGATGTTCTTCAGCGCCGGCTTTTCTTCCGGCGGCGCTACATATTCCCTGGTGTCCCAATAGAGTTCGAAAAGATGGCCGTCCGGGCTCTTGAACTGGTAGGCCCGGCCGTGGCCGAGATCGCCTTCGATCCAGCCGACGCCCCAGCCCTTTTCCTCGATTACCGCTACGCGGCGCTCCAGCGCTTCCGCCGACGAGGTGCGGTAGGCGATATGGCCGACACCCGTGGTGTGATGCCTGGTGAGCTTCAGCGTGTGGAACTCGTAGTCGTCATAGGCGCGCAGATAGACGCTGTCGCCCTCGCGGCCGCTTTCGGTCAGTCCGTAGACGCGGGTGAAGAAGTCGAGCGATTCCTCGAAACGGTCTGAATAAAGCTCGACGTGGCCGAGATGGGCGACATCATAACAGGGTTCGGTCATGGCTTTTCCTAGATGGTCGATCTACCGCGCCCGGCGGACAGGCGCATTCTCCTCCAAAAAATCGAGCCCGCGTCCTCCACCCAACACGGCCGGCGCAAGGGCGCCGAAGCTTGGCATGAAGACATAAAAGCAGATCGGCAGCCTGACGAATAGGTTCTGCTGACGCGGCATAAGTTTTGGTTGAGACCAGGAAAAGCCGCCCGGCAAATGGCGAGCGAAGACGGGCGTTAGAGACCCGAAGGCAACGGCGCGGCGGCAGAACCGCCGCGCCAAGCGATATTATACGCCGAGATAGGGAGCGACTTCGTGATAGCCGCGCCAGATCATCTCAAGCGCCACGTAAAGGATGACGGCGAGACCGACATAGGCAATCCAGCGATGCCTGTTGAGCAGGCGGGCGATGAAGCTTGCCGCGATGCCCATCAGCGCGATCGAAAGGACGAGGCCGAAGATCAGGACTTCTGGATGTTCATGAGCAGCACCCGCAACGGCGAGCACGTTGTCGAGCGACATGGAGACGTCGGCAATGACGATCTGCCAGGCAGCCTGGGAGAACGTCTTGCGCGGCGCACCGCCCGCGACCGTACCGTCGGCATTGAGGTCTGCATTCTGCAGCGCTTCGTTGGCTTCGTCCTCATGCTGATGCGGCGTGCGCAACTCGCGCCACATCTTCCAGCAGACCCAGAGAAGCAGGACGCCACCGGCGAGCAGCAGGCCGACGACCTGCAGAAGCTGGGTCGTGGCAAGCGCGAAACCGATACGCAGCACGGTGGCCGCGATGATACCGACCAGAATGGCCTTGGACCGCTGTTCCTTCGGCAGGCCGGCAGCGGCAAGACCGATGACGATCGCGTTGTCGCCGGCCAGCACGAGGTCGATCATGATAACCTGCAGGAGGGCGGACAATGCCTCCGGCGTAAAGAATTCCATCATTTGGCACCCAATCTCTCAAAGGCGGGAGTGCCCGCGAGTGGACCGAGACGAACTTGAGACGCTCACGACCTGCATTTCCGCCTGTCGTGGGTCACCGCCGTTGTCGTCACATGATTTCCACGAACACCAGGCACCCAAGTTGGACTAATCCAGTCCGACATCACAGCTCAGAGATGAACTGTCAGAGGGGCCCGGTCCTGGTGGCGTGAGATTTAGCTGCATGATCGCGGAAACTCAAGTGGCGAGTTTATGAAACAGCCGGTTTGGGGCTGTTTCGCCATGGATCGTTGACGATCCGTTGCAATCCGCCCACAGCGCCAGTAACAGCACCGATCGAAGTGGCCGGCGGGGCCACGGCGAACCACCATGAGATTACGAAAGGGTGGGATCGAGCTTGTCGCGCAGCCAGTCGCCGACAATGCTGATCGACAGCGTCGTCAGCATGATCACGACCGACGGAGCGAGCATGATCCATGGCGCGCGGGTCAGGTATTCGCGCCCGAAACCCACCATGTTGCCAAGGCTGGTCTCCGGCGGCTGCACACCGAGGCCGAGGAAGGAAAGGCCGCTTTCCATCAGGATGATTTCCGGAAAGGTCAGCGTCATCGAGACGATCAGCGTCGAGGCGACGTTCGGCAGGATGTGATGGAAATAAACCCGTGCAGGCGTCGCGCCGAGCTGCACGACGGAGGCCGCATACCCTTGCGAACTGGCGGAAATCGCAAGGCCGCGGGCGATGCGGGCGTAACGTTCCCAGCCGTAGAAGCCCATGAGGCAGACGAGCAGCACCATCGAGGAGCCGAAGAAGGCAAGCACGGCAAGCGACATGATCAGGAATGGCAGCGCCGCCTGGAAATCGGCGAGCACCAGCACGAGATGTTCGACCGCACCTCGAAATTGCGCCGCCGCGAAGCCGAGCGCCGTGCCGAACACCGCAGACAGGATCGTCGCGCCGAAGGCGATGATCAGCGACACCCGGACCGATTGGAGAAGGCGCGAGAGCACGTCACGGCCGAGTTCGTCGGTGCCGAGCAGGTGTTTCAGAGCCCCCGGATGGGAAAGGCGGCTCGACAGGTCCATCGCCGTGATGTTGTAGGGGCGGATCTGGTCGGCGAAGATCGCGACCGCGACCATGGCCGCCAGCCAGACAATACCGAGCCCGACCGTGAATGGCAGGTTGCGGCGCAGGCGCGTGATGAAGCCCGCATACCAGCCCGGCGCCCGCGAGGTTTCCGACAGATTGATGGTGGCCATAATTCTTTCTCCTCAATGCGCCGCGTTGGAGCGAAGGCGGGGGTCGAGCCAGCCGTAGAGCAGGTCGACGACGAGGTTCGAAACAACCATGGTGGCTGCGATGATCAGCAGGATGCACTGGACGACGGCGAGGTCACGGTTGCCGACAGAGACGATCAGCAGGCGGCCGATCCCAGGCCACGAGAAGATCGACTCGACCACGACGGCGCCGGCGATCAGCGAGCCGACCATGAAGCCGACGATCGTCACGATCGGCACCGCGGCGTTGGGCAGCGCGTGGTTCCAGACCACGTCACCCCATTTCAGACCCTTGGCGGAGGCGGTGCGGATATAGGGCTGCCCCATCACCTCGATCATCGCGCTGCGCGAGAACCGGGCGAGGATGCCGATCCCGCCGATGCTCATGGTGATCGTCGGCAGGATGCCGTGTACCCAGGTATCCTGACCGCCGGACGGCAGCACGCCAAGGATGACCGCGAAGATCAGCACCAGCAGGAGACCCATGACGAAGGAGGGGATCGTGAAGCCGAGAACCGCGAGCAGGATCACGCCGCGATCGGCGAAGCTCTGGCGATGCAGCGCCGCGTAGACGCCGGCGGGAATGCCCAGGGCGAGCTTCAGGAGCAGCGCCGGCATGGTGAGCTGCAGCGTCGCGGGCACGCGCTGCAGGACCAGATCCAGCGCCGACGCCTTGTCGCGCATCGAGACCCCGAAATCGCCGGTGAAGATCGACCTTATATAGGCGAGATACTGAACCCACAGCGGCTGGTCGAGGCCCCAGGAACGGCGGAACGCATCGACGGCCTCCTGCGGCACGTCCGGGCCGAGCATGACCTGCGCCGGGTCGCCCGACATGCGCAGCACGACGAAGGCGAAGGTGACGACGGCAAAGATGGTGATCAAGGCCCGGAGAAGTCGAACGGCTATGAAGCGGATCATCGAAAACTCCTCTCAGGCCGCGATCGGGGCGGCTTCGCCGGCCACGATATGGCAGGCGGCCGTACGCCCGTTGCCGATCGGGCGGAGCGGCGGCACGACCGTGCGGCAGACATCCTGCGCCAGCGCGCAACGGGGATGGAAGGCGCAGCCGAGCGGACGATTGGCCGGGTTCGGCGGTTCGCCCTGAAGAATGACACGTCCTTCGAGGATCTTGCCCGGCACCGGCACGCTCGAAACCAGCGCCTTGGTATAGGGATGCTGCGGCGAGTGAAAAATCACGTCGGAGGACGCTTCCTCGACGATCCGGCCGAGATACATGACCGCCACCCGGTCGGCGATATTGCGCACCACCTTCAGGTCATGGCTGATGAACACCATGGCGATGCCGTTCTTTTCCTGCAGGTCGCGCAGCATGTTGACGACCTGCGCCTGGATGGAGACGTCGAGCGCCGAAACCGGCTCGTCGCAGACGAGAAGTTTGGGACGGGCGGCAAGTGCACGGGCGATCACGGCGCGCTGCCGCTGGCCACCCGACAGTTCGTGAGGATAACGGCCGGCCTGATCCGGACGCAGGCCGACGGCCGCCATCAGCTCGGCGACACGGGCGTGCTGATGCTGCTTCGGGATGAGGTTATGGATCTCCAGCGGCTCGCCGATCTGCCTTGCGATCGTCACGCGCCGGTCCAGCGCTGCCAGCGGATCCTGGTAGACGAACTGCATCTTTGCCCGCAGCGCACGCCATTCCGGCGTCTTCAACAGCGGCATCGGCTTGCCTTCGAACCGCACTTCACCGCCCTGTGCGGCGTCGATACCGAGCAGCATCCTCCCGAGGGTAGACTTGCCGGAGCCCGACTCGCCGACGACGCCGAGCGTTTCGCCGGGCTTCAGCGCCAGCGAAATGCCGTCGACGGCGCGCACGGGATGCGCCTTTGCAAACACGCCGCGGCGGATCTGGTAAATACGAACGAGATTATCCGCTTCGATAAGGGCGGTCATTGCAGCATGTCCTCGGTCACTCTGGTTCTCGGCTCGGCGGGCTCGTTGGCCGGAACCGGCCGGAAGCAGGCGAGCTGCCGGCCATCTTCCGACGTCACGAGCGGCGGGCGCTCGCCGCGGCAGGCCTCGACCGCCCGAAAACAGCGCGGCTGGAAGGCACAGCCTTCGGGCAGGTGTTTCGGATTCGGAACCGTGCCAGGGATCGGAATGAGCCGCTGGCGGGGACCGTCAATCCGCGGGATCGCGTCGAAAAGGCCGCGCGTATAGGGATGGCGCGGCGCGGAAAACAGCTGCGCAACAGTGCCTTCCTCGACGATCCGGCCGGCATACATGACGCAGACCCGCTCGCAGACCTGGGAAACGGCGCCGAGATCATGGCTGATGAACACCGTCGCCATGCCGGTCTCGGCCCTGAGCTGGATCATCAGGTCGAGGATCTGTGCCTGGATCGTCGCATCGAGCGCCGTGGTCGGCTCGTCGGCAATCAAGAGGTCAGGCTCGCCGGCAAGCGCCATGGCGATCATCAGGCGCTGGCACTGGCCGCCCGAGAATTCGTGCGGATAGAGATCGAAACGGCGGCGCGCATCGGGAATGCCGACCATGTCCAGCAGCCGCAACGCCTCTCTTTTCGCGGGGTCACCCCGCAGGCCACGATGCAGCGACAGCGCCTCGACGATCTGCCGGCCGATCCTGAGCACGGGATTGAGCGAGCTCGACGGATCCTGGAAGATCATCGCAATCCGGCCGCCGCGCACCTGTTCATAAGCCTCGCGCGGACCGCCGGAGAGTTCTCTTCCCTCAAGCTTCACGGACCCGGTGACGCTTGCCTTGCCGGGAAGCAGTCCCAGGGCCGCAAGCCACGTCACCGATTTTCCGCATCCCGATTCCCCCACGAGACCGAGCGCTTCGCCACGGCCCACATTGAGATCGATACCGTGCAGAACCTGGACGCCGTCGAAGGCGACCTTCAAGCCGCGCAGTTCCACCAGATTGGACGATGCCTTATCCATTCCCGCCATACTCCTGCCTCCCGCCGCTTCCGGGCGAAGACATTGCCGTTCTTCAAAACAGATGCTCCGGCGGCCGTTTGGTCGCCGGAGCAGGGGAAAAGATCCGATCAGATCGCCCAGTTGGTCGAGCGGAAGTCCATGGCGAAAGCCGGGGCGGCCTTCCACTTCAGCGACGACTTCATGCCGGTGAACACGGCGTTCTGGTGAAGGACCTGATAGACGGGGTCCTCGCGCTCGGCGATTTCCAGCATGCGAGCGATTGCCTTCTTGCGCAGCGCACGGTCGGTGGAAGTTTCCATGACCTGCGAAAGCTTGTTCATTTCGTCGTTGGTCCAGTCCTTCTTCTGCTGGACTTCGCCGTTCGGGCCGAACTGCACGACGAGCGGAGTGATCGGGTCGTTGATCGTATTGGAAGCCGACCAGTCGCGCACGCCCTTGACACCTGCCGGATCATGGATCTGGCCCCAGTTTTCCTTCATCTCGATCTGCACGTTGATGCCGACCTGCTTCCACATCTCGACCATGATCTGGCCGTTGGCCGTCTGGTTCGTGTAGTAGTTGTTGAGCAGGCGGTACGGGATCGGGTCACCCTTGTAGCCGGCCTGCTTGAGGAGGTCCTTGGCAAGCTGCGGATTGAATTCAGGAGCGGCCCAGCCTTCGATGAACATGTCCGAGGTCTTGAAGGATTCGAACTGCAGACCGGCCGGGATGACCGTCTGGCCGGCCCAGAGCGCCTCGACGATCGCCTTGCGGTCGATCGAATGCGTCATCGCGCGGCGCATCAGCGGGTTGGCGAGGATCGGGTTCTGAGTGTTGAAGACCGAAACGCGGTGGTTCCAGATGGTCGAGCTCTGGACTTCAAAGCCCTTGGCGGCCCGTATCGTCGCGATCTGGTCCGGCGGCAGATCGCAGGCGAAGTCGTACTGGCCGGAAAGCAGGCCGTTGACGCGCGAAGCGACTTCCGGAACTTCGACGAAGCGGATCTGGGCAAGCGGCGGGCGGCCACCCCAGTACTGGTCGAAGGCGACGAGCGTCAGCGAGACGTCCGGCTTGTATTCGGCAACCATGTAGGGACCGGTCGTAACCGGCTTGCGGGCCCATTCCGTAAAGGACTTGGCTTCGTCCCAGGCGCGGCGGTTGGTGATCTGGCTGCCGCCGGAATAGAGGCGACCTTCCATCGTGACATCCGGCGTCGCGTTGTGGAAACGGACGGTGTACTTGTCGACGGCCTCGACGCCGGCAAGGGCCGGCCACAGGCGGCGGCCAACGCCGGGGACGGTAGCCGGCAGTTCCTTGACGGTGGTCGGCTTGTGTTCGGATTCGAAAATCGTCTTGCCGCCGGCCGGTTCCGTATTGCCGAACACGCGTTCCCTGGAGAACGAGAACACGACGTCGTCGGCCGTCAGCTCGTCGCCGTTGTGGAACTTGACGCCCTGACGCAGCTTCAGCTCCAGCGTCTTGTCGTCGATGCGCTTCCATTCGGTGGCGAGGCCGGGAAGCGGACCCTGATTGCCCATCCAGTTGCGCAGGATGAGACCTTCCCAGAGGTTCGGGAAGAAGACGCGCTCGCCGACATTCGACTGTTCGTGCCAGACGTCGAGCGTATTGTTATTGGTGATCTTCTGGACGGCGATGGTGATCGAGGCGCGCTTGTCGCTCTGGGCGATCGAGAAGCGCGGCAGGATCAGCGAACCGGCAGCGGCGCCGGCAAGGCCGAGCGTGCTGCGGCGGGTGAAGTTGACCATGGAATATGTCCTTTGGCTTCGGGTTAATGGACGAGTTCGATCAGCCCCTGCGGGCTGGAGCGGTGACGGCTGAAGGCTCGGAAAGCTTGAGCTGACAGCAGCAAGCGACCGGCGCGGGCTGAGAACATGGGAAGCCGCTCGGCCCGGTTCGCGAGGATGAAAAGCGTATTGCTGCGGCTCACGACTACCCCCTGATTTGCAGGGGCTATTTGGCCAGCCTGTGTATCAGTTCCGTGACGCTATCTTGGCGATTCGATGAAATTGAACACGGATGCAAACTTCATGATCCTGCGTTACAAATGTAATATTGCCGACACAAAATTCTGACATGGAGGTCCGTGCGAGGATCTTCTTCCGGCGCATTCCCCTCCCCACATTTCCTTGTTTAATGGAGTTTTCCATGTCCTCCCTTCCCGTGATCGGCGCCGCCATGACGCTTGGCGAGCTCGAAATTCACCGCAACTGGCTTTTCGACAAGCAGCGCGATCTCGAACTCCAGGATTTCACCACGGCTGATGTTCTGAACGGCGACTGGACGCCGCTCGCCGAGCGCGCCCTGAAGCTGCTGGATGGTTTTGAAGGCCGTCTCGGCATCCACGGTCCGTTCTGGGGCTTCACCATCGCCTCCCAGGATCCGGACATCCGTGCCGTCGTCGCCAAGCGCCTGAAGCAGGGCCTCGACGTCTGCGCCGTGATCGGCGCGACCCAGATGGTCGCCCACAGCCCCTACACGACCTGGTCCTACAACAATCTCGACAACAACAGGGGCGAGGGCGAGCGCGTCCTCGAATACGTGCACCTGACCATGCGCGATGCCGTCAAGCAGGCCGAGGATATCGGCGCCGTGATCGTTCTGGAAAACATCGAGGATATCGACCAGCATATCCGCGTGGCGCTCGCCGACAGCTTCAATTCGCCGGCCGTCGCCGTGTCGATCGATACCGGCCATGCCCACTATGCGCATGGTTCGACGGGCGCTCCGCCGGTCGATTATTATGTGAAGGCAGCCGGCAACCGCCTGCAGCACGTGCACCTGCAGGATGCCGACGGTTACGCGGACCGCCACTGGGCGCTGGGGGAAGGCAATATCCTCTGGCCGTCAGTCTTCCAGGCACTTGCCGATATCACCAGCAATCCGCGCCTGATCGTCGAGATCAAGGACAAGTCGAAGATCCCGGCTTCGGTCGAATATCTCGCTTCGCTCGGCCTCGGCCAGTAAGCCTTTTCGGACGAAGGCCCCGGCGTACCGCGCCGGGGTCACCGCAGTTCCGGGGACATGTCCCGCAAATGCGACTGTGTGGCGAGTATATCCCCGACCATCATGTCGCGCGCGAGCGCACCGTTGCGCTCGCGAAGCGCCGCGACGATCCGGAAGTGATAGGACGAGAAGGGATGCGTGACGCCCTTGTCGAATTCCTTTTCCACATAGTTGGTCAGCATCCGCATATAGGGGCCGAACCGCAGCCAGAGCATCTCGATATGCTGCGGCAGCACCTCGGAACGCGACGCCTCGTAGATGCCGAAATGGAACTCCTGGTTCTTGCGCAGCATGCCATAGACGTCGCCGGCCTTGCCGGTTTCCTCGTGCTCGCGGGCGAGCGCCTCCGAACGGTCGATATCCTCGTCGCTCATATGCTTGGCCGCGAGTTCCGTCGCCAGGCCTTCGAGCGCGACACGCGCCTGGCAGAGATCGTCGAGCCGCTCGCGGGAAACCGCCGGTACCCGCGCCGACCCATTATGGCCGATCTCCAGCCCGTTCTCCGCCGCAAGCCTTCTCAGCGCCTCGCGCACCGGCATATGGCTGGTGCCGAACTCGGTTGCCAGCGACGAAATTGTGATCGCCTGCGATGGGGCAAACGAACCCCACATCAGCGCCCGGCGCAGCTGTTCGTAGACCGTATCCTGAACGGTCACGCGCGACGTGACCTTCAAAAGCCCGCTATCCGCCATCCTTGCCCTCAGATCCCGTTCAAATCACAACCAGGCCTCGCATAACGGGCCGCGCTCTTCAAGTCTCCTCGCGTCGGGTCATCCACTGCTCACGACGCAATTCCCCTTGATCAAATGCCGACCGCACAATAGAACATTTGAAAGTTTGATCAAATGCTCATTTGGCGAATATGCCAAACATAAACACGGGGAGGCTCGTTGTCACCTGCATCCCTCCTCATCAATCCACGACATCTGGGAGAAATCCATGAACACGCATGTGACGGCAGGCGACAATCTCGCCAAGGCTTTTCCGGTCGATGAACTCCGGCTGAAATTTCCAGCCCTCCAGAAATACAAGGACTTCATCTTCTTCGAAAACGCCGGCGGCTCCCAGGTGCCCCAGGCCGTCGTCGATGCGGTCGCGGCCCATCTCGTCGATTGCAACGTGCAGCGCATGGCGCCCTATCTGCACAGCCAGGGCGTCGACCGCACGATTGCCGAAGCGCGCGTTTCGGTTGGCCTGTTGGTCAATGCCTATCGTCCGGAGGAAATCTCCTTCGGCCTCAACGCCACGTCCTTCATCCGCCTCGTCAGCCTCGGCATCGCCAAGATGCTGCAGCAGCGCAACGAGATCATCGTCACCGACATGGACCACGACGCCAACATCGCCACCTGGACGGCGCTGGAAGCCGACGGCGCCAGGATCGTCTGGTGGAAGATGCGCGAAGACGGAACGTTGCATACCGACGACCTGAAGCCGCTCCTGAACGACAGGACCCGCCTCGTCGCATGCACCGTCACCGCCCATTCGATCGGCACGATCGTCGATGTCGCGACCGTCGGCAAGCTGGCGCACGCGGCTGGCGCCGAGGTCTTCCTCGACTGCGTGCATTACGGCCCGCACGCGCTGATCGACGTCCAGGCCTGGGGTTGCGACTACCTCGTCTGCTCCGGCTACAAGAATTTTTCACCGCATATGGGCTTCCTCTGGGGCCGCTATGATGCGCTGGTCAAGCTTCCCACCTTCAAGGAAGACTTCATTCCCGACGTACCGCCCTACAAGATCGAGGTCGGCACCTTCACCTACGAGAACGTCGCCGGCATGAATGCCGCCGTGCTTTACCTCGAAGACCTCGGCCGTAGGTTCCTTCCCGAAGGCGAGCATTCGCGCCGCGATGCGCTTGCCGCCGCCATGGGCGCCATCCGCGCCTATGAGCAGACGCTGTCGAAGAAGATGCTGTCGGTGCTGAAGAAACACGGCGCGACCATCTACGGCGTTTCGGACGAAGCCCAGGTGGAAAAGCGCGTTCCGACGATCTGCTTCAGCATTCCGGGCCTGACCCCGCAATATCTCTCGGCCCAACTCGGCGAGAACGGCATCGGCAGCCGCGACGGACACATGTTCGCGCCCCGCCTGATGAAGCGTCTCGGGCTCACCATGGAAACCGGCTGCATGCGGGTCTCCATGGTCCACTACAACAAGGCGGAAGAGATCGACCGCTTCGACACGGTGCTCGGCGAGATCATCGCCAAGGCCAAATAGACGAGAAGCCCCGCCGGAGGCCAGTTGGTTTCTCGAGGCCATGCTCGGGCCTGTCCCGAGCATCTGCCGGCATCAACGTTTGCAGATGCTCGGCACAAGGCCGAGCATGACGAGCGAACAATGAAGCTCGGCTATCAAGCCGGCTCACTTGAGATGGTGATAGCGGCGCCGGAAATAGACGAGCGCCTCTTCATCCGCCGGGCCATGGGCAATCCCGATGACCCGGCAGAACAGCACGTGATGCGTGCCGCTCGCCACCGCATTTTCCACTTCGCAATCGAACGAGACGATCGCATCGGTCAGCCTTGGCGATCCCGTTGCGCCAAGCACCCAGTCGCCCACCGCGAACCGGTCGTCCTGCGGCGTCGAGCCGCCAAACAGCTTCGACATCGCTTCGTGGCTGGCATTGAGCGTATTGACGCAGAGCACCCGGTTCTTCTCGAACATGCCGGCAACCGAGCTCGACCGGTTGAGGCAGACGATGAGCGTCGGCGGCCGGTCCGTCACGCTGCACACGGCCGAAGCCGTAAACCCCGCAAGCCCGCCCGGTCCGTCTGTCGTGACGATATTCACCGCCGCCGCCAGCCGCGCCATGCCTTCCCGGAAGGCCAGTCGCGTCGCTTCCACTTCGTCGCTCAGCATATCCACCGTCATTCCACCCTCAGTCCCGCTTTCCTCAACAAAGGCATGACACGATCACAGAAGAAAGGCAGCTCATAGGTGTAGTTCACGAAGGACATGGCAATACCGGAATACCCCTGTTCGGATATGGCGATCATGTCTTCGACGATCCTTTCCGGCGTGCCGACCAGCGGATAACCGCCCGCGCCGCCCGCAAACCGCTTGCGATAGAGATCGTAGGCGCTTTTGTCATGCGATTGGGTAAATTCCTTCTTGCCGGCCATATGCGCATCGACTGCCGCGTGATCCGCCATCGTCACCGCATAACGCTCGTAATAGTCCTCCGCCTCCTGCTGCGTTTCCCGGCAGACGACGTGGCACACCGTATAGGCGCCGACATCGCGGCCGAGTTGGTCCGCCCGGCTCCTGATATCTTCCACATGTTTTCCGGCTTCGGAAATCTCGGTGAAGGTGGTGAACAGATAGTCGCAGTTCTTCGCCGCGAAATCCCGGCCCGGCCCGCCGAAGGCAGCGTTCATGGTGACCGGTCGCGGCGACTGCAGGCTCGCCGGCCGGCTGACGACGTCCTTTAGCTTGTAATAGGTGCCGTCATAGTCGAACGGCGCATCGGACGTATAGGCCCGCTCCATGATCTCCAGCCATTCGTCGGCCTGGTCGTACCCCTTCTCCACCAGCGGTACTCCGAACATACCGAATTCCTTCGGGTTCCAGCCGCAGACGATGTTGAGGCCAGCCCGACCGCTGCTGATATGATCGACGGTCGCCAGCGCCTTCGCCGCATAGAGCGGGTGCACGAGCGGCACATGCACGGTCATGAAAAGGCCGATCCGCTCGGTGACCGAGGCAAGGCCGGCCGCCCAGGTGAACGTCTCGAACGACCATTCGCGCACCCGGTTCTTGCCGCCGAACCCCTTCCACCGCGCGATCGGCAGTAAGAAATCCAGCCCGCCCCGATCGGCGATCTGCACCGCGTTGAGATTGTCCTCCCAGCGCGCCTGCCAGCGTTCCGGCACGTCGGTAATCGCAAGCCCCCCGTCTGCATTCGGGGAAAACACCCCGAGTTTCAGTTTGCTGGGGCCTTTCAGCGGATGCGGCTTGATCATGCTGTTCCTCTCTTTTGTATTCTTCTGCGGGCGGGACGCTGCGCCTCCGCCTCTTCCAACTGGCGCCGCCGCACGGAAAGATAGGCCTCCTCCGCCGCGAACATGAAAAGCGTCATCCGGTCCTGCACCATCAGCGGATCGTGCGCCAGGAAGGCCGCGTGAATGCGGGAAAGGCCATCGATATACTGGCAGGCGGTATCCGGATCGGCGAACGTGCCGAGCCGCACGGACTGGAAATAATCGATGAAGCGGGAAATCGTCGCCGCCATGTGCGGATTGTTGACCGCCTTCAGCCAGGCATTGCGGAAATCCACATTGGCCGCCAGCAGCGCCGGAATGTCGCTTTGGTTCAGCGCCAACTCCACCCGGTTCATCGCCGCAGTAATTTCCGCCTCGATCTCGGGCGTCATGTCGCGGGCGGCACAGGCCGCAGCCCGCGGCTCGAGCTGCCGGCGCACTTCGAAAAGCCCGGAAATGTCCTCCAGTGACAATTCCCGCACCGCGAAACCGCGCGTCGTGCCGACCAGATACCCTTCCGAAACCAGCCGAAGCAGCGCCTCGCGCGCCGGCATGCGGGAGATGCCGTGGGCATTGGCGATCTCGGTATCCACCAGGCGATCGGTCGGCGAAACGGCACTCCGCTGCAGCTTAAGCCGCAGATCGGCATAAATCGCATCCACTAGATTGTCGTTCGGCTTCAACATGGAAATCTCCTGCCTAAACCGTATACAGATTTCTTCTATTTTCAACAAAATTCCGCTGGAAATCTCATAATCGCAAAAAATGCTTCAATTTCAGTATACTGTTTAATTGGCTTGCGGCTCCAGGAATTTTAGGCTTAAACTTTAGTTAGGCGCGCGTTCGAAACGTATCAGTATATTTCCAAGGCATCCCGATGAGCGACTTCCGCAAAAAATGTATCGGTCATGAACGCGTCATCGGCACCTTCGCGGCGATCCCTCATCCCGTCGCCATCGAAGTGACCGCCGCAGCCGGTCTCGATTTCATCTGCATTGACGCCGAACATGCCCAGATCGGCCGCGAACTCATCGAAAACCTCGTTCGTGCCGCGGACGTGCATCGCGTACCCGCCATGGTGCGCGTCCCGGGCCATGCCCCGGAATCGATCGCCGGCGCGCTGGATGCCGGAGCTGCCGGCGTACTGGTGCCACGGGTCTCGACCGCCGCCCAGGCCAAGGCGGCCGTTTTGGCGACCCGTTATCCGCCGGTCGGCGAACGCGGCGTCGGACCGGGACGCGCCGCGGGTTACGGTTACCGCATTCCCGACTACCTGCAATCTGCCAATGAAAGCCTCGTCCTCGCAATCCAGATCGAGACCGCCGAAGGGCTCGCCAATGTCGAGGAGATCGTCGCCGTCGAGGGTATCGACGTAATCTTCATCGGCCCGGGCGATCTATCCGTCTCGATCAACGCGATGGGGCCGGACGGAGCCGGGAAGCTCGACGCAGCCATTCGCAAGATCACCGACGCGGCCCGCAAGGCGGGCAAGGCCGTCGGCATCTTCCGCCCTTCTCCCGATGACGTCGGCAAATGGTCGCAGGCCGGCATCAGCTTCTATCTGCTTTCAAGCGATACGAGGTTCCTCGGCGCCGGCATCGCTGCCGACGTCACCGCGGCGCGCTCCGCGTAGCCGCAACAATTTTCCGGGAGTGAAGACGTGAAGGCCATCCAATACAACGAGCACGGCCCGGCCGATGTGATGCACTATGTCGATCTGCCCGATCCGGTTGCCGGACCCGGCCAGATCCTGGTGAAACTTGAGGCCGCCAGCGTCACGCCTTTCGACTGGAAGCTCCGCGCCGGTCATTTGCAAAGCCATTTCACCCTGCCGATGCCGAGCGTGCCCGGCCGCGACGGCGGCGGCACGGTGATCGCGGTCGGCGACGACGTCAAGGAATTCAAGGTGGGAGACCGGGCCGCGGTCATGGCCGGCGCCTTCGCCCAAGGCGGTTATGCGGAAATGATCGCCGTCGATGAAAAGCATGCTGTCAAGATTCCGGACAGCCTCTCCACCGTTGAGGCCGTGGCGCTGACCAATGCCGGCCTCAGCACCTGGATTGCGGTGCAGACTGCCGAAGTCAAATCCGGCGACAAGGTTCTCGTCCATTCCGGTTCCGGTGCGGTCGGCGGATTGCTGGTCCAGCTCTGCCACCACCTCGGAGCCCACGTGACCGCCACCTGCCGCTCGACCAATCGTGACTATGTGCTCGGCCTCGGTGCCGACCGCGTCATCGCCTATGACGAGGAGGATTTTTCCGAACTCCTTAGCGATCAGGATATCGTCTTCGAACTGATGGGCGGCGAAGTCCACGACAAGTCCTACAAGGTCTTGAAAAAGGGCGGCCACATGGTCTGGCTGGTCGCCGATCCGATCCGGGATCGCGGCGAGGAATTCGGCGTCAAGGTTACGCGCGCGATGATCACCGACGACAAGTCGGCGCTCCAATCGATAATGGATCTCGCCGGCGCGGGCCTACTCAAGCCCCAGATCGCCCGCACCATGCCCCTGTCGGCGGCGGCCGAAGCTCACCGACTAATGGAAAAAGGCGCCATCTCGCGTGGGCGCCTGATGCTGACGATGTGACGTTTTCAGGTGCCGCTTGGAAACAGCGGCGCCTGACGGCCCTTGGCGACGAACGTCCGAAAGTCCTCGATCGCGTGCTCGTTGGCGAGTGCGCAGAACGGCCCGCGGCTCACTTCGATGCCGTTGATCTTCTGCAGACGCACGTCCATCTCTGCGCTCTTCAGCGCCACCGCCGCCGTGTTGACGACCGGCGCATGCAGCACCTTGAACCCGTATTCCCCGCCGACCAGCAGGCCCGGCAGTACGCCTGCCGGCACCACGACATCGGCGCCATCGCGCACCAGCGGCTCGGCGCAGGCGGTGAAACCGGCAAGCATCCGCCACCGCGCCTCGTCATCGCCCGCAAAGGCGGCGCTGAAATCCGAAGGTTCGCAATTCATGCCGACCACGTGCTTCACGCGGCCACCAAGGCCATAGAGATCGGCCTGCTCGTAGTGCCAGGCCTGGAAGACGTCGTCGAGGGTGACGAGCGCCATGCGCCGCCCGAGCCGCGCCGCATAGTGCATGCAGACCTCGCCGGTACCGATCACCGGAATGGTCAGCGCCGACTTGAGCTCATAAAGGCCGGGGTCCTGGAAATGGCCGATGACGACCGCGTCGTAACCGCGGCTTGCCGCTTCCAGCCCGTTGTCGATCGCGATCGCCGCGCAGCGGAATTCCGCCAGCCGCCCGAAATGCCGGTCCGGCGGGCTGATGCCGAAAACATCCACTGTGGTGCCCGGCTCGGCGATCTTGTTCAGATAGCTGGAGAGCCGCTTCATATAGGCGGCACTTGAAGTGGCATCGATGAAACTTTGCCAGAAAATGCGCATGTTCCCCTCGTTTCGTTCGTTTGAGCGTGCGATTTTGCGCTCGTCAAAACCCCATTTTAAAGCTTTACTCCGATTGCAGAAACCAACCGGAGAGCCGTATGACTTCGCCGACCACGCCCGACAACCCGCTGAGCGATACGGCGGTCGAGATGTCGGAAGCCGCGCTGACGGAGTTCGAATGGTCGCTCTGGCGGATTTCCGCGGCCTTCCTGCGCTGGCAGTCGGAAAGCTCGAGCGAACTCGCCGGCGCCGGCCTGAGCGGCCTCGATACCGCCATCCTGCACACGATCCGCTACCGTAACAAGCCAAAGGGACTTGGCGAAATCTCCCGCCTGCTCGGCCGCGACGACACCGCCAACATTCAATACGCCATCAAGAAGCTGCAGACCCTGCAGCTGATCGAACGTGTCAAGGGCCGCTCGCGCAAGGACACGCTCTACACCCCGACCCGCAAGGGGACCAAGCTCACCCAGGACTACCGGGCACTGCGCCGGCACCTGCTGATTTCGCTGATCCAGAAGATGGACCATGCGGAACAGGGGCTTGGCGACGCGACGGAGATGCTGGAGCTGCTGACAAGCTTCTACGACACGGCCGCCCGGCGCGTGGCGAGCGGGTCTCATCCGGTCGAGCGCTCCTGAACGAGCGCGAGCACGCGCAACGGACTTCCCGAGCCGTTCTGGATCTTCAGCGGCGCCGCAAAGATCATCGCACCCTTCGGGGGCAATTGGTCAAGATTGATGAGGCATTGCAGCCCGTAGCGGCCAGCGCCATGAAGGTAGTGATGCGCCGGATAGGGCGGCGAGAAATGCCCCGCCTGCCCGGCATCCGTACCGATCGTTTCCGTCCCGAAACCGATAATGTCCCGTTCCGCGACCAGCCAGCACATGACTTCCGCATCCGGCCCGGGCGTATGGGCGCCGTCGGCAAGCAGGTTTGCATAGGCGACGCCTGACTTCTTCGACCAGTCGGTTCGGAGCAGGACCCAAGAGCGCGCCGGGATGCGGCCGTGCTGTTCTTCCCATTTGACGACATCCGAAACGGTCAGCAGGAAATCCGCATCTTCGCTTGCCTGTTGCGAACAATCGATCACGCAGGCCGGCGCGATCATGTCGGCCGGCGGCAGCGTATCGACGGAATTGAGCGGCAGGTCGCGGCCCGTATACCAGTGGATCGGCGCATCGAAATGGGTGCCCGTGTGCTCGCCGAACGAGAGGTTGTTCCAGTACCACGCGGGGCCGCCGCCATCGTAGCGGGAAATCCTCTCGATGCGGAATGGCGCGGATTGCCCCAGTTCCGGCGGCATGACGATGACCGGGAAATCCGGCGACAGCGTGTGGGTAAGATCGACGACGCGGACCGCACCGCTCGCCAAGGCTCCGGCGAATTTGCCCAGAATATCGTCGCTCATTGGCCGGCCTCCCGCTCGACGGCTTTCGGATTGTCGAACAGCCGCGCCTCGATATCCTTGGCGACATCACCGACATAAATATCTTCCAGACCGCGCTTCAATCCGTCGAGAACGGCGTCGGCCAGAGCCTTGGGCGCCACCTTCGGCGGCGGCACCATCTGGAACCATTCGGTATCGAGCGGCCCGGCGAAGGCGTTGAGAACCCGGATGCCGCCCGGCCGAAGCTCGGTGCGCAGCCATTGCGACAACGACAGGCAGGCGGCATGTGCCGCGGAATGGACGCCGAATTGCGGTGCATTGCTGAGGCCGTGCACCGAGAGCACGTTGACCCAGGCAACGGCGCCGGTCGCGCCGTCGGCGCCGCGCGAGCGCATTACCGGACCAAAAGCCTGGGCGAGGCGCATCAGTCCCATCACGGTATGATCCATCGCCTCGCGCGCGGCATTGGCGGCACCCGCATCGAACAGATGCGCCGGCCGGACATGATCGGCGGTGTTGATCAGGATCTCGACCTTGGCGCCGATATCCATCGCCAGATCCTGCACGGAACGCTCGCTTGTCAGGTCCAGATCGACGAGTTCGACCCCCTCGATCGCCTCCAGCGGCGCCTGCTGGTCAAATGGCTTCCAGCGGTCGGCCACGCCGACGAAGATCCTGGCCGCCCCCGCCTTCTTGAGAGCCTGCGCCAGCGGCAATGCAAGCGGGCCGCGCCCGTCGGTGATCAAAACCCGGCGGTGCTTCGGATCGGCGGTCATCTCGCGCCATTGCGGATCGTCTTCCATGTGCGGCACCTCCGAAACGGGTTTGGCGAAGAACACGGCCTGTCCAGCCCGGTCCAGCTGCAGGGACAGCCTGAGCCGGCTACCGGGTCCGCCGCAATCGCC
Source organism: Neorhizobium sp. LjRoot104 (assembly GCF_964253725.1). Lineage (NCBI taxonomy): Bacteria > Pseudomonadati > Pseudomonadota > Alphaproteobacteria > Hyphomicrobiales > Rhizobiaceae > Neorhizobium > Neorhizobium sp. LjRoot104. Next base: position 3,805,602 of record NZ_CAXURS020000001.1, read on the forward strand.
ATGCAAATGCACGACGGCGACCGGTCCGCAATCGAGTTGAACCAGCCCGGTGCGCCAGGGCATGTGTTCGCGGAAATAGGGATCGCTGGTGACCTCGATCCGGGTTTCCGACAGCAGCGAACCACCGGTCGGCGCGTCCTGGAACGTCAGATCCGACGAAAGGCAGTTCGGGCAGGCTTCGCGCGCCGGATATGTATAGCGCCCGCATTCGCCGCAGCATTGCAGCATGAAGCGGCCGGTCGCGGCCGCAAGCGTCAACCCATGCGCCTTGCGGCTGCGCGCTTGAGGCGGCAGCAGCGGCTGCGTGGTGCGGGCGAGCGGATTTTTGCGTTTCGGCCTGGCGAGAGGTTCGGTCATGACGCCCTCGCCAGGATAGCGGCCGCTGAAGCGAGCCCGCGGTCGTAGTTGATCATGCCGAAACCCGAAACCAGCCCGAGCTTCGCATCCTTGACCTGTCGGCCCTCCGCCGTCCCCAGAAGCTGCCGCATCGCCTCGGTAATACCGAGATGCCCGCCGGCCGCCCCCGCCTGACCAACCGAAAGCTGGCCGCCGGAGGTGTTGTGCGGGAAGGATCCGTCCACCGTGAACGTGTGCTGGCGCACGAAATCCGGCCCCTCGCCCTTGGCGCAGAAACCCAGATCCTCGAACTGCATCATCGAGATCACCGCATAATCGTCATAGGTTTGAACAAAATCCATATCGCCGGGCGCCCAACCGGCCATGCCGTAAAGCTCGTCGCGATCGACCACCCAGCCGCCCCGCACCTGCACTGGATCCTCGGCAAACGCATTGTGCCGCTCGATGGCCGACAGCAGCCGGACGAAGGGAAGCCCCAGCGAAGTGGCCGTCTCCTCGCGCATCACCAGAAAGGCTTCCGCACCGGCGCAGGGCATGACGCAATCGAACAGATGGAAGGGCTCGGCGATCGCGCGCGCCGACATGTATTGCTCCAGCGTCAGCGGCTTCTTCATCAGCGCATCGGGATTGCGCAGCGCGTTGTCGCGCTGGGCGACGCAGAGCTTGCCGAAATCCTCGCGCGTCGCGCCGTAGCGATCCATGTAGTGGCGGGCAATCAGCGCGAAACTGCCGTTGGCGCCGCCGGCACCATAGGGATAGACGGCATCCTGCGAAAACCGGGAGAAGCCGGCCAGCAGATTGCGGAAACTATCGACCCGGTTGGTGTCGGCCGCCACGCAGGCGACGATATCCGCATCACCCGCCTGCACTGCCCGTGCCGCCCGGCGGAGCGAGACGATACCCGCGGCCCCGCCCATCGGCACGTGATCGATATGGCGCGGCGACAGCCCGAAATGCTGCGTGAGAGCGACGGCCACATCCGGCCCCATGGTGAAGCTTGCGACCGAAAAGCCGTCGAAATCCCGGTGGCTGATGCCGGCGCCGTCGGCCAGGGCCCTCAACGCCTTGCCCATCCACCAATGCGCGGTCTCGATGGAATAGCGCTGGTAGGGTACCGTCACCGGTACCGCCAGAACCACGCCGTCATAGGATTTCCGCGCGCGGGAAAAGGCCATCAGGCCACCGTCAGCTTGACGTCGACATTGCCGCGCGTCGCATTGGAATAGGGGCAGCGCTCATGCGCGCCGGCAACGATCTCTTCCGCGACCGCACGCTCGATGCCGGGCAAGGACGCCACAAGCTCGACCGCCAGCGCGTAACCGACCGGCACCGGGCCGATGCCGACCTTGGCGGTAATCGAAACGTCGTCGGGCAGCGCGATCTTGCTGGTGCGCGCCACCAGCTTCACCGCGCCGAGAAAACAGGCCGCATAACCGGCTGCGAAAAGCTGCTCCGGGTTGGTTCCCTCGCCGCCCGGGCCACCGAGTCCCTTCGGTACCGAAAGATTGACGGCAAAGCTGCCGTCCGTGCTCTGCGCTTTCCCTTCCCGACCGCCGTGCGCTGTAACGGACGTCTCGTAGAGGATCTTTTCCGGGGTCATGCATGCCTCCATATCATGATTTAAGCTGTGATTTATGGTATATCAGATGCAACGGAGAACCGTAAGAGAATTCAGCCCGACTTGCGGATCGATGCCTTCAGCTTCCTGAGATCGATCGCCGAACCATCCTCGACCGCCTTCGCCGCCATCGTCTTGATCTCGCCGCGCTGCAATTTCTGGGTCGAACTCACCGGCAGCCTGTCGATAAAAACCAGGTAGCCGGGCAGTTTGTGATAGGCGATATGGACGCCGGCCGCCTCGATGATCCGCTTCGCCTTTTCGAGCGGCTCGCCCCCTCCGCCGGTCTCGCTTTCGACGATGAAGGCGAAAACCTCCTCGCCGCGCAGATCGTCCGGCACCGGCGTCACCGCCGAAGCCTTGACAGCCGGGTCCTTGGCGAGCGCGGCTTCCACTTCCAGCACGGCGATGTTCTCGCCGCTGCGCCGCACGATGCTCTTCTTACGGTCGAAGAAATAGAGGAGCCCCTTCTCATCGGCATAAACGACGTCGCCGGTGTGGAACCAGCCGCCTTCCCACGCCTCCTCGGTCGCCTTTTCGTCGTTGAGATAACCGCTGAAGAAACCGTCGCGCGGGTTGGCGCCTTTGGCGCGTACCAGCAGTTCACCCGGCTTGCCGATTTCCGCATCATTCCCCGCGTCATCGACGATGCGGAAATCCATGCCGGCACGCGGCCGGCCGATGCAGCGCAGGCCCGGCATGTAATCGTCCGCCGCGGTGGTGGTCACGGCCCGTCCGCCGGTTTCGGTCATCGCCCAGGCCTCGACGATCGGGATGCCGTAGCGCGCCTCGAATTCGATCTTGTGACGGGCGTCGACGCCCGGTCCCAGCGCGAATTTCACCTTGTGCGCCCGCTCGGCTTCGACGGCCGGCAGCTGCAGCAGGATCGCGGGAATGACGCCGAGACAGTGAATGATCGTCGCGCCGGAATCGGCGATCGACGCCCACCAGCTGCTCGAATGGAAGCGGTCGAGCGGCACGATCGCACCGCCCTTCATGATCATGCCGACCGCCGTGCAGCCCAGCGCATTCATATGGAACATCGGCAGCGGCGTCAGCGCAACCTCGGTTCCCTCGTCCATCGTAGCGATGCCGCCCTGCGTCGTGTACCATTCGGCGATACCGATGAAATAGATGTTCGAGAGAATGCAGCCCTTGGGTTTGCCGGTGCTGCCGGAGGTGAACAGCAGCGCGCATTCCGCTTCCGGACCGCCCGGCCTTGCCTCGCGCGTTTGCGGCGAGGACGGAATGTCGTCACCGGCGGTGATCACCGTCACCTTGCCGGGCGCGATGTCCCGCAGGTCATCCAGCCGCTCGCGGATGACCACCATTAGCAGCGCCTCCGCCATGTCGAGCTGGAAGATCAGTTCGTCGCGGCGCAGATCGGGATTGATCGGCACGATCGAGACGCCGATCGCGTTCAGCGCCAGCCAATAGTCGAAGAACTCCGGACGGTTTTCGAGGAGGAGGGCCACGCGGGCTCCGATCCCGTATCCGGCCGCCGCGAACTTCTGCTTCAGGAGACCGACGCGTGCGAAAACCTGGCCATAGCTATGGCGAAAGCCCTCGGGCGCATAGGGGAGCTTGGCGCTGGCCGGCGCGATCAGCATCGGCGCATCCGGACCCTTCAGCGCCTGGTTCTCGAATAGCAGGTAGGGAGAATGCATGGCTCTATCCTTATGTCCGTTCCAGGATGCCCTTGATCAGGAACATCTCGGCCTCGTGGATCGTGCCGAACTGGATCCACTCCGCATCCGTCTGCGTCTCCAGCCGCCAGGTCAGCAGCGTCACCACGCACTTGTCCGGCCCCATGCGCAGGAGCTCGCCGGGAATGACGCGCGACATGTTGCGGAACTGCATGGCTTCCTTGGCCGCGCCGACTTCGTAATCCACCTGGAAGCGGGCGCGGTCGATATTGAGCCGCACGAATGTCTGCTTTCCCGTGAAGGTCGAGGTGCCGCAGAAGAGGCCGGGCTCCACCTCGGTACGGTTGAGGCTGCCCCAGGCCCACTGCCCCTGCTTCAGCCCGTCCGACATGAGCTCGAAGGCGACCACCGCCGGGCGCTCCACCATGATGCTGCTGGAATGACAATGCGGATCGATCATGAGCGTCCCTCTTTCAGTCGCGTTGAGGCGTCATTTCGCTAAAAGACATTTTAAGCATAAAATAATTGGAAAAGACGTCAACGGATTTTTACGATCCTCGCTTTTGACCAGCCAATCGGCGTTCGGCGTCCCCTGAGGTCCCTCAACCTGCAGGCTGACAAAACCCCCGCATTTTCGGCCTTCTACACGCATAAGTCGACGCCGTTCTCAATTTCTCACGATCGGAAATTTTAGGCTTGAAGTAATTTATACCTCGTTCTACGATCCCCTCAATTGTTAAGGGGACGACCGCGAAAAGCGGCTCAAAAGAAAAAATCGAAGCCCCTGGCAGGATTGCAGGCTTGCGTTTCACCAACCGCCGCAGGTCCGTCGGTCGTAATCGACGGGCAGAACCAGAGGGATCGTCATGACTTTTGAAATCGACCGCAGAAATCTCCTGCAGATGCTCGGCCTGGCCGCGGTCAGCGGCTCCGTGCTCTCGCAGGCCACAATCGCCTTCGCTGCAGATACCGACAACGTCACCATCGGCTGGCCGTCCGACGTGCCGTCCTGGGACCCGAACCTCCGCTTCGTTCCGGATGCCCAGCCGCTCTTCAAGATGGTCTTCGACCAGCCGCTCGACCAGTCGCCGGACCTGAAGCTGATCGCCAATCTCATCACCAAATGGGAATTGAAGCCGGATGGCCTTTCGATGCCGTTCGAGATCCGCAGCGACGTGAAGTTCCACAACGGCGATCCGATGACGATGGAGGACTTCAAATACACCTTCGTCGATCGCATCAAGTCCGGCCTGAAGCTCGATATCGCCAATTCCTGGCGCACGCTCACCGACATCGAGATCCTCTCGCCGACCTCGGGCGTGATGAAATTCTCCGCCCCGACCCCGACCGCGCCGCAATGGCTCGCCTTCCTCGGCAGCTACCTCGTGCCGAAGAAATATATCGAATCCGTCGGCCCGGAAGAATTCGCCAAGAAGCCGATCGGCACCGGCCCCTACAAGCTGGTCGATTACCAGATGAATTCGCGCATCGTGCTGGAGCGCAACGACGCCTATTTCGGCACCAAGCCGAAGATCAAACGCGTCACGATCGACATCATCAAGGATCCGTCGGCCCGTACCGCCGCCATCCAGTCCGGCCAGGTGGACCTGACCGTCAACATTCCGGTCCGTGAGGCCGAGCGTCTCGGCAAGACGGAAGGCCTGACGGCCGAGATCAATCCCTTCACCCGCCTGATCCTCTTGCAGATGCGCAACGACAAGGGGTTCACGGACATGGCCGTCCGCCTTGCAGCCCATCACGCGATCGACAAGGCGGCGCTCTCCAAGGCCTTCTATGGTGGCGCGGCAGTGCCGCTCTCCGTACCGGCGACGCCGGGCACGCCGGGCTACCTGCCCGATTATAAGTTCGCCTACGATCCGGAACTGTCGAAGAAGCTCTTGGCCGATGCGGGTTACACCGCGGACAAGCCGGCGACCTTTACGCTTGCCGCCACCAACGGCCAGTTCCCGAGCGATTTCGATATCGCCAGGGCGCTGGTGCAGATGTGGCAGAAGGTCGGCCTGAAGGTCGAGCTGCAGCAGATCGAATATTCCAAGTATTTCGAACTGAACCGCGGCGGCCAATTGCCGGAAGCGACCCTTTACAGCTTCGACAACGCTACCGGCGACCCGGAAATCTTCTCCGGTTACCTGATGAACCCGAAGATGCCGTTCGGCGCCTGGAAGGGTCCGGAGATTGGCGACAAGATCCTCAAACTCTTTGTCGAGCCGGTCTACGAGAAGCGCATCGCCGGCTATAAGGCCGTCGCGCAGGAAGCCGTCGAAACGGGCGCCAATATCCCGATCCTGCAGAGCGTCCAGACGCTGGTCAAAAAGAAGAGCCTCAACTACGTCAAATACGGCAATGCCTGGGTCCTGGGCAGCACCATGTCCTGGTCCTGATACCGGCTGACATAGCCATCAAGGGGTCCGGGTACGCCCGGACCCATTCCTTCACATCGTCATATGGGGCATGCGCATGATTGCGACCATTGCCAAGCTCTTGGTAAAGCGTGTCCTCACCGCGATACCAATCCTGCTGCTTGTTTCTGCGCTTCTCTTCTGCATCCTGCGCATCCTGCCGGTCGATCCCGCCGCGATGTCGCTGCCACCCAATGCGACGGTCCAGGAAGTCGAGGCCATGCGCACGGAAATGGGGCTCAACCTGCCGCTCTACCAGCAATACGGCATCTGGTTGAACAAGCTCTTCCATGGCGATATCGGCCGCTCCATCCATTTCCGTCAGGACGTGACGAGCCTGATCAGCTCGACCTTGCCCGCCACCATCGAGCTTGCCGTCATCGCCATGGTGGTCGCCACCGTCTTCGGCCTCGCCGGCGGCCTCTTCCTGTTTTACGTGCGCGGCACCCGCGCCGAAGCGGTGATGGATTTTCTCTCCATCCTTCTGCTCTCGCTTCCCGAATTTCTCTGGAGCCTGTTCCTGCTCCTGATCTTCGGCGTCTTTTTTGAAGTTCTGCCCTTCACCGGGCGGCTGAGCCCCGGTTTCGAACGCCCGGTCGTCACCGGATTCCTGCTGCTCGACAGCCTGATCACCGGCAATATCTCGACCTTCTTCAACGCGCTGGAGCATATGATCCTGCCTTGCCTCGCGCTCGGCATCGCGCTGTCTCCGTCGCTGATGCGCGTGCTGCGCTCAAGCCTGCTCGATGCATACCAGGACGACTACATCCAGCAGGCGCGGCTTCGCGGGCTTTCGGAAAAGCGCATCCTGATCCGCCACGGCCTGAAGAACGCCATCCTGCCGACGCTGAGCCTGATGGGCGTGCAGTTCGGCTTCCTGTTCGGCGGCACGCTGCTCGTCGAGATCATCTATTCCTATCCGGGCATGGGCAATCTGATGGTCGATGCGATCCGCAATGCGGACCTGCCGATCATCCAGGGCGCAGGCCTCACCTATTGCGTCGCCGTTCTGGTGATCAGCATCGTGATCGACAGTCTCTACCTGATCCTCAACCCGAAACTGAGGGTGCGCTGACATGCTACAATATGCGAAGGGGCGACCGCTTCCGCTCTGGCTGAAATCCGGCCGCGTCCAGACAGGCCTGGTGATCATCTTCATTCTGGCTATCTGCGCGATTTTCGCCCCCTATCTGGCGCCCAACGATCCGAACGAACAGAACCTGCTGTCGATCCTGACCCCGCCCGCCTGGGCCGATGGCGGCGATGCGATGTTTCCGCTCGGCACGGACAGCCTCGGTCGATGCGTCCTGTCCCGCCTGATATTCGGCGCCCGCGTGGCGCTGACGGTCGCCTTCAGCGCCTCGATCGGCGCGATGATCATCGGCGCCTTCTTCGCCCACGTCGCCGGTTATTTCGGCGGCTGGGTGGATTGGGTGATCGGTCGCATCGTCGAGATCTGGCTGTCCTTCCCTCCGGTCATTCTGTCCCTGATCCTGATGGTTGGCCTCGGCACCGGACTGCGCAACGTCGTGCTTGCCATCATCCTGGTCGACTGGACCCGTTTCTGTCGCGTGCTGCGAAGCGAAGTCATCGTCCTGCGCCGACGCGACTACGTTTCTGCCGCGCAACTCATCGGCTTTTCCCACTGGCGCACCATCACCCGCGAAATCCTGCCCGGAACCCTGCCGCTGCTGATCACACTGATGAGCCTCGAAATGGGCGTCGCCATCATCGTCGAAGCGATCCTTTCCTTCGTCGGCATGAGCGTCGGCTCGGAAACGGCTGCCTGGGGCCAGATGATCGCCGATGCGCGCCAGAACATCTACGAGGCGCCGTTCAACCTGATCGCGCCGATCTTCGCGATCTTCTTCGCGGTCTTCGGTTTCAATATCCTGGGCGACGGCCTGCGCCGTACCCTCGATACGCGCCTGACCCAGACGGAGCGCACCTGACATGGCCATTCTTTCAGCCAGAAATCCCATTCTTTCGGCCAAAAATCTTTGCGTTGAATCGCTTGGAGCGAAGGAAAGCTTCCCGGTCCTGACAGACCTCAATTTTTCGCTCGAGCCCGGCAAGATCCTCGGCCTGGTCGGCGAATCCGGTGCCGGCAAGTCGATGATCGGCCGCACCATCTCGCAATACCTGCCGAAGGGTTTTGCCGTCACCAAGGGCACCCTTTCCTTCGATGGCGAAGACCTGGTGTCGATGGCGGCGGAACGTCGGCGCAACCTTCTCGGCCGTGACATCGCCTTCATTCCGCAGGAGCCGCTTTCCGGCCTCAACCCGGTGCTGACAGTCGGCCAGCAGATCAAGGAACACCTTCTACGCATCGGCCTTGCCTCCGGGGAGCACTGGCGCGAGCGGGCGCTCAGGGAATTCGAGGCCGTCCATCTGCCGCATGGCGCCGCGCTGCTGGAAAAATACCCGCACCAGCTTTCCGGCGGCATGTGCCAGCGCATCCTGATCGCCATGGCCTTTGCCAGCCGTCCGCGCCTGCTGATCGCCGACGAGCCGACCACCGCGCTCGACGTCACCATCCAGGCTCGCATCGTCAAGCTGATCGCCGAAATGCAGAAACGCGACGGCACGGCGGTGATCTTCATCACCCACGACCTGCGCCTCGCCTCGCAGATCAGCGACGAGATCATGGTGCTCTATGCCGGCCGGCCGGCCGAGCGCGGCCCGGCAAAACAGCTTTTCTCGGCACCGGCGCATCCCTATACGCGCTGCCTGCAGCTCGCCAACCCAAACATATCGGGCCCGCGCCGCGGCCTCTTCATCCTGCCGGAACGCATGCCGGGGCTACGCGTATTGAAGGAACTGAAGGGGTGCCGCTTCGCTTCCCGCTGTCCGAACGCGATCGAGGCCTGCACCCGCGCCGAACCGCCCCTCGCCGATATCGGCCCGAACCATATCGCCGCCTGCATCCGCACCGAGAAGACGCCGGACATCGTGCCGCCGCCGCTGGCACCCGGCCGCGAGGTCGCCTCGACCAAGATCCATCTCAACGGCGAGAAACTGACCAAGGCCTATACGACGGCCTGGAGCCCGTTCGCCAAGCGCAGCAGCTTCAAGGCCGTCAACAGCGTCGATTTTTCGCTCGGCGAGGGGGAGTTCGTCGGCATCGTCGGCGAGAGCGGCAGCGGCAAGAGCTCGCTCGCCCGCCTCGTCGTCGGCCTCGATACGCCGACAGGCGGCAAGATCACGCTGGCCGGTCGCGACGTTACCGGCAACAGCAATGCCGAACGGGCCTATCGCCGCGAATTTATCCAGATGGTCTTCCAGGACCCGCAATCGGCGCTCAACCCACGCCGTCGCATCGGCAGCATCGTCACCCAGGCAAGCGAGGCGAGCGGTCTGCACAACAGTACCCGCGAACGCATGGACCGCGCCGCCGAACTCTTGAAGGAAATCGGCCTGCCGCCGGATGCGGCGACACGTTTCCCCTCCCAGCTTTCAGGCGGCCAGAAGCAGCGCGTCAACATTGCCCGCGCGCTTTGCACCCTGCCGCGCATCCTCGTCGCCGACGAGATCGTCTCCGGCCTCGACGTGTCGGTGCAGGCGCAACTTCTCGACCTTCTCCTGAAGCTTCGCGATGAGCACGGCTTCTCGATGCTGTTCATCAGCCACGACCTGTCGGTCGTCCGTTATCTCTGCGATCGGGTGATGGTTATGTATCGCGGCGAGGTCGTGGAAAGCGGCCGGACGGAAACCGTGTTCGCCGACCCGCAGCACGCCTATACCCGCAGCCTGCTCGCCGCCGTGCCGCCGGACGACGTCAACGCCGAATGGTCGCCGGTATTGGCGGAAGCCGGCTATCAGGTCGAATGATGGCGATTGCCGGTCGGAGATATTACGACGGCAGGGATATCAGCCGCGCCGTCACCATCGCCGACCTGCAGGCCATGGCGCGCAACCGTCTCCCCGCTTTCGTGCTGGAATATCTCGAAGGCGGCGCCGAGGACGAATGGACGCTCCGCCGCAACCGCCAGATCTTTTCCGAAATCGAATTCCGCCCCTCGACGCTGACCGGCGTCGGCGTGCCCGATCTTTCGACGACGATCTTTGGCCGGAAGATGCGGCTACCACTCATCGTTGCCCCGACCGGCTTCAATGGTCTGTTCCAGCATCAGGGAGATCGGCTGCTCGCGGAAGCCGCCGCCAAAGCCGGTGTGACCTTCACCCAGAGCACCGTCTCCAATATGCGGATCGAGGAACTTTCCAACATCCCCAACCTCTCCCACTGGATGCAGCTTTACGTCTTCCGCTCCCAGACCTTCATGGACGAGCTGGTCGGCCGCGCCGAAAGGGCCGGCTGCCAGGCGCTGATGGTGACGACCGACGCAGCCACCTTCGGCAACCGCGAATGGGACCGCCGCAACTATCGTGCCGGCATGGACCCGACCTTCCGCCACAAGCTTGATATTCTCTGCCATCCACGCTGGGCACTGTCGGTCATGGCGCGCGGCATTCCGCCCTTCGGCAACCTCCTCGATTTCCTGCCCGCGGACCAGCAGACCTTTGCCCGCACCGCCATCTGGTCGCGCGAACAGGTGGAGCCGGACCTTCACTGGAGCCACATCCGCCATCTGCGGAAAATCTGGAAGCGCCCGCTGATCGTCAAGGGCGTCATGACGATGCGCGATGCGGAGCTGGCGATGGATGCGGGTGCCGACGGCATCGTTATCAGCAATCACGGCGGCCGCCAGCTCGACGGGGCGCCTTCGCCGATCACTGTCCTGCCAAAAATCGCCGGCAAGCTGAAGGGCAGGATCACCATCCTCGCCGACAGCGGCTTTCGCCGCGGCACCGACATCGTCAAGGCCCTGGCGCTCGGCGCCGATGCGGTCATGACCGGCCGTGCGACACTCTATGGCCTCGCCGCCGGAGGTGAGGCGGGTGCCACCCGCGCCATCACCATCCTCGAAGAGGAAATCCGCCGCACCCTGGCGCTTCTCGGCTGCCGCTCGGTCGCGGATCTCGACCGCGACCATATCAAGCTCTGAACAGCCTCACCGCCCCTCACGGGACGATGATCTGCGTCTCCATCGGGAAGTGGGAATTGCCGCCTTCGAAGGGCGGGAAGGTCTTGAAGTCCTCGCGCATTGCGATGCGCGCCGGCGACTGCAGCGCGGCCTGCAGTGCCGCCGGGCTGTCGAACATCACCCGGTTGCGCTGCATGTGGTTGACCCGCTCCCACGGAAGGAAACCGCACCAGTCGATCCGCGACAGGACCTCGATCTTGCGGATACCCGGGAAGGTTCGCATCACCTGCGGATGATGGCTGACATAATGGTGCATCCAGACGTTCAGGTCCTCCGCCGGTCCGGTATAGTGCACCACGTATGAACAGGGATTGCCGTTCTTTTCCATATCGAGCCTGGCTTCATCGACCGGGAAATGCCGCGCATACATGGCCTGCTGCGTGCCCTTCGCGCCGCGGATGCTCGAAAGCACGCCGGAAGCCGCAAGCTGATGCAGGTGGCCTGCCGGTGCCATGGCGTCTTCCAGATCGGTCAGGTCGTTGAAATAGAGCTGCATGCCGAAGATCGGCGACTGCTCGTCTTTGTTGTACATGTCCTTGGTGACTTCAGGCGTATAGAGATTGGCAGCGGTCAACCCGGGAGTGAGCTTGACGATCTCGGCGACGGTCTCGACATCCGCCTTGCTCACGGCGAGCTCGCTGCCATCGGTGTTTTCGAAAAAGGCGAAATAGGCAAAACGCATGGCTTGGATTCCTGCTTCCATAATGGGACCGCAACGATTGCCGGCGGCCCCTGTTCCCCTGTCGTGAGCCACTATCGAACCGCAGGAAGCGAAAAACAAGTTTATACCTAAACTATTTTTTGCCTCGTTTGCCGGCCAGGGACGGACCGCCCCGACATGATTTAAGCTTCAATCTTTCCCCTTGAAACTTGCCGGATTTTCGATCACGATCCGCTCCCACGCGCGTTGAAGGAGGATATGGGACGCCGCTGGATCGCTCTTGGGAGAGGGCTCGCGTCAACGTCGCTCCATCTGCCAATCATCAAAAGAATTCGTATCCGATCCGGCAGGGAAAAACGCCCGCCGGTCGCCAGAACAGAGGGAACGCAATCATGACCATGAGCCTTTTCCGCCGCGCCTTTTTAGGTCTCGCGGGCGCTGCCGCCCTGTCCGTCGCAAGCGCCGGCTTTGCGTCTGCCGCAGCGCTTGCCGTCGGCTCCTACCCGAGCAACCCGCCCTTCGAATACAAGACTGCCGCCGGAACGTTCGAGGGTTTCGAAGTCGACATCGTCAACGAAGTCGCCAAGCGCCTCGGCATGACGGTCGAGATTTCCGACCTCGGCTTCCAGGCTCTGTTCGCCGCCACGTCCTCGAAGCGTATCGATGTCGCGATCTCCTCGATCACCATCACCAAGGAACGTCTCGGCAGCCAGTCCTTCACGCAAGCCTATTATGACGCCGACATGGGCATCGCCACCCGCAAGGAAGCGACCGTTTCCAAGGTCGAGGACCTGAAGGGCAAGGTCGTCGGCGTGCTGGCGGGTTCCACCGGCGACAAGTGGGCCAAGGACAACAAGGAGAAATACGGCATCAGCGACATCAAGAGCTACAATGCCCAGCAGGACCTGCTGATGGATCTCTCCGCCGGCCGCGCCGACGTCGCCGTCAGCGACGTTCCGGGCATGGAATACGCCTTCCTCAAGATGAAGGACCTTGCCGTCAAGGTACGCATCAAGACCGGCGAACAATACGGTCTGATGATGACCAAGGATCACCCCCTGCTTGCCAAGGCGAACGATGCGATCACCGCCATGAAGAAGGACGGCACGCTGGCCGCGATCCACAAGAAGTGGTTCGGCTCGGATCCGGCCGCCGGTTCCGCATCCGCAATCGAACAGCCGCTGCCGAAACCCTGAGCCGGCTACTGATCGCACACCCCAATCATGCCGGCCGGCGACGGCCGGCTTTTTCGTGAGCTTAGAGGCACCAGGACATGACCCTCCTCGATACATTCTTCAACCTCGGGGTTCTCGGCGACGCGTTTCCGGCGCTGCTGCGCGGGCTGATCAACACCTTCCTGCTCGGCGTGGCGGGCATCGGCATCGGCATTCCCATCGGCCTGGCGATCGCGCTTCTGCGCCTCTACGGGCCGAAGCCGGTGCGTTATCTGACGGTATTCTACATCGACATCTTCCGCGCGGCGCCGATGCTGGTGGTGCTGATCCTCATCTACTACGCGCTGCCTTTCGTCGGCATCCGCCTGTCCTCCTGGACGTCCGCCGGCCTTGCCTTCTCGATCGTCATGGCCGCCTATTCGGCGGAGATCTTCCGTTCCGGCATCGAGGGTATTCCGCGCGGCCAGTTCGAGGCGGCCGCAGCTCTCGGCCTGCCCTTCCTCGTTACGCTGCGCAAGGTCGTGCTGCCGCAGGCGATCCGCATCGTCATCCCGCCGATGACCAACAACTGTGTCTCGATGTTCAAGGATACGTCGCTCGCCTCCACGGTCGCGCTGCCGGAACTCCTCAAGGAAGCGACGGACGCACAGGCGCTTTACGCCAACCCGACACCGCTGATCGGAGCTGCGGTGATCTACATCGCTTTCCTCTGGCCGATGGTGCGGCTGGTCAATCTTCTCGAACAGAGGTTCAACAAGGAAAAGAAGCGCTGACGGCGGAGGCGGCGAGCCCTATTCGAAGGCGGCGCCGGCGAGGTGGTTGTTGGCGGAGGTCTTGGATCGCCCCATGATGGATGCCGCTCGCAAGGTCCTTATGGCCGCCTCCCGATTATCGCCGTGTCAAAAGCCCCCTCCTGTTCTCATTATTCATCCATATGCATATATTTTCGGAGGACGGCACCACGGACGGCGACCGTATCGGCAGGTTGACTGCCGGTCGCACTCGTCCTCAATCGAGTCCGAAACAGGCAACTTCCGGTGAAACTTCCGGCTTTTTCATCGGCACCCCGCCACCTAAATTTGCGCGATGCAGCCTCTCCCGATTGCTTGCATCCTCATATTTTCTGCAATAGGCTCCATCATCGGTTAGCGGCACCCGGAGAGGAAAACCGGCTGCTGCCCGGCTCACGAAACCGGTCATTCAAGGGGAACCCGGCACCATGTCTTCCAGCACACTCACTAGTCTCGCTTCCGCTCTTCTCTCCGGCTCAGTCAAGGTCGTGGACCTGACGGCGCCGCTCGGGCCAGATACCCCCGTCCTCTACCTGCCGCCGCAGTTCGGCAAGAACACCCCCAAGGTCGCCGTCCACACGATCTCTGAATATAACGAGGACGGTCCGTTCTGGGCCTGGAACTGGCTGGAACTCGGCGAACACACCGGCACCCATTTCGATGCGCCCTGTCATTGGATCACCGGCAAGGACAAGCCGAACAACACGACCGACACCATCCCGCCGCAGAATTTCGTGGCGCCGGTCAATGTCATCGACCGCTCCCAGGAAGCCGCCGAAAACCCGGACTACCTGCTGACGGTCGACAGCATCAAGGAATGGGAAGCCGAGCATGGCGAGATCGAAGCCGGCAGCTGGGTGCTGATGCGCTCCGACTGGTACAAGCGCAACGGCTCCACCGAAACCTTCCTGAACGCCGACGAAAATGGCCCTCATTCTCCCGGCCCGACCGCCGAAGCCATCCAATACCTGATTTCGAAGGACATCATCGGCTGGGGCCAGGAAACCATCGGCACCGACGCCGGTTCGGCCGGCGGCATGAACCCGCCCTTCCCTGCCCATAACCTCATGCACGGCGCCGGCAAATACGGCCTCGCATCGCTGTCGAACCTCGACCAGTTGCCGCCGAAGGGCGCCGTGCTGATCGCCGCACCGCTGAAGCTCGTCAAGGGCACCGGCTCGCCGGTCCGGGCGCTGGCCCTGATCGCCTGATCCGATCGAAGGGCCGGACCCGGAAGGTTCCGGCCCTTTCTGTATCCAGCGGGAAGACGGACGGCATGGCGGATTTCGAATACATCATCGTCGGCAGCGGCATCAACGCACTGGTCGCCGCCGCCACGCTCGGCAAGAAAGGCAAGAAGGTCCTTGTTCTCGAACGCAGCGACCGCATCGGCGGCTGCCTGCGCACGGAAGAGGTGACCGCGCCGGGCTTCATCCACGACGTGATGGCCACCACCATGGTGCTGTTCCTGACCTCGCCCGCCTATGGCGCGCTCGGCAAGGATCTCGAAGCCCGCGGCCTGGAATTCGCCCATGCCGACCTGCCGACCGGCGTGCTGCGGCCGGACGGTTCTTCCGTCATCCTCTCGAAAGACCGCCAGCGCAATGTCGCCACCTTCGAGACACTGGCCGCCGGCGACGGCAAGGCGTTTGACCGGGAAATGAACGCTCTCGGGGCGGATGCCGCCTTCCTGTTCTCGCTGCTCGGCGGCGCGCTCTGGTCCGGCACGACGCTGAAGACGGTCGCCAGACAGGGCTGGGGCAAGGGCCTGCGCCAGCTTGCCGCCTGGTTCGGCGATGCGCTGACGCCGGCGCGCGGTTATCTCGAAACCACCTATAGGTCCGAAGCCGCACATGCCCTCTGGGCGCCCTGGGTCCTGCATTGCGGCCTGGCGCCGGAAAGCGCCTATTCCGCCGAGATGGTCAAGGTCATCGGGTTTGCTGTCGAGCTTGCCGGTTGCCCGATCGTCAAGGGCGGAGTCGCCAACCTCGTCAAGGCATTTGAACGACTGATCGCGGATCAGGGCGGCACGATCCGCAGCGGCGCGGATGTCGAACGTATCCTTCCCGGTCCGGGCAACAAGGCCGCCGGAATAAGGTTGGCAGGCGGCGAGACGATCAACGCCACGTCCGGCGTCGTCTGCTCCACGACGCCGAACCAGATCTACGACCGCCTGCTCAAGGACTGGCCGCAACCGGCACCGGCCGAGATCCAGCAGGGCGTTGCCGGTTATCGATACGGCAAGGGCAATATGCAGATCCACTATGCCCTCTCCGCCCCGCCCCGCTGGAAGGGCGATCCGGAACTCGCCAGGGTGGCGCTCCTGCACCTCACACCCGGCCTCGACGGCGTCTCACGCGCTACCAACGAATGCGAACGTGGCCTGCTGCCCGCCGAGCCGACCGTCTGCGTCGGCCAGCCGGCCAGTTTCGACCCGTCGCGAGCGCCGGAGGGCAAATCCGTTCTCTGGCTGCAGCTTCCCGAAGCGCCGCGCTTCATCAAGGGCGATGCGGCTGGTGAGATCGCCACACCTGCCGACGGCCGCTGGACCGATGAACTGCGCGAACTTTATGCCGACCGCGTCGAGGCTCTGCTTGCCCGCCATATCGACAACTTCGCCGAGATCAAGCTCGCGCGCCGCGCCTATTCGCCCGCCGATCTGGAATCGCTGAACATGAACCTCGTCGGCGGCGATCCGTATGGCGGCTTCTGCGGGCTCGACCAGTTTTTCCTCTGGCGACCCTTCAAGTCGTCTGTTAACCACCGCACCCACGTGCCGGGCCTCTATCATATCGGCGCCTCGACCCATCCGGGACCGGGGCTTGCCGGAGGCTCCGGCTTTCTGCTCGCATCGTCGTTGCGTTGAAACGGCGTGGCATAGGAGACATGGATTTCATGGCAGAACGGTTTTCAGGCGTGGTGCTGCGCTGGCATCAGGAGGGCGATCCGGAAAATCGGCCGACCATGGGCGAGATCGGCCTCAACCATTTCGCACCCTACCTGATGAACCGCATCATCTCCCGCTGGAACTCCAACATGGCGGAGGAACTGCGCGAATACGACCTGTCGACCGCCAAGATGCGCACGCTCGCGGTCCTCAGCGTCTCCGCTTCGCTTACCATCAACGAGCTTTCCGTCTTCGCCGTCATCGAGCAGTCGACCATGAGCCGCACGCTCGATTCCCTCGAAGACCAGGGCTACATCCGCCGCACGCCGCGCGCCGAGGATATGCGCATCCGCGATGTGACGATTACCGAGGAAGGCCGCGCAGCCTTCGGGCGCTTCTGGCCGACCATGTACGATTCGTTGCTGCGGATGTTCGACGGCATCGACGAGGAGGAATACCGCGCCTTCACCGGCACGCTCCACAAGATCCTCCTCAACATCCGCAAGCACGAGATCTGATCGGCCTATTTCGTCAGCCGTGTCTGAAGGCTGTCGCGAATGCGCTTGCCGAGCGCCTGATAATTCTCGTCGAAATGATGCCCGCCCTCGATCCGCACGACCTCGACGCCCTTGTCCTTCAGCGTCGGGCAGGGATCGTCATCCTCGTCGGTACCGTAGACGCACTGGATGATCTTCGGATCGATCTTGACGACGTCGGTCATCGGGTCGCCGCCCTTGCCGGCGCCGGTGACGCCAAGCCAGCCGGTCACGGAAATCTCGTAGTCCACTTCATGCGACAGGCCGAGCAGCGTGATCTGCTTGACGCGCGCCCGGTCTGCGGCGGGAAGGAGGTTGTAGGTGGCGGGCAGCACATCCGCGCCGAACGAATAGCCGACCAGCAATACGTTCTGAACGCCCCATTGACGACGATAATGTTCGATGATCTTCGCCAGATCGTCCGCGGTCGCTTGCGGCGTGCGTTCGGACCAGAAATACCGCAGCGAATCCAGGCCGATCGTCGGAACCCCCTGGGATTGCAGATAGCCCCCGACTTCGCTGTCGAGATCCCGCCACCCGCCATCGCCGGAAAAAATCACCGCCATCGTGTTCATGGCCGGTTTGGCCTCGAGCACGTTCAGCGGCAGGTCGAGCGGCTGGTTGGTCCGGCCCGCGGCAGCAATGCGGGCGGCAAGCGCCTGCGAAAGCGCCACATCGGAAGTCTCGCCGGAATTTCCGAGTTCGACCTCGGGGTGATCCTGTTTCAGGCGAAGGGCATGTGCCTTGCCGGCGGTATCGGCTGTAGCCGTGGAAATGATCGTCACGACGGCCGGCAGCGCGCCATCGTCGAAACCATAAACCGTGCGATCGCCGACCTTCTGTTTGGAAGCCGGCGTGCAGAGTTCCTTGGCGAGCGGGATGCCGGCCAGCGGATCGACGGCAATCGCCTCGTCGATCGTCGCGTTCGGGCTCTGGGAGATCATCGCAAGCGCCAGGGCACCGCCCTCGCCGATACCGGCGACGATGGGGTGGCGGTATTCCGGGTTGCCAATCCGCCGCTGCACCTGCTGGGAGATGTCCTCGATATCGGAAACCATGTAGACGCAGTCGCCGTCATCGGCGGCAAGCGACTTGATATAGGAGGGGAAATCGATGCCGACCACGGCGGCACCGGCAGCGAGCAGCTTCTGCGCCTCGCTATCCTCCCGAGCCCCCCAGCCCTGCCCGCCCGAAATCAGGAAGACGATGCCTTCGAGCTCGCTGCCATTGTTCGGCACAAGAATGCGCGGCTGCGGGATCAGGCCGGTGTGATAATCCTGCTGATCCTGGGCAGCAGCCATCGGCACGCCGGACAGCAGCGTTGCAAACACGATAACAAGAGAACGCAGACACATCATTTACCAACCACTCCCCTCAAGCCGCCGCCGATCAGGAGCGTTGCGTCCATCATGACGATGGCGGGGCTGACGCCCCCTGCCACAGCCAGATAACGCGGCTCCCACGCGGGATGGAACTTCGACTTGAAAGCTTTCAACCCTTTGAAATTGTAGAACCGTTCGCCGTGCTCGAAAACAACGCTGCCGATCCTGTCCCAGGCGAGTGCCGCCTCGCGTGTGGACATGCCGGAAAGCGGCGCCATGCCGAGATTGAAATGTGCATAACCGTCATCGCGAAGATATTCCATAATCTTCACGAACAGGAAATCCATAGAGCCTTTCGGTGCATCCGGCATGAAGCGCATCAGGTCGACGGTGCCTTCATACTTCGTGTCAGTCAGCGACAGCGTCGCGAAGGCGACAATCCGCCCGCCCTTCCGGAGAATGGCGACCGGCTGGGCACTGACATAGTCATCCCGGAAAGCGCCGAGCGAGAAGGTCTTCTCGCGCGTGTTGTGATCTTCGAGCCAGGCATCCGAAACGCGCCGGAGGTCCTCGATATGTGCCATCACGTCCGGCTGCTCTATGACCGAAAACTCCAGCCCCTCGCGCGCACCCTTGTTGACGGCCTGACGGAGCCCGGCCAGCCGGCCGCCCTTGAGGTCGAAGCCGGACAGATCGACGATCGCCAGTTCACCGAGCTTGAAGGCCCTGAGGCCCGCATCGGCGCAATGCGAAAGGAGGCCGGGTGAAATCTGGTAGAGCACGGCGCGGCCGCCTCGAGCACGGGCTTCCTCAACGAAACGCCAGACGAGATCCGCCGTCTCCTCCTGCGGTCCGACCGGATCAAAAAGCGCAATCCAGGAGCGGCCCTGGATGCCGTACATGATGAAGGCATTGCCGCTCTCGGAGAACATCAGCCGCTTGTCGCCCATCCGCACCAGGTTGGCGTCGGCATTGTCCTGGGCCATGACGAGCTGGATTGCCCGCTCGAGATCGTCCGCCGTGGACAATGCCGAACGTCGGGCAGCCGGCCGCAACAGGCTGAACACGGAGATCGTCGCCGCAAAAATCGCAAGGCCGAGGACCGCACGCAGTCCGCGCGGGGCCTCCTCGGAAAATTCGAACTGCCACCAGAGCTCGCGACTGTATTCCACTTCGCGATAAACGAAGAGCAGCACCGTGATCGCCGCGGCGACGACGATGAACATGGCGGCGATCCAGCTCGGCGTCAGCACCTGCCCGAACAGCGACGCCCGACGTTTGAACTGCTTGGCACTGAGGAACAGGCTGATCAGCAGGATGATCAGGAACGTCGCCTCGAAAAGCGCGATCGCCCGCATGAAGGCGAAAATCAGCGCCAGAGAGGTGCAGACCATGGCGGTCCACCACGCACCGTCCAACCGTTGGCCTATGCCGCGCGCGGCGACGAACAGCAGCAGGCCGAGAATGCTGGAAAGGAAATGCGCGCCTTCGAACACCGGCAACGGCAGGTAGTTGCCAAGGAAATTGATATCTGAATCCGGCGTCGGCGTCACGCTCGAGAAGATCAGCATGGCGCCGGCGATCATCGAGAAGGTCGCCAGAAGCGGCGGCGCGAGGCGGAATTCAAGCTTTCGAAGCGTCGATGCGATAGGGTGACGGGCAAGCTGGCGAATTTCGACGCCGATCACCACCAGCGTGGCGATGAGCAGCGGCAGGACATGATAGATGACGCGGTAAAGGACGAGACTGCCGAGCACTTCGTCGAGGCTGACCGTATTGCCCAGCGCCGCGACGATCACCGTCTCGAAAACGCCGAGACCGGCCGGCACGTGGCTGAGGACCCCGAGGCCGACGGCAGTCGCATAAATCGCCAGGAAGGACGGCCAGCCGATTTCAGTCTGCGGCAGAAGCACGTAGAGGACGGAGGCTGAAGCGGCGACATCAAGCGCCGTGATAAGGAATTGCTGCGAGGACGTCCGGCTGTCCGGCAGGCGGATGCTCAGGCTTCCGAGAGAGACGGTCCGTCCCCCTCGCCCGAGGATCAGAAGAGCGGCGAGCACGATGATGATCGCGATGGCGCCGGCCCGAACCCATGTGCCGTCGATGTCGAGGATCGCGCCGATCCTCGGTGCCGTGACCAGCGATGCAAGCGCCGTGACTGCCAGAAGCCCGATGCCGAAGGCAAGCGTCACGAAAGCGACGATGCGGCCGATGTCGTCGGGCGAAAGCCCCAGGCGCGAATAGGCCCGGAACCGGATCGCCCCGCCGCTGAGTGCTCCGAAACCGGCCGTGTTGCCGACCGCATAGGCGCTGAAGGCCGTTATCGCCACAGGTACGAAAGGCAGCGACCGGCCGATATAGGTGATCGCGTTCACGTCGTATCCGACAAGTGCCGCGAAACTCAGTGCCGTGAAGAAAACCGCAAGGCCGATCGAAGACCAGCGCGTATTGGCGAGCGCCTCGACAACATCGTCATAACTGACCTCGGTCGTGAGGTTGTAGATCGCAAAAGTCGTGAACGCGAAAACCGCCAACGCCGCCAAGGCGATGAGGTAAGGACGGTACGTCTCAAGGATGTCTCGAAAGCGACTTGGCTGACGATCCGTGGATTCCATGTGTGCTGCCGGTGCTGAAAACTATGCGTCTACTGTGGTCAGATACGCAGCAAAAGCAACGGGATCGCGGCTATAATGTGTCTGTATGCTTAAAACCGGAATGGGAGCGCCTGGAGCGGCGCTGCGGACGGACGGGCCGGCCGAAGCAGGCGCCTCGAAAAATGGGACCGCAGCCAATGGGTGCCTTTCAAGGTGATGTAACTTTTGATTGCAAAACTGAAATTCTTAACGCACATTAACCTCCGAGGCATCCAAGTCACCCGGAAAGGGTGGAGTTGCCGACGCTGGCGGCGATGTTGCCGCGGGGGACTGGGGACATGTTTGGCAAGATCTGCGCTGCCGCACTCGCGGCGGCATTGGTAGGTTGTACCTCCGCGAATGAAAAAGTGCAGCAGGCCGATATCGGCGGCACTAAAAGTCTGGTTATGACCGGAAACTTCAGGCTCGTCACGGAGCGTAAAAGGCTAGGCTATCCGATTATCTGCAGCGAACCGAGCCCGGACTATACGGTTGCTTTCGACAAGTCTGCAAAAGCGACTGTCAAGATCACCAGTTCCACCGGGACGACGACCGAAATCGCGCCGGATGCCAAGACGGATGAGAGCGTGGAAGAAGGAGAGGGCCGCGCCGGTGCCGTGCTGGCCCTTCGCGACGGCCTTTACAGAGCCTGCGAAGCCTATGCCAACGGCTTTATCGGCCATGATGCCTATTCCATCATCCTCAGCCAATACGGCAATCTTCTGGTCGCCCTGGTCGGGCGATCCATCATCGGGTCGGACGGCAAGCCGATAGCCACCCCGAGCGGAGCCATCAATCCACGCCAGGCCACGCTGTCGGCACTGGTGGTCGCCTGCATCAGCGGGCAGGACCCCACCAGAGCGCCGATATCCCAGAACCCTTTGCTGAATTTGAACTTCTGCAGCAAGGTGCTCAACACGGCGCTCGCGACCGCAAGCAGAGGATAGATGCAGGCGCAGGCGGCGGCTGTCCGGAGCCGGATCGAGGCGCGGACGCGGAGACCGGCCCGGCCTAGTTCAAAACCTCGCTCAAAGCGTCGACACGGTCTTCAGCGCACCATCCAGAGCAATGCCGCTTTCGTCCAGCAGGGCGGCCTGACGCAGGCGCTTCATCCAGGCTGCGCCATCGTCGCGATCCGTCAGAATGGTCAGCGCCGACATCACCCGGTCGAACTTCGAAAGCCCGCGCGCATGCGTGTCGGAATAGCCTTTTACCAGCCGGCGATTGTTGATCACTTCGACGGCGAGGTCGTAGTTTCGCGAAAGCAGCGGGGTTGCCGCGTCGAGCCAGGCTTCGCGATGCTCGGCTTCCCGTGAATGCCGGAGGGTACCACGTCGGGTGCGGCGCAGCGTTGCCAGAGCGTAGAGCGTCAGGAACCAGAACAGCGTGCCGGTCTGTACCCGGCGGCCCTTGTTGATGCGCCGGTCGAGCCAGGCGAAAACCTTGGGGCGGTTTTCAATCCAGAGGCCGAGCGCCTTCGGCATGGTGCCGCAGACTTCTTCCATGCGCGGATGCATGTATTCGGTCATGTAGAGGATCTGATCCTGCTTGACGCCGACTTCCTTGGCGACGCGGTTGAAGCGCGTACCGCGGGTCTTCAGGTCCGCGACGCGGATCACATCGTCATAGGCCATGGCGACGGCGACATATTTCGCCGACTGGACGGTGAAAGTATAATCGCGATCCTCGCCGCCATTGGCACGATCCAGTGCATGAAGCTTGCCGACCCGATCGAGATATTCGCCGGCATAAGCCGTATCCTGGAAATCCGTGAGCTTCTTGACGCCTGCAAACAGCAACGGCCAGGCGGTTTCCGGGAACTCGGCGCGCATGCGATGGACGAGACGGTCGAGTTCCGGATGGCCGGCGGTTTCCGGCATCACGTCGAAATGCTTCGGCGGCAGCGCGACCACTTCGTCACGTGGCTTGGCTTTCGCCCGCTCGTAGGCGGCATTGAAAGCCCGAAGGCTGGGCTCGACACCCTTGCCGCCACCGCGGATCGTCGCCTCGAAGGCCTCCTTGGGGAAAGGCAGCACATCTGCCGCGGCAAGCGCGCCGAACATCGAGGCGGAGATCACGCTGCCGTTCTTCAGCGCCAGCGTGTCCATGTCGAAGGCGATGGTGCGCCTGGCGGCGAAATCGGTCGCCCCGACCACCACGGTCGGATCACCGATGCCGTCGCCCGGCTTTTCCTTCTCGCCGACCGCGAAGGAACGATGTGTCGAGGCGATCAGCGTGGTCTTGTCCGGCGTCACCAGTCCGCGCAGCACAGAGCGCCCGGCTTCCATCAGTTCGGCGGCAAGCACGACATCGACATCGCCCGGTGTCGGCATCAGCGAAAAGATCGGCGACACGCCGTCGCGCGCCGGCAGCATCTCGATGTAATAGATCGTCGCGCCGGTGCGTTGGGCGACGCCGGGCACCGAGGTCGATTGCGCCATCCAGCCCTGCTCTTCGGCAAGGCCGACGATCCAGTCGGCCAGCACGCCGCCGCCCTGGCCGCCCATGGCCATGATCGCCAGCGCCAGCGGCTTGTCCGAGGCATGGAGCGTCTTGAGGTTCACGGTCTCGTTCATGGGTCAAGCCTCCTTGAACACGACGCGGCCGGCGGCGCGGCGGGCCTGCAGCCAGCCGATCACCGAGCCACGGAATTTCGAGAGGAACTTGTCCCAGCCGGTCGGATTGTGGATGATATCGGCGCGGTAGAACGATGGACAGAGAACGGCGGCCTCGGAAACCTCGCCGCAATTGCCGCAACCGACGCAGCTATTGTCGATCGCCGCCACCGGATCGTCCTTCAGCGGATCGTCCGTGTGCTTGACGGAAAGCGACGGGCAGCCGGAAAGCCGGATGCAGGCGTGATCGCCGGTGCAGACGTCTTCGTCCACCCCGAAACGCTCCTTGACCATGCGCTTGCCGTCCTTGACCGCCTGGTTGAACTGCGGCTTCACGCGGCGCTGCTTGTTCAGCATGCATTCTGAGGAAGCCACGATGATCTTCGGGCCTTTCTCCTTGCTCGTCAGCGCTTCCTTCAGCGTATCGCGCATCTTGGCGACGTCATAGGTACGGTCGATCTGGCGCACCCAGGTGGCGCCGATACCCTTCACCGCATTGACGATCGAATTGTTGGTCTTGCGGTTCGGATTGATCGCCCGTGACGACAGGATGTCCTGCCCACCGGTCGCCGCCGAATAGAAATTGTCGACGACGAGAATGACGCCGTCCTGCTTGTTGAAGACGGCATTGCCGACCGAGGTCGCGAGGCCGTTGTGCCAGAAACCGCCGTCGCCCATGACCGCGATCGAGCGCTTGTCCGCCTCGACGTTGAAGGCGGAAGCGGAAGCCGGGCCGAGGCCATAACCCATCGTCGTGCCGCCGATGTTGAACGGCGGCAGGATAGAGAACAGGTGACAGCCGATATCGGCCGAGACGTGATGTTCGCCGAGTTCCTTTTCGACCAGCTTCATCGCCGCAAAGATCGGCCGCTCCGGACAGCCGGTACAGAAACCAGCCGGGCGTGCCGGCACGACTTCGGCCAGAGCCTTCACCTTGGGATCGTTGAGAATGGGCGTCGGATCCGGCACCGGCGGCTGGTTGCCGAGCAACAGGCGATCGTACATTTCGATGAAGGTCTTCAGCCCCTTCATCATCACCGGCGCCGTATATTCGCCGCCGAGCGGCAGGATGTCCTTGCCGTGCAGGCGGGTCTGGATATCGCGGCGGCGCATCAGCGTGTGCAGCGACTGCTCGATATATTCCGGCGCGCCTTCCTCCACCATGATCACGGCCTTCTTGCCGAGACAGAAATCGACCACCTCGTCGTCGATCATCGGGTAGGCGACGTTCATCACGTAGATCGGCACCGACGAATTGCCGTAGACATCCGCCAGACCAAGCTGCTGCAGGCCGCGCATGACGCCATTGTAGAGACCGCCAAGCGTGATGATGCCGATCTCGCCTTCCTCGGGGCCGAAATGCTCGTTGAGCTTCCTTTCCTTGATGAAGTTGACGGCAGCCGGCCAGCGGCGCTCCAGCTTGTCCTTCTCCTGCCCGAAATTGGCTGGCGGCAGGACGATGCGGTTGACATCGCGGACCGGATTTTCCAGCGCCTCGCGGAGCGTGAACTTTGGCCGCTGGTTATCCTTGGCGACGAACTGGCCGTGCACGTGACAGGCGCGGATACGCACTTCCAGCATGACAGGCGTGCTCGACGCCTCAGACAGCTGGAAGCCATCTTCCACGGCCTGAACCATCGCGGGCAGGTTGGGACGCGGGTCAAGGAGCCACATCTGCGACTTCATCGCAAACGCATGGCTGCGTTCCTGCATGATCGAAGAGCCTTCGCCAAAGTCCTCGCCGAGGATGATCAGCGCACCGCCATTGACGCCGCCGGAGGAAAGATTGGAAAGAGCGTCCGACGCGACATTGGTGCCGGCTGTCGATTTCCAGGTGACTGCGCCACGCACCGGATACATCACCGAGGCCGACAGCATTGCCGCCGCCGCCGCCTCCGAGGCCGACGTCTCGAAATGCACGCCGAGATCCTCCATGATCTCCTTGGCGTCGGCGAGCACGTCCATCAGATGCGAGATCGGCGAGCCCTGGTAACCGCCGACATAGGAAACGCCCGATTGCAGCAGCGCCTTGGTGATGGCAAGAATGCCTTCCCCGCGAAAAATCTCGCCCTCTCCAAGCTTGAGATCCTCGACTTCGCGCGCAAAAGATCGCTCGGCCATGGCAGTTCCCCTTCACCTTGTCGGCTTCAATCCATAATCATTTGCAAAAGCATATTTTCCCAGCCAGCCATTTGTCAATTCACAAATGCCGCTACGACGGCGCATAAGTGCGACAACCGAACAGCAGCATGGCAGAACGGCGAACAATAAGAACCTATATATATGCATGTGCATATTATTTGACCGATCCGGCATGAAAACTGCTAATGTTGATGGAGATCATTCTCGCCACCTTGGAGCAGGTAGGCCCTCGACGCTGAAACCGACGCTTGAACCGGCGACCCGATAAAACCCAAATCACGGGAATTATCCGCTTGACGGGTCACTCAAACGCCATATACTTTAAACTTAAAATAATGAACGACCGAACGTCAGGAGGACTTGGATATGCGCATCGTCTGTATCGGTGGCGGCCCGGCCGGTCTCTATTTCGCGCTCCTGATGAAGAAGCTGCATCCCGAGCATTCCATCTCCGTCGTCGAACGCAATAAACCTTACGACACGTTCGGCTGGGGCGTTGTCTTCTCGGATGCCACCATGGTGTCGATGAAGGCGTGGGACCCGGAGAGCGCCACCGAAATCGAGGATGCGTTCAACCACTGGGACGATATCGAGCTGCTGTTCAAGGGTACGCGCCAGCGCACATCCGGGCACGGCTTTGTCGGCATCGGGCGCAAGAAGCTCTTGAACATCCTGCAGCGCCGCTGCGAGGCGCTCGGCGTCGAGCTTGTTTTCGAAACCGATTCCAACGGCGACGTCGACTATCCGGACGCGGACCTGATCATCGCGTCGGATGGCTTCAACTCGAAGATCCGCAACCGTTACCCGGAGGTTTTCGAACCGGATCTCGTCGTGCGTCCGAACCGCTATATCTGGCTCGGCACCAACAAGCTCTTCGACGCCTTCACCTTCGATTTCCGCAAGACGGATCACGGCTGGTTCCAGGCGCATATCTACAAGTTCGACGACAAGACCTCGACCTTCATCGTGGAGACGACGGAAGAGGCTTACGAAAAGCACGGCCTCGGCCGGATGGACCAGCAGGGCTCGATCGATTTCTGCCAGGAGCTGTTTTCGGAAGTCCTCGATGGCTCCGAACTGATGACCAACGCGCGGCATCTGCGAGGGAGCGCCTGGCTGAACTTCAACCGCCTGATCTGCGGCAAGTGGAGCCATTTCAACGGCAATTCGCATGTCGTGCTGATGGGCGACGCCGCCCATACCGCCCATTTTGCGATCGGCTCCGGCACCAAGCTCGCCATCGACGACGCGATCGAGCTCACCAACCAGTTCAACAAGCTCGGCCATTCCAAGGACAAGATCCCGGCGGTTCTCGAGACCTACGAGGAAATCCGCCGCGTCGATGTCGCCCGCATCCAGAATGCGGCCCGCAACGCCATGGAATGGTTCGAAGTGGTCGGCCAGCGTTATGCCGATACGCTGGAGCCGGAACAATTCATGTATTCGATGTTGACCCGCTCGCAGCGCATCAGCCACGAAAACCTTCGCCTGCGCGATCCGAAATGGCTGGAAGGTTACGAGCGCTGGTTCGCCGGGAAAAACGGCATCGACGTCAGCGGCAACGGCCGCACCCTGCCGCCGATGTTCACGCCCTATTCGCTGCGCGAAACACATCTGCCGAACCGCATCGTCATGTCGCCGATGGCCATGTATTCCGCCAAGGACGGCATGCTCGACGATTTCCATCTCGTCCATCTCGGCTCCCGTGCGCTCGGCGGCGCCGGCCTCGTATTTGGGGAAATGACCTGCGTCTCGCCGGATGCCCGCATCACCCCAGGCTGCCTTGGTCTGTGGAACGCGGAACAGGCGTCGCAATGGAAGCGCTTCGTCACCTTCGTTCATGAGAATTCCGCGGCAAAGGTCGGCATCCAGATCGGACATGCCGGCCGCAAGGGCTCGACCAAGGTCGCCTGGGAAGGCATCGACCAGCCGGTCGAGCAAGGCGGCTGGGATCTGATCTCGGCCTCTGCCCTGCCCTACCTCAAGACCAGCCAGGTTCCGAAGGCAATGGACCGCGCCGACATGGACCGTGTCACCGCCGACCACGTCCGCGCCGCGAAATATGCGGCGGAAGCCGGTGCCGACTGGCTGGAACTGCATTGCGCCCACGGTTATCTTCTGTCGAGCTTCCTGTCGCCGCTCACCAATATCCGCACCGACGAATACGGCGGCAGCCACGAAAACATGGCGCGTTATCCGCTTGAGGTCTTCAAGGCGGTCCGCGAAGTCTGGCCTCAGGACAAGCCGATTTCCGTGCGCCTTTCCTGCCATGACTGGTTCGAGGGCGGCAACACGCCGGAAGATGCCGCGATCTACGCGCAGATGTTCAAGGATGCCGGCGCCGACCTGATCGACTGCTCGTCCGGCCAGGTGTGGAAGGAAGAAAAGCCGGTCTATGGCCGCCTCTTCCAGACGCCGTTCTCCGACAAGATCCGCAACGAGATCGGCATCCCGACCATCGCCGTCGGTGCGATTTCGGAAGCTGACCACGCGAACTCGATCATCGCCGCCGGCCGCGCCGATCTCTGTGCCGTCGCCCGCCCGCATCTCGCCGATCCGGCCTGGGTGCTGCACGAGGCGGCGAAGATCGGTCTGACCAGCATTCCGTGGCCGAAGCAGTATTATTCCGGCAAGGCGCAATACGAGACCAACCTCGCACGTGCTGCGGCGGCCGTTGCTCCTCCTGCTGTCGGCCCGACGGCAGCGGCGAAATAAGGATCGCGTCATGAGCGAAGCGACCTCCGCCAGGCTTGCCAATCGCCACGCCCTCGTCACCGGCGCGGGTTCGGGGATCGGTGCCGCGATCGCGACGGCGCTGGTGGAAGCCGGCGCGCGGGTGACGCTGGCCGGCCGCCGGGCGGAGCCGCTGGAGGCGCTGGCTGAAACGCTCGGCAGGGACAAGGTCTGCGTAGTGGACGGCTTCGACGTGACCGACGAAATGGCGATCGGCAACGGCTTGAAGACGGCGCGTTCCGTCTTTGGCCCGGTCGATATCCTGGTCAACAATGCCGGCGAAGGACCAAGCGCGCCTTTCGAAAAGACTTCGCTGGAGATGTGGAACCGGGTCATGTCGGTCGATTTGACCGGCGTCTTCCTTGTCACCCAGGCCGTGCTGCCGGACCTCAAGGCTTTCGGATCGGGCGCCCGCGTCATCAATATCGCCTCGACGGCGGGGCTCACCGGTTACGCCTATGTCTCGGCCTATGTCGCCGCCAAGCATGGCGTCGTCGGCCTCACGCGCTCGCTGGCGCTGGAACTGGCGAAGACCGGCATCACCGTCAACGCCGTCTGCCCCGGCTTCACCGATACGCCGCTGATCGCCCGCTCGATCGAGACGATCGTCGAAAAGACGGGACGGACGGAAGAACAGGCGCTCAAGGAATTCACGAAGAGCAATCCGCAGGGGCGGCTGGTGAAGCCGGAGGAGGTCGCGGACACGGTTCTGTGGCTGGCATCGCCCGGAGCGGCATCGATCAATGGACAGGCAATCGCGGTTGCCGGTGGGGAGGTATTGGCAGGATGAGCGAACAGGCATCGATGGCGGGATATCTCCGCCCGTTCAAGGATTATCAGCCGAAGCATTTCCTCTGGGAAGTCAGCGACAACGGCCGCGTTGCGACCATCCGCCTGAACCGGGCGGAGCGCAAGAATCCCCTCACGTTCGAAAGTTACGCAGAGCTGCGCGACCTCTTCCGTGATCTGGTCTACGCTTCGGATATCCGCTCGATCGTGCTCACCGGCTCCGGCGGCAATTTTTCCTCCGGCGGCGATGTCTTCGAGATCATCGAGCCGCTGACCCACATGGCGATGCCGGATCTGCTGGCTTTCACCCGCATGACCGGCGACGTCGTCAAGGCGATGAAGAAATGCCCGCAGCCGATCGTCGCCGCGGTCGATGGCATCTGCATGGGCGCCGGCGCGATCCTTGCCATGGCCTCCGACATCCGGCTGGCGACGCCCGAAGCCAAAACCGCCTTCCTGTTCACCCGCGTCGGCCTCGCCGGCGCCGATATGGGCGCCTGCGGGATCCTGCCGCGTATCATCGGCCAGGGCCGCGCCGCCGAACTTCTGTTCACCGGCCGTACGATGAACGCCCGCGAAGGCGAGGCCTGGGGCTTCTTCAACACCATCCATCCCGGTGACGTTCTGGAAGCCGAAGCCGTGAAGCTCGCTCATTCGCTGGCCGATGGGCCGTGGTTCGCCCATACGATGACCAAGACCATGCTGAACCAGGAATGGGCCATGGGCATCGACGAGATGATCGAATCCGAGGCGCAGGCCCAGGCGGTCTGCATGGCCACCAAGGATTTCCGCCGCGCCTTCGAGGCCTTCGCCGAAAAGCGCAAGCCGACATTCGAGGGCAACTGATGGCCGCCCCCACGACGCTTAAAGGGCCGACGCGCGATTTCCTCGACTGGCCGTTCTTCGACGAGAGCCACAAGGCACTCGCCGAAAAACTGGATGCCTTCGCGGCTTCCGGCGCGCTCAGCCATATCGACCATTCCGACACCGACGGCGCCTGTCGGGCGATCGTCAGGGCGCTCGGGCAGGCAGGCCTTCTGGATGCCGCGACCGGCGCCGGCGGTAGCCGGGCGATCGATTCTCGCGCCGCCTGCCTGACGCGCGAAACGCTCGCCTGGCATGATGGCCTTGCAGATTTCGCCTTCGCCATGCAGGGCCTCGGCACCGGCGCGATCGGCCTCTCCGGTTCCGAGGAACTGCGCCGCACGGTTCTGCCGAAAGCACAGGCTGGCGAATGGATTTCCGCCTTCGCACTGTCGGAAAAGGAAGCCGGCTCGGACGTCGCCGCCATGGCCTGCGCCGCCCGCAAGGACGGTGACCACTACGTCCTCGACGGCGAGAAAACCTGGATTTCCAACGGCGGCATCGCCGATGTCTATACGGTCTTCGTCCGTACCGGCGAAGCGCCCGGCACGCGCGGCATTTCCGCCTTCGTGGTCTTCGCCGACGATCCGGGCTTCTCGATCGCCGAACGCATCGACGTGATCGCCCCGCATCCGCTGGCGACGATCCGTTTCGAGAACTGCCGCATTCCGGCTTCGCGCCTGCTCGGGTCACCCGGCGAAGGCTTCAAGATCGCCATGCGGACACTCGACATCTTTCGCGCCTCCGTCGCGGCGGCGGCGCTCGGTTTTGCCAAGCGCGCGCTGGACGAGGCGGTTGCCTATGCCAAGGCCCGGCCGATGTTCGGCAACCACCTTTCCGACCTGCAGCTGACCCAGGCCGCCTTTGGCGACATGGCGGCCGGGATCGATGCCGGGGCGCTCCTCACCTACCGCGCCGCCTGGCGCCGCGATGTGCAGGGCCTGCCGACCACCAAGGAGGCCGCAATGGCCAAGATGGTCGCGACCGAGAATGCGCAAAGCGTCATCGACCGCGCCGTGCAGATGTTTGGCGGCCGCGGCGTCAAGAGCGGCGAGATCACCGAAAGCCTCTATCGCGAGATCCGGGCGCTGCGCATCTACGAAGGTGCAACCGAGGTCCAGAAGCTCATCATCGCCCGCGAACTGCTGAAGGCGTGAGGGCGACCATGGCTTACACGACATCCCGCCGCCTGAACTTCGGAGATTGCGACCCCTCCGGCATCGCCTATTTCCCCTCTTACCTCAACATCATGGTCGGGGTTTGCGAGGAGTTTTTCGGCGCGATCGGCGCGCCATGGCCGGAGATGATCAACGACCACAAGATCGGCGTGCCGACCGTGACGCTGGACGTCGCGTTCAAGAGCCCCGGTTACCACGGCGACATGATGGATTTCACCATCAAGGTCATGCGGATCGGCAACAGTTCCGCCGATCTCGAATACGAGGTGCGGGCCGGCGATCGGCTGCTCTGGACGGCGAAGCAGCGTCTCGTCGCCACCTCGCACGAAACCCACAAGGCCCTTCCCTGGCCGGACGATATGCGCGCAGCGCTGACACAGCATTTGGAGAACGATGATGCACACGATTCTGCAGCCTGAAGGCTGGGCAAAACCGATCGGTTACGCCAACGGCGTTGCCGCCAGCGGCCGCCAGATCTTCGTCGGCGGGCAGATCGGCTGGAACGGCCAATGCCAGTTCGAGACCGACGATTTCGTCGGCCAGGTCAGGCAGACGCTGCAGAACGTCGTCGATGTCCTGGCGGAAGCCGGCGCCGGCCCCCAGCACATCACCACCATGACCTGGTATTTTACCGACAAGGCCGAATATCTCGGCAACCTCAAGGGCATCGGCCAGGTCTATCGCGAGATCATCGGCAAACATTTCCCCGCCATGGCCGCCATGCAGGTGGTGGCGCTGGTGGAAGACCGCGCCAAGATCGAAATCCAGGCGACCGCCGTCATTCCGGCCTGAGGCAATCATGAGCGAGACGATCGAATTTTCCGCCACGGTTTCAGCCACGACCCGCAACGGAGTTCTGGTCGTCACGATCGACAACGCGCCGGTCAATGCGACCTCCGTCGATGTCCGCGACGGGCTTGAGAAAACGCTCGCCCATGCCGAAGCTGCCGCCGGTTTGACCGGCGTCGTCATCACCGGCGCGGGAAAGACCTTCATCGGCGGCGCCGACATCAAGGAATTCGGCAAACCGGCCATGGATCCTACCCTGCCGGCTGTCATCGAGAAGATCGAGAACCTGTCGAAGCCGGTCGTTGCTGCATTGAACGGCGCCGCACTCGGCGGCGGTCTCGAAGTAGCACTTGCCTGCCACTACCGCGTCGCCGCGCCGGCTGCCCAGGTCGGCCTGCCCGAAGTCAAACTCGGCATCGTGCCCGGCGCCGGCGGCACCCAACGCCTGCCGCGCCTGATCGGCATCCCGGCGGCACTCGACCTGATCACGTCCGGGCGCTCGGTCAAAGCCGCGGAAGCCCTGAAGCTCGGGATCGTCGATGAACTGGCCGCAGGCGATCTCGTCGAGGCCGCTATATCCGCAGCGTCGGTACTGGCTGGCAAGCCACTCCGCCGCACAGGCGAACTCACGATCGCGCTCTCCGATACGGCCGAGATCGAAAAAACCTCGGCCAGGATCCTTGCCAAGGCACGCGGCCAGAAGGCGCCGGCCGAAGCGGTCCGGCTAGTCACGTCGTCCAATCGCCCCCTTGCCGAAGGCCTGGCGGACGAACGCGCCACATTCCTCATACTCCGCGACAGCCGCGAGGCCGCGGCTCTTCGCCATGTATTTTTCGCGGAACGGGAGTCCTCCAAGGTCGAAGGTCTGGAAGGCGTCGAACCTCGCCCGGTCAGGACGATCGGCATCTGCGGCCTGGGCCTTATGGGCAGCGGCATCGCCGTTGCGGCCCTTGGGGCCGGTTATTCGGTGATCGGCCTCGACCAGACCGCCGAAGCCGCCGAAAAAGGCAAAGAGCGCATCATCGGCCTCCTGGAACGCAACGTCGCCTCGGGCCGCCTCGACCAGACCGGCTTCGAAGCCCAGAAGGCAAGGCTTTCCGTGACGGCGACGGACGCCGATCTCGCTCCCTGCGATCTCGTCGTCGAAGCCGTGTTCGACGATCTCGCCGTCAAGACCAGCCTCTTCCAGCGTCTCGACAAGGTCATCCGCCCGGACGCGGTGCTTGCAACCAATACCAGCTACCTGAACCCGGAAGAGATCGCCGCCGCGACCGTCCATCCCGAACGGGTGCTCGGCCTGCATTTCTTCTCGCCTGCCCATGTGATGCGGCTGCTGGAAGTCGTGCGCTGCGCCAAGACGGCGCCGGATGTGCTCGCAACGGGTCTGGCGGTTGCCAAGAAACTGCGCAAACTGCCGGTCGTGACCGGCGTCACCGAAGGCTTCATCGGCAACCGCATCTTTTCCGCCTATCGCCGGGAGGCTGAGTTCCTGCTGGAAGACGGCGCCCTGCCGCACGAGATCGACGCTGCGCTGGAGGACTACGGTTTCCCGATGGGCCTGTTCGCCGTCTATGACATGGCCGGCCTTGAAATCGCCTGGGCCCGCCGCAAGCGGCAGGCCGCCACCCGCGATCCTTCGGCGCGTTATGTCGAGATTGCCGATACGCTCTGCGAAGCGGGTCGTCTGGGCCAGAAGGCCGGCCGCGGCTGGTACGCCTATCCGGATGGCAGGCGGACGATCGATCCCGAGGTGACTACGATCATAGAAGCTGCCCGGACCAAGAAAGGCATCACACCCCGTACATTCTCGAAGACGGAGATCGTCGAAAGGATGCTCGGCGCGATGGGCTTGGAAGGCGAGGCGCTACTGGCGGAAGGAATTGCTGCGCGAGCCAGCGATATCGATCTGGTGATGATCAACGGCTACGGTTTTCCGGCCCACAAAGGTGGCCCGATGTTCTCGCGAAGCTGACCGCCCTGAAGCGGAATTAACGCCTAATATATTGAAATCTATTGTGTATCCTGGCGTGGTTGGCGCCTCGGGAGCGCTTCCGTGTGACCGGTTATTTGCCCGCTCAAAAGAGTTGCGCTCATTTGATCAAACATGCTTGCATGTTTCCTTAAATCGCCTATTGTTTGCCCAAGCCTCGCAAGTAGGCACCAAAAACAACGACAGGGAACGCTGCATGCTCACACTTTCCGAGCTCAATCCGCAGAGATATTTTAACCATAAAATATCTGCCGCATCGTTGTCCCGTATTCCGACTGTCTCGTGGCGCGCTTAGGAGATCATGATGCCTTTTTCGTTTTCTGCATTCAAACGCAAGATGCTGCTGGGTACGATCGCCGCAGCCGCGCTGGCCGCCCCGCTTGGCGGCATGGCCGAGGCAGCGGATTTCAAGTTCGCCGGCCCGCTCGATGCCTATACGCTCGATCCGCATGCGGTTTCCAACACGCTGATCTTCGCCGTTCTTGCCAATGTCTACGAGCCGCTTGTGCGCCGTAACGCCGAGCAGAAGATCGAGGGAGCACTTGCAACCGACTGGAAACAGATCGATGGCACGACCTGGGAATTCAACCTCCGCAAGGACGTGAAATTTTCGAACGGCAACGCCTTTACCGCCGATGATGTGGTCTTCTCGCTGACCCGCGGCCAGGCCGGCGGCATCAAGGCAAACCTGAATTCGATCGCCTCGATCGAGAAGGTTGATGACTACAAGGTCCGCATCAAGACCCGCGCCATCAACCCGATCCTGCCGAACCAGATCACCAACTGGTACATCATGGACAAGGAATGGGCCGAGGCGAACAACACCGTACAGCCGGGTGCCGCCAACAACGCCACCGAAACCTTCGCAAACCGTAACGCCATGGGCACCGGCCCCTATGTCATCAAGGAACGTGATCCGGGCGTGAAGACGGTCTTTGCACCGAACCCGGGCTGGTGGGACAAGAAGACCGGCAATGTCGACAATGCGACGTTCTTCGTGATCCCCAACCCGTCGACCCGCGTCTCGGCCCTCATCTCCGGCGAAGTCGACATGATCGACGGCGTGCCGCCGCAGGATGCCGAGCGCATCGAGAACGATCCGAAGCTGCAC
Organism: Neorhizobium sp. LjRoot104; assembly: GCF_964253725.1. Taxonomy (NCBI): domain Bacteria; kingdom Pseudomonadati; phylum Pseudomonadota; class Alphaproteobacteria; order Hyphomicrobiales; family Rhizobiaceae; genus Neorhizobium; species Neorhizobium sp. LjRoot104. Next base: position 3,840,904 of record NZ_CAXURS020000001.1, read on the forward strand.
ATGCAGGCGGGCCCCGATCTTCGCACCATCTACATCCAGCCGGACGTTGCCCGCGACAGCCTGATCTTCGGCAGCGAAAAGACCAAGAACCCCTTCAAGGAGCTGAAGGTCCGCCAGGCGATGGAACTGGCGATCGATACCGGCGCGATCCAGAAGCGGATCATGCGCAATTTCTCGGTCCCGGTCGGCCTGCCGATCGGCAAGGAAGTCAACGGTTTCGACGCGACGCTTGGCGCGCCGGTGAAGCCGGATGTCGACAAGGCCAAGGCGCTGATGAAGGAAGCCGGCTACGAAAACGGCTTCTCCGTCACGCTTGATTGCACCAGCGACCGCTTCATGAACGACGAGGCGACCTGCCTTGCCGTTGCCGCCTCGCTTGCCCGCATCAACATCAAGGTCGATCCGCGCGCCCAGCCGACCGCCAAGTGGGCGACCCAGGTCAACCCGCCGGAATACAATACCAGCATGGCCATGCTCGGTTATTCGCCGGCCACCTATGACGCGCACATCTTCCTGACTTCGATCGCCGCCACACGCGATCCCAAGAGCGGTCTCGGCGCCTTCAACATCGGCGGTTATTCCAATCCGGAAGTCGACAAGCTGATCGACCTGATCGGCAAGGAGACCGACCAGGCCAAGCGCACCGGTTATATCACCCAGGCCTTCAAGCTCATGAAAGCCGACGTCGCCTTCATTCCTCTGCACCAGTTGAACATTCTCTGGGGCGTCAAGGACAACGTCACCGTCGTCCAGCCGGCCGACCTTGCCTACCCGCTTCGTTATTTCACGGTGAAGTAATGACCATTGCATCCGATATATCGAGGCAACTCGCGAGCCTCGTTGCCTTCCCGACCGTCAGCGCCGTTTCGAACCTCGACCTGATCCAATATGTCGAAGCCCAGACCGCGCCCTACGGGGGACGTGCCCGGCGCTTTGCCAGTCCCGAGGGCGACAAGGCCAACGTGCTGATCTCGATCGGCCCGGAAGCGCCCGGCGGCATCATCTTCAGCGGCCACACGGATGTGGTGCCGACCGAAGGGCAGGCCTGGACCGGCGATCCGTGGACGCTGCGGGACGCAAACGGCCGGCTGATCGGCCGCGGCGCAACCGACATGAAGGGTTTTCTCGCCTGCTGTCTCGCGGCCGTGCCCGGCATTGCCGCCAAGAACCTCAGGAAGCCGATCCATCTCGCCTTTTCCTATGACGAAGAAGTCGGCTGCACCGGCGTCGGCTCGATGGCCGAATGGGTGGGCGCAAGCGACCTGAAGCCGCGCCTTGCCGTGATCGGCGAAGCGACCAGCATGGACATGATCGCGGCCCACAAGGGCGGCCTCATCGGCTGGTGCCGCATCAAGGGCAAGCCCGGTCATTCCTCGCAACCGGACCGCTATGTCAACGCGGTCATGGTGGCCGGCGACATGATCGCCGAGATCAACCGCATCCGCGAGGACATGCGCAACGGCCCGCAATTCGAAGGGCTCGACCCGCCCTATTCGACGACCCAGGTGACCGTCATCAGAGGCGGCCTGCACGGCAATATCGTCTCCGAAAACTGCGAGTTCTTCTGGGAAATGCGCCTCATCCCCGGTCAGAGTACCTATGAGGTGCTGGACCACATGAAGCGTTTTGCCACTGAGAAGCTCGAGCCGGCGATGAAGGCGATCGACCCGTCCTGCGGCATCGTCTTCGATGTCCAGGCCAGCATTCCCGGCCTGAAGCCCAACGACGATCCGACGCTCGATGCGGAATTATTGGCGCTTCTCGGCCGCACCGAACCCCGCTATGTTTCCTATGGCACGGAAGCGGGCATTTTCCAGATCGCCGGCGTCCCTTCGGTCGTCATCGGTCCAGGCGATATCGCCGACGCCCATCAGCCGGACGAGTCGGTCGCCATTTCCGAGCTCGAAAAATGCACCGCCTTCCTCGACAAGCTCGGGGACAGCTGCTGCTGAGGGATCTGTCGTGCTGAATTATGCCGCGTCACGGATCGTGCAGACGATCATCGTCCTGCTGGTGATCAGCTTCATCGCCTTCCTGCTGGTCGCCAATATCGGCGACCCGCTGGCGGCCCTCCTCTCCGCCGACGCGACCGTCAACGAGCGGCTGGAACTGGTTGCCAAGCTTGGCCTCGACCAACCCCTCTGGACGCGCTTCCTGCATTTCATCGGCAACATGCTGCAGGGCGATTTCGGCTTTTCCTATCGCACCCAGGATCCGGTCGCCAACCTGATCGCCGAACGCCTGCCCGCGACCGTCGAGCTCGCCTTCGTCAGCCTGCTGATCACGATAGTGGTCGGCGTGCCTGCCGGCATCTATTGCGGTGTCAATCCCAACTCGCTGTTCGGCCGCTTCATCATGCTGATCTCCACCGCCGGCATCACGCTGCCGAATTTCGTCGTCGGCATCCTGCTGATCGCCGTGTTTTCGGTCCAGCTCGGCCTGCTCCCCTCGTTCGGACGCGGCACGGTTGTCGATCTCGGTTTCTGGAAGACCGGGCTTCTTACCGTCTCCGGCTGGCGGGCGATCCTCCTGCCGGCCGCCACCCTTTCCACCTTCCAGGTCGCCTTCATCATCCGCATGCTGCGCACCCAGCTGATGGAAGTCGGCCAGAGCGAGCACATCCGCTTCGCCCGCGCCCGCGGCCTGTCGGAAGCGCGCATCTGGTATGTCTATGCGATCAAGAACACGCTTCTGCCGGTCATCACCATGCTCGGCCTGCAGCTCGGCAATATCATCGCCTTCTCGGTGGTGACGGAAAACGTCTTCGCCTGGCCGGGCCTCGGCTCGCTCTTCCTGCAATCGATCCAGGGCGCCGATATACCGGTCATCGCCATCTACCTGATCTTCGTCGGCCTGGTTTTCATGGTCATCAATCTGGTCGTCGAACTGCTCTATCCGCTGATCGACGCCCGCGTGTTGAGGAGGCAATCATGACGCCTGTCGTCAACACTCCCGCGGCCGGTCCCGCCCGCCGCAGCAGAGGCGGCAAGCTTCTGCGCGCGATGCGCAGGGCGCCCGGCCCCACTCTCTGCGCCGTGATGATCTTCGCGCTGCTGATCTACGCCTTCGTCGTGCCGCTGTTTTCGCTGAACCCGTTCGAATTCTCCGGCATGTCGGTGCTGGACAGCTTCATTCCGCCGGCGTGGATGACAGATGGCGTCGCCGATTTCCCGCTCGGCACCGACGACCAGGGCCGCAACCTGATCACCGCCATGGCCTATGGCATGCGCACCTCGATCATTGTCGGTTTCCTGTCGGTCACCATCGGCCTCGTCCTCGGCGGCAGCCTCGGCCTGATCGCCGGTTTCGTTGGCGGCAAGGTGGATGCCTTCATCATGCGCGTCGCGGACGTGCAGCTCGCCTATCCGGCCCTGCTGCTGGCGATGATCATCGATGGCGCCGCCCGCGCCGTGCTCGGCACCGAGCGCAGCGTCGGCACCGCGATCGCCATCGTCGTGATGTCCATCGGCATCGCCTTCTGGGTCCAGTATGCCCGCACCATCCGCTCGTCGGTGATGATCGAGCGCGACCAGGATTACGTCTCGGCCGCCCGGATCACCGGCCGCAGCAACCTGTCGATCATCGTCCTGCATATCCTGCCGAACGTCATGGCGCCGGTCCTCGTCATCGCCACCATCAATCTCGGCATCGCCATCATCACCGAGGCGACCCTGAGTTTCCTCGGCATCGGTATCCCGGTCACCTCGCCCTCGCTCGGCACGCTGATCCGCAACGGCAACAACTTTCTGCAATCCGGCGAATGGTGGATCTCGGTCTGGCCCTGCCTGATCCTCGTCCTCTTCGTCGTCTCGGTGAACATCCTCGGCGACCACCTGCGCGACGTCTACAATCCGCGCCTGCGAGGCCGCTCATGATCACCGCGACCGCTCCGCTCCTCGAGGTCCGCGACCTCACCGTCACCATCAACCGCGAGGGAGGGCTGGTCACCGCGCTCGACAGGGTGTCCTTTTCCATCAATCCCGGCGAAGTGCTCGGCATCGTCGGCGAATCCGGTGCCGGCAAGTCGATCACCGGCGCTGCGATCATCGATCTCCTCGTACCGCCGCTCAAGCGCACCGGGGGCACCATAACCCTTGCCGGCACCCGGCTCGACCAGCTTTCCCCAAAAGCGATGCGCAGCGTGCGCGGCGGCCGGATCGGTTTCGTCTTCCAGGATCCGATGACCAGCCTCAACCCGGTCATCACCATTGGCCAGCAGCTCTGCGACACCATCCAGGCGCATCTGAAACTCGGCGGAAGCCAGACGAGGAAGCGGGCACTGGACTGGCTCGACCGCGTCGGCCTCCCCAATCCGGACGTGCAGTTCAAGCGTTACCCGCATCAACTGTCCGGGGGCATGCGGCAGCGGGTGGTGATCGCACTCGCGCTCTGCGCCGATCCCGTGCTTGTCATCGCCGACGAGCCGACCACAGCGCTCGATGTCTCGGTCCAGGCCCATATCCTCGAACTGCTGCGCGACCTGCATCGCGAAAGCAATGTCAGCATGATGCTGATCACCCACGATCTCGGCGTCATCGCCAAGATGGCCGATCGTGTAGCGGTGCTTTATGCCGGCCGGGTCGCCGAGATCAGCCCGGTCGGCGAACTCTTCAACGCGCCGAAACATCCCTATACCCGCGGCCTGATCCGCGCGACGCCGATGCCGTCCGCCACCGGCGAGATGCGGCTCGACCAGATCCCAGGCGCCATGCCGAGCCTTGGCGCGGTTCCCCCCGGCTGCGCCTTCAATCCGCGCTGTTTCAAGGCGGAGGGCGATTGCCGCGCAACCATTCCGCCGCTCCATCATGAGGCAAGCTCTGCCTTTTCCTGCTTCCATCCGCTGGAAAGGGTGACCGCATGAGCGCTTCCGATTTCCTCATCCTCAATCACGTCAGCAAGGTCTATCGCCGCAGCCAGAGCCTTCTCGAACGGCTGAAAAAGAACGAGACCGGCGGCACCAGGGCCGTCAGCGACGTCAGCCTCACCGTCCGCCATGGCGAGACCATGGGCCTGGTCGGCGAAAGCGGCTGCGGCAAGTCCACGCTGGCGCGCCTTGTCTCCGGTCTGATGGCGCCCACGTCAGGCGAGATCAATTTCCAGTCGAATGCCGCGGGCAACAAACCGCGCCTGCAGATGATCTTCCAGGATCCCTATTCCTCGCTCAACGGCCGCTGGACGATCGAGGACATCATCGCCGAGCCGATCCGCGTGCATAAGCTGCGCCAGGGCCGTGCCGCGATCCGCGCCCGCGTCGATGAACTGCTGGTCCAGGTCGGCCTCTCCGCCGCCGACGCCGAAAAATATCCGCAGGAATTTTCCGGCGGCCAGCGGCAGCGCATCTGCATCGCCCGGGCGCTGGCCGGCGAACCGGAATTCCTGATCCTCGACGAGCCGACCTCAGCGCTCGACGTCTCGGTACAGGCGCAAATCCTCAACCTGCTGCGCGACCTGCAGAAAAACCTTCGTCTCACCAGCCTGTTCATCACCCACAATCTCTCTGTCGTGCGCATCATGGCCGACCGGATCGGCGTCATGTATCTCGGCGAACTGGTGGAGGAGGCGACATCTGAAGAATTGTTCCGCAAGCCGCGCCATCCCTATACGCGCCTGCTGATCGATGCGGCACCGGACATGGATACCAGCGACCGCTCGCTGCATCCGATCGCCGGAGAACTGCCGAACCCGGCCTTCCCGCCCTCCGGCTGCCGTTTCCACACCCGCTGCCCCTTTGCGCGGGATATCTGTCGTAATACGGTGCCGCCGCAGAAGACCACCGAAACAGGCGGCATGTTCCGCTGCCATTTCGATCTCGACCTCTCGAACGCCTCGGTCTTTCCGCCGCCCGCCAAGGTCAAAACCGCCTGAATTTCCAAGGATGCCCGGATGACGATAGCCTCCCGCCAAGCAACGATCGACAAGGCCGTGGGCTATCTCGATGACGGTTCCTTCGAAGAAACCTTGCGCAAACGCGTGGCGATCCCATCCGCCAGCCGCGTCGCCGCCAACAAGCCGGATCTCTGGCGCTATATCACCGACGACATGCAGCCCTTTTTCAAGCGGCTCGGTTTCACGACGAAGATCTATGAAAACAATACGGCGCCCGGCCCGTTTCTGCTCGCCGAACGCATCGAAGATCCACGCTTCACCACCGTCCTGCAATATGGCCACGGCGATGTCGTCGCCGGGCTGGACGGCCAGTGGGAGACAGGCCTCTCACCCTTCGAGATGACCGAACGGAACGGCGCCTGGTATGGCCGCGGCACGGCCGACAACAAGGGCCAGCACGCGGTGAACCTCGCCGCGGTCGAAGCATTGCTCGCGACAAAAGGTTCGCTCGGCTTCAACCTCAAATACCTGATCGAGATGGGCGAGGAATCCGGCTCGCTGGGCCTGGAGGAAATGTGTGCGGCGCATCGCGACGAGCTAAAGGCGGATGTCTTTATCGCCTCCGACGGTCCCCGCCTTGCCCTCGACCGTCCCACCATCTTTCTCGGCGCCCGCGGCGGCATGTCCTTCCACCTGGAAATCAATGCCCGCGAAAGTTTTCAGCATTCCGGCAACTGGGGCGGCATCCTCTCCAATCCCGGCATCGAACTCTGCCACGCGATCACCGCGCTGGTCGGCCGCACCGGCCAGATCAAGGTAGCCGAGATGACGCCGGGTTCGATCCCGGAAAACGTCCGAACCGCCTTGAAGGATTGCCACATCACGCCCGCCGCCGGCGATCCGCCGATCGAGCCCTGGTGGGGCGAACCCGGGCTGACGCCGGAGGAAAAGGTTTTCGCCTGGAGTTCCTTCGAGGTGATGGAGATGGAATGCGGCAATCTCGCCCAACCGCTCTACGCCATCCCGCCCAAGGCTCGCGCCCGGATGCAGCTGCGTTTCCCGGTCGGCGTCGATCCGGATGCGGTGGTCCCGGCGGTCCGCAAGGCGCTGATCGATGCCGGTTACGACCGGGTCGTGGTCAAGGACCCGACCGACGCGATCTTCCTCGCCAGCCGCCTCGATCCCGATCATCCGTGGGTCAGGCGCGTCGTCGCCTCGATCGAGAAGACGCTCGGCGTCCCTCCGGCGATCCTGCCCAATCTCGGCGGCTCGCTGCCGAACAACATCTTTTCCGACCTGCTCGGACTGCCGACCATCTGGATCCCGCATTCCTATCCGGGCTGCCTGCAGCACGCCCCGAACGAGCACCTGCCGATCTCGATCGTTCGGGAGGGCCTCGCGATGATGGCCGGGCTCTATTGGGATATCGGCGAGACTGCCGCGTAACCTTCGGCTTTCGGCGTCAGGGCCGGTGCACGGCGCCGCTCGCTATGACGGGACCGGTCGCGACACCGGTGGGCGAGCCGCCGAAGGGTTCGAGGCTGACGGCAAGCGTCGCGCCCTCGGCCATGTTGCGACGCAGATCCGCAGGTATCACGAGCTCTCCGGCCTGATCGGGTTCGAAGACGCCGAGAGACTGCGGCTGGCCGCCTCCGGGCACCAGCCAGAGCTCCAGCGATTTCTCCTCCCGTCCGCCGGCCGCGACCGGTACGATCCGCAAACGACCGCTTCCCGCGTTATAGGAAGCCAGAAGGTTGATCTGGCTATCGGTCGAGGACAATTCCGCCACCAGCGGCGCGGATCCCTGCGGCCCTTGGATGACGCCCGATGCATAGACGACGGCAGCCACCGCGACCGCCGAGGTGCCAAGCGAAAGCCATCGCCAGAACAGCGCGGAATTCCACAGACCCCATGAGGATGGAGCAACCCGGGCGGGGCCGAAGAGACGCGTTTCGATCCGGCCGAAGACCGCCGGGCTCGGCGCCACGTCCTCGTAATCGTCGTTGAATGAGGCGAGGTCCGCCTGCCACCGTTCGACGATCCGGGCAAAAGCGCGATCGTTGGCCATCCGCTGCTCGACGGCACGGCGGGCCTCGAGCGACAGAACGCCGAGCACGTACTCGCCGGCCAGGATCTCGTCCTGCGGCCGCCTGCCCTGACTTTGTTCGCCCGACGTCATCGCTCCATGCACTCTCTCAATTTCAGAAGGCTCCGGCGCAGCCACGTGCGCACGGTATTCAAAGGCACCTTCAATTCTTCCGCCAGTTCAAGATAACTCAAACCTTCGACATAGGCACGCCGAACCGCATGGGCATGCGTGGACGCGAGCTCCTGCATGCACCTGTCGATGCGACGGCCTTCATCCGCATTCGCCACCTGGCGCTCGGGGTCGAGCGTGCCGTCATCGGCAAGGTCGTAGGCGTCATCAAGGTCTTCGGCGACAGGCTTCCTGGCCCGAAGGATGTCGATCGCGTGATTTCGCGCAATCGCCGCCAACCAGGCCAAGGACGAACCGGCATCGACGGAAAACGTCCTCGAACGCTGCCAAACCCTGACATAGACCTCCTGCAACGCTTCCTCCGCGTCGGCCCTGTCTTTCAAGATACGCAGGCAGATCGAAAATAGTTTCGGGCTCGTCGCATTATACAACGACGCGAACGCTTTGCGATCACCCATCGCCACGCGATTGACCAGAACTGCGATCTCATTGCTTTGCATTCGGAAAAAACCTCACCGTCCCCATTTATAGAGAAGGCTGGCCCAAAAAAACAAGGCGCGTTCGTCGTAAAACCCGCAGCAGGTCTTCTATCTTCTCTCGGCCGTTATCCCGCGCTGCCTGCTTCGTTAAGATCATCGATAGTCGCGGGGGCGTCAGGCGGCGCCAAAGGCGGGGACCGCCCTTTGCCCCTTCGGAAAAGGCTTCAAGATCAAGGAGATCACGAAGGCGACGAAACCGTGGCACGAGCCGGCAAAAACCACGCAATGCAGGCGGCCCGTCGATAGATGGCAGCACCTGGTCGAGGACGCCCTTTGCAGGCCGAAGGAACCCTCGCATGCTTGGGTTACTCGCTGATGTTGATATGCAATCTGGCGAATGCGATCAGGCTTGCGATATGGGCGGCGACGGCTTCGTGGGCTGCTTGCGCATCCTTGCGCTGCAAGGCGTCGATGATCGTCAGATGTTCGGTGGAATCCGGCTTCAGCCGATCCTTGAGCTGGCCGATCTCGAACAGGCGGGTCGTTGCGCGCAGGTTGCGCAGAACGCCGGCCATGACCTCGTTGCCGCAATAATCGATGATGAGGTTGTGGAGATGATCGTCTGAAAACCAGTGCGCATCCGTGTGATAGGCGGTGGCGCCCATCAGCTCATCGATTTCACGGCGTACCTCGATGAGCTTGCGGCCGGGAATATTGGGCATGGCCTGAACCGCCGCTGGCGGCTCGATGAGAAGCCGCAGCTTCAGGCTCTGGATATATTCACCGATATCCACATGCCGGACGACATAGTTGCGCCCATCGCCCTTGTGGACCAGTCCTTCGCCTTCGAGCCTCTGGAGCGCTTCCCTTAGGGGCGTACGCGACACGCCGAGCGTTTCGGCCAGTCTCGCCTCTACAATGACATGCCCCCCGCCGAGTCGGCGGTGCCGTATCATGTCCGAAACGGCATTGTAGGCCAGGGCGGCCAGCTTGTGGCCGGTCTCCTTCGCTGTCCTGCCAATCCTGGAATGTTCATCAGCCTGCGTCAAGGTGCAGCGGCCCTCCAAAACCGTCGTTGTGCTATTGCGGGTTGATATTGTCCCAAAGGCTTTTCTTGGATCAAGCCATGGTCCATACCGGGCAACATTGTCAAATGCATCGGAGTCGATAACCCATGGATGCAAGCGTCACGGCGGACAGAAGTCTCGCTGACGAGACCTACCGATCGCTGCTTGATGAAATACTCTCGGCGCAACTGGCGGGCGGCGCCGTGGTGCAGGAACGGCGGCTTGCGGTTCGCCTCGGCGTTTCGCGGTCGCCCATGCGCGACGCGCTTGGACGCCTCGAGGGCCAGGGACTTCTGGTCCGCAATGCCAAGGGTGTCCTGACCGTCAAGGTCATAACCCTCGCCGATTATCTCAACAGCATCGCCATGCGTCTTCTGGTCGAGCCCAGCGCTGCGGCGCAGGCTTGCAGTACCATCTCGACAGAGACGATCGACGCACTTTACGGCATGGCGAACGCGATAGAGGCGGACCCAGACCCATATCCGGCCGTCATCTGGGCATTCGACGACGCGCTGCATAACGGGATCGCCGCCGCCAGCGGCAATCCTTTCATGGCCGACACGATCGTGCAGATGCGCCGATATACGACCATATTCGAGCGCCAGCGCAAGCTTGCCCAGCGCAAGCCGGGCCTTGCCGATCATCAGGGCATTCTGCGCGCGCTGAGCGAACGGGATGCGGATGCAGCCCGCGCCGCCATGGCGCTGCATCTCGAGCGCGTACGCCAGAACGTGTTGGCGACGTACTGACTGCCGACGTCCATCCGCGACGCTGTCTATCGAATTCACTTGTTTCTGCCCTTGAAGGAAAGAGGTTGCGGATCGCGAAATAATGTGTATGAAATTGGTATACCAAATGAATGCGATGTTAACAAGCGTTCAAGGGTTGGTCCGCAAGAAGATCATCAACACCAGAGGTTCCCATGTCATTCCGCATCATTTCTCTCGCATCCGCTCTGCTGCTGTCCACCGCAGCGTCCGCCCTCGCACAGACCTGCACGCCCAAGGTCGCCGACTCCGAATTGGTCAAGCCCGGCACTTTGGTCATGTCCACCAACCCGACCCTGCCGCCGCTGCAGTTCGTCGATTCCACAGGCGAGCTCAAGGGCATGCGCGTCGAGCTTGGCAAGGAAATCGCCAAGCGCCTTTGCCTGAAGCCGGAATATATCCGCATCGAATTTTCCGCCATGATACCCGGCCTTCAGGCCGGCCGCTGGGACATGATCAATACCGGCATTTTCTTCACCCCTGAGCGCGCAGCCGTAATGCAGATGATCCCCTATGAGGACCAGGCTATCAGCGTTTCCGTGGCCACCAGCAACAAGGCGGTCAAGACCAAGGAAGATCTCGACGGCATGCGCATCGGCGTCGAAATCGGCGGGTTCGAGGAGACCAAGACCCGTGCGCTCGACAAGGAGCTCAAGGATGCCGGCAAGAAAGGCCTGATCATCCAGACTTTCGACAATTTCGCTCTGGCCTACCAGGCCCTTCGCGCCGGTCAGGTCGAAGGTGTGGTGTCGATCGACGGCGTGGCGAAGGAATACGACGCCCGCGGCGACTTCCGTCGCGCGGTCAGTGGCCTCTATCCCGCTCCGGTCGCCGTCGCCTTCAAGAGCGCACCGCTCGCCGATGCGGTATCCGCTGTCTTCCAGGAGATGAAGGCCGATGGGTCGCTCGGCAAGCTCTTCGAGACATACGGCATGCCGATGGTTGCCGGTGACTATTCGGTAAAGGGCCCGAAACGCTGATCCGAAACGGTTCGAACTTTCCCCGGTGCCGGCTACGGTCGGCACCCCCAACCGCTAAAAAGGCCCTGCCATGTCATTCTGGAGCTGGTCCGGTTTCTTCGACTATCTCGTCAACCCGTTCATCCTTGGAGGCGTGGTCACCACCATCTGGTTGACCTGTGTCTCGTTGGTGTTTGGCCTGTTTCTTGGCTTCGTCGTGGCTTTGATGCGTCGGTCGAAGCTGCGGCCGATCCGGAGTGCCGGATGGTTCTATGTCTGGATCTTCCGGGGCACGCCGCTGCTGGTGCAGTTGATCGTGATCTACACCGCTCTGCCGCAACTGGGCATCCGTTTCTCGGTTGTGGAGGCCGCGTTGATCGGACTTGCGCTGAATGAGGCGGCCTATCTTGCCGAAATCATCCGCGCCGGTATCGAAGCCGTCCCGGAGGGGCAGTCGCGAGCAGCCCGGGCGCTTGGAATGACCGAGCGCCAGATCATGCGCCATATCGTCATGCCACAGGCGTTCAAGGTCATCATCCCGCCGCTTGGAAATTCGGTAAACGGTCTCCTCAAGACGACGTCGGTGACCTCGGTGATCTCGATGGAGGAGTTGCTGCGGCGCACCCAGGTCCTGATCCAGGAAAAGTTCATGGTGCTCGAACTCTTCACGGTCGCGGCCATCTACTACCTGCTGCTCACCACGATCTGGGATTTCATACAGCGGCGTATCGAAAAGCGCTTCGGCCAGTCCACCGCACCGGTCAAACTCGCAGAACAGCGCTGATTTACAACAAGGAATAGATTGCATGCCCAAGACATTTCGAGGTGTCTTCACCGTTATGATTACACCCGTTGACACGGAGGGAAGGGTTAACCTTCCGGCGCTCGCCGCCTTTACCGACTGGCAGATCCGCGAAGGCGTGCACGGGCTGATCCCGCTCGGTTCGACGGGTGAATTCCTGTCCCTTTCAACAGAGGACTGGGACGCCGTTGCCCGTACCGTGATCGACACCGCCGCCGGCCGGGTTCCGGTGCTGATCGGAACCGGCGCCGAAGACACCCGCGAAGCTGTCCGTCTGAGCCGCAAGGCAGAAGCCATGGGCGCGGACGGTGTCATGATCATCCCGCCCTTTTATTCGACGCCGACCGACGACGAACTCGTCGAGCATTACCGGACCGTCGCCGCAGCCATCTCCATCCCGATCATGGTCTACAACAACCCCGCCACCTCCAATGTCGACATGAAGCCGGAACTTCTTGCCCGCATTGCCGAGATCGACGGCTGCGACTACGTCAAGGAATCGACCCTTGAAGTCACCCGCATCCGCGATATCGTTCGCCTGGCTGGAGACAACATGACGCCATTTGGCGGCATTCTCGGGTTCGAGTCCTTCGTCATGGGCGCGCAAGGATGGGTTGCCGTGGCATCCAACGTGGCACCGGCCGCAATGGCACGCATTTTCACGCTGGCTGCAGACGAGAAAAAATACGACGAGGCCCGCGCGCTTTATCTCGAATGGCTTCCTGTCATTCAGGCGGTCGGCGGACAGGCCTATGTCGCTGGCTCCAAGGCGCTATTGAACCACATGGGCTTTGCGGCCGGATCCCCGCTTCCGCCACGCCTGCCACTGCCGGAGGCACAGGATGCGGAAATGAAGGTACTGGTCGAGCGCTTCAACCTGCGCTTCGAGCGGAACTGAGCCGGAGCCGAGCCGATGACCGCGGAGCCCCTGATCGATGCAAGGCCGACCGTCCATGTCGACGGCTTGCCCTTTCGCGTCGATGCCGGTCTTTCGGTCGCGGCGGCACTCACCGGTCTTGGGCGCTCTGATTTCTCCACGGATGCAGCGGGTTCCCGGCGCGGCGTGTTCTGCGGCATGGGCGTCTGCCACGACTGCCTGGTGACGATCGATGGCAGAACCAGTCAACGATCCTGCATGACGCCGGTGCGGGACGGCATGTGCATCGATCGCCAGCAGGCAAGGCCCGACATGACATCGGCCGACCTTACGGATCTGCGAGCGTTGCCGGAAGGCTTGGTCGAACTCGGCATGGACCTGCTCGTTATCGGTGCGGGGCCTGGCGGTCTCTCCGCCGCGGTTACGGCCGCGGCAGCGGGTGCCTCGGTTACCATAGTGGACGAGCGGCATATCCCGGGCGGCCAGTTCTACAAGCAACCCAGCACCGCGATGGCCCGCCGGGCTCTTGCTGGCGATTTCCAGGCGAAAAGCGGCGCGGAATTGATTGCGAAGGCACTTTCGCTTGGTGTGACCATCCTGTCGGGCGTGACCGTGTGGGGTGCTGCGCATGATGCGGATACCGGACCGGTTCTATCCTGTCTGGGCCCCGAGGGTGCCTTCTACTGTCGTCCGCGCATGGTCGTCATCGGCACCGGCGCCTACGAGCGGCCGCCGGCCGTTCCAGGCTGGACCTTGCCGGGCGTGGCGACGGCGGGTGCAGCCCAGACCCTGCTGAGAAGCTATGGGACGCTGCCCGGCCGGCGCATCCTGATCGCCGGCAATGGCCCCCTCAACATCCAGGTCGCCAGCGAAATTCTGAGGGCGGGCGGAGAGGTCGTCTATATGGCCGAACGCGCCCGGGCGCCATGGAGCCAGCCGATCGGAGCGCTGTCCCTTCTGCGCCATGATCCGGCATTGGCGCTGAAGGGCATGCGCGAGCTCTCACGGCTGCAACAGGCCGGTGTCACCATCGCCTGGCAGACGCAGATCGCCGCGATCCATGGCTCCGGTCGTGTCGAGGCGGCCGTGCTGTCGGGGCCTGACGGTGAAACCGCGATCGATGTCGATACGGTCCTTCTCGGCGGCGATTTCACTTCGTCCAATGAAGTGTCGCGCCTGCTTGGCTGCGCCCATGTGGTTGCCGCGGACGGCTCGCTGAAAGCAGAGTGCGGCACAGCCGGGGAAAGCTCGTTGCCCGGTGTCTACATCGTCGGCGAGGCCATCCGTTTCGGCGGGGCTCATATCGCGCTGGCGGAAGGCAGGCTCGCCGGTCTGGCGGTCGCCGCCAAACTCGATTTCGAAACACGCCCCGATCCTGTCGCAGAAAGGAAGCTCGCCCGGGCAAAGGCCTTTCAGTCCGCGCTTTGGCAAGTGTTCAAACCGGCCGCTCCTCTGCCGGCAGCATCGGACGCGGCCATCGCCTGTCGTTGCGAAAACGTGGCGGTCGGTACGTTGCGGGAGCTTGCCCGGCGGGGTCCCCCGGATATTGCCACATTGAAACGCCTGACGCGTGCCGGCATGGGGCGTTGCCAGGGCCGCTATTGCGGCGCCGCACTGACGGCGCTCACGGGACGACCTGCCAGCGAAACCACCGGCGTTCTCGCGCCGCAGATGCCACTCCGCCCGGTGCCACTTGCAGCCCTCGCGGTCGAGAAGCCCGAATGGGGCGGACATAAACGTGCCCTCCTGCCGGAGCGCCCGCCGATCCCCCATTCCGAACCATTGCCTCTGAACGCGGCGCCGATCGTCGTCATCGGTGCTGGAATAGCCGGGTTGTCTACTGCGCTGTTTCTCGCAGAAGCCGGCGAGGAGGTGGTCGTTCTCGAGCGCGGTTTCCCCGGCGGACTCGCCTCTGGCGGCAATGCCGGCAGCCTGCACGCCCAGCTGCTGTCGTTCGATCACGGCGCCCGCGCTGAAGCCGGCGGCGGACCCGCGGCGCGCACCTTGAGCTTGCAGCGGGATTCCATCGCCCTGTGGCAGGAACTGGAAGGACGGCTTGGCCGGGATTTCGAGATGAAAATTACCGGCGGCCTTATGGTCGCCGAGACCGATGCGCATATGCGCTTCCTTGAGCAAAAGACGCGCGTCGAACGAGAGAGCGGCATCGATTGCCATGTCATCGGCCGCGACGACCTGCAAAAGCTCGAGCCCGCTCTGTCTCCGGCCATGATCGGCGCGTCTTATTGCCCCCAGGAAGGCAAGATCAACCCGCTCGTTGCGACCCGTCATGTGCATGATGGCGCGGTTGCGGCAGGCGCGCGCGTGTTCGATCGAACCGAGGTGATGTCCATCAGCCGCCAGGGTTCCGGCTACGAGATCGTGACGTCGCGCGGCCCATTGCGGGCAAGGCGGATCGTCAATGCGGCGGGTGCCTTTGCCGCGCGCATCGCCGCCATGCTCGACCTTCAGGTTCCGGTCTTCGGCGCACCGCTGCAGATGCTGGTCACCGAGGCCGCCGCGCCGGCGATTTCCCACCTCGTTGCCCATGCCGACCGGCATCTGACGCTCAAGCAGGCTGCCAACGGCAACTTCCTGATCGGCGGCGGCTGGACGGCGGGACTGGACCCCGTTCATAGTCACCCGCGTCCGATTTTCTCCAGCATCGAGGGAAACCTCTGGGTGGCTCAGCACGTCGTACCGGGCCTGCGGAAACTGCATGTCATTCGCAGCTGGGCGGCGATGAATATCAATATCGACGGCGCACCGATCCTCGGCGAACATCCCGCCGCGCCCGGTTTTTTCAATGCGGTTACGTCCAATGGCTATACGCTTGGGCCAATCGTCGGACAGATCACCGCCGACCTCGTCCGTGCCCGCGATCCACAGCGCGACCTGTCGGCATTTTCCATATCCCGTTTTCAAGGAGGGCGATCATGATCGAGATCACCGGCATCACCAAATATTATGGCAATCTGGCCGTCCTCAAGAATTGCTCGACCCGGGTTTCCAAGGGCGAAGTGGTCGTCGTGTGCGGTCCGTCCGGCTCCGGCAAATCGACGCTGATCAAATGCGTCAATGCCCTGGAACCGTTTCAGGAAGGATCGATCCGCGTGGATGGCATCGAGGTCAGCGATCCCGCGACCGACCTGCCTGACCTGCGTTCGCGGGTCGGCATGGTGTTCCAGAATTTCGAGCTTTTCCCGCATTTGACCATCGAAACCAATATCATGCTGGCGCAACGCATCGTGCTTGGCCGCAATGAGAGCTTTGCCCGGAAATGCGCGATGGATCTGCTGGAGCGGGTGGGCATGACAGGCCATGCCCACAAATATCCCGGTCAATTGTCCGGCGGCCAGCAGCAGCGTATCGCCATCGCCCGCGCGCTCGCCATGAACCCGAAGGCCATGCTGTTCGATGAGCCGACCTCGGCCCTCGATCCCGAGATGATTTCCGAAGTGCTTGATGTGATGACCGGCCTTGCGCGCGACGGCATGACGATGATGGTCGTCACCCATGAAATGGGCTTTGCCCGCAAAGTGGCCACGCGAATGATCTTCATCGATCAGGGCGAAATCGTCGAGGATCGACCGACCGACGAGTTCTTCGACAATCGCCACAACCCCCGCACTGAGGCATTCCTCAGCAAGATCCTCCATCATTGAGAGACTGGGATGAGCACATTTGATCTCATCGTCCAAGGCGGCACCATCGTGACCGCCTCGGATGTGTTTAAGGCAGACATCGGCATCGTCGATGGGAGGATCGCCCAAATCGGCGAGAACCTGACGGGCGCAATGCAAGTCATCGACGCAAGCGGCAAATATGTGCTGCCCGGCGGCATCGACAGCCATGTCCACGTGTCCCAGCCTTCGGGCGACGGTATCGTGATGGCGGACGATTTCGAAAGCGGTACGCGGTCCGCCCTGTTCGGCGGCAATACCACCATCATGCCTTTCTGCCTGCAGGAGAAAGGCCGGCCGCTGCGTGAAGCGCTCAATGCCTATCACAAGCTGGCCGAGGGCAATTGCTACACCGATGTGAGCTTCCATCTGATCGTCAGTGATGCGACCGACGCCCTGCTTGGCCAGGACCTTCCGGCGCTTGCCGCGGACGGCTATTCCTCCTTCAAGGTGTTCATGACCTACGAGGATCTGCGCCTGAGCGATGCCGACATTCTGAAAACGCTCGATGTCGCCCGCTCGACCGGCGCGACTGTCATGGTCCATTGCGAAAACGAGGATGCGATCCGTTTCCTGATCGCCCGTCATGAAGCCGCGGGTGATGTGGCGCCGCGCGCCCACGCCTCGACCCGACCCGTGGCCGTGGAACGGGAAGCGACACATCGCGCCCTGACGCTTGCCGAGGTCGTCGACGTGCCCATTGTCATCGTGCATGTCTCGAATGGCGAGGCGATAGCTGAAATCGCCCGCGCCCGCGCCCGTGGCATCAAGGTGGTAGGCGAAACCTGCCCGCAATATCTGATGCTGACGGCCGACGATCTGGAAGGCATGGATTGGGAGGGCGCGAAATTCGTCTGCTCGCCACCGCCCCGCGACAAGGCTGCCCAGGACGAATGCTGGAGGGGCATCGAGACCGGCCTGTTCGATCTCTTCTCGTCCGATCACTGCCCGTTCCGCTATGACGACGAGCGTGGCAAGCGCAACCGCAAGGGCCTGGAGAGCTTCAGGCACATTCCGAACGGTATCCCCGGCGTTGAGACGCGTCTGCCGATCCTGTTTTCCGAAGGTGTCATGAAGGGCCGCATCGACCTGCCGCGCTTCGTCGCGCTCTCGGCGACAAATCACGCCAAGACCTACGGGCTTTACCCGGAAAAGGGCACGATCGCGATCGGCGCGGATGCCGACATTGCCATATGGGACCCATCCATCAACCGCACGATACGCCATGCCGAACTGCATGACGGCGCCGATTACTCACCATACGAAGGCCTTGATATTACCGGATGGCCGACAACGGTGATCCTTGGCGGGCGCGTGATGGTCAGAGATGGCGAACTCATGGGGAAGAAGGGCGACGGCGTATATCGGCCCGCCCGCACGCGCCTCACAAAATCAATCTGAGCAACTGGAGATCTGAGATCATGAAACTGAAAGTTACCGCCGGCCCCTTCGTTTTCGACGCCGTTCTGGAAACCGAAAAGGCCCCCCAGACCTGCAAGGCGTTCATCGAGCGCCTGCCCTTCGATGGCCAGATCGTTCATGTGCGCTGGTCCGGTGAAGGCGTGTGGATCCCGCTCGGTGCTTATAATTTCGGCGTCGGTTACGAAAACCACACCAGCCACCCCGCGCCGGGCCATATCATTCTGTATCCAGGCGGCATCAGCGAGACCGAGATTCTGCTGGCCTATGGCGGTGTCGATTTCTCCTCGAAAATGGGCCAGCTCGCCGGCAACCACTTCATCACGCTGACCTCGAACCTCGACAGATTGGCCGAACTTGGCAACAAGACCCTCTGGGAAGGAGCGCAGCCGATCCGTTTCGAACTCGCCTGAGCGCTGCATCGATGCGACATGGAGCGCCAAATTCGTTTGACTGTCGATTCAATCAACAGCCTCGACTTGCCGAACGATGAAGCGCCCTTCAAGCCGGGGGCCTTTTCTGTGTGCTAGGGGCATAAAACGACGTCGGCCTCCCGCGGGAGGCCGTTAAGTTGTTGGGATCGCGGGTAAGATTTGGTTGCGGGAGCCCGCAACACCCGATTCTTGCGATTGGTCGAGGGAACCATACCAAAGCTAGCGGCATAGCCGCTCTATGTAAGACGAGTTCGGATCCCTCTCGGCCCGCCAGTCCCACCGATTGCCCTCTGCACCATGCGGTGCGTAAAGCCCTCTACGTTCATGACAGTCGTCCTCCGCTGAGTTGCTGGGAAGCAGTCTGCCGATGTGCGCCACTAGTCCTTGTTGGCGTCACGCACGAACGTGGCCAGTTCCTCCCCGAAGCGACCCGGCTCTTCGTAAAACGGGCTATGACCGCTCTCCTGATAAACTGACAGCCGACTGTTCGAATGGATGGACTGGATACGCTCCGACATGGCAATCCGAACTAGGCGGTCATGAACGCCATGCGTCAAAAGGATCGGGCCCGCATATGCTTGGAAGGCGGGTTCCAAGTCGGTTGTGTTGGATTGAAGGAACCCTTCGTTGGCCGCCCGTGCCGTCATGCCGTTGACGACAAGCATCCGCTGCATCTCGAGCTCCGTAGGAGGCTGATGGAAGCAGGCAGCGAGGAAGTCAGCCGTCGCAGCCGTCCGCGTCGCGAGATCATGCGAAATGCCCGCAACTGCAAAGGCCCCTGTCTCTTTGGTAAAAAGATCCGGCGACAACTTGGTGACCGCATCCACTAGATTGACACCCGCAATCGCCTCGCCGCCATATTTGCGCAGGTAGGCGCCAGCCACGTAGCCACCGAGTGACCAGCCTACGAGTACGGGCCGCCGGAGTTTCGTCGCGCTGATGACGGCCGCAACGTCGTCCGCCCACTTGTCCGCTTCCGAATAGGCTTCAGGCATATCGGGCTTATCTGAATCGCCGTGTCCGCGCAGATCGAAGCTCACGATCCGGAAACCACTGAGCGCCGGATCGCCGAGTTGCTTCTCCCAACTCAGTCGGCTTTGCCGTAGTCCGTGGATGAGCAGGATCTCCGGCGCTTCTGGATTGCCCTGCACTTCCCCGACGAGGTTGGTGCCATCCTTTGAGCGAACGGCAAACGTCTCCCGGCCAACTGCATTTTTCGTTATTGAGATGATGGCAGCAGTCGGGGAAGCGGGCGTGGCCTGGGCATGCGGTACGATGGCAGCCGTCCCGATCGCCAAAACGACGAGGCCTGCGACGCCTGACAGGAACGCGCGTGGTGGGTTGGTCATGTGTTGTCTCCGAGTTGTTTAGTGATCGCTAGCTAACGCCATTGACACCGCCTGTCAAACCTTGTTTAGTGATCGGTATGCAACCTGAGAAGAAATCACGCGGCGGTCGACCTTGGAGTTTCGATCGAGACTTGGCTGTCGAGACGGCGATGCGCCTGTTCTGGCGAAGCGGCTATGAGGGCGTCTCGATCGGCGACCTCACGAAGGCGATCGGAATCGCGCCCCCGAGCCTCTACTCCGCTTTCGGGAGCAAGGCAGGGCTCTATAGGGAGGCGATCGACCGATACGAGGAGGGATACGGTTCTATTGAACTCGGCTTCGGTGAAAACTCATCGCTGGCGGACGCTGTGCGGACGCTGCTGGAGGGTGCCGTCCGGTCCGTGACACATCCCGACCGCGAGGGCGGGTGCATGGTCTCCAGCGGCATGATTGCATGTCATCCGGATCACGCCCCCCTGGCTCATGACGCTGCCGCGCGGCGTGATGCCTTGCGAGGCAGGATCGGGACAGCGCTGCACTCCTTCTTGGACGAAGACTCAGCGCAACGGCTTGCTCGGCATCTGTCAGCCGTCATGCAGGGCATTTCGATCCAGGCGCGGGATGGGGCCACACCGACTGAGTTGCAGGAGATTGTCGACGACGTCGTTGATGGCGTCGCTGCGCGTTTTCCCGCCCGATAACCAACAGCCACGCGTGGGTGGCGACGTTGAGCTCGCGGGCCAAGGCACCTGGGCAAACACCGGCAGCACAAGATGCTCGATTTCGACGATGTCCAACCGTTAAGCCGCCAATAACGTGACATCACCTGCTGAACTCGTGATCGTGCTGCGCGGCCACCTTGCGGCGATCCTCACCTTCGCATCAGGCAGGAAGAAGCCCGATTTTCTCAACGAGAGGGCCATCCTGGAAGATCTCCTGGGCCGCGCTGGCGCATATGAGGGCCAGAAACGCAAAAACCCCGCAGCCTGTGCTACGGGGTCGCAAGTAAAGTTGGTTGCGGGGGCAGGATTTGAACCTGCGGCCTTCAGGTTATGAGCCTGACGAGCTACCGGGCTGCTCCACCCCGCGCCAAGCGCAAACCTCTTGGAGGTTTGTCGCGACTGCTTCACAGGGAAGCTGTGAAGCGTATTGCCGGAGCAAATAGCCGAAGGCGATTTGTCTCCTGTAAGGGGCGCACCGGAACAAGATCGGTGAGCCATCCTCTTATTTGGTGTTCAGCAAAGCAGAAAGGCCGCTTTGCGAGCGGCCCTTGGGATCGGCCAGGGGCCGTTAGTTTTCGAGTTGAGAAGATATGTTGCGTTTTGCAGACCTGGCAGCGACCTACTCTCCCGCGTCTTGAGACGGAGTACCATTGGCGCAGGGGCGTTTCACGGCCGTGTTCGGAATGGGAACGGGTGCGGCCGCCCCGCAATGACCACCAGGTCAGCGAAGCGCAACATTTGAGAAGCTGGTTGAGGCGAACCTCATTTTTAGTCTTTGAACACGTCTTTAAACCTTTTGAGACCTGAAGGATGCTTTTGGCACCCATACAGGCCAGCGGCCGTCGCCTTTCGGTTTTTGCCTTCAGGCAAAATACCGTTTGGCGGGCCGTCCGCAGCGCCTTCGGCGCGTCAGGACAAAGGTCTGATGCCATCAAGCTTTGCTTGATGAGCATGAACAATGAGAACGATCAAGCCAATCGGGCTATTAGTACCGGTAAGCTTCATGCATTGCTGCACGTCCACACCCGGCCTATCAACGTGGTCGTCTTCCACGGCCCTGATAGGGAACACTCGTTTTCAGGTTGGTTTCCCGCTTAGATGCCTTCAGCGGTTATCCATTCCATATATAGCTACCCTGCTATGCCCTTGGCAGGACAACAGGTCCACCAGAGATATGTCCATCCCGGTCCTCTCGTACTAGGGACAGATCCTGTCAATATTCCTACACCCACGGCAGATAGGGACCGAACTGTCTCACGACGTTCTGAACCCAGCTCACGTACCGCTTTAATTGGCGAACAGCCAAACCCTTGGGACCTGCTCCAGCCCCAGGATGCGATGAGCCGACATCGAGGTGCCAAACAACCCCGTCGATATGGACTCTTGGGGGTCATCAGCCTGTTATCCCCGGCGTACCTTTTATCCGTTGAGCGATGGCCCTTCCACGCGGGACCACCGGATCACTATGACCGACTTTCGTCTCTGCTCGACTTGTCAGTCTCGCAGTCAGGCGGGCTTATGCCATTGCACTCGACGACCGATTTCCGACCGGTCTGAGCCCACCATCGCGCGCCTCCGTTACTCTTTCGGAGGCGACCGCCCCAGTCAAACTACCCACCATACACTGTCCCGGATCCGGATGACGGACCGCGGTTAGACATCCATGACGATAAGGGTGGTATTTCAAGGATGGCTCCACGAAGACTGGCGTCCCCGCTTCAAAGCCTACCACCTATCCTACACATGCCGACACGAATGCCAGTGTAAAGCTATAGTAAAGGTGCACGGGGTCTTTCCGTCTAACCGCAGGAACCCCGCATCTTCACGGGGAATTCAATTTCACTGAGTCTATGTTGGAGACAGCGGGGAAGTCGTTACGCCATTCGTGCAGGTCGGAACTTACCCGACAAGGAATTTCGCTACCTTAGGACCGTTATAGTTACGGCCGCCGTTTACTGGGGCTTCGATTCAAAGCTTGCACCTCTCCTCTTAACCTTCCAGCACCGGGCAGGCGTCAGACCCTATACGTCGTCTTTAGACTTCGCAGAGCCCTGTGTTTTTGATAAACAGTCGCTACCCCCTGGTCTGTGCCACCCCAATATGGTTGCCCAAATTGGGGTCACGCTTCTTCCGAAGTTACGCGTGCAATTTGCCGAGTTCCTTCAACATAGTTCTCTCAAGCGCCTTGGTATACTCTACCTGACCACCTGTGTCGGTTTCGGGTACGGTCTATAATGGTGGAGCTATTTCCTGGAACCGCCCCACTGCCCAACCAATCCAATAAGGTTGAACAATTTTTGCGATCCGTCACTACCACCAGGCCCACGAATATTAACGTGGTTCCCATCACCTACGCATTTCTGCCTCGGCTTAGGGGCCGGCTAACCCTGCTCAGATTAACTTTAAGCAGGAACCCTTGGTCTTTCGGCGAGAGGGTCTCTCACCCTCTTTATCGTTACTCATGTCAACATTCGCACTTCCGATATCTCCAGAGGCCCTCACGGGTCCTCCTTCACAGACTTACGGAACGCTCCGCTACCACGTGCGACAAGTCGCACATCCTCAGCTTCGGTGCATGGCTTTAGCCCCGTTACATTTTCGGCGCAAAGACCCTTGATTAGACCAGTGAGCTGTTACGCTTTCTTTAAATGATGGCTGCTTCTAAGCCAACATCCTGGTTGTTTTGGGATCCTCACATCCTTTCCCACTTAGCCATGACTTGGGGACCTTAGCTGGAGGTCAGGGTTGTTTCCCTTTTCACGACGGACGTTAGCACCCGCCGTGTGTCTGCCGATTAGTACTCCCGGGTATTCGGAGTTTGGTTAGGATCAGTAAGACGGTGAGTCCCCATAGCCCATCCAGTGCTCTACCCCCCGGGGTATTCGATCGACGCACTACCTAAATAGTTTTCGCGGAGAACCAGCTATTTCCGAGTTTGATTGGCCTTTCACCCCTAGCCACAAGTCATCCCAATCTATTGCAACAGATGCGGGTTCGGTCCTCCAGTTGGTGTTACCCAACCTTCAACCTGCTCATGGCTAGATCACTCGGTTTCGGGTCTAATGCAACTAACTGAACGCCCTGTTCAGACTCGCTTTCGCTGCGCCTACACCTACCGGCTTAAGCTTGCTAGTTACACTAAGTCGTTGACCCATTATACAAAAGGTACGCCGTCAGGCTTGCGCCCTCCGACTGTTTGTAGGCATCCGGTTTCAGGTTCTATTTCACTCCCCTTGTCGGGGTGCTTTTCACCTTTCCCTCACGGTACTTGTTCGCTATCGGTCATGCACGAGTACTTAGGCTTGGAGAGTGGTCTCCCCATGTTCAGACAGGATTTCACGTGTCCCGCCCTACTCTAGGACAATCAGTGTTCTACGCCTACGGGGCTATCACCCGCTGCGGCCGCCTTTTCCAAAGCGTTCGGCTTTATTCCTGATTGCCACTGGCCTGGTCCGCGTTCGCTCGCCACTACTTGCGGAGTCTCGGTTGATGTCCTTTCCTTCGGGTACTTAGATGTTT
>NZ_CAXURS020000001.1:3870000-4067500 GCF_964253725.1 Neorhizobium sp. LjRoot104
TTGCCAGGCTTGTGAATGCTGCGCTGCAAAATCCGCTTGCAAAGTGACGATTTTATACTTACGTCACTTTCCTGACTGCGGCCAACCGTGGAACATTTGGTTAATCTCCATTTCGACCACCACTGTTCCGACCGCTTGAGACGGGCTAGTCTCCCGACTTCCGCTCCGGCACATCTCGTCTGCCGTGGCGATTACCCAGACGCTTGCTTGGATGACGCCATGACCGGACGCAAACTGATACTTTCCCTGCTTCTTTCCGTGGCGCTCGCCGCCTGCAGCGATTCGGGCCAGACGCCGGCCGGCAACGGTGCGGCAGGCGGCGCTCCCCAGCGTCCGCCGCAGCCGGTCAGCGTGGTGATCATGAAGAAGTCCGAGCAGCCGATCACCGCTGTCCTGCCGGGCCGGGCTACACCATTCCAGATCGCAGACATCCGTCCGCGCGTCACCGGTGAGATCAACCAGATCGCCTTCAAACAGGGCAACGAGGTCAAGGCCGGAGATCTTCTCTACAAGATCGAGGACCGCACCTATGCGGCCGAGGTCGCCCAGGCGAAGGCGACCGTCTCGAAGGCGGAAGCCAGCATCCCGAGCGCCCAGGCGAACCTCTCCCGCTACGAGCGGCTGGTGAACAGCGGCGCAACGCAGATCGAATATGAAAATGCGCGGGTGACGCTTCTCCAGGCGCAGGCGGATGTCGAACAGGCCAATGCCGCGCTCAAAGCCGCCCAGATCAATCTCGACCTGACCGAGATCCGCGCGCCCTTCGACGGCGTCACGTCGATCTCCAATGTCAGCATCGGCAATATCGTCACCGCCAACCAGACGACGGCGCTGACGACGCTCCGCCGCCTCGACCCGATCTATATCGATCTCATCGATTCCAGTACCAACCTGCTTGAACTGCGCACGGCCATGGCCTCCGGCCGCCTGAGCGGCGATCCGCGCAAGGCGGATATCCGGCTGACCCTGGAAGACGGAACGGACTACCCCCTGACCGGCAAGCTCGACATGGCCGACATGGCCGTCAGCGAGACGACCGGCACCTACCAGATCCGCGCGCTTTTCGACAACCCCGAGGACATGATCCTGCCGGGAACCTATGTGCGCGCCACCGTCACTCTCGGCAACGAGAGCGGCTACCTGATCCCGCAGCGTGCCGCGACGCGCAATGCCCGCGGCGAGCTTTCCGCCAAGTTCGTCACGACGGACGGCAAGGTTGAGACCCGCATATTCCCGACCAGCAGCGTCTCCGGCAACAGCTGGCTTGTCACGCAGGGTGTTGCCGATGGCGACCGCCTGGTCGTCGACGGCTTCCAGTGGATCGCCGACGGCGCCACCGTCCAGCCGGTCGAAGCGACCATCGACGACAAGGGTTTCGTCGTCGAGGCCCCGAAGCCGGCGGCGGCAAAGCCGTGACGGCCCGAACGGAAACGATCATGACGAAACGCGGCAAGGAATAATCTGAATGGCCAAGTTCTTTATCCGGCGACCGGTCTTCGCCTGGGTCATCGCGATCGTCATCATGCTCGGCGGCGCGCTCGCCATCGCGACGCTGTCGATTTCGCAATATCCCGACATCGCGCCGACCACGGTCAGGATCACCGCAAGCTACAACGGCGCAAGCGCCGAGACCGTCGAGAAATCGGTGACGACGATCATCGAGGACGGCATGACCGGCCTCGACGACCTCACCTATATGACGTCGTCCTCCTCGACCGGCCGCGCCACCGTCACCCTGACCTTCGGCAGCAGCGTGCTTCCGGACATTGCCCAGGTGCAGGTGCAGAACAAGCTGCAGCTCGTGCAATCGCAGCTGCCCGACGTGGTGCAGCAGGCCGGCATCGAGGTCGCCCGTTCTACCTCGAGCATCCTGATGGTCGGCGCCCTGGTTTCGACCGACAAGAAGCGAAGCTCAGTCGATCTCGGCGACCTGTTTTCCACGCAGATCGAGGATCAGGTCAAGCGCCTGGAAGGCGTCGGCAGCATCGACATCTTCGGATCCGGCTACGCGATGCGTGTCTGGCTCGATCCCTACAAGCTGCAGAAATACCAGCTGACGCCCGCGGATGTGACGTCCGCGATCCAGTCCCAGAACACCCAGGTTTCCGTCGGCGCCCTGGGTGGTCTTCCGGCCAAGGCGGAGCAGCAGCTTACGGTCACCATGACCGCGCAAAGCCAGCTGACGACGGTCGACGATTTCGAGCGGATCATCCTGAAGGTCGAACAGGACGGCGCGACGGTGCGCCTCAGCGATGTCGCCCGCGTCGAGATCGGTGAAGAGAGTTATGGCGGCGGCTCCCGCCAGAACGGCCTGCCGTCCACGGGCTTCGCCGTGAACCTCGCGACCGGCGCCAACGCTCTCGATACCGCCGCGCGCGTCAGGGAAGCGCTGACCGCGATTGGGCCCAACCTTCCGGACGGCGTGGAGATCACCTATCCCTACGACACGACCCCCTTCGTGCAGCTTTCGATCGAGAAGGTCGTCCACACGCTCATTGAGGCGATCATTCTTGTTTTCGTGGTCCTTCTCGTCTTCCTTCAGAATCTGCGTGCAACGCTGATCCCGATGATTGCCGTGCCCGTCGTCCTGCTCGGGACGTTCGGGGTGCTGGCGATGACCGGCTATTCCATCAACACCCTGACCATGTTCGCCATGGTTCTCGCCATCGGCCTTCTCGTCGACGATGCCATCGTCGTCGTTGAAAATGTCGAGCGTATCATGGACCAAGAGGGGCTGAGCCCTCTCGAGGCGACCGAAAAATCCATGGGCGAGATCACCGGCGCCATTATCGGCATCGCGCTCGTCCTGACCGCCGTGTTCATTCCGATGGCCTTCTTCGGCGGCTCGACCGGCATCATCTACCGGCAGTTCTCGATCACCATCGTGTCGGCCATGCTGCTTTCGGCACTGGTCGCCATCGTGCTGACGCCGGCGCTTTGCGCCACCATGCTGAAGCCGATCGACCATCACAAGAAACGTCGCGGCATCGGCGCCCTGTTCAATCGTGGTTTCGACCGCTCGACCCGGGGTTATGTCGGCACCATCGGATATCTTCTGAAGCGCCCGTTCCGTGTGATGCTGCTGTTCCTGCTGGTGATCGGCGGCTGCGCCTGGCTTTTCACGAAACTGCCGAGCTCCTTCCTTCCGCAGGAAGACCAGGGCGTTCTCCTGACCATCATCCAGACGCCGGTCGGCGCCACCACGCCGCGCACCGACGAGGCGG
Source organism: Neorhizobium sp. LjRoot104 (assembly GCF_964253725.1). Classification (NCBI taxonomy): domain Bacteria; kingdom Pseudomonadati; phylum Pseudomonadota; class Alphaproteobacteria; order Hyphomicrobiales; family Rhizobiaceae; genus Neorhizobium; species Neorhizobium sp. LjRoot104. The sequence goes on from NZ_CAXURS020000001.1 coordinate 3,873,225, forward strand.
TCAAGAAGGTCGAGGCTTATTTCCTCGAAAAGGAAAAGGACAACGTGGATGCTGTGTTCGGCGTCCTCGGCTTCAGCTTCAGCGGAAGCGGCCAGAACAACGCGATCGTCTTCACCAAGCTCAAGGATTTCGCCGAGCGTACCAGGCCGGAGCAGTCTGCCGCAGCTATCGTCCAGCGGGCGAGCGGTTACTTCTTCACCATCCGCGATGCGCAGGTCTTCGCACTTCTGCCGCCGGCCATCCAGGGATTGGGCACGTCGAGCGGCTTCTCCATGTATCTGGTCGATAGCGGCAACAACGGCAATGCGGCGCTGACCGCGGCATCGCAGCAGCTCATGCAGGCCGGCGCGGGCAATCCCAACATCAGCTCGCTGCGCAGCAGCACCCAGCGGTCCGAAACCCAGCTCAAGATCCTGCTCGACCAGGAAAAGCTGGGCGCGATGGGCGTCGATCTCGCTTCGGTCAACTCGATGCTGGCGACCATCTTCGCAGGCCGCGACGTCAACGACTTCACACTCAACAACGAGCTGAAGCCAGTCTACGTTCAGGGCGATGCGCCCTACCGCATGCAGCCGGACGACCTGAAGCACTGGTTTGCCCGCAACAACAAGGGCGAGATGGTTCCCTTCTCCGCCTTCAGCACCGTCCAATGGATCAACGGCACGCCGCAGCTGGCCCGCTTCAACGGCACCAGCGCCATTCCGCTCGACGGCGCGGCCGGCCCGGGCGTCAGCACCGGCCAGGCGATGGACGAGATGCAGAGGCTGACGGCCGCGCTGCCGGGCGGTTACTCGGTGGCCTGGCAGGGTATTTCCTATCAGGAACGGCTGTCCGGGTCGCAGGCGCCGATGCTTTATGGGCTATCGGTCCTGATCGTCTTCCTCTGCCTTGCGGCGCTTTATGAAAGCTGGTCGATCCCGTTCTCGGTCATTCTCGCCGTTCCGATCGGCGTGCTCGGCGCGCTTACCGCGGCGCATTTCTTCGGCCAGGCGAACGACGTCTACTTCAAGGTCGGACTGCTGACGACGATCGGCCTCGCGGCGAAAAACGCCATCCTGATCGTCGAATTCGCCAAGGATCGGCAGGTGGGCGGGATGAGCCTGATCGAGGCCACCCTTGAGGCCGCACGCCTGCGCCTGAGGCCGATCGTCATGACCTCGCTCGCTTTCATCCTCGGCGTCGTGCCGCTGGCAATCGCGACCGGGGCCGGATCGGCCGCGCAGAACGCCATCGGCATCGGGGTGCTGGGTGGTATGCTTTCTGCAACACTTCTCGGAATTTTCTTCGTTCCGTCCTTCTTTGTTGTCGTTAGACGGTTATCAAAGCGTGAAAAAGAGTAGGATGACGATTACGTTCGTTAACGTATTCGACCTTTAATGCCGTCAGAAGCTATACGATTCGCTGCTGGCGGGACAATCGGAAGAGGCATGAGTGCTGACCTTCCACGCGTTGTAGGGCACTGGGACAGAAAAATGTTATCCATTCGTGTTGTTGCTCCTCTCACTATGCTGCTGCTTTCGGGCTGCGTCGTCGGTCCAGATCACAAGGCACCGGAAATTGCTCTTCCGGGTAAATTTGCCGAAGCCGGCAAGACCAGCAACGGCGACGTTTCGCAGGTTGCCTGGTGGACCGCATTTAATGACAGCCGCCTGAACGGCTATGTCAATCAGGGGATCGGCCAGAACCTCGATATCCTCCAGGCTCTGGAGCGGATCACCTCTGCCCAGGCCAGCGTTACCGTCGCCGGCGCCGGCGCTCTCCCGTCGCTGGATCTCTCGGCCGCCAGCACGACGACCGGCCTTCGTTCGGACCCCGGTTCGTTCTCGCGGACGACCACGACGGCGGGCACTGCCGATGCGTCCTGGTTCCTCGATCTTTTCGGCCTCTACAGGCGCTCCAAGGAAAGTGCGCTCGCAAGCCTCGATGCCGCCTATGCCAGCGAAGACGTCGCACGTCTCTCGTTCCTGTCTCAGGTGGTCGCGGCCTATATCGACGTACGCTACTATCAGGAGCGCATCGCGATTGCCCGCCGGAACCTCGAATCGCGGCGCGAAACGCTCAACCTCACCAAGCTCCAGCTGGATGCCGGCGCGGCTTCGCGCCTCGATGTCGTTCAGTCGGAAGGCCTGGTGAATTCGACGATCGCGGAAATTCCGGGCCTGGAAACGAGTTTCCGGGGCGCGGCCCACCGTGTCGCCACGCTTCTCGCCATGCCCGCATCGACGCTCGTTTCTGAACTGCAGAGAGGCGCCCGCCAGCCGGTCGCCCGCTTCAGCACCAAGGCCGGCATCCCGGCGGACCTGATTCGCAACCGTCCGGACATCCGTGCCGCGGAACGCCAGCTCGCATCGGCAGTCGCCGAAATCGGCGTCGCCGAGGCCCAGCTCTATCCGGCCATTACGCTCGGCGGCTCGATCTCTCCGAGATACAACGCTATTGCCGGCGGCCTCGATACCCGGGCCCTGACCTGGTCCTTCGGTCCGCAGCTGAGCCTGCCGATCTTCGACGGCGGTCGCCTGCGCGGCAACGTCAAGATCGCCGAATCCAGCGCCCGCGGGCAGTATCTCGCCTGGAAGCAGACGGTTCTGAACGCTGTCGAGGAAGTGGAAAATGCCCTGGCCGCGGTTTCCCGCGACAGCCGCACGGTTTCCTCTCTCCAGGCAACCGTAAAGTCCTACGAGGAAGCCCTGCAGCTCGGCACCGCCAGCTATCGTGACGGCGCCTCTTCGCTGCTCGACGTTCTCGACGCCCAGCGTCAGGTCTCGACCGCTCAGTCGAACCTCGCTGCCGCCGTGCGGCAGATGGCGCAGGACTACGTCTCGCTCAACGTGGCGCTCGGCGGCGGTTACGCCTTCGGCAAGACCGATACCAAGGTCGCTTCGGTCGTCGTCAAAAAATAGGCGCCGCCCAAACATAACCGACAACAAAAAACCTCCGGAGCCAGCGCTTCGGAGGTTTTTTTATCACGCCCGGAAAAGCCGGGGACGATCAATTCTTGGCGCGCTCGACGTAGGAATTGTCTTCGGTCGCGATCACGACGCGGGTGCCGGCATCGATATGCGGCGGAACGGCCGTGCGGATACCGTTCGACAGCATGGCCGGCTTGTAGGACGAGGAAGCCGTCTGGCCCTTGACGACCGGTTCGGTCTCGACGATCTCGAGCGTCACGTGGCGCGGCAGCTGGAGAGCCAGTGCAATGCCTTCGTGCATGGAGAGGACGCAGGTCATGCCTTCCTGAAGATAGGCCTTCTGGTCGCCCATCGTATCTACGTCCACCACGACCTGGTCGTAGTTTTCCGGGTTCATGAAGTGGAAACCTTCGCCGTCCTCATAGAGGAACTGGTGATTGACGTCCTCAACGAAGGCGCGCTCGACCTGCTCGGTCGTCCGCCAGCGTTCGGACACCTTCACGCCGTCGACGATGCGGCGCATATTGACCTGCGTGACAGGCGTGCCCTTGCCGGGATGAAAGTTCTCGGCGGTGAGAACGACATAAAGCTTGCCGTCCACATCGATGACGTTGCCCTTGCGGACGGAAGAGGCGATGACCTTGACCATGGGATTCCTTGTGGTGCGAACCGGCTTGTAACTGCCGAAAATGCGTCGTAGAGGACCGGGCGATAACCGGCCCGAAGGACGGATCGTCTGTTTTCCGGCCGGAACTACTCTAAAACCGCGCAAAGTGGAAGCCTTGCCGGGGAGAACCGGCGAAGAAAGCCGCAAATGAGCCCGTCGCGACCTGCCATATCCCGCTCGCCCTGGTGGACACCGGCAAACCATGCCGACCGCCGGCCCTTCCTGAAGGGTCGCAATGCGGTCCAGTCTGCGTTGCGCGGTTTCTTTGGCGAGCGCGATTTCGTCGAGGTGGATACGGCGACACTGCAGGTTTCCCCCGGCAACGAGACGCATCTGCATGCCTTCGCAACGGAAGCGATCGCCATCGACGGAGGCAGGGCGCCGCTCTACCTGCACACATCGCCGGAATTCGCCGCCAAGAAACTGCTGGCCGCCGGCGAGAAACGGATCTTCACCTTCGCGCATGTCTACCGCAACAGGGAACGCGGACCGCTGCACCATCCGGAATTCACCATGCTGGAATGGTACCGGGTCGGCGAGAGCTATGAACAGCTGATGGCCGATTGCGCCGAGATGCTGGCACTGGCCGCGGATACCACCAGGACCAGACGCTTTGCCTTCCGCGATATGGAAGTCGATCCTTTCGCCGAACCGGAACGCCTGACGCTCGCCGAGGCCTTCGACCGGTTCGCCGGCATCGACCTGCTCGCGTCCGTCGCGACGAACGGCGATACCGACCGGGACCTGCTGGCAGCCGGCCTGGAAAAGGCCCTCATCCGCGTTGCCGAAGACGACACCTGGGCTGATCTGTTCAGCAAGGTTCTGGTCGAAAAGGTCGAGCCGCATCTCGGCAGGGACCGGGCGACGATCCTGCACGAATATCCGGTTTGCGAAGCCGCACTCGCCCGGCCATCCGCCCGCGATCCGCGCGTCGCCGAACGTTTCGAGCTTTATGCCTGCGGCGTCGAGCTTGCCAACGCCTTTGGCGAACTCACCGACGCCGGCGAACAGCGCCGGCGTTTCGAGCATGAAATGGCCGAGAAGGCCCGCATCTACGGCGAACGTTATCCGCTCGACGAAGATTTTCTCGCAGCGCTTTCGATCATGCCGGAGGCAAGCGGCGCGGCGCTCGGCTTTGATCGGCTCGCCATGCTGGCAACCGGCGCCACCCGTATCGACCAGGTGATGTGGGCGCCGGTCGCGGAGGTATTTTCGTGACGGCGGCCCGCTCATTGAAAACCCTGGAAGAGCTGGCGGCTGCCGGCCTGATCGAGCCCGAAAAGCTCGGCGGCATTCGCGCAGTCGCAGACCGCTACGCGATCGCGCTGACGCCGACCGTGGTTTCGCTCATCGACAGAACTGATCAAAACGATCCGATCGCCCGGCAGTTCGTGCCCGATCCGAGCGAGTTGCTGGCGACGCCGGAAGAACGTGCGGACCCGATCGGCGATGAAGCCCACAGCCCGGTCAAGGGCATCGTCCATCGCTATCCGGATCGGGTGCTCTTGAAGGCGGTGCATATCTGCCCGGTCTATTGCCGCTTCTGCTTCCGCCGCGAAATGGTCGGCCCGCAGGGCGACGGCACGCTTTCGCCCGAGGAACTGGCGGCGGCGCTCGCCTATATCCGCGAACACAGCGAAATCTGGGAGGTGATCCTGACCGGCGGCGACCCGCTGGTCCTCTCCCCGCGACGGCTGGCGGCGATCATGCGTGGCCTTGCGGAGATCCCGCATGTAAAAATCGTCCGCTTTCACACCCGCGTGCCGGTGGTCGAGCCGGACCTCGTCGATGAAGCGATGATCGCGGCGCTGAAGGAAAGCCGCAAGGTCGTCTATGTGGCGCTGCACGCCAACCATCCGCGCGAAATGACGGAAGCCGCCCGCGCCGCCTGTGCCCGGCTGATCGACGCCGGTTTCCCGATGGTGAGCCAGACGGTGCTCTTGCGCGGCATCAATGACGATCCGGCGGTGCTTGGCGACCTGATGAAGTCCTTCGTCGAAACCCGCGTCAAACCCTATTACCTGCACCACCCGGACCTTGCGCCCGGCACCAGCCATTTCCGGCTCGACATCGCCGAGGGCCAGAAGATCGTCTCGGCCCTGCGCGGCACCATTTCCGGCCTCTGCCAGCCGACCTACGTCCTGGATATTCCCGGCGGCCACGGCAAGGCGGTGATCGGCGAAAGCGCGGTGCGGAGCGACGGCGGCTGTTATTCGGTGAGCGATTTCCGCGGTGAAGAACATCAATATCCTCCGAAGTGACGCGCGTGTACCGTCACGCGACAGCTTTTGCCCGTGTTCTGGAGAGCCCACACGAATGCGGAACCTCAAATAGATTTTAATTCGGTGGCTCCGCATTCGCGTGGCCTTCGGCGTCTTTTCGGGGCTTCCGGCCCCTACAGGTGATCACCTCGCCCCGCTGCGTGGCTTCGTTCACGCCCATCCTTTCGGGACGGGCTTGCCACTTGGACGGCTCAACCGAACCCGGCCCGGCGGCCAGGGGGAGGCTTGATAGGCGGCTTCATCCGAAGACAGCACCGCCATGGCTTTCACCTCCCTCACCTTCCCCGCACGTTACGGATCGAATGAGGGCGCCGGCCCCCGCCTGCCCGCGAACGTCTCGCGAAACACTCCGGCGACGGAAGCGGGAGGATTGTAGGCGGAAAGCTGGAGGCCGGGGATGAGAAATGGAGCAAGTCATTGAAGATGCTGGAAGGCGGTGACGAATTATCCACGGGCAACCATGGAAAGACAGCATTGGAAAGCATACCCGCCTACCTCTCTGTCTTGCCGGACGTCTCCCCTTCAAGGGGAGATCGCATACGGAGCGCGACGGTGTGGCACGTCTAACCCTCCCTCTTGTGGGGAGGGTGGCCGGCAGGCGGGAGGGGTTTCATGCTCGGCGAAGCCCCTCCCCAACCCCTCCCCACAAGGGGGAGGGGCTCCACGCACCGCTTCACATCTTCATATGCTATAGCCCTGCCTTGAAGGGGGAGAAATAAAAGCATAGCCTCGTTTATCAGCAGCCGGCCAGCTCACCCTTCCCCCACCGGCATGTAAAGATCGCCCCCGTCGCGATACCTGGCGGCCATCGCCTCAAGACCCTCCTTCTGTGCCTCGGCACGGATATCGTGAGAAATCCGCATCGAACAGAATTTCGGGCCGCACATGGAGCAGAAATGCGCCACCTTGTGCGCCTCCTTCGGCAAGGTTTCGTCATGCATCGATCGCGCCGTTTCCGGATCGAGCGACAGGTTGAACTGATCCTCCCAGCGGAATTCGAACCGGGCACGCGACAGCGCGTCGTCGCGCACCTGCGCCGCCGGATGGCCCTTGGCGAGATCGGCGGCATGCGCCGCGATCTTGTAGGTGATGACGCCGACTTTCACGTCGTTGCGGTCCGGCAGGCCGAGATGTTCCTTCGGCGTCACGTAACAAAGCATGGCGGTGCCGAACCAGCCGATCATCGCGGCCCCGATGCCGGACGTGATGTGATCGTAACCCGGCGCGATGTCGGTGGTCAGCGGCCCGAGCGTATAAAACGGCGCCTCGCCGCAGACCGCGAGCTGCTTGTCCATGTTTTCCTTGATCTTGTGCATCGGCACATGGCCGGGGCCTTCGATCATCACCTGGCAATCCTTCGCCCAGGCGATCTTCGTGAGTTCGCCGAGCGTTTCCAGTTCCACAAACTGCGCCGCATCGTTCGCGTCGGCGATCGATCCCGGACGCAGGCCGTCGCCCAGCGAGAACGACACGTCATAGGCCCGGGCGATATCGCAGATTTCCTCGAAATGCTCGTAGAGAAAACTCTCCCTGTGGTGATGCAGGCACCACTTGGCCATGATCGAGCCGCCGCGGGAAACGATGCCGGTGACGCGATTGACGGTGAGCGGGATATAGGAAAGCCGCACGCCTGCATGGATGGTGAAATAATCGACGCCTTGCTCGGCCTGCTCGATCAGCGTGTCGCGATAGACCTCCCAGGTCAGGTCCTCGGCGATACCGTTCACCTTTTCGAGCGCCTGATAGAGCGGCACGGTGCCGATCGGCACCGGCGAATTGCGGATGATCCATTCCCGGATATTGTGGATGTTGCGGCCGGTCGACAGGTCCATGACCGTATCGGCGCCCCAGCGGATCGCCCAGACCATCTTCTCGACCTCCTCGGCCATCGAGGAGGTGACGGCCGAATTGCCGATATTGGCGTTGATCTTGACCAGGAAATTGCGGCCGATGATCATCGGTTCGGATTCGGGATGGTTGATGTTGGCGGGAATGATCGCCCGGCCTTCCGCCACCTCCCGGCGGACAAATTCCGGCGTCACGAAATCCGGCACATGGGCGCCAAAACTCTCGCCATCGCGGATAAGCGGCTCCCTGGCCGCCTGACGGCCGAGGTTTTCACGGATGGCGATAAATTCCATTTCCGGGGTGACGATGCCGGCCCGGGCGTAGGCGAGCTGGGTGACGGCCCTGCCCGCTTTCGCCTTGAAGGGCTGGTTGCGAACGGGAAATTCCGGCGTCAGCCGGTCGCCGGAAACGAAGCCGTTATCCTCCGGCCTGACGAAACGGCCTTCATAGGTTTCGACATCACCGCGAGCGACAATCCAGCTTTCGCGCAGGCGCGGCAGGCCGGCATCGATGCTGATCACGGTGCCTTCTGCGGTATAGGGTCCGGAGGAATCGTAGACGGTGACCGGCGGTTCGCCGGATGTCGGATGCAATGCGATCTGGCGCATCGGCACGCGGATGTCCGGATGGATCGTTCCTGCTTTCAGGACTTTCGTGGAGGCGGGAAGCGGGCCGGTGGTGACGACCGGCGTGAGCTTGGTGGTTGCAATATTCATGGCTCGAGGCTCCAAGGTTTGACGTTTGGAGACCCAGTTCCAGTGTTGGAATGATGGAAAAACACCTCGGAATCCGAAGGACGGATACCCGCCCTGGCTGCCGCTGCGCCCGCACCGTCCCTACGCCAGTATGAACTGGATCAGGTTCAACGGGTCACTGCGCCTCGGCCGGCCAAAGCCGGTCCGACCAGCAGTATCTCAGCCCCTTGACGGGACCCCCCTGGTGAATGGCGCCATCAGAAACCCGCGGGCCGTTCATGTCAAGCCGGCCCATGCCGATGCCGATCGATCGGATTTTACGGAATCCCGCATCCCTAACTTCACGACGTTCATTTCCGGAATCTTATGCTTTCCTGCGTAATAAGGTCCCCAGCGATGAACGCAGAATTCGAACGATCCGGAGATGTCGAGATGAACGAGACCATTCGCGAATTGCTGACACGGGTAGGCGGCCTTCCGGTCGCGGTGACTGAACTGGAAGACGGCGCCGATCTTTATGCGGCCGGTCTCTCCTCCTTTGCATCCGTACAACTGATGCTCGGCCTGGAAGAGGCCTTCGACATCGAGTTTCCGGACAGCCTTTTGAACCGCAAGTCCTTCGCCAGCATAGCGGCGATCGAGCAGACGGTTTCGCATATCCTGAAAGCCCACGAGGCCGCTTGAGATGAGCCTCCCCGCCTTTGCCGCCGACATGAGCCTGAACGCCCGCGCTCACCGCGTGGCAGCCGTTGCGGCTGAATTTGCCGACCACGTCGACCGTGACGGCCGCTTCCCCAGCGAGGCGGTCGATGCCATGAAGGCCGAGCGCCTGATCGGCATCCAGATCCCGACCGCGTTCGGTGGCGATGGCGCCTCGATCACCGAGATCGCCGAGGTCTGCTCCATCCTGGGACAGGCCTGCGCCGCAAGCGCCATGGTTTTCGCCATGCACCAGATCAAGGTTTCGAGCCTCGTGGAACACGGTGGCGACAGTGAATGGCATAAGGACTTCATGCGCGAACTTGCCGGCCGCCAGCTTCTCGTCGCCTCCGCGACGACCGAGGGCGGCATCGGCGGCAATATGCGCAACTCGATCTGCGCGATCGAGGTCGAGGGCGACACCTGCCGCCTGACGAAGGATGCGACGGTGATTTCCTACGGCGCCCATGCCGATGCGATCATGGTCACCTCGCGCTCCAGCGAGAACGCCGCCCCGACCGACCAGGTCATGACCGTCTTCAGACAAGGCCAGTATACCCTGCAGAAAACCGTCGATTGGGATACGCTCGGCATGCGCGGCACCTGCTCGGACGGTTTTCTCTTCAGGGGCGAAGCGCCGTCCGTCCAGATCTTCCCGAAGCCGTTCGCCGAGATCGCGGCGCAATCGATGCTCGCCACCTCGCATCTCCTCTGGAGCGCGGTCTGGTACGGGATCGCCGCCGACGCGGTACTGCGCGCCCAGGCCTTCGTGCGGGCCGCAGCCCGCAAGGCGGGCGGCACCCAGCCGCCCGGCGCGCTGAGGCTCGCCGAAGCCTCGAACCTGCTGCAGCTCCTCAAGGCGAGCATCCTGTCCGGCCTCAAGACCTACGCGGACGCCAAGGCGGATCACGACCAGCTATCGTCCATGGCTTTTTCGATCGCCATGAACAACGTCAAGCTGGCTTCCTCCGAGACGATCCTGACCATCATCAACCAGGCGATGATCATCTGCGGCATCATGGGCTACAAGAACGGTACGCCTTACAGCCTCGGCCGGCACCTGCGCGATGCGCATTCCGCCCAGCTGATGATTTCCAACGACCGCATTCTCGGCAATACGTCGACCATGCTGCTCGTTCAGAAACCGGACACCAGCCTGCTCGGCTGACGCCCCGTCATTTCAGATGTAGTTTGTTGAAAGAATGAGGTGAAGCCATGGATATTCAGGTCCCCTTTCTCGACCGCCTGTTCGATGCAGGCCTGCTGATCGAGACCGGCGTTGACGGACTGTATGGCCGAAGCGGCCAGTTCGAAGACGTCATTGCCGCCTTTGAACGCCTGATCGACAAGGTCGGCGGCGCCGACGGTGCCGAGGCCATGCGCTTCCCGCCGGGCATGAACCGCGCCTTCTTCGAGACCAGCGGCTACATGAAGAGCTTTCCGCAGCTCGCCGGCACGGTGCATTCGTTCTGCGGCAACGAGTTCGACCACATGAGCCTCCTGAAATGCATGGAGGTCGGCGAGGAGGACTGGACCAAGGGCCAGGAGGCGACCGACATCGTGCTGACGCCCGCGGCTTGCTATCCGCTCTATCCGACGGTTGCGCGCCGCGGCAACCTGCCCGCCGGCGGCGGTCTCTTCGACCTGCAGAGCTACTGCTTCCGCCACGAACCCTCCAAGGATCCGGCCCGCCAGCAGCTGTTCCGCATGCGCGAATATGTCTGCATGGGGACAGAACAACACGTTACCGATTTCCGCCAGCTGTGGATGGACCGCGGCGTCGAGATGATGAAGTCGGTCGGCCTCGAGGTGACGATCGACATCGCCAACGACCCGTTCTTCGGGCGCGCCGGCAAGATGCTGGTCAACAACCAGCGCGACCAGAACCTGAAGTTCGAACTGCTGATCCCGATCACCTCTGTCGCCAAGCCCACCGCCTGCATGAGCTTCAACTATCATCAGGACAGTTTCGGCCTGAAATGGGGGCTCAACCTGGAGGATGGCAGCGTCGCTCACACGGCCTGCGTCGGCTTCGGCCTCGAACGTATCGCGCTCGCACTCTTCCACACGCACGGTCTGGACGTAAAAGAGTGGCCGGGCTCCGTCCGCGCCACGCTCTGGGGCTGATCCAATGACGGCGGTATTTCCGGCGCTCGATCCGGCGAACTACACGACGCATGCGCTGCATTCGGCCGAGCGCATGTGGCCGGAGACCAATTGTTACGTCGATCTTTGGATCGAGGTGCTTTCGGCACAGGGCCTGCCGCCGGAAGCCATGCTCGGCTTCACCCTGACCCAGGATTTCGAAGGCGACCAGTTCACCTTCTTCAAGGTGCCGCTGGAGGATCTCGAAACCCTGTTCGGCATCCGCGTGACCGAACTGGCGATCTTCGACCGGCCGGAATGGCACGTTGCGGAGCAGATCCGCCGCGGCCGGCTGACGCTGCTCGAACTCGACAGCTTCTATCTCCCCGATACACGCGGCGTCGCCTATCGCCAGGAACATGGCAAGACCACGGTTGCGATCAACCGGCTGGACCTCGAACATCGCGAGCTCGACTATTTCCACAATGGCGGCTTCTTCACCCTGTCCGGCGAAGATTTCGACGGCCTGTTCCAGCTGAACGCGAGCCCGGACGCGCTGCCCTTCCTGCCCTATACCGAGTTCGCCAAGTTCCCCGCCGCCTATCCGGACGCCAGCGACATTCGCGAAACCGCCTGGAAGCTGCTCCGGCATCATTTCGCCCGGCGGCCGCAGGAGAATCCGATCCGGGCGTTTGCAAAGCTCTTCCCGGCGCAGGTGGAGCGGATCGCCGACAGGGATTTCGGCTTCTTCCACAAATACGCGTTCAACACGCTGCGGCAGGCCGGTGCCAATTTCGAGCTGCTGGCGAGCCATCTCGCCTGGCTGAACCACAGGGCGTTCGCCCAGCCCGAACAGCAGGCGCTGAGGATTTCGGAAGTGGCGAAATCCACCCAGTTCCAGCTTGCCCGCGCACTGACCCGCAGGAAGTTCGAACCGCTGGCAACAGCGCTCGATCCGGCGGCCGAAGCCTGGGACCTGCTGATGGGAGACCTGGCCTCGACGCTGGCCCAAGCCCGCGAGGCCGCGTGAGCCTTCTTATCCCTATCGGTTCAGAGACCAGCCTTCTTGCCGAAGGCTGGTCTCTGGCATTGACGGAACCCGGCGCCTACACGCTGCCGTCCGACCTTCCTTCGGGACTGGAATGCCTCCCGGCCAGCGTGCCCGGCACGGTCGCGGCCGCGCTGGAAGCCGCCGGCCGCTTCGACCGCGACAATCCCGGGCCGCTGATCGACAGGGATGCCTGGTATCGCTGCCCGCTTGCCGGTGAAGCGCCCGGACCGGCGATCCTGCGGTTTGCCGGGCTTGCGACTGTGGCCGAGGTGTTTCTGGGCGAGACGCTGATCCTGTCCTCGACAAGCATGTTCGAAAGCCATGATGTCGCGGTGGACCTGACCGGCACCGAAACGCTGTCGATCTGCTTCCGAGCGTTGAAACCGCATCTGGAAAAGCCCGGGCCTCGTGCCCGCTGGCGGCCGCGGCTGATGAACAGCCAAGGTCTCCGCCTGATCCGCACGACCGCGCTCGGCTTCATGCCGGGATGGTGTCCGGAGGTTCATGCGGTGGGACCGTGGCGCCCGGTCTCGGTGATCAGGCCCCCCGCCTCGTCCAGGCCCGCGAGCCACCCTCTCCCGGCGAGGGAGAAGCGGGAGTTCGCGGTTTCGGCCACGCTCGATGAAGGCGGATCAGGCCTTCTCAAGGTCAGTCTTGCCCTTGACGGACCGACACGGGATTTGCGGCTCGTCTGCGACGGCACCGAGGCGCGTTTCGCGAACGACGACGGACGATATTCCGCCGAGCTTCGCCTGTCGGACATAAAACCCTGGTGGCCGCATACCCATGGCGAACCGGCGCTTTACGACGTGACACTCAAGGTCGATGACGAAGAATTCCCACTCGTCCGAACCGGCTTCCGCAGCCTGAAAACCGATCGTGGCGTAGACGGCGACGATTTCGCCATTATCGTCAACGGCGAGAAGATATTCTGCCGCGGCGCCGTCTGGACCTCCGCCGACATCATCAAGCTGCCGGGCGATCGTGCCAGCTACGAGCCGTGGCTGAGGCTCGCGAGAGACGCGGGCATGAACATGATCCGCGTTCCTGGCATCGCCACCTACGAGAGCCCTGAATTTTTCGCGCTGTGCGATGAACTCGGCCTCCTGGTCTGGCAGGATCTTATGTTCGCCAACTTCGATTATCCGGTGGCCGATCCGGATTTCGTGATTCACGTGAAAACGGAAGTCGGGCAATTCCTGGCGGCGACGCAGGCCTCGCCGTCGCTTGCGGTGATTTGCGGCGGCAGCGAAATCTACCAGCAAGGCGCCATGCTGGGCCTGCCGGAGCGCATCTGGAAAGGCCCGCTCTGCGAGGAAATCCTCCATGCCGTGGCCGCCGATTTCCGCCCGGACCTGCCCTATGCGGCAAACTCGCCCTCAGGCGGCGCATTGCCTTTCTATCCGAATGCCGGTGTCGCCCACTATTACGGCGTCGGCGCCTACAAGCGGCCGCTCGAGGATGCGCGGCGCGCGAACATCCGTTTCGCAGCCGAGTGCCTGGCATTCTCGAACCTCTCCTCTTCGGAAACGCTGGCCGGCGGCAAATCCGGAATTCCCCATGATGCCGGGGCGGACTGGGACTTCGAGGACGTTCGCGATCACTATCTCGGCACGCTTTACGATGCCGATCCGCAGATGCTGCGTGCGCAGCGGCCGGAACGATATCTCGCCCTATCCCGCGCCGTGACCGGCGAGGTGATGGAGGCGGCCTTCGCCGAATGGCGCCGGCCTGGCTCGACCTGCAACGGCGCTCTCGCCTTCACCTTCCAGGATGTCATGCCCGGTCCCGGCTGGGGCGTGGTCGGCGTCGACCGCACGCCGAAACCTGCCTGGTTCGCGTTGAAGCGCGCTTTCCGGCCGGTCCAGGCCATATTTGCCGACGAGGGCACCAACGGGCTGGATATCCACCTTCTCAACGAAACGCCCGCCGACCTGCCGGTGGTTCTCGAACTCGCCTGCCTGCGGGACGGCAGGATGGCCGTGGTTTCAGGCCGGCGCGACCTGACGCTCGTTTCCCGCGGCAGCGAGAGCATCGCCTCGACCGATCTGTTCGGCGCCTTCTTCGACACGAACTACGCCTACCGTTTCGGCCCGCCCTCTCACGACGTGACGGTGGCGCGGCTGAAACATGCGCAAACGGCGGAAGTTCTCGCAGAGGCCTTCCATTTCCCGCTCGGGCGCGCCCGCGCTTTCCACGATGCAGAGATCACGGTTTCGGTCGCCGAGAGTGGGGCAGAGTTCTGGCTGGAGCTTTCGACGGACGTCTTTGCACAGTCCGTCAGCATCGAATGTGCGGGTTATCGCCCCTCGGACAACGGATTCCATCTGGCGCCCGGTGCAATCAGGCGCATTCGTCTTGCCGCACTCTCCAAAGCCGCCGGCAGACCCCATGGCACGATCCGCTCACTCGGCGGCGACCGAAGCACCCGTTTTTGAATAGACGTCTTCTTCCAGAGGAACGCGGAAAGCCATTTCTCTCAAGGCCTCCAGATAGACCTTGCGGGCATGCTCCGGCGTCAGGTTGTGATCGGCATCCGGAATGATTGCCGGTGATACATTTGGAAAACGAGCCAGGCCCGACCCATCATGGCCGAAATAGAAATCGTATTGCTCGAGACCGAGGTCGTTCTCGCTGTAGATCAGCGAGATGGGGGTGCCGCGCTGATAGAGGGTGCGGAAAGCGCCGTAGATCGCTCGCCCCTCCGGCAGGAAACCGCGGAAGGCATGCAGGACCTTGCCCTTGATCCGGTTGCCTACACTTTTAGCGATATTGCGGACCGCAGTGACGGTATTGACCTCACCCCTCAGGATGCGCTTGAAGGTTTCGGCCCGCAAGGCCCGCTTGCGGTAGTCCCGCAGGCTGCGCGCGCCGTTAACGATCATGTCCTCGACGGAGCGGCCGGGGCGCCAGCGGAAGACCGCCGGATTGACCGAGACATTGCCGGCTATGCGCGGTTCGACGAGCGATGCCTGGAGGCCGAGATAGGCGCCGCTGCAGCGACCGGCGGTAACCACCGGTGTCAGGCGGCGGGTTTCGAGAAAATCGATCGCTTCCGAGACATCGGCATTCTGGTCCGAATGATAGAGAACCTGATCCGGCCGACCAGGCACCGGCGGGCTGTCGCCGACATTGGCGGTATCGAAACGCAGTGACGGAATGCCCGACCGCGCAAGCGCGCGAGCCAGGGCTACGGTCGCGCGGCCCCAGCCGGCATGCCGGTCATAGGCCGACGTCAGGAAAAGCACCGTCGCGCCGGCGCGGCCGTGCGACGGCTCGCAGAGAACCCCCGAAAGCCGGCTGTTGACACCGAAGCGTACCGGCGTTTCGGTAAACCCGTCGCCGGCAAGAGGCGTGGCAGGCCCTGGGGAACGTGTTGATGCGGAAGCCGGTTCAGACGGCAGTGCCGCGATCCAGTTCGCCAGATTATCGGCAACTGGCAGCGGCATTTTGACGATCACCGGGTTGGAGACGAGCTTGTCGTAGCCTTCGAATGCCTGCTCCGTCACGTCCGCCCCGAGCGCCCGGAGACGCGCGGCAAACTCCTTGTCAGAGGGCCGGTCGGCCCGTCCGACGACCAGAGCGCGTGGCGCGGCCGGCCGGTCGATCATCAGCAGATTGACCTTGCGAACCTCGTCGGCGATTTGGCTGGGCATGGTGAACGAAGCGATGGACACGCCGGACTTGTCGCCCTGCTGATCTGCCAGCCCCAGATTTTCGTCCACTACCCTGGACCAGACTGCGAGCTCGCGGATATGCAGGCGACCGGAAACGACCGGCGCCAGATAGGCGATGGCGGCGAGGTCTTCGATCCTCTCGGCGGCCTCGGTCGCGACGACGGCCCCCATCCCCTGGGAAACGAGGACGATCCGCTCGCAGCCGGAAAGCGCCTTGAGGTGCGTGGCAGCGGAAACGAGGCTGTCGGACCAGACGGAAAGCCCGCCCTCGAAGTCCAGCCCGTCAAGCGCATCGCCGGTGCCGGGATAGTCGAACCGCAGGCTGGCAATGCCGCGATCGGCAAGTTTTTCCGAAATGATGCGCCAGAACTTGCGGGTGCACATTTCCTCCAGTCCCCAGGGGCTGGCAAACAGCACCGCGGCGCCGGAGGGCACGGTTCCCGCCGACGGTGGCGTGAAAAGCCCGACGGTGCCGTCGAACGTCAGCGGCTGCGAAGCCGAGCGTTGAGGCAGGGATGAGGTTTCCCCGGCGGCCGGGGATTTATGTCGAGCGTCCGTCATGGTTCTGCCGGCAGTTTTTTTGATCACTGCGCCAGCAATACCTCCGGCCTTGCTTCCAGGCGCTTAAACTCTCTGGCGCAATTTTATCGATCGCAGCTGGATTGTTCCGAAAAGACGCGGGAGAGAACCTGCATCTGCTGCCGGTCGCCGCTTTTAGTCGGCTGGATGTTGAGCGGCTCGTTCTCCGGCCACCATTCGCCGCCCGCCCAATAGGACCAACCGAGCCAGACATCGGCACCCTGCTCGACCGTGCGGACTATCTCGGCAAGTGCCGGCAGGCAATCCGGGGTGGCTGGGACTGCAAGTTCTCCCAGATATCCGCGCTGTCCGTGTTCCCGAAGCCAGCTGGCCACGTCGCCAATCGCCTTCACGGCATCGGCTGCCCGCGAGCACTCGGCGTTCTTCCCGGAGAAATCCGTGTCGAGGTATTGATGGACCTCATAGGCATAGTTGTTCTGCGGGTCGGAGATCGCGAGCATGGCTGCGGCATTCGGCGTGCCGTAGTCTCCGGCAAGCCAGCTATGGGCACCCGTCCAGGCGGTGCCAGGTACGAGCACGAGATTGGCGGCTCCGGTCTGGCGGATCGCTCCGATCGCGCTGTTGGCGGCGGAAAGCCAGTCTTCGGCCGAAATGCCGTAGGGCTCGTTCATCAAACCGAAGGCAATCCCGTCGATGTCGCCAAAGGCTGCGGCAAGCCGGCGCCAGAAATCGGCGAATGCGCTCTGCGGCACCGTTTCGGAACCGATTAGCTGGCCGCGGAACCGGGCGTAATTGTGGGGATCGAGAATGACGGCCATGCCGCTTCCGCGGATAAGCCGGACGGTATCGCGCAGGCGCCCGAGCTCGGCGGAATCGAGCCCCTTGTAGAGCTGCGGCTGGAGCCTCTCCCAGAGAAACGGCAGGCGTACCGTGTTGAAGCCCTTGCCGGCGAAATAATCGATGGTTTCCCTGGTGGGATAGATATAGCCCTTGCCGTACTCCTCTCCGAGATTGCCGAACTCGGCACCCGCAAGGTTCACGCCGCGCAGGCAGGCGGCCCTTGCCTCGGCCGATCCGGCCGCGACCGCCAACGACACCAGCACGCCCAGCAAACGCGAGACGCCGCGGTCGATTTTTCGGGACCTCTGCTTCAAGTCTTCCTCCAGAGCGAGCCACAACCTGCCATCATAACCTTTAGCAAATGCGAATCGTTGCCCGAAGCGGGTTCCGCGGCGGTGATGCGCGCACCGACGGCGCAAAAGGAACGGAATTTTGGGTGGCTGGCCTTAAGGTCACGGGGTAAGAAACTCACATAGACGGCAAACTAGGCGGGCTGTACACATTCCAGGATCGAATCCGGGGCTCGAAGGGCATTTTCCTATCCTACGGGCAGCTGGATATTGTCCAACACCAAGTTTATGTATACACGGAATGGCCAGCCGATGGCAGAGGAGGGAGAACCTATATGAAGAGCTATGTCCTGACCGTATCCTGCAAGACAACGCGCGGCATTGTCGCGGCGATTTCCGGCTTTCTGGCGGAAAAGGGTTGCAACATCATCGACTCCTCGCAGTTCGATGACCTCGACACGGGCAAGTTCTTCATGCGCGTCAGCTTCCTCTCCGAGGAAGGCGCCGAACGTCCCGTACTGCTCGAGGGCTTCAAGCCGATCGCCGACCGGTTCGAGATGGAATGGGAGATCTTCGACACCGAAGAGCGCATGAAGGTGCTTCTGATGGTGTCGCGTTTCGGCCACTGCCTGAACGACCTGCTCTACCGCTGGAAGATCGGCGCGCTGCCGATCGACATCGTCGGCGTCGTCTCAAACCATTTCGACTACCAGAAACTCGTGGTCAACAACGACATTCCTTTCCACCACATCAAGGTGACGAAGGAAAACAAGCCGCAGGCCGAAGCCCAGCTTCTCGATCTGGTCGAGCAGAGCGGCACCGAACTCATCGTGCTGGCCCGCTACATGCAGGTCCTGTCCGACAATCTCTGCAAGAAGATGTCCGGCAAGATCATCAACATCCATCACTCCTTCCTGCCGAGCTTCAAGGGCGCCAACCCCTACAAGCAGGCCTATACCCGCGGCGTGAAGCTGATCGGCGCGACGGCCCACTACGTCACCGCCGATCTCGACGAAGGTCCGATCATCGAGCAGGACACGGTGCGCATCACCCATGCGCAGTCGGCCGACGACTATGTTTCGCTCGGCCGCGACGTCGAAAGCCAGGTCCTGGCCCGTGCCATCCATGCCCATATCCATCACCGCACCTTCATCAACGGCAACCGCACCGTCGTCTTCCCGCCGAGCCCCGGTTCCTACGCTTCGGAGCGCATGGGCTGAAGCTCGTCAAAAGTCGGTAAAAAGGCCTATGGACGCAGGCTGTTAACGCTCTATCCTCTTCGGAAGCGCCCTTCCGGAGAGGTTCATGTCCGACGTACTGCCAGAACTCATCGAGCCTCCTGCAAATGACCTGTCGATCGACGCGATCGAGGACGTTCTCCGCGACCACTACGGGCTTTCCGGACAGATCTTCCCGATCGAGGGCCGGCAGAACCCTTATTTCCTGATCGACAACGGCCACATGCGCTACCTGCTCAAGGTGGCGCCTGCCGAAGGGCCGGTCGAGGAGATCGAGGCTGAACACGCCTTGATGCGCCATATCCTGCGCAGCCCGGACGGGCCGCGGGTACCCGAGCCGGTGGTGACAAAGGATGGCGGCGATACGCTCGTCCTGCCACTCGGCGGCGAAGACCGGCGTATCCGGCTCCTCACCTTTCTCGATGGCACGGCTCCGCCGAGTGGCGAAAAGCTGCCGGACCGGGCGATGGCGGCCTTCGGGGGGATCTCGGCGGCACTTGCAAAAAGCCTGCTGGATTTCGACCATCCGGTGCTGCGGCGCGAGCCGGAAGGCGACCTGCGCAAGGCCGGCCCGCAGACTGTCACGCTTCTGTCCGCCGTCGCCGACCAGGGGATCCGCGACGTGATCGCCAAGGCGATGGTGACGGCGCTCCGGCGCATCCAGCCGCTCGGCCCGAGCCTCAGGATTGCCGCCGCACATCATAACATCAACGGCGAAACCGTCGTCGGCGAGGATGCGGACGGCACATGGCTGCCGACCGGCGTGACGGACTTCACCGGCATTTCCAACGGCTGGCTGGTCGCCGGTTTCGCCAATACCTGCGCCTACCTGCTCGCGGACCGCGACGGCGATCCTTTCGCGCTGCTGCCGGCGATCCGGGCCTATCACGACATCTACCCGTTCACCTTGAACGAACTCGAGGCGCTGTGGCCGCTGGTCGTCGCCCGAACCGGCATTCTCGCCGCCGAAGCCGAAAGCCGCCACACCGGGTCACCCGATGACCCGCAGGCCGGGGAAGACGCGGAGAAACGCCGCGCCGTGCTGGACGCTGCGGCCTCCGCTTCGCCGGCACAGGTGTTTGCGGCCATCCTTGATACGACGGGGATGGAAAAACCGCTGCCGGAGATCGGCCGGCTCCTGCCCGATATCGACCCGGAGACTTTCCGGCTGGTGGATCTGAGCGTCACCAGTCCGCTTCTTTACGGCGGCAACTGGACCGACGCCGACAACGACTGGAAGCTGCTTGCCCATATCGCCAGGGAAACCGGCCGCGCCAGCACCCGCTACGGCGAATACCGGCTTTCGAAGAGCAGCACCGATCCGCAGCAGGAACCGGAAAGTTTCGCGCTTCACATCGATGCCTGCATACCCGCCCGGATGCCGGCGGTGGCTCCTTTTGCGGGAACGCTGAAAACCGCCGGACCCCGCCTCGTCCTTGTCGGCCGCGACCTGACGCTGCATGTAGAAGGCCTCGAATGCACGCTTGCCGAAGAGACCGAACTCGCCGCGGGCGATCCTCTTGGTGTCATCGCGGGGGCCGAAAATTCCGTCGGCGGCCTGCGCCTCAGGTTCTGCCTCGATCCGGATCTCGTGCCGCCACTCTTCTGCAAGCCCGCAGAGATGGGCACATGGTCGAGATTGTGCCCTTCGCCGTCAGCGCTGCTTGGTATCGACGCGAATGCCCCGGCTCCGGGATATCCCGATCAGCCCGTCCGCGGCTGGAGGGAATACCTCTTCGACGCGACGGGCCGCAGCTCCCTCGATCTCGCGGGCCAAGCGCCGCTGATCGGCCACGGACATCCGCGCCTTGCTGCCGCGGCCTACCGCCAGACCATCCTGCTCGACCGCGTCAGGGGCCGCCCGTCAGAACCGGAAGAGGTTCTGCGCGCGCAATCGGCCGAACTCGCGCCCGAAGGGCTGAGCCATGTCTTTTTTGTCGCCGGCCGCGCGGAGGCGCTGGATCTCGCCATAAGGCTTGCCCGCAACCATACGAAAAAGCGCGGCATCATAGGGCTGCCGGGGCTGCGGATGGTCAGGCGGGATCCCGATTTCTTCGCTGTCCCGTCGATCGGCACCGCTGCGGATATGATCCACGATCTCGACGACGTCGCGGCCGTGCTGGCGGAAGGTTATGGCGACACCGCGAACCTGGACGAGCCTCTGACGGAGCTTCGGCAGAAGGCGGGCCTGCTGATCGTCGACGAGACCGGAACGGGTTATGGCCGCCTCGGCCACCATACATGGGCCTTTTCGCACAGGGGGCTTGCGCCCGACATCGTGTTTGCGGACGGGCCGGACGGCGGCGCTCTGTCGTTTCTCATGACACGGCCCGAGATTGCTGCAAACCTCCCCTCGGACCAGCAGCCGCCGGCGATGTGTCCCGTCAGGGCCGCCTCCGCTCTCGTGGCGCTTGATGTCATCCGGGAGGAGCAGATGCGCGAAAATACGCGCGAGATCGGGACCCACCTGAAGACACGGCTCGAAAGCCTGGCCGAACGTTTTCCTGCGATCACCGCCGTATCGGGGAGCGGGCTGCTGCTGGTCATAGATCTCGCAGCCGAAGCGGCGGACCTCGGCGAACGGCTGCAACCCGGCATTGCAGTGGATACCAGCACGCCCAAACGCCTCGTCCTGCGTCCGCCGCTATGCCTCAGCCGCGAAAGCGCCGACGGGGTGGCGGACCGGATCGAAACGCTGCTCTCGGAAATTTGAGGTGGCCGATCCGGTCGTTACCAGAAATTTTCCACCGTCGATCCTTGCTTGGGTGAAAAAGCCACCTATCTCAGAGCTGACAGGCGGCGGCCGGAAATCGCGAATGAAATTTCACAATTCGGCCTTCTTCCTGTCATCAGTCAGAAAAAAATTCTAGGTAGACTGATTTTCGTTGATCATTTTGTGGGATTCGCCTACAGATGATTTCCGTTCGGCCTGGTGAGTCTGGCCGGTTTTCGCGCAACGCCATGAAGGGAGAGTGACATGTTTAAATTCGTCCGCGTCGCCACCTTTGGTGAGGCCGCGTTCAAAATGAATGGCACGGATCGCCGCTCCCTTCCGTGCTGTCGAATGTAACGCTTCAGTTTAATCGTTCCTGAAAATTTTCATTCGCCGGAGCTGCGTCGCAAGCAGCCATAGCGGGAGTCTGCCATGCAGAAGCAAGTTATCGAATTCGGCGGCGAGCCCGTCGGTATTGTCATTCCTGATGCGGATCGGCTGAAGTTCATCGCCGTGAAATTCCATGTCATCGATCTGGACGAACAGCGTTTCGGTTCCGCCGACGAAGTGCGTCTCGCGATCCGCGAGCTGGTCCGCTCGCGCAATGGCGCCTCGGCGGCGCATGTTTGATATTTTTAAATTCGTATCCAAAAAGCCGCCCCTGTGGCGGCTTTTTTATTGCGTTCAGAACGCAGTGAAGGTCATCGTCGTCAGCGAACGTTCGATGCCCGGGATGGAGGCGATCTTCTCGTTCACGAAGCGGCCGATCTCGTCGTTGTCCTTGATATAGACCTTCAACAGCAGGTCCCAATCGCCGCTGGTCGAATAAAGTTCGGAGGCGAGCTCGGTCTTGTAGATGGCGTCGGCAACCTCGTAGGTCTTGCCGGGCTTGCAGCGGAGCTGGACGAAAATAGGTTTCATGGACGTCTTCCCGTCGGTCGGATCGCCTTCGCGATCATGATGGACATGTCCGACTATTGGCCGATGCCGCCGCCGTTCGCAAGCGTATCTTGGCGATTCTCCGCTTGGTGAATTTCGTCGATGATCCAGTCCCGGAATGCGGCAAGCGGCGGATAGGTGGCCCGGTCGGGCGGATAGGCGAGATGGTATTGCCCGGTCTCCATCCTCTCGGCCTCGACAGCTGGCACCAGCAGGCCCTGTTCCAGCTCCCGGCCGATCAGGAACCGCGGCAGCAGAGCCGCCCCAAGTCCGGCGGTTGCCGCCTCCACCATCGTCATGAATTGATCGAACAGCATGCCGTGCAGTGCGTCGAAAACGATCCGGTTCTTCGAAAACCACAATTCCCATGCATCCGGCCGCGTATTGAGATGCAGGAGCGGAGCCCGGAGCACATCGGCCGGAGTTTGAAGACCATGCTTGACCTTGAAGGCAGGGCTGCAGGCCGGCACGACTTCCTCATCCATGAGAAAGGTGAGCGCTGCGCCCGGCCAGCGGGCAGAGCCGAAATGAATGGCGGCATCCAGCGTATCGAATCGGAAGTCGAAAGGCTCGAGCCGGGTGATCAGATTTACCACCATGCCCGGATGCGCTTCCAGGAAGCGGCCGATGCGCGGGGTAAGCCACCGCGTGCCGAAAAACGGCAGGACCGCAAGGTTCAGCGTGCCGCCGGAGGGATTGGCCCTGAGATTGAGCGACGCATGGGAAATGCGCCTGAGCGCCTCCCGAACTTCACGCGCATAACCGTCGCCGGCAAGCGTCAAGCGGATCGTCTGCCGTTCGCGTAAAAACAGAGCCACGCCGAGCTGTTTTTCGAGTGCCGAAATCTGCCGGCTGACGGCGCTCTGGGTCAGGCCGAGCTCGTTTGCCGCCGCCGTGACGCTGCCGGTGCGCGCCGCCGCCTCGAAGGCCGACAGGAGCGAGAATGATGGAAGGAAACGCCGTGGCGGCAGCATGTCATTCCTCCGGCGAATGACCTGTTGAGAACATGTCGATATTCATCGATAACTGCTCCCTGTAAAGAGTTGGCGATCAACGCTCCCGGACAATCATCATGCTGAACGATCCCCGCTCTCACGGCCTCTGGGAAAAGACCGCGCCCGCCCCGCCGCTCACCACCCGGCTGGAGGAGAGCGTAACCGCCGACGTGGTGATTGTCGGCGGCGGTTATACAGGCCTTTCGGCGGCGCTGCATCTTGCGCAGGCCGGGACGAATGTCGTGCTGCTCGAGGCAGCCGAGATCGGCTTCGGCGGCGCCGGCCGCAATGTCGGTCTCATCAACGCCGGCATGTGGGTCATGCCCGACGATTTTCCGAAGGAACTCGGTCCGGTCCATGGAGAGCGGCTGCTCGATCTGCTCGGCAACGGCCCCCATCTCGTCCGCGAACTGATCGAAAGACACGGCATCGCCTGCGAACTGGAAAAGAGCGGCACGCTGCATTGCGCCGTTGGCCCGGAAGGGCTGAAGGAACTGGAGGAGCGCGCCCGGCAGTGGCAGGCGCGCGGCGCGCCGGTGACTTTGCTCGACGCCGCCGAGACGGAAAGACGTGTCGGTTCCAGCGCCTATGCCGGATCGCTGCTCGACATGCGCGCCGGCACGCTGCAGCCGCTCGCCTATGCGCGTGGTCTTGCCCATGCGGCGGTGAAGGCCGGCGCGAGGCTCCATACCGGCAGCGCGGTTACGGGCACGGGTGAGGCGGATGGCCGAAACCTCGTCAGGACGGCATTCGGCCAGGTTGCCGCCGACTGGGTGATCGTCGCGACCGATGCCTACAGCACCGGCCCCTTCGAACAGGTGCGCCGCGAGCAGGTGCATCTTCCCTATTTCAACCTCGCCACCGCACCCCTCGGCGACAACCTGCGCCGCTCCATCCTTGCCGGGCGCGAAGGCTGCTGGGATACAAAGGAAATCCTCTCCTCCTTCCGCATGGATCAGGCCGGCCGGCTGGTCTTCGGCTCGGTCGGCGCCTTGCGCGGCACGGGTACCGCGATCCATGAAAGCTGGGCGCGGCGCTCGCTGAAGCGCATATTCCCGCAACTCGGCGAGGTGGAATTCGAGGCCGGCTGGTACGGCAAGATCGGCATGACCGACAACGCCTTGCCGCGCCTGCACAAATTCGGACGCAACACGGTCGGTTTTTCGGGGTATAACGGCCGCGGCATCGCACCCGGCACGACGTTCGGCAAGCTGCTTGCCAAGCATATCCTCGGGGAGCTCTCCGAGACCGACCTGCCCCTGCCGTTTTCGAACCCGCAGGAACCGGCCTTCCGCGCCATCAAGGAAGCCTATTACGAGGCGGGCGCGCAGGTCGCCCATTTCGCCGGCGAACGGTTCTGATTGCGAAACCGCCACCGATTTGTAGATTGACGAAAATTACACATCCGGAGACTGACATGACGCTCGCCACTCTCGATCTCGCCGCTGAGGTGAAAAACATCCTGAGCGATCTCGGCGTGAAGGCCGAAAGCTATACCGGCGGCACGCTCGCCGTCCGTTCGCCCATCACCGGCAAAGAGATCGGCAGATTGCCGGAAGAGACGGCCGCAGGCGCCGCCAAGGCGATCGAGGCGGCCCACGCGGCCTTCCTCGAATGGCGGCTGGTGCCGGGCCCGAAGCGTGGCGAACTGATCCGCCTCCTCGGCGAGGAACTGCGCGCAGCCAAGACCGCACTCGGCAGGCTGGTCTCCATCGAAGTCGGCAAGATCACATCCGAGGGCCTTGGCGAAGTGCAGGAAATGATCGACATCTGCGATTTCGCGGTCGGCCTTTCCCGCCAGCTCTACGGCCTGACCATCGCCACCGAACGCGCCGACCATCGGATGATGGAGACCTGGCATCCGCTTGGGGCGATCGGCATCATTTCCGCCTTCAACTTCCCGGTCGCCGTCTGGTCCTGGAATGCGGCGCTCGCCATCGTCTGCGGCAATTCCACCGTCTGGAAGCCGTCGGAAAAGACGCCGCTGACGGCGCTCGCCACCCAGGCGATCTTCGAAAAGGCGCTCGCCCGTTTCGTCGCCGAGGGCGGAAAGGCCCCCAAGAACCTCTCGACCGTCCTGATCGGCGGCCGCGATATCGGCGAAGTCCTGGTCGACCACGACAAGATCCCGCTGGTGTCCGCGACGGGCTCCACGGCCATGGGCCGCGCCGTCGGCCCGCGGCTTGCGTCGCGCTTCGCCCGCTCGCTGCTGGAGCTTGGCGGAAACAATGCCGCGATCGTCGCCCCGACCGCCGATCTCGACCTTACGCTGCGCGGCGTCGCTTTCGCCGCCATGGGTACGGCCGGCCAGCGCTGCACTTCGCTTCGCCGCCTGTTCGTGCATGACAGCGTTTATGAAACACTGGTGCCGCGCCTTGCAAAGGCCTACCAGTCGGTGACGATCGGCAGCCCGCTCGAAAACGGCAACCTCGTCGGCCCGCTGATCGACAAGATGGCCTATGACAAGATGCAAAAGGCGCTGGAAGCCGCCAGGGCCGAAGGCGGCAAGGTGACCGGCGGCGAACGCGTTCACCAGAACGAGGCGGCCGACGCCTATTACGTCCGCCCGGCGATCGTCGAAATGCCGGCCCAGGCAGGTCCGGTCAAGGACGAGACATTCGCGCCGATCCTCTATGTGATGAAATATTCGAGCTTCGACGAGGCGCTGGCTCTCCACAACGACGTGCCGCAGGGCCTTTCCTCCTCGATCTTCACCAACGACATGCGCGAAGCGGAAACGTTCGTCTCCGCCCGCGGCTCGGACTGCGGCATCGCCAACGTCAATATCGGCCCCTCGGGCGCCGAAATCGGCGGCGCATTCGGCGGCGAGAAGGAAACCGGCGGCGGCCGCGAATCGGGCTCCGACGCATGGCGGGTCTACATGCGCCGCGCCACCAACACGCTGAACTACGGCCGCACCCTGCCGCTCGCGCAGGGCGTCAAGTTCGACATCGAGTAACCCATGGCCGCCACGCTGAACCTGCTGACCGATATCGAAGGCGTGGCCGTCGGCCATGCCACCGATCTTGCCCTGGGTTCGGGTGTCACGGCGATCGTCTTCGACGAACCTGCGATCGCCTCCGGCTCCGTGCTCGGCGGCGCCCCGGGCGGCAGGGATACCGCGCTGCTCGATCCTTCGATGACGGTGCAGACGGTCGATGCTTTCGTGCTGTCAGGCGGCTCCGCCTTCGGGCTGGATGCGGCCGGCGGGGTGCAATCGGGCCTGCGCGAGATCGGCCGCGGTTTCCAGGTCGGCAGCGTCCGCGTGCCGATCGTGCCGCAGGCGATCCTGATGGATCTGCTGAACGGCGGAAACAAGGACTGGGGCCTGCATTCGCCCTATCGCGACATGGGCTATGAAGCCTTCAAGGCAGCCACCAGGGGTCCATTCGCACTCGGAACCACCGGAGCCGGAACGGGTGCCACGACGGCGACGTTCAAGGGCGGCATCGGCTCGGCAAGTGCCCGAACCTCCACAGGCCATACGGTCGCGGCACTGGTTGCCGCCAACGCGCTGGGCTCGGCGACGATAGGCGAAGGCCCGCATTTCTGGGCCGCTCCCTTTGAGGAGGACAGGGAGTTCGGCGGGCTTGGGCTACCTCCAGCCTTCGACAACCGCATGCGCCTCAAGGGCCGCAATGTGACATCGACGACCATAGGCGTCATCGTCACCGACGCCGCGCTCACCAAGGCGCAGGCGCACCGGCTTTCCATCCTCGCCCATGACGGCCTTGCCAGGGCGATCCTGCCGGCGCACCTGCCCTTGGACGGCGACACCATCCTTTCAGCCGCGACCGGTGCGAGACCTTTAGGCGAGCCCTCGGATTTCATGGAAATCTGCCACCTGGCGACGCTGGTAACCGCGCGGGCCGTGGCGCGTGGCGTCTACGAGGCGACGGCCTTGCCCGTCGCAAACCCTCAGGCCGCCTGGCGCGACAAATTCACATTGCCGTCCGGATAGTTTTCAGGGCGTCTTCGAGCCGTGCCCAACCGCTCTCGCCGGGAAGGCCGATCCTGAGGTCGTCAAGGCGTTCCTCGAACCGGCGCACCAGAATGCCCCGCTCTCCAAGATGCCGGAAAATCGCCTGCGCGCTCGGGTCGCGGATGAAACGGAACAGCGACGTTCCGCCCGTGACGGGTATGCCGGCCGTTCCGAGCAGAGCATCCAGCCGCGCTGCATCCTCCTTCAACCTCAGCCGCATGGCCTGCTGCCACCGGGCATCGCCCAGGGCTTCGTTCGCCACATGCAGCGCCGGGCCGGACACCGCCCATGGCCCCAGCCGGCTCTCGATTTTTGCCGCGAGTTCCGGATGCGAAATCACGAAGCCAAGCCGCAGGCCGGCCATGCCGTAGAACTTGCCGAAGGACCGCAGCACCACCAGCCCGCCGCCATCCACCGCGTCGGTGACGCTCGATGCTTCCGAGACGTCCATGAATGCCTCGTCCACCACCAACAGCCCGCCCTTCGCGCGCATGATCACGGCAAGCGCCAGCAGGTCGGCACGCGGAACAACACGCCCGGTCGGGTTGTTCGGATTGACGACGATGGCGAGATCGGCATCCTTCAGCCGATCGAGGTCCGCCGTCTCCATGACCTCGAAGCCAGCCAGCCGCGCCGCTCGGGCATGCTCCGCATAGGTCGGTGAAAGAACCGCTGCATGGCCTTTCCGGGCAACCAGTCCGGCGACCATCGGCAGCAGGATCTGCGTCCCCGGCCCCGCCGCCAGATGCGCCACGGATGGCGCACCGTATGCAGCAGCAGCCAGGGCCTTCAACTTTTCAGCCGATGCGACGTCCGGCAGTCGCGCGAAAACATTGCCGGGCAGCGGCGAATGCGGGTAGGAATGCGGGCTGATACCGGTGGAGAGATCGATCCAGGGTTCCGGCGCGTGGCGAAACAGCGCCCGGGCGCGGGAAAGATTGCCGCCGTGCTGTATCGGACCGCCAATCCCTTCGCCAATATCAGGGTCTGCCAACTTCATGTTCCTTCTCGCATTTTCTGCCCTGATCGTGGAGCGCATCTTCGGTTATCCGGACTGGCTGTTCCGGCGCATCGGCCATCCCGTCACCTGGATTGGCGCACTGATATCCCGGCTGGACGGCGACTTGAACCGGGAAAGCGACGGCTTTTCCAAGCGGAAACGAAAGGGCGTGTTCGCCCTTCTGGCGCTCCTCGGCATCACAACCCTGCTCGGCCTGGTGATCGAATACGACCTTATGATCATCCCGCTTGGGCCGATCCTGCTGGTTCTGATCGCCGCGACCCTGCCGGCGCAGAAAAGCCTTGAAAGCCATGTCGAGGCCGTCGCGACGGCGCTGAGAGACGGAGGGCTCGAAGCCGGGCGCAAGGCCGTCTCGAAAATCGTCGGGCGCGACCCGGAAAAGCTCGATGAAGCCGCCGTCTGCCGCGCGGCGATCGAGAGCCTGGCGGAGAATTTCTCGGACGGCGTCGTGGCGCCGGCCTTCTGGATGGGGATATTCGGTCTTGCGGGTGGCGTCGGCTACAAGGCGGCCAATACCGCCGACAGCATGATCGGCCACAAATCGCCGCGTTACGAAGCCTTCGGCTGGGCGGCGGCGCGTTTCGACGATCTCATCAACCTGCCCGCCTCGCGCCTGAGCGCCCTTCTTTTCGTGGTCGCGGCGGGCCTCATCGACCACGCCTCGCCCGGCAACGCGATCCGGGCCGTCCGGCGGGATGCCCGCCATCACCGTTCGCCGAATGCCGGCTGGCCCGAAGCGGCCATGGCCGGCGCGCTCGGCATAGCGCTCGCCGGCCCGCGCAGCTATGGAGGCCGGATGATCGAGGCGGGTTTCATGGGCGAGGGCGGACGTTCCGAACTCAACCACCACGACATTCGCCGCGCGCTGAAACTCGCCCGCGTCGCCGACGCCCTGCTGATCGGCCTTTTCGGCCTTCTGGCGCTGATCATCTGGCAAGTTTGAGCAGCCCGTCGAGATCGAGATGCTTTTCCATATGGCCGGCCAGCCGGTCGAGCACAGCGTCCACGCCTGCCTCGTAATCAAGGCCCGATGCAGAGCCCCCGAGCCGCGTCAGCCAGGCCGACCGCTGCCGGTCGTTGGAAAACAGCCCGTGGAGATAGGTACCCCAGACCCGGCCATCCGCCGATATCGCACCTTCCGGACCACCGCCGATCACCGAAAACGGCCGCGCGCAGTCTGCCCCGGATGTCCGCCCGATATGCATCTCGTAGCCGGACAGCGAAACTCCATCGAAACTCTCGCCCGACACGGCCTCCAGCCGTTTATCGCCCGACAGAACCGTTTCGACGTCCAGCAAGCCAAACCCTTCGATCGACCCGGGCGGCCCTTCCGTTCCTTCCGGATCGGAGATGGTCTTTCCAAGCATCTGGTAGCCGCCACAGAGACCGAATACCCGACCGCCACGACGGACATGCGCGGCGATATCGACGTCGAAACCGGCTGCCTTCAGCGCCCGCAGATCGGATATCGTCGCCTTCGAACCAACCAGCAGCACCAGATCGCAGTCGCCGGGAATAACCTGCTCCGGCCTAACCCGGATCAGATCGACGTCGGGCTCCGCCTCCAGCGGATCGAGATCGTCGAAATTGGATATGTGCGACAGGATCGGCACCGCGATCCTGATCTTCGCGCCAGCCTTCCGCACCGAAGGCGCATTGAGGCCAAGCGCATCTTCGGCCGGAAGCCTGGCCGCATCGGCAAAATGCGGCAGCAAACCGATCGACTGCCAGCCAGTCAGATCACCGATCATCCGCATGCCGTCGGCAAACAGGGCCGGGTCGCCGCGAAACCGGTTGACGACAAACCCCCGGATCATCGCCGCATCGTCGGGATCGAGCACCAGCCTGGTGCCGGCAAGGCTGGCGATCACCCCGCCCCGGTCGATATCGCCGATCAGCACCACCGGCACGTCGGCGGCCCGGGCAAACCCCATATTGGCGATGTCGTTGTGGCGAAGATTGATTTCGGATGCGCTGCCGGCGCCTTCGACCAGGACGAGATCGGCCTGATTGCGGAGAATATCGAAACTCTCCAGAACCCGCGGCATCAGTTTCGGCTTGAGCATCTGGTATTCGGCGGCCTTTGCATTGCCTTCGACCCTGCCCTGCACAACCACCTGCGCACCCACCTCGCTCTGCGGCTTCAGGAGTACGGGGTTCATGTGGACGCTGAGCGGCACGCCGGCGGCGCGTGCCTGCAGCGCCTGCGCCCGGCCGATCTCGCCGCCATCGGCGGTCACCGCTGCATTGTTCGACATGTTCTGCGGCTTGAACGGCATGATCTTCAGGCCACGCAGCTTGTAGGCACGGGCAAGTCCGGCCACGACCAGCGACTTGCCCACATCCGAACCCGTTCCCTGAAACATCAGCGCCCGAGCTGGCTTGATCCCGGTCATAGTCTAGAACTCGATGCCGGCCTGGGCCTTCACGCCCGCCTTGAAGTGGTGCTTGACCAGCGTCATCTCGGTCACCATGTCGGCCGCCTCGATCAGCGCCGGCTTGGCATTGCGGCCGGTGACGACCACATGCAGGTCCGGCCGCCGCGCCTGCAGCGCGGCGACGATCTTGTCGAGATCCAGGTAATCGTAACGGAGCGCGATGTTGAGCTCATCGAGGATGACGAGCCCGATCGTCTCGTCCGCCATCAGCTCGATCGCCTTTTCCCAGGCCTTTTCCGCCGCAGCGACATCCCGCTTCAGGTCCTGGGTCTCCCAGGTAAAGCCCTCGCCCATCGTGTGCCAGACGACACGATCGCCGAAGACGGCAAGCGCCGGCTGCTCGCCGGTAGACCAGGCACCCTTGATGAACTGCACGACACCGACCCGGCGATTGTTGCCGAGCATGCGCAGCGCCAGGCCGAAGGCGGCGGTGGATTTGCCCTTGCCGGATCCGGTATGGACGATGAGAAGCCCCTTTTCCTGGGTCTTCTCCGCCACTTCCGCATCCTGAACCGCCTTGCGGTTCGCCATCTTGGCGCGATGACGTTCGACGGAAGCCTCGTCGATCTCCTTCACCGGGAAGCGAGCTTCGCCGGAGATCCGGCAGAAGCTTCCTCGCCGGCGCGGAATTTTTCGCGCACTACGCCGGCAAGCGCACCGAGCACCGCCCAGAACACCAGGTTGGTCGCATAAACGGCGTTGACGAAGCGGGCATAAAGATCCATCGGGACGGCCGTTTCATGGCTCGGCGGCAGCGGCGCGCCGATGAGATGCGGCGCGATCAGAAGCACGATCGCAAGCGCTGCGAACACGGCCGAGCGGGTATAGACGAGCAAGCCCAGACCCACTGCCGTGCAGACTGCCGTCGAGACCCACCAGATCTGGCGCGGACCGAGCTCGGCGGCCGGCATGCCGGGCAGTTCCGGCGGCAGGCCGAGGCCCGGTGCGAGGATGACGACGAGGAAGCCGGCAATGCCGAACATCAAGCCACCGCGCCAGCCCCGGAACCCGCCGAATGCCTCCGAAGCGGCGACGAGGACGAGAGCGAAACCGATGCCCGACAGCATGTCCGCGGCGAGCGTATAGATGAAGCGCTCGAAGCCATCGGCCGGAGCCCAGGCTTCGTCATCATGGTGGTGGTCGGCAGCAGGCGCCGCCGCACCGGCCGCTGCGGGCGCCGCGTCATGGCTGTGAGCGGCCTCACCGCCGGCATTTTCAAACACCTCCGCCTGCAGGATCAGCGGTACCGTGGAGAAGCTCTGCATCACGGTGAGCAGCAGCCCGGACAAAAGCCCGGCGATCACCGCCGTGAAGACGATGTTACGAAACAACGACATTGGGAGAACTCCTCAGTGGCAGGGGAAGGCGAGCGAGTGGCGCGTGTCATGCGCGGCATTGTGGACGACTTCCAGATGCGAGAAGCCGACAAAGCCGACGATGAACAGGCCGAGCAGGGCCGTCATGCTGAGGGGAATGATCTTCGAAGCGGAAATGCCGACTGCAGTTGCGGCAGAATTTTGTACCATGGTCTCGTCCTTTCGCCCTCCACCCGAGGGCCGTTCACGTTCTTTGCCGCCTCTGGCAGGTCTCCTGGCTCGCGGATCGGACGCCTTCTCCCGCCTTCCCAGGATACCGTTGGCCGGATTTCCCAGTGGCTTGACGGCCGAACGACCGTTTTGGGCAAAGACTTTCCGCTTACAGTTGCGGGGGCAGCCGCGGGTTGGACGGTAAATTTCCGTCGCACCGCATTCCCTCTAAAACCCTTTCGGGCACCATAGGCTCGGTCACTATAGACGAATTCGGCGTCACGGCAATCGCCTTTGCGACGCATTGACATGGGCCAGCGACCGGGCTTAGTTGAAAGGAGATGGTCCCTTTCCGGCAACGGGGAGGGCTAAGAGAGAATGCGGTGCGATCCCTTTTTCAGGATCAATGCCGCGGCTGCCCCCGCAACTGTAGGCGGCGAGCCACTTGCCGAGAGGCCACTGGGAAACCGGGAAGGCAGGCAAATGGCGGCGACCCGTGAGCCAGGAGACCTGCCGTCCGACAATTCTGCTTCACCGGGCGGGGTGCTCCGGAGGAAGTTTTTCGATCACCGCAGGCGGTTTCAGCCTCCTGCTCCGCGCCCCGATTTTTCGACCCCGGCGGGAACGCGGCTGACCGATGAGTGACCACCGACCAGATGATCCGGCGACCGCCAGCCCTGCGGATGTGACGATTTTCGTCTGCACCAATTGCCGCGACGAAACAGATAGCGAGGTCCGGCCGGGTATCGCACTGATCGCGGCGTTGCGCGAGGCGGCCGCGGGCAAGCCGCTTGCGGTCAAGCCCGTCACCTGCCTTGCCAATTGCGAAAAAAGCCCGAGCGCTGCCTTCAACCACCGCAGCGGCTGGTCCTATGTCTTCGGCCATCTGTCGCTCGACAATGTCGAGGATATCGTCACCGGCGCAATGATGCTGGCCGAGGACGAGCGCGGTTTCCTTCCCCTTCGCGGCCGCCCCACCTGCCTGCGCGGCAAGGGCATGACGGCCCGCATCCCACCCTTTCATCATCACGAGGACATGCCATCATGAGCGTTTCGTTCGACCGCGTTCCCTGCACCGTCGTTACCGGGTTTCTGGGGGCCGGCAAGACCACGCTGATCCGCAACCTGATCGAGAACCTGAAGGGCAAGCGGCTGGCGATCATCGTCAACGAGTTCGGCGATGTCGGCATCGACGGCGACGTGCTGAAGGGCTGCGGCATCGAAAGCTGCCCGGAAGACAACATCATCGAACTCGCCAATGGCTGCATCTGCTGCACCGTGGCCGATGATTTCGTACCGGCGATCGACCAAATTCTGGCCATGGAGCAGCGTGTCGACCACATCCTCATCGAGACCTCCGGCCTCGCGCTGCCGAAGCCTCTCGTCCAGGCCTTCCAGTGGCCGGACGTGAAAGCGCGGGTGACGGTTGACGCTGTGATTGCCGTGGTGGACGGGCTGGCGCTCGCCGAAGGCCGCGTCGCCGACGACCATGAGGCGCTCGAAGCCCAGCGCCAGGCGGACGGCTCGATCGACCATGACGATCCGGTCGAGGAAGTGTTCGAGGACCAGGTGGCCTGCGCCGACATGATCGTGCTCACCAAGAGCGACCTTCTCGACGCCGCCGGCCTCGCGACCGCCAGGGATCGCGTTTCGGCGCATCTGCCGCGCGCCGTGAAAATCGTCTCGGCCGCCAATGGCGCCATCGATCCGGCGGTGCTGATCGGCCTCGGCCTCGCCGTCGAGGACGACATCGAAAACCGCAAGACCCATCACGACGACGAACTGGACCACGATCACGACGATTTCGACAGCTTCGTCGTCGATTTGGCCGCGGTCACGGATGCCGAACAGCTTGCCGCCCGTATCTCCGCGACGGCGGAAGCAGAGAACGTGCTGCGCATAAAAGGCTTCGTGGAAGTCGCGAACAAGCCGATGCGCCTGCAGGTTCAGGCGGTAGGATCGCGCGTCAACCATTATTTCGACCGCGCCTGGGCACCCGGCGAAGCGCGGGCAAGCCGCCTCGTCGTCATCGGCGAAAAGGGCATCGACCGGGCCGCAATCGAAAGGATGCTGGCCGCATAGGAAGGCCCGAGGGAAGGATGCACATACTCGCCACCACATCGTCGTCGCTTGACGACCTCATCGAACCGGTCGACCTAGATCAGTCGCCGGGCGACGTGGTGGTGCTCTCCTTTTCCGGCAGCGACCTGAACGGGGTAGCGGCGGTTTGGGGTACGGATGGGTGCGGTGGCCGCGCAGATGACGGCAAAAACAAGTGCCAGCGTTCCCCCACCCCAACCCTGCGCCTGACCAATCTCTCCGATCTCCGCCACCCCATGTCGGTGGACCTGTGGATCGAAAAGACGGCTGCCCATGCGAAGGTCATCCTCGTGCGCATCCTCGGCGGCTACGACCGCTGGGCCTATGGCGTCGAAGAACTTTCCCGAGTGGCGCGTGCCAAAAAGATCGCGCTTGCCCTCCTGCCCGGCGAATGCAGCATCCGCGACGAGCGGCTGGCCGGGGCATCGACGGTTTCGCAAGATCAGCTTTCCGCCATCCTTGCCTGCTTCCGAGAGGGCGGCCCGGACAATATGCGGCTTCTCGCCAGACAGCTCGCCGCTCTGGCCGCAGGCAAGGCCGATAATCTCTACGCGGCAATGCCGATGCCGAAAGCCGGTTTCTACAGGCCGGGAAAAGGCATCGTCGAGACCAACGATCTCCTTTCGGGCTTTGCGCCGGATGCGCCGCGCCTGCCTATCCTCTTCTACCGCTCAATGCTGCTCGCCAACGACGCTGCACCGATCGATGCACTGTTCGAGGCGTTGCGGAAACGCGGCTTCGCGCCCGTACCGATCTTCGTCTCCGGCCTGAAGGATGCTGACGCAGTCGCCTTCGTCGAACAGGCGGTCTCGGACCTCAAGCCTTCCGCCATCCTCTCGACCACCGCCTTTGCCAGCGGCACCGACGAGAACGGCGAAACGATCTTCGACCGCAGCGGTGTCCCGGTGTTCCAGATCGTCATCGCCACTACGCGTCGCGAAGGCTGGGCGGAAAACCGGCGCGGCCTCAACCCCGCCGACCTCGCCATGCATGTCGTCCTGCCCGAGCTCGACGGTCGCATCCTAGCCGGTGCGATCTCCTTCAAGGCCGGTGACAATTCCGCCAGCCTCATCAACCAGCCGGAACCGGATCGGGTCGAACAGGTCGCCCACCGCATCGCCGCTTTCCTGCGGATGAAGGCGTCACCTCGCATCGAGCGCAGGATCGTCATCCTCATGCCGGACTATCCGAGCGCACCGGGACGCACCGGTTATGCCGTCGGCCTGGACGTGCCGCAAAGCGTACTCGGGATGCTGCGCGAATTGTCGGTAGCCGGCTATGATATTTCAGATATTCCCGAGAGCTCCCGTGACCTTCTCGATCGCCTAAGCGCCGGATCCGTGACCTACCCGCTCGCCGCCTACAGTCCCCTGCCTGCGGCAGATGCGGCCTGGGGAGCTGCCGAAACCGATGAAGACCTCGAAAACGGCGCTTTCCGTTTCCGTGCCGCCACCTTCGGCAATGTCACCGTCGCGCTCGCACCCGATCGCGGCCGCAATGCCGATCGCCGCGCCGATTACCACAGCCCCGACCTGCCCCCGCGCCACGCCCTGATTGCCTTCGGCCAATGGATGCGCGAAACGCTCGGCGCTCATGCCGTCGTCCATGTCGGAGCGCACGGAACGCTCGAATGGCTGCCGGGCAAGACCGTGGCGCTGTCGAAGGATTGCTTTCCCGAGATCGTTACCGGCGGCCTGCCGGTCATCTATCCGTTCATCGTCTCCAACCCGGGCGAGGCGGCAGTCGCCAAGCGGCGGATTGCCGCCGTCACCATTGGCCATCTGCCGCCGGCGCTGATCGGCGGCGGCCTTTCCGACGGACAGAAGAAGCTGGAACTGCTGGTCGATGAATATGCCCAGGCCGACGGGCTCGACCGCCGCCGCCGCGACCGCCTGGCCAAGCTGATCGTCGAAACCGCCCGCGATACCGGCCTGGCCGGCGAGGCCGGGGTTGCGAACGATGACGATCCGGATACGGCGTTGACCCGCATCGACGCATTTCTCTGCGATCTCAAGGATTTTGCGATCAAGGACGGCCAGCACGTCTTCGGGCGGGTGGCGCCCGGCGATGACGATCCATTGCGGCTCCGCAGCGCCGAGACCGAACGCCAGGCCTTGCTCGAAGCACTGGACGGAAAACACATCCGCCCCGGCCCATCCGGCGCTCCGGCCCGCGGCCGCCGCGACGTGATGCCGACCGGCCGCAACCTCTTCGCCAGCGATCCGCGCACGCTGCCGACGCCGACCGCCTTCGAACTCGGCAAACGCGCCGCCGACGAAATCCTGCGGCGTTATCTTCAGGACCACGGCGACTGGCCGAAAAGCCTCGTTTTCGATCTCTGGGGCAGCGCGTCGCTGCGCAGCGGCGGTGAGGAAGTCGCTCAGGTTCTCGCCCTGATGGGCGCAAAACCGGTGCAGGACATGGCGACGGGCCGGATCACCGGCATCGAAGTGCTGCCGCCGGCGGCGCTCGGCCGCCCGCGCGTCGATGTCACGCTCCGGATTTCCGGCCTCTTCCGCGACATGTTTCCGGCTCTCATCGCCTTGCTCGACGCCGCGATGCGCGCCATCGCCAACCGCGAGGAAGCACCGGGCGACAATCCTCTGGCCGAAGAGACCCAAACGCTCGGACACGTACCTCCGCGCATCTTCGGCTCGGCGCCGGGCACCTATGGCTCCGGCATCGAGGAAAAGCTCGCCGACGGCACCTGGGGCGAACGCGAGGAGCTCGGCCGCCTCTATCTCGATGCCACCAGCCATGCCTTTGGCGGCGCGGAAGGCGATGCCAGCCATGTGCCCGGCCAATTCGCGGACCGCATCGGGACGGCCGATCTTCTCGTCCATACCGGCGACGATCCCGGCCGCGACCTGTTGGACGGTTCGGCCGACGTCGCCTTCATCGGTGGATTTTCGGCCGCCGTCGCAGCGCTCGGCGGCAAGGCGGATGTCATCGCGCTCGACACGACCGACCCGCAAAAGCCCCGTGCCCGCTCGATTTCCGAGGCCGTGACCAGGGTGGTGCGCGCCCGCGCCGTCAACCCGCGCTTCATCGCCGGCCAGATGCACCATGGCCCGCGCGGCGCGGCCGAACTGGTGGAAACCGTCGACCGGCTGGTCGGTTTTGCCGAAACCACCCATGCCGTCCCGCAATCGCTGATCGAGGCGACCTACGACGCCTATCTCGGCGATGACAAGGTCCGCGACTTCCTGCTGAGCCAGAACCCGGAAGGCGCACGCTTCATGGCCGAGCGGTTCCGCTCCGCGCTTCGCCGCGGGCTCTGGCATCCCCGCCGCAACGCGGTGGATGCCGAACTCGAAATGCTCACCCGGGAGAAAGTCGCATGACGGCGCTTTCTCTCGATCGAAACATGTTGGACATGCGCCGCGGCGCCTGCCCCGCTTTGTCGGCTCCGATGATGACCGGCGACGGGCTTCTCGCCCGTGTCGCGCTGACCGATGCGATCACGCCGGCACAGCTGGCCGAACTCTGCCGGCTGGCTCGACGCCATGGCAACGGCATTCTCGATATTTCCGCCCGCGGCAACCTGCAGGTCCGGGGACTGAGCGAGACCTCGGCCCCGCTTCTCGACGCCGAGGTCCGCGCCCTGAACCTGCCGCTCCGCGATGGCCTTGCGGTGGAAACCCCGCCCCTGGCCGGGATCGACGGGACCGAGATCGCCGACCCGCGTCCCCTGGCAGAAGCGATCCGCCAGGGTGCGCGCGAGATTATCGGCCTCGCACCGAAAATGTCGGTGGTGGTCGATGGTGGCGGACGGCTCAGGCTTTCCGACCTTCTGGCCGATATCCGGCTCGTGGCCGTTTGCGCCGATGAAGGCGTCCGTTGGATGCTGCTGTTGGGCGGGACCGAAGCAACCGGGCGCGTTTTCAATGTTTTACGTGAAACAGAGGCCGTCTCCGCGACGCTGGCGGCGCTTCGAAAACTCGGTGAAATGGGAGCCAGGGCGAGAGGCCGCGATCTCGCCGCCGGCTTGCCTGCGAACGGCGCCCCCGGCTTGCCGGCCTCGCCTTTCGGCGCCTTCCGCGTTTCCGATAGCCTTTTTGCGGCGGGCATCGGTCCGACCTTCGGACAGACAAATGCCGAAAACCTGATCGCCCTTTGCGGTGAGGCCGAACGGCTGGGAATACAATCCCTGAAGCCGGCCTTCGACCATTCGCTCCTGTTTTTCGCAACGCAGTCCGCCTGCGAGGCGCTGGCCGCTTTTGCCGCCAATAACGGCTTCGTCACCTCGCCCAGCGATCCGCGTTCGGCCATTGCCGCATGCTCCGGAAGCCCGGCCTGCAATTCCGCGGCCATCGCCACGCACGAACTCGCCGCCAGGGCCGCGCAGGATTGCGGCGACCTGCTGGACGGGTCGTTCAAGCTGCACGTGACCGGCTGCACCAAAGGCTGCGCCCATCCGGAGCCGTCGGCGCTTGCACTTTGCGGGACGGCCGCCGGCCTTTCGCTGATCACCCAAGGAAAAGCCGGCGACGAGCCCTTTGCCTCGGTCGCTTTTGCCGATACCAACAACTCCCTTCGCCGCATCGCCGATCTTGTCCGAGACGAAAGGCGTGCCGGCGAAAATTCCGCCGCCTGCCTCGCTCGTCTGGGACCGCGCCGGCTTGCTGCGGCCGTTATGTCAGGACGACCATGAACAGTTACGATTACATCCGCGAAGGCGACGCGATCTACGAAAAGTCCTTTGCCATCATCCGCGAGGAAGCGG
Organism: Neorhizobium sp. LjRoot104; assembly: GCF_964253725.1. Classification (NCBI taxonomy): domain Bacteria; kingdom Pseudomonadati; phylum Pseudomonadota; class Alphaproteobacteria; order Hyphomicrobiales; family Rhizobiaceae; genus Neorhizobium; species Neorhizobium sp. LjRoot104. The sequence continues at coordinate 3,912,486 of NZ_CAXURS020000001.1, forward strand.
ACCTCTCGGCTTTTTCATCGGAACAGGCCGAGATCGCGGTACGCATGATCCATGCCTGCGGGGTGGTCGAAGCGGCTCAGCATTTCCGGTTTTCCAAGGATTTCATCGCGCAGGCACGCGGCGCGCTTCATGCCGGCAAGCCGATCTACTGCGATGCCGAAATGGTGTCGCATGGCATCACCCGCGCCCGCCTGCCGGCCCACAACCAGGTGATCTGCACGCTGCGCGACGGCCGCACCATCGAGCTTGCAAAAACGCTCGGCAATACCCGCTCGGCGGCGGCGCTCGACCTCTGGGACGATCTCGAAGGCGCGGTCGTCGCGATCGGCAATGCGCCGACCGCGCTGTTCCGCCTGCTCGAAATGCTGGATGCCGGCGCGCCGCGTCCGGCCGCGATCATCGGCATGCCGGTCGGTTTTGTCGGCGCGGCTGAATCCAAGGAAGCGCTGATGGAATCGACGCTCGGCATTCCTTATGCGATCGTGCGCGGCCGCATGGGGGGGTCAGCGATGACGGCTGCCTGCGTCAACGCGCTGGCGAGGGCTGGACTGTGAACGCCGCACTCATCAAGGGCAGGCTCACGGGCGTCGGCACCGGACCCGGCGATCCGGAACTGCTGACGCTGAAGGCGGTGCGCGCCATCGGCGAGGCGGATGTGATCGCCTTCTTCTGCAAGAAGGGCTCGAGCGGCAACGGCCGCGCCATCGTTGAAGCCCATATCCGACCGGGCACCCTCGAACTGCCGCTGGTCTATCCGGTCACGGTCGAGACCCACAAGGACGAGGCCGATTATCGCGGCCCGATCGCCGATTTCTTCGATCGCTCCGCAGCCGATATCGCCACCCTTCTCGATGCCGGCAAAAATGTCGCGGTGCTGAGCGAAGGCGATCCCCTGTTTTACGGATCCTACATGCACCTGCATGTGCGACTGGCCGACCGCTATCAGGCCGACGTCGTGGCAGGCGTCACGGCCATGTCCGGCTGCTGGTCGATGACCGGCATGCCGCTGGTCCAGGGTGACGATATCCTGAGCGTGCTGCCCGGCACGCTGCCCGAAGAAAAGCTGGCGGAGCGGCTCGGAAACACCGATGGCGCGGTGATCATGAAGGTCGGCCGCAATCTGCCGAAGATCCGCCGGGCGCTTGCCTCGGTCGGCAAGCTGTCCGGAGCGCTCTACGTGGAACGCGGCACGATGGCGAACGGCATGGCGCAACGTCTGGAAGAACGCGACGAGAGCCCGGCCCCCTATTTCTCGATCGTCCTCGTGCCCGGCTGGAAGACACGGCCATGAAAGCGGGTTCGCTGACTGTCGTCGGTCTCGGGCCCGGCAATCCAGAGCAGATGACGCCGGAAGCTCTCGCCGCCGTGACGGCTGCGGAGGATTTTTTCGGCTATTTTCCGTATATTGACCGGCTGAACCTGCGCCCCGACCAGCGCCGGCATGCATCCGACAACCGCGAAGAACTGGCGCGCGCCCGCGCCGCGCTCGAAATGGCGGCTGGCGGAGGCAAGGTTTGTGTCGTCTCGGGCGGCGATCCCGGCGTATTCGCCATGGCGGCTGCGGTCTGCGAGGCGATCGACGAGGGCCCCGCCGCATGGCGCGAGATCGATTTTTCGGTCGTCCCCGGCATCACGGCCATGCTGGCCGTCGCGGCCAGGGCCGGCGCGCCGCTCGGCCATGATTTCTGCGCCATCTCGCTTTCGAACAATCTGAAGCCCTGGGATGTGATCGAGAAACGCCTGGTCGCCGCAGCGACGGCCGGGTTCGTGATGGCTTTCTACAATCCGGTCAGCAAGGCCCGCCCGCATCAGCTCGGCGAGGCCTTCGATATTCTGCGCGCTCATCTGCCCGGCACCGTGCCCGTGATCTTCGGCCGCGCGGCCGGCCGGCCGGATGAGGTTATCCGGATCGAGCCGCTCGCCGAAGCGGCAGGCGAGATGGCCGACATGGCGACCTGCGTGATCGTCGGCACGGTGGAGACCCGGCTGATCGAGCGCGGAAACCAGCGCCCGATCGTCTATTCCCCGCGTTATTTCAAGGGCGCCGTCGCATGATCGAGCCAGGCGAGCATCTCCTCGACGGTCTCGACAGACGGCACTTCGGGCAGGTCCGGGCGACGGACCAGGATGACCTCGATGCCAAGATCGCGCGCAGCGGCGATCTTGCCGTAACTCGCCGGCCCGCCGCTGTTCTTGGCGACGATCACCTCGATGCCATGGTCCTGCAAAAGCTGGGCCTCGTCCGCCTGTCCGAACGGACCGCGCGCGGTGAGATAGACCGCGTCAGGTACGGAAAGCGGCGGTTCGACCGGATCGACGCTGCGAACCAGATAGTGGTGCCGGGGCGCGGCTTCGAAAGGCAGAAGCTCCTGCCGGCCGAGCGTCAGGAATGCTTTTCGCGGGACCTCTCCCAAAGCATTGACGGCATCGCCGACACTATCGACTTCGATCCAGCGATCACCGGGCTCTCCCAGCCAGGCATGCCGTCGCAGGGCGACAAGCGGGACGCCGGAAATCTCGGCGGCTTCGGCCGCATTGCGGGAAATCTGCGCCGCATAGGGATGCGTCGCATCGATCAGGATCGAGACGCCTTTTTGCCTGAGGTAAGCGGCAAGCCCTTCGGCACCGCCAAAACCGCCGACACGCACCGGCACGGGTTGCTCGGCCGGCGCGCGGGTGCGCCCGGCAAGCGACAGCTCGACGGTGAACCGCGGATCGCCGGCGAACTTTCCGGCCAGCGCGCGAGCTTCCGCCGTGCCACCGAGAATGAGGATGGAGTGTCGCACTATGCCTCCTGAATCAACGCAGAAACCTTTAAACCAAAGCCGCTGGCTGTCCATCGTCGGCATCGGCGAGGATGGCGTGGCGGGCCTGGGCGACAATGCGCGCGCGGCAATTGCTTCGGCCTCCGTCGTCTTCGGCGGCAGGCGGCATCTGGACCTGGCAGCCTCCCTGATCACCGGCGAAGCCCGGCCGTGGCCGACACCGTTTGACGCGACGATGCGCGATGTCATGGTGTTGCGCGGTCAGAAGGTCTGTGTTCTGGCCTCAGGCGACCCCTTCTTTTTCGGCGTCGGCGTCACGCTGTCCCGCCATGTCGGGCCGGAGGAGTTTACGGCCTATCCTGCTCCCTCCGCCTTTTCGCTGGCCGCCTCGCGGCTTGGCTGGCCGCTGCAGGACATCGAGACCGTATCCCTGCATGGCCGGCCGCTCGATCTCATTCGGCCGCTTCTTTATCCCGGCCGGCGGATCATTGCGCTGACATCCGACGAGAACGGACCGGCGGCGCTGGCGGAGCTTTTGTCCCGGACCGGTTTCGGTCCCTCGCGGATGACAGTCCTCGAAGCGCTGGGCGGCGCAGAGGAACGCGTTCGTTCACAACGGGCTGACGAGTTTGCGCTGCCGGATGTCGATGTCCTGAATGTCGTCGCCGTCGAGGTGCAGGCCGAGGCCGGCGCCTGCATCCTGCCTCGAACCTCCGGGCTGGACGACGCATTGTTCGAGCATGACGGGCAGATCACCAAGCGGGAAATCCGGGCACTGACGCTTTCGGCACTGGCTCCTCGCCTTGGCGAATTGCTGTGGGATATCGGCGCCGGTTCCGGCTCGGTCGGCATAGAATGGATGCTGACCGATCGATCGATGCGCGCAATCGCAATCGAAGCCAATCCAGGTCGAGCGACACGGATCGGGCGGAATGCCCTGGCATTCGGCGTACCCGGCCTGCGCATCGTCGAGGGAGAAGCACCGGCCGCGCTTGCCGGCCTGCCGCAGCCGGATGCGATCTTCATCGGCGGCGGTGGCAGCGAGCCCGGCGTTTTCGAGACGGCCCTGGAGGCGCTGAAGCCCGGCGGGCGGCTGGTCGCCAATGCCGTGACGCTGGAAATGGAGGCGGTCCTTCTGGCGGCCCATGCGAAACTCGGCGGGGAGCTGATCCGCATGGAGGTCTCGCGCGCGGCACCGATCGGCGGCATGTCGGGCTGGAAGCCGGCCATGCCGGTCACCCAATGGAGCTGGACGAAGCTCCGGAGTGAAACCATGGGAGCGAAGCCATGATTGCCGCAGGCCTCGGCTGCCGCAAGGGGACATCTGCCGAAGCGCTGCTTTCGGCACTGGCTGCCGCCTGCGCTGAAGCCAATATCTCGCCTCAATCCGTCTCCGTTCTGGCGACCGGCGAGATCAAGCGGCATGAGCCCGGACTGATCGAGCTTGCGGAGCGGCTGCGCCTGCCCTTGCAGATTCTGGATGAGGCGGCGCTGAAGCAGGCGGAAGGCCGCACCAGGACACTTTCGAAACACAGCCTCGCGCAAACCGCCACGCCGAGCCTTTCCGAAGCCGCGGCACTTGCGGCCGCCGGCGAAGCCTCGGAACTCGTCGTGGCCCGACTGGTCGCCGATGGCGCCACCTGCGCGCTGGCACGCTCGAAGGATCACACATGACCGTGCATTTCATCGGCGCCGGACCGGGCGCCGCCGACCTCATCACCGTGCGCGGCCGGGATATTCTCGCCCGCTCGCCGGTCTGCCTTTACGCCGGCTCGATCATGCCGAAGGAATTGCTCGACTATTGCCCGAGGGATGCGCGTATCGTCGATACAGGCTCCCTGTCGCTGGACGATATCGAGGCGGAATATGTCGCAGCCCACAAGGCTGGCCAGGATGTCGCGCGGCTGCATTCCGGCGATCTTTCCGTCTGGAGCGCGGTTGCCGAACAGATCCGCCGGCTGGAGAAGCATGGCATCGACTATACGCTGACCCCTGGGGTGCCCTCCTTCGCCGCCGCCGCCGCGGCCCTGAGACGAGAGCTGACCATTCCGGAAGTGGCGCAGAGCCTGGTGCTCACCCGCGTTTCCGGCCGCGCTTCGAAAATGCCGGAGGGGGAGACGCTGGCCGCCTTCGGCGCGACCGGCGCGACGCTGGCGATCCACCTCGCCATCCATGCGCTGGGTCGTATCGTGACGGAACTGACGCCGTTTTATGGCGCGGATTGCCCGGTCGCGATCGTGGTGCGCGCTTCCTGGCCGGAGGAACGGATCATCCGCGGCACGCTTGCCGATATCGAGGTAAAGCTCGCTGCGGAGCCGGCCGAACGCACGGCGCTGATCTTCGTCGGCAAGGGCCTGGGTGCTGCCGATTTCGTCGAGAGCCAGCTCTACAATGCCGATTACGTGCGCCGCTTCCGTCCGGGTTGGCCTCAGACCGGCGACAGGGACGTCGAATGATCGGACGGCGTAAACCCGGTCTGGCCGACCAGCCGGCCCTCGCGATCGTAGACCAGGATTTCCAGCGCAATCCCGGGATGTTTGAGCGCCTTGGCGGCGGTCTTCCAGGCGAGCGCCGCAATCCGGTCGCCCAATGCCAGCCCGTTTTCGCCCGCAAGCCCAAAGGCCTGCGACACGGTATTGGCGGCAACTATCTGCGCCGCGAGCGCATCGCTCGCCCCGGCTTCACGCGCCACTTTCGCCAGAGCCTCGAGATCGGCCAGCCCGCGCTTGGAATGCACGTCGAGCATGCCCTGCGCGAGCTTGGTCATCTTGGCGACGCCGCCGGCGATCGTCACCCTTGGCACCGGGTGGTCTCGCAGATATTTCAGCATGCCGCCGACGAAATCGCCCATGTCGATCAGCGCGATCTCATGCAATCCATGATGCGCCTGAACCGCCTTTTCGGACGTATTGCCGGTGGCGCCCGCTACATGGTCGAGCCCGGCGGCGCGCGCGACATCGATGCCGCGCCAGATGGAATGAATCCAGGCCGAACAGGAAAAGGGAATGACGATCCCCGTCGTCCCGAGGATCGAAATGCCGCCGAGAATGCCGAGCCTGCCGTTAAGCGTCTTTTCGGCAATCTTCGCGCCGTCGGCGACGGAAATCTCGACCTCGAAATCGACCTCGTCGCCGGCGACTTCCGCAATCGCCTGGGCGATCATCCTGCGCGGCACCGGGTTGATGGCGGGTTCGCCGACGGGCAGGGGCAGGCCGGCGCGGGTAACGGTGCCGACACCTTCGCCGGCCTTGAAAACGATGCCGCTGCCGGCCACGCCGCGCCGGACGGTGCTCTTGATCAGCGCCCCGTGCGTGACGTCGGGGTCATCGCCGGCATCCTTGACAATTCCGGCTCTTGCAAACCCGTCGCCGGTTTCTTCGACGGCGAGTGCGAAAGACGGCGTCTGCCCGCCGGGCAAAGTCACCTCGATCAGGTCGGGAAATTTTCCGGCAAGGAGCGCAAGGCAGGCCGCCTTGCTCGCCGCCGCCGCGCAGGTTCCCGTGGTCCAGCCACGACGCAGGTTCTTGCCATCCGCTTCCATGGCCGTTTCTATAGCCCGACCGGGACCGAGCGTCACCGGTCAAAGGTCCGCATATGAATGAAAGCATCTCGACCATCGTCGCAGCACCCGTCTTCGAGCCCGGCCATGTCTGGCTCGCGGGCGCCGGCCCCGGCCATCCGCGTTACCTGACGCTGGAAGTCGCCGACGCGCTTCGCAAGGCGGATGTTATCGTCCACGACGCGCTGGTCTCCGAAGGCGTGCTGTCGCTCGCGACGACCGCCGAGCTTATCTTCGTCGGAAAACGCGGCGGAAAGCCCTCTGTCGCCCAGGATGACATTACCGGCCTGCTGATCGAGCTCGCCCGCAAGGGCAGGCGCGTCCTGCGGCTGAAAGGCGGCGATCCCTTTGTGTTCGGACGCGGCGGCGAGGAAGCGGAAGCGCTCGTCAATGAAAACATCCCGTTCCGCATCCTGCCGGGCATGACCTCAGCGCTGGCGGCCCTCGCTTCCGCCAACATTCCCGCGACCATGCGGGGGATGAGCCGAGCGATCACGCTTGCGACCGGCCACGCAGCCGGCAGCCCCGGTGACCTGGACTGGAAGGCGCTGGCGAAAACCGGCGAGCCGATCGTCGTCTACATGGGCGTCAGCACGATCGGCACGATCGCCCGGCTGCTGATCGAAGGCGGGTTGTCGCCGGAAACGCCGGTCGCGGTGCTGATGGCGGCGACGACGCCGGACGAACGCTCGATGACTGCGACCCTGGCGACGGTCGAAGCGGAGGTCGTGCGGCAGAAATTCGCTGCGCCCGCGCTGATCGTCATTGGCCGGATCGTCTCCATGCAGGCCGTGCTGACAGGGAAAAAGCCATGACCGCCCGCGCGCTGATCATCGGCGCACCGCGCTCCGGCTCCGGCAAGACCAGCGTCACCATCGGCCTCTTGCGCGCCTTTGCCCGCCGCGGCGTCAAGGTACGCGGCATCAAGACCGGCCCGGACTATATCGATCCCGGTTTCCATGAGGCGGCGACCCATCTGCCGGGCCTCAACCTCGACAGCTGGGCGATGGCGCCGGACCTGCTCCGGCATCTGGCGCGCGGCCAGGCAGAAGATGCCGACCTGCTTTTGATCGAAAGCGCCATGGGCCTGTTCGACGGCATCGTCAGCGAGGAAAACCGTTCCGGCGCCGCCTCCGACCTCGCCCGGCTGTTCCGCCTGCCCGTACTGCTAGTGCTGGATGTCTCCGGCCAGTCGCAGACGGCCGGTGCGATCGCCTACGGTTTTGCCCATTACGACCCGACCGTGAAGATCGCCGCCTGCATCCTCAATCGAGCCGGCAGCGAACGGCACAAGAAGCTCTGCGGCGATGCGATCGAGGCAGCCGGAATTCCGGTCGTCGGGACCGTCCTGCGCGATCCCTCGCTGGTTCTGCCGGAACGGCATCTCGGCCTCGTCCAGGCGAGCGAACACCCGGAAATGGACGCGCATATCGAACGGCTGGCCGACGCCATGGAAGCCTCGCTTGATCTTGACGCGATCTACGCCGCTGCCAAGCCTTTCGATATCCCGGCAGGTTCCGCCAGAAACTCGCTGCCGCCGCCGGGCCAGCGGATCGCCCTGGCGCAGGATGCCGCCTTCACCTTCCTCTACCCGCATCTGATGCGCGAATGGCGCTCTGCCGGCGCGCAGATAGTTCCCTTTTCTCCGCTCATCGACGAAGCACCCCCTGCTGATTGCGACAGCTGCTGGCTGCCGGGCGGGTATCCTGAACTGCACGCGGGAAAGCTGGCGGCGGCAGAGAAATTCAGATCGGGTCTCGCCCGGTTTGCGGAAACGAAACCGGTTCACGGCGAATGCGGCGGCTACATGGTTCTCGGCGAAACGCTGGAGGATGCCGACGGCATCACCCATGCCATGGCCGGGCTGCTCTCCCACCGCACCAGTTTTGCCAAACGCAAGATGAACCTCGGTTACCGCCAGGCGGAGCTTGGCCAGGACGGCCCGCTCGGCCGGAAGGGCGATACGATCCGCGGGCATGAATTCCACTATGCCAGCGTGGTTTCTCCCGGCACCGACGCCGCCTTTGCGACCATCGCCGATGGTGGCGGCAGGCCGATCGGTCCGACGGGCGGCCGGCGAGGCCTGGTCAGCGGCGCGTTTTTCCACGCGATTGCCCGCGGTTAGCCGGCAGCGGCTGAAAGCGCCCTGAGCGCAACAACCGCCCGTTCCGCGTCCGCCGCCGGCACGAAGATGTGGTCGTGGTAATAGGCCGCGATGACATTGGCGCTGATGCCCTCCGTGGTCAGCGCTGCCGCCATCGCCGCCGTCATGCCGACGGCTTCCAGCGAGGAATGGACCATCATGGTGATGCAGCGAAGCGGTGCGCTCGCCGCAAGCCGTGCCCTTTCGGCAGCATCCCTCGGCAGGATCAGCGTGAGGCCTTCCGTTTCGAAGAACATTCCGATGGGCTTCAGCGCCAGATACTCGTGCAGGCTCTCGGATGGCACGGTCGCATAGACGAACTCACCGTCGACAAGAACCGGCTCAAGGCTCGCAAGCAAGGTAGAAAGGTCGGTGACGCCGCTCATGTGCCCGCCAAAGGTCGCCCGGTGAATGAACCTGGGACCGAGGTTACGGCGGTAATTCACCGCCCGCAACACCGGATATCGCCTCGAAATAATCGCATGAGCCGACAAATCCGCCTTGCGCGTCCCTCGCGAGCTTCTAGTCTACGCCGCCTGGGGGCTCGGCTCTCCTCAAACTCTTGGTTTCGAACAGCAAGGTGTTCCGGTGACGGATTTTGAAAAGACCCGCTCGCTCTTCTATCTGCCGGAAGGCGTGATCTATCTCGACGGCAATTCGCTCGGACCGCTGCCGCTCGCTGCCAAGCAGCGTGTCGGAAAACTGATGACCGACGAATGGGGCGAACTGCTGATCAAGGGCTGGAACCAGGCGGGATGGATGATGATGCCGCGCCGGATCGGCGACCGGATCGGCAGGCTGATCGGGGCGGCGGAAGGCACGGTCGTGATGGGCGACACTTTGTCGATCAAGGTCTATCAGGCACTCGCCTCGGCATTGGAACTGGTGCCGGAACGCAGGGTCGTGCTCTCCGACAGCGGCAACTTTCCATCCGATCTCTATATGGCGCAGGGCCTGATCGGCTCGCTCGGCAAGGGCCATGAGCTGAAGATCGTCGAACCGGAAGAGGTCGAAGCCGCAATCGACGAAACCGTCGCCGTGGTGATGCTGACGGAGGTGGACTATCGCACCGGCCGTCTGCACGACATGAAGGCGCTGACCGAAAAGGCGCATGCCGCCGGCGCGATCACCGTCTGGGATCTTGCCCATACGGCCGGCGCCCTGCCGGTCGATCTTTCTGGCGCGGGCGCGGATTTCGCGGTTGGCTGCACCTACAAATATCTGAATGGCGGCCCCGGCGCGCCGGCCTTCATCTATGTCGCTCCGCGCCATGCGGACAGGGTCCGGCCGGCGCTGTCCGGCTGGCTGGGGCATGAACAACCCTTCGCTTTCGATCTCGATTATCGGCCGGGCGGCGGCATCGACCGCATGCGGGTCGGCACGCCGCCGATCATCGGGCTCGCGGCGCTCGACGCGGCGCTGGATGCCTGGGAGGGCGTCGACATGGCAGATCTGCGCCGCCAGTCGATCAAGCTCTGCGATCTGTTCGTCGCGGAAGTCGAAAAGCGCTGCCCGATGCTGAAACTCGGTTCCCCGCGGGATGGCACGAAGCGCGGCAGCCAGATCTCCTTCCTGCACGAGGAAGGCTACGCGATCATGCAGGCCCTGATCGCGCGCGGCGTGATCGGCGACTTCCGCGCTCCGAATGCCATCCGTTTCGGCTTCACACCGCTCTATATCGGCGAGGCCGAGGTATTGGGAGCAGTGGACATTCTCGAAGACATCATGACCAACCGCCTCTGGGACACCGCCGAATATAGGCAGCGGGCGCTGGTGACCTGATCGGATGACGGAAGAACGGCCCACATCCACCAGAAAGCTCTCAAGGGTCGGGCCGTACCGGCTCGCGCGCAGCAACGCGGAAATGATGAAGCTCGTCAGCCTCCTTTGCGAGGCCAACGGTTTCACGCTGAACATCTGGCGGGTCATGTCCGCGATCGGTTCCTATCAATCGATCTCGCCGATGGAAATCGGCAAGCTCACCACCATCGACAAGGCGATGGTGTCGCGCGCGATCCGCGAACTGGTCGATCGCGACCTGATCGATCGCCGGGCCGACGCCCATGATGCGCGATGGGCCCAGATCCAGCTGACGGCAGCGGGAACGGCGGTCTATGAAAAGATGGTCGCCGGCATCGACGCCCTCGAAAGATACATGTTCGGCGATCTGCCGCCCGAAAAGACCGCAGCATTCATGGACATGCTGGAACTGATCGAACGCCGCGCCAGGTTGGCGCGCGATATGGTGGAGTTGAACGGCAAGGCCGGCCTGATGCGGCTGCTGGGGCGCGATGCCGAGTAGGACTTCCGGTCACCCGGCCGCATTCAAGCCGGGCTTCGTAAGCTTTACATAACCATTATCAGAATTGTTTACAAAGAAACAATCTCCCTGTAAACAAATGACAGGGCGGGAGGAGATCGCCCGCTTTTGTCCTGGGAGGATCCTATGAAGAACCGGTTTTTTGCTGGAATGGCGCCCGTTGCCGTCCTGACCTTGTCCCTGTTTGCAAGCTCCGCATTGGCTGACGTGACGATTGGCGTGACCATATCGTCGACCGGCCCCGGTGCGGCGCTCGGCATTCCGCTGAAGAATTCCGTCGAGTTGTGGCCGGCCGAAGTGGGCGGCGAAAAGCTGAAGGTCATCGTTCTCGATGACGCCGGCGACCCCTCGGTTGCCACCACCAACGCCCGCCGCTTCGTCAACGACGACAAGGTCGATGTCATCGTCGGTTCCGCGCTGACGCCAGCATCGATCGCCGTCGCCGGTGTCGCCGGCGAGACCAGCACGCCGCACCTCTCCTGCTCGCCGGTTCCGCCGGCCATTTCCAAAGGCAAGTGGACCTTTGTGATGCCGCAGGATGCCGGCCTTATCGCCAGGAACCTGTTTGCCAAGATGAAGGCCGACGGCATCAAGACGGTCGGTTATATCGGCTTCTCGGACAGCTACGGCGACCTGTGGATGGGCCAGTTCAAGGCGATGGGCGAACAATACGGCCTGAAGGTCGTCGCCGAGGAGCGTTATGCCCGTCCCGACACCTCCGTTTCCGGCCAGGTGCTGAAACTCGTGGCCGCCCGTCCGGATGCCGTCTTCGTCGGGGCCTCCGGCACCGGTGCCGCGCTGCCGCAGATCGGTCTGCGCGAACGCGGCTTCGCCGGCAAGATCTACCAGACCCATGGCGCCGTGACCTTCGACTTCCTGCGCATCGCCGGCAAGGCTGCCGACAACACGATCTTCGCCTCCGGCCCGGCCATGGCGCCGGAATCCCTGCCCGATACCGCGGAAACCAAGCCGGAAGGCCTGGCCTATGTCACGGCTTATGAAAAGAAGTTCGGTCCCGGCACCCGCACCCAGTTCGGCCCGCATATCAACGATGCCATGGCCATCCTGAAGAAGGCCATCCCCGTCGCGCTCAAGAAGGCGAAGCCCGGCACGCCGGAATTCCGCGCCGCTCTCCGCGACGCTATCGAAACCGGCGGCCCGTTCCCCGCAAGCCAGGGCGTCTTCAACTTCAAGGCCGACGATCACCTTGGCCTCGACGACCGCGCCGTCGTGCTGTTCACGGCCAAGAACGGCAAGTTCGAAATCACCAAGTAACCGGCAAATGAACGAGGCCCGGCGTCCGCGCCGGGCCTTCTTTCAGCGTCTTTATCGGGGGAAATTCTTTGGACGCGATGATTGCGACCTTCCTGATCCAGGATGGTGTCACCAACGGCGCGATCTACGCGCTGCTCGGCCTGGCGCTGGTTCTGCTCTTCTCGGTCACCCGGGTGATCTTCATTCCCCAGGGCGAATTCGTCGCCTATGGCGCGCTGACGCTGGCGCTTCTCGACGGCGGAAAGGTGCCAGCCACCACCTCGCTTCTCGCCTGCTTCGGAGCGATTGCTTTCCTGTTCGATCTCTGGAGCATGCGCCGCGGCACCGATGTCGGCACCTTTCTGCGCAGCGTCGGCCTCAACCTGGTGCTTCCCGGCGTGATCTATGCAGCGACCACCGTGCTCGCTCCGCTCGAGCTTCCCTCCGTCGCGAAGGCCCTGCTCACCATCCTGATAATCACGCCGATGGGCGTCTACGTCTATCGCATCGCCTACCGGCCGCTTGCCGATGCATCGGTGCTCGTCCTGCTGATCGCTTCGGTCGGCGTGCATCTCGCCATGATGGGGCTCGGCCTCGTTTTCTTCGGCGCCGAAGGCCTGCGCGCCAATCCGCTCGCGGACGACAATTTCAACATCGGCTCGCTGATGGTGAGCGCCCAGAGCCTCTGCATCTACGGCGCGACGATCGCGATCATCATCGGCCTCTACCTGTTCTTCGAACGGACGCTGCTCGGCAAGGCGCTGCGCGCCACCGCCGTCAACCGGCTCGGCGCCCGGCTGGTCGGCGTGCGCACCCATCTGACCGGCGTCACCGCCTTCACGCTGGCCGCGGCGATCGGCGCTGTTTCCGGCGTGCTGATCGGGCCGATCACCACCATCTATTACGACACCGGTTTCCTGATCGGCCTCAAGGGCTTCGTGGCGGCGATCATCGGCGGGCTTGCGAGCTTCCCGATCACCGCGATCGCCGCGATCGGCGTCGGCCTCGTCGAATCCTTCTCGTCCTTCTTCGCCAGCAGCTACAAGGAGGTCATCGTTTTCGGGCTCATCATTCCCGTGCTGATCTGGCTGTCGCTGAGCAGCGGTTTCCACGAAGAGGAGTGAGCGATGAAGATCGAACGCATATTACCCGGCCTCGCCGGCATCGCTTTCCTGGCAGTCATCCCCCTCCTGCCGGTGCCGCCCTTCTGGCTGACCATCCTCAACAATATCGGCCTCGCCTCGCTGGTGACGATCGGCCTCGTGCTCTTGACCGGCGTCGGTGGTCTCACCTCGTTCGGCCAGGCTGCCTTCTGCGGCTTCGGCGCCTATACGACTGCCGTTCTGAGCACCAACTACGGCATCTCGCCATGGCTCACCCTGCCGTTGTCGCTGATCGTCGGCGCGGTGACCGCCCTGCCGCTCGGCCTCATCACCGTGCGCCTTTCAGGCCATTTCCTGCCGCTCGGCACGATCGCCTGGGGTCTGGCGCTTTATTATCTGTTCGGCAAGATCGACCTCCTCGGCCGCTATGACGGCATTTCCGGCATCCCGCCGGTCGAATTCGCCGGATATCGCTTCATGAGCGACGGGTCGATCTACTACCTCATCTGGTTCTTCGTGATTGCGGTCGCGATCGGCGCGAGAAACCTGCTCGACTCGCGGATTGGCCGCGGCATCCGGGCGCTGCGTGGCGGCGGCCAGGCGGCAGAAGCGTTCGGCGTCAACATCGTCCGCGCCAAGCTCACCGTCTTCGTGTTTGCCGGCGTCGTTGCCGCACTTTCCGGCTGGCTCTACGCCCATATGCAGCGCTCGGTGAACCCGACGCCGTTTGGCCTTGGCATGGGTATCGAATATCTGCTGATGGCCGTGGTCGGCGGTTCCGGCCATGTCTGGGGGGCGATTTTCGGCGCCAGCATCGTGCTGATCCTGAAGGACGTGCTGCAGCGTTTCCTGCCGGATCTGGTCGGCACGACCGCCAATTTCGAAATGGTGGTTTTCGGCATCCTGCTGGTGGTAACCCTGCAGCTCGCCCGCGACGGCCTCTGGCCCTTTGTGCTGAAGCTCCTGCCGAAGCGGCCCGCGCGGCCTCTCCCGGCCTCCGAAGACAAGCTCGCCAAACGAACCCTCGCCCCGGCCGGCTCGTCGCTCATCAAGGTGGAAAAGGCGCGAAAAGCCTTCGGCGGTCTGGTCGCGGTCAACGACGTCAGCTTCGAAGTGCGCGCCGGGCAGGTGGTCGGCCTGATCGGGCCGAACGGCGCCGGCAAGAGCACCACCTTCAACCTCATCACTGGCATCGCTTCATTGACCAGCGGATCGGTTTTCTACGAAGGCCAGCCGATGACCGGCGACAGCCCGCGCGAAGTCGCCAAGCACGGCATCGCCCGTACCTTCCAGCACGCGAAGATCCTGCCGGACATGTCGGTTCTGGAAAACGTCGCCCTCGGCGCGCATCTGCGCGGCTCGGCCGGCGTCTTCAGGAGCTTTCTGCGGCTGGAGCGGAGGCAGGAGGCGACGCTGCTTGCCGAAGCCGCCTTCCAGGTCGAACGCGTCGGCCTTGGCGCCTATCGCGACCGGCCGGCGGGCGATCTGGCGCTCGGCCAGATCCGCATCCTCGAAATCGCCCGCGCCCTATCCGCCGACCCGGCCGTGCTGCTGCTGGACGAACCTGCGGCGGGCCTGCGTCACGGCGAAAAGCAGGAACTCGCCAATCTCCTCAGGAAACTGCGGGAAGAGGGCGTCAGCGTGCTGCTCGTCGAACATGACATGGGCTTCGTCATGGGGCTCGTCGACCATCTCGTGGTGCTCGATTTCGGCACCCTGATCGCCGAAGGCAAGCCGGCGGACGTGCGCAAACATCCGGCGGTCGTCGCCGCCTATCTCGGAGGTGTCGCATGAGCGGGAACCTGCTCGAAGTCTCCGGCATCCATGTCTCCTACGGCCGCGCCGAGGTGCTGCACGGCATCTCGCTTTCCATGAAGCCGGGCAGCATCGTCACGGTGATCGGGGCCAACGGCGCCGGCAAATCGACTCTGCTCAACGCCATCATGGGTATCGTCCCCTCCTCCGGCACGATCGTCTACGACGGTGCGCCGGTGCCGCGCTCCGTCGAAGGCCGCGTTGCCGCCGGTCTCTGCCTCGTGCCGGAAAAGCGCGAACTGTTCGCCACCATGTCGGTCGAGGACAATATCGAACTCGGCGGCTTCCTGCGCAGCGCCGCCGAGCGCGCCGAGACGCGCGAGGACGTCTACACGCGCTTCCCGCGGCTGGCCGAACGCCGCAAGCAGCTGGCCGGCACGCTTTCCGGCGGCGAGCGGCAGATGCTGGCGCTCGCCCGCGCCCTGATGAGCCGGCCGCGCCTGCTGCTGCTCGACGAACCGAGCCTTGGCCTGGCGCCGAAGATCGTCATCGACATCCTCAACATCGTCTCGGAACTGCGCAACACCGGCGTCTCTATCCTGCTCGTCGAGCAGAATGCCCGCGCCGCGCTCGAAATCGCCGACGAGGGTTATCTGGTCGAGCTCGGCGAGGTCCGCCTTTCCGGCCCTGCAAGCGAAATGGCCGTCAATCCGGCGCTGATGGAGAGCTATCTCGGCACCCATTCCTGATGAGATGGCTCGGCCCGACGCGGGCGGATCAATCGAAACTCTCGACCAGCTTCCGGCGGAATTCGTCCATGCGATAGACCGGCGTGGTCTGCTGCGGGATCATGCCCTTCTGCCAGTTCCAGCCGTCGAGACGTTTCAAGAGGTCCGGATTGCCGGTAACAATATGCATCGGCACGTCGCGCGAGGCGCCCTCGCCAGTGACGATCGAGGCCGGCTGGTGGTCGCCGAGCAGGATGAACAGCGTGTTTTTCCCATAGCGCGCCATGTAGGAGCCGAGCGTTTCGAGCGTGTAGTCGATCGAGGCGATGTATTGCGACCGGACACGGTCGGGATCGGCCCAGACGACTGAGGGCGGATCGCCGCCTTCCGCCTGAGCGTTGAAGGCGGTGCCGTCGCCAACTTTATCCCAGTCGATCAGCGACGGGAGCGGCGTCCAGGGCGCGTGGCTGGAAATCAGCGCCATTTCTGCCATGACCGGTTTGTGACCCGCCGGACGCTCCAGCCTCTCGAAGGCTTCGAGCGTGAACTGGTCGGGCATCGTCACCCAGTTGAAGGGTTTTCCGCGATAACCCAGCCCCGCGGCGGCATGAATGCTGTCATAACCGAAATAGCCCGCTTCCGGCCAGGCGAGCGTGATCGCCGGCATGACCGCCGTGGTGCGCCAGCCGGAGGAACGGAAGAGGTTGTTGAGGCTCCTCCGCTCGCTGGTGATCATCCGGTCGTAGAGCCCCTGATTGTTGATCCAGAGGCCGGAGAGCAGCGTGCCATGCGCCAGCCAGCTGATGCCGCCGACCGTCGGCGAGGTGAGCCAGCCGCTGCGTGCCTCCAGGCCCGCGGCCTCGATCTCCTTCTCGACCGAGGCCAGCCGGCTGCCCGTGCGTAACGCGTAACGCGGATCCTCGATCGCGCTGCGGCCATAGGATTCGACGAAGACCAGCACGACATCCATGCCGGCAAGCGCCGGGAAATGCGGGCCAGCGGAAACCGGGTCCTGTTTCAGTTCGTCTTCGAACCGGGCGAGATCGGCAATCGACTCCTTCACCATGGTGACGCGATTGACGAGATAGGAGGCGGCATGCGCCTCGATGCCGAGATTGCGGCGATCGGGATTCTGAACCAGAAGCGCCACCAGTCCGGCCGATAGCACCGCACCGCCGACGAGAACGGATTTACGCCGGGCTTTGCCCGAGAGGCGCCGGAAGCCGCCAAGCGACCAATAGAGAATGGCCGCGATGACCAGCCAGGCCAGAAGACCGGCGCAAATGACCCCGACCGCCTGCGTGACGCCGATGGCTCCGCTCAGCAGATTCCAGCCGTCGGTCAGTATCTTGAGATCCAGATAGGGATTGAACGGCCGCTGGAAGGCAGCGCCGGTGCCGATATCCGCAAGCTTCAGGAACAGCATCGCGGCAAGCGCCAGGGTGACGGTCCAGCGCAGAAGAGAGAAACCGGCCCCCGTAAACACCGATCCCAGCAGCGCGATCCCGACAATCTCCAGCGGAAACCGCAGATCCGGGAATTCGCTGAAATTGGAAGGCAGGACCAGGATAGCGACCATGATGGCAAGCGAAATCGCGATCCTCGGACCCGGCGAACCATTTGCCTTGCGCCGCGCGATATGCCCTATTCTGAGGGCGTCACTCTGGCGAAAAGGCCGATACTCGTTCATGCGCTACTGTTCCTGCAAAACCTTCGGCCGATGCGTCTTCTGAAACTTATAGGCTTATCCGCGGCCCTGGCACTTCTCATTGCCGTGATCCTGCGCTTCGATCCGGAGCGGATTGCCGCAGGCCTGGTTTCGGCCAATCCGGTCTATGTGGTGGCAGGGCTTCTTCTGGTGCAGATACAGATCGTCCTCTCCGCGCTCCGCTGGCGGTTCACGGCGGCGCGGCTTCGCCAGCATCTGGGCGTGGGCCGGGCGATCGGCGATTATTATCTCGGAACGCTGCTCAACCAGCTTCTGCCGGGGGGAGTGGCAGGCGATGCCGTTCGCGCCGTTCGCAACCGGGCGCATGGTGATGATGGGTGGAAAGTGCCGGCCCAGGCCGTGCTTTTCGAGCGGATCGCCGGACAGGGTGTGTTTTTCCTGATTGCGACCTTCGGCGTCATACTCTGGCCGCTTCTCGGCGGTGCAGCGATCCCGGAAGACCTGCGTCACCTTCTCTCCGGCTTCGCAATCGCGGTCGCAAGCTTCGCCATCATGTTCCTGCTGGCGCTCCGCTTCCCGCCGCGCCGCATCCAGCCTCAGCTCGGGAGGCTGAAGGCAGCCCTGGCACAGGTCTTCCTGCAGGACCGGGCCTGGATCGCGCAGACGTTGTTCAGCGTCGTCATCGTCGCAAGTTATATCGCCATGTTCATGCTTGCGTCAGCGGCCGTCGGCGCGCCGCTGCCGGCGCTTGCGGCGGTCACCGCGATTCCGCTCTGTCTGCTGACGATGCTGATCCCGGCGACGATCGCCGGCTGGGGCGCCAGGGAGGCGGCGGCAGCGGCGCTCTGGCCGCTCTTCGGTTACGCCGCGTCCGATGGCGTGGCCGCCGGCATCCTCTACGGCATACTGGCGCTTGTCGGATCCGCGCCCGGTTTGGTGTGCATCCTGGCGGCACTTTTGAGCAGACGGAAACGTTGAACCGTCAGGCCTCCAGCCGAGCGTAGATATCGCCGGAGGACGCGTGATCGGCAAGGCCCGCGATCTCGCCCAACATGGCATCCGCAGTTACCCATTCGTCATGGACGAACCGATGCCGCTCGCCCTCGACCCGGTTGAAACGATAGGGACCGACTTTCCGCAAATGACCGATCGCCTCCTCGGCGATTTCCATCGTCGCTGGAATATATTCGAAGGCGATCAGCGGGATGGGATGCCCCAGCCCGGCGACGATATCCGCTTCGGCCCCCTCCACATCGATCTTGCAGAAGGCCGGTTGGCCATATTCTCCGATCAGCGCATCGAGCGTCGTCATTTCCACGCGCTGGACCCGGTCCCAGGTCACGTTGCGGAAACCGGAAGTCTTCTCGACCTTCGAGATCCAGGACGAGGATATGCTCGTCACGGTCGGGTGGCGGCTGGAAATATGCAGATCGACGCTGCCGGGCTCCCTGCCGACCGCCTTGCGCAGCAGCGTCAATTCTTCGCCGGCGAAGGATCTGGCAATGAAATCGGCAAACAACGGCTGCGGCTCCAGCGCGACGACCCTTGCGCCGAGCGACAGAAGCGTCCGGCTGCGGCTGCCGGCATGCGCACCGATATCGAAAACGAGATCGCCTTTGCGGACGAGGCCCGCATAGAACCGCTTCAGCGAAGAACGCCGCCAGGGCTGGCCGTAATAGATCAGCAGCGAACGCGTCAGGCCCAGGGAGGCGGAAAAATCAGGCCGCGGCATGATGGCTCCTGCTCGCACTCACCAGGAAGATCACGTCGACCGCGAAGGAATAGGTAAGCGAGGCGAGGGCCGCAGCCGCAAGCACGGTGGAGACCGGCGAGGCGATGACCGGAAACAACATCAGACAGAGCGCCACGCCCTGCACGACGCAGATGGCCTTGCGGCGCGTCGAATGGGGCAATTCGCCCTTGAGAGCCGGAAAGACCGCCTGCGCGGCCACATACGCATACCGCATCAAGCCGATCGACAGGACCCAAATTCCAGCCTTGCCGAGTACGACGGCTGCGAGCGACAGGAAGAGGATCAGCAACGCATCGACTTCCATGTCGAATCGTGCGCCGAACCGAGAAGACGTACCCGCCTGCCGCGCGAGGAAACCATCGACGCCATCGAGGACAAGCGCGAAGGCAACCACGAAACCGAGCATCCATAACGCGCCCTGATCGAAACCGATGCCGAATTGCGGCGATGCCAGCACCATCCCGCCCAAGACCGACGTCAGCGCGGCGCGGATTGTCGTCACGATATTCGCCGCGCCGAAACGGCCGTGCCCGTGCGTGTGCAGATTGCCGAGCGCAACGGCGGAAATCACCGCATAGATGATGAAGGCACAACCCGCGGCCGCCGTATCGATGCCGAGCCAGTCGCCGAAGAAATGCATCGCCGCGACCAGCGCGGCAGCGACGGTCATGGTCACCGCATAGGCGTCGAGGGAGAGCAGGCGGCGAGCCCTGCGTGCCGCCCGGGGGTCAAGCGGCCCGACATTCATCCAGTCAGCCATCGGACGCGCTTTCCTCCTCCCAAGCATGACGTGAAACACTCATGGCACTTTCCTTCCAGACACTACATGGAGAACACTACGGAAAGCAGCAAAGGTCGGATCGCCAAAAACGGCGTCAAATAAACGTGATAGCGTTCTCGCCCTCTCGCCGAACAACTCCCTTGCCGTCATCGTCGAAGCCTCTAACTCTGGATTGTTATGGCGTGAAAGGTGTGAAGCGTGACAAGGCGTGAGACAGCTGCGAATGCTGCGGTGCAGAAGGACGGACGAGCCCTTTGGATCGAGGAGACAGGCCTCTGCGCGCTTCGGCAGGAAACGCTGCCCGCATGCTGCGAAGGCGAGGTTGTCGTCCGAACGATCTATAGCGGCATCAGCCGCGGCACCGAATCATTGGTGTTTGCCGGGCAGGTGCCGGAAAGCGAATATGAGCGCATGCGCGCACCGCACCAGGCCGGCCAATTCCCCTTCCCGGTGAAATACGGCTATGCCGCCGTCGGCGTGGTCGAAGAAGGGCCTGAACAGCTCGTCGGCAAATCGGTCTTCTGCCTGCATCCCCATCAGGACCGTTTTCGCACGCCCGTTTCCGCCGTCCATCCGCTCCCGGAAGATTTGCCTCCACACCGCGCCGTGCTCGCGGCCAACATGGAAACCGCGCTCAACATCACCTGGGACGCCGGCATCCAACCCGGCGACCGGGTCACGGTGTTCGGGGCCGGCGTGATCGGCCTTCTGGTCGCTTATCTCGCCTCACGGATCATCGGCACGGAAGTGGCGATCTCGGATATAGAGCCGAAGCGCGCCGCAACCGCCAAGGTTCTCGGCCTCCGTTTTTCGTTGCCCGATCATGTGCCCCATGACTGCGACGTGCTGATCAACGCCTCCGCTTCGGCGGACGCCCTGGCAACGGCGCTCGACCACGCCGGTATCGAGGCGCGCATCGTCGAAGCCAGCTGGTATGGCGAAAGGCATGTGGACATTCCCCTCGGCGGCGCTTTCCACGCCAGGCGGCTTTCCATCGTCAGCTCACAGGTGGCCTCCCTGCCGCCGGGACGGCGCGCCCGCTGGGACACCAGGCGACGCATGGGCAAAGCACTCCAGCTTCTCGCCGACGACCGGCTCGACCACCTGATTTCGGGCGAAACTCCGTTCGAAACCATCGCCGCCGACTATGCCGGGATTATCGGCTCGGCCGCCACGCTCTGTCATCGCATCAAGTATTGAAGGAACCCCGCATGTTCGCCGTCGAAGTCCGCGATCACATCATGATCGCGCATAGTCTTGCCCGCCCGGTTTTCGGCCCCGCCCAGGGCATGCACGGAGCAACCTTCGTGGTCGACGCCGCCTTCTTCACCAGCGATCTGGACGAGAACGGGCTTGCCGTGGACATCGGGCTTGCGACCGACGTACTGAAGGAGGTGCTGGCGCCGCTCAACTACCAGAACCTCGACACCCTGGAGATCTTCGCCGGCAAGGTGACGACCACGGAATTCCTCGCCAAACACATATTCGACTGCATCTCTCGCTCGATCAGGAGCGGCCGGCTCGGCGAAGGCGGCGCGCGCATCCGCAAACTGCGGGTCATGCTGCATGAATCGCACACCGCCCGCGGCTGGTTCGAGGCCGAACTGTGAGCCGCGATCTTGTCTTCGCCTATCCGGGCGAGCTTGAAACCCGCACCGGCGGCTACGGCTACGACCGGCGCGCCGTCGCGGCCCTGCGCGATCTCGGCTGGAATGTCGAACTGATCTCCCTCGGCGACGGCTTTCCGAACCCGAATGCAAGACAGCTGAACAATGCCGGACGGAGGCTCTCCGAACTTGCCGACGACAGTCTCGTCCTGATCGACGGACTGGCCTTCGGCGCCATGGACGAATGGGCCGGGCGCGAAGCGAAACGCCTGAAGATCATGGCGCTCGTGCATCACCCGCTGGCGCTGGAGACGGGGCTCGACAGCGAACGGCAGGCGGCCGCGGCCGCCCGGGAGAAGGCGGCTCTGGCGCATACTCGCGGCGTGATCGTCACATCGCATGCCACCGCTGCCGAACTCGCCGCCAATTACGCCATCCCGGCGGAACAGATCACGGTCGCCATCCCGGGCATGGATCCGGCACCGCTGGCTGTCGGCAGCGGAGATCCGCCTCTGATCCTCAGCGTCGGCACGTTGACCCGGCGCAAGGGGCATGACGTACTGATTTCCTCGCTCGGGAAGCTGCGCGATCTGCCATGGACCTGCCGCATCGTCGGCAGCAAGGTGCTCGATCCCGGCGTCGCAGCGGAACTCGAAAGCCAGGTCGCACGGTCCGGGCTGGGTGACCGCATCGAACTCGCCGGGCAGATCGACGACACGCGCTCCGAATTCGCCAGGGCTGACATCTTTGCACTGGCGAGCCGTTATGAAGGTTATGGCATGGTGTTTGCCGAAGCGCTCGCCCAGGGCCTGCCGATCGTCGGCTGCGCGGCGGGCGCCGTGCCGGACGTCGTGCCGGAAAGCGCCGGCTTTCTGGTGCCGCCGGACGATCCGGACGCTTTCGCAGCCGCTCTGCGACGGCTGCTGGAGGAGCCCGAAACCCGTATCTCCATGGCCGACGCCGCAGCGATCGCCGGTGCCAGGCTTCCCTCCTGGCGGGACACCGCCGTCACCATCTCCGGCTTTCTGGAAACGGTATCGTGAGCAGCTTCGACAAGGATTGGCTGGCGCTGCGTGAACCCGTGGATGTTCGGGCACGGGATGCGGACTTGCTGGCGGCGGCGATCCAATCCCTCGAAACCGTCTCGGCAGCAACCATCCTCGATATCGGCTGCGGCACCGGCTCGACCTTCCGCGTGCTCTCCCCGAAAATTGGAAAGCCGGCTCACTTTCGGCTTTTCGACCACGACCACCGGCTGCTGGACGAAGCCCGCCGCTTGCATGGCGATGCTGTCGAACTCATCCAGGGCGACCTCAACGAGATCGGCGCGCTGCCGCTTGCCGATGTCAGCCTCGTGACCGCGTCGGCACTCTTCGATCTCTGTTCGGAACTGTTCATTCGCCGTTTCGTCGCCCATATCGCGCAGAGGCGCGCCAGCCTCTATGCGGCGCTCAACTATGACGGCCGGATGCGCTGGTCGAAACCGCATCCGCTGGACGAGGCCGTGCTTGCGAGCTTCAACGCCCACCAGTTGGGCGACAAGGGGTTGGGTTCCTCGCTTGGCCCCGGGGCGTGGGAGACGCTGGCGGATTGCCTCGGGGAGAACGGCTATACGGTGAGGACCGCCGAAAGCCCATGGATGATGGCGACAGACGATCGGGACCTGCAGCTTCTGTTTCTCGACGGTGTGGTGCGTGCGGTCCATGAATATGGCCAGCTCGACGAGAGCGAAATCCGCGACTGGGCCGATTTCCGGCGGAAAATGGTCGACCGCGAAGGCAGCCTATGCCAGGTCGGCCATCAGGACATCCTCGCGACCTGCTGAAACGGTCACCTGCTGCGATTCGACGCGGAAATTGCAGTCGAACACGATATCCGTGCCGATATTGTAGACCTGAACCTCGGGGCGGCGAGCCTCCGACAGCCGGTCGATCGGCGAAAGGCGAATGCCGGCAGGCCCCGAGCCTATGATGATCGGTGCGATCGAGATATGCAGCCGGTCGATCATCTGGGCATCGACGAAGCGGGAAATGGTGGTTGCGCCTCCTTCGACGAGCACCGTGGTGAGGCCGCGTTCCGCGAGCGCCTCGAGAATATCCCGCGGCGAGAGCCCCCCATCCGCCTGGCGCGGCAGCCGGATGATCCGGTGCCGGTCGTTGCGGAGCGGAATGTCGTCGGCCTGCAAAACGAGCACGGGCGTTCCCCCGTCGTGAAGCATCTTGGCTCGCTCCGGCATGCGGCCATTGCAATCCACCACGACGCGCACGGGGCTTTTGCCGCTGACGGCACGAACCGAAAGACTGGGGTCGTCGGCAACCACCGTCCCGACCCCGACGACCACCGCATCCACCAGCGCCCGGCACCGGTGCAGATGGGCAATCCCGTCGCAGCCCGACACATCCTGGGCGTCGCCGGTCGGCGTCGCGACGCGGCCATCGAGAGACTGGCCGACCTGGGCCAGGACCAGCGGCCCACCGCGGGTTGCGATCGGCCTGTAGAGCGAGAGACCGGAACCATCGCCATCGGCGGAGAGCGCGACCTGGCGCAGTGAGCCCTCGCGAAGCGAAAGCAGGTGCTGCCACAGTTCTTCGGTCATCCTCACTGATCGCATACCCGCCTCGTCTTCCGGCCGAAAATGAAGAATGCCGGTATATCCAAAAAGTTCCTCGCCGGCGCATTTGCCTGTAGCAGTAATACGATCGAAAAATTTCACCATATCAACATTCGGTCAACAGCCGGTGTTCCGCGGGCTGCAGGCCCCGGCAACGGTCTGCACCGGCAAACGGCGCGGCGTGCCTATCTTCAAGGCCGGGCAGATGTCATAAGGGGAGACCTAGCCAGTGGAGAACAGCCTGTGACGAGAGATCCCCAGGAACAGAGCATTGTCGAAGGCCTGTCCCAGCGGCACGGGTTCAGCTCGGGCGTCGTCGAGCACCTTGCGATGGCCTTGATCGCCGGCCATGCGAGCCAGGCCCAGTTCAACCACCCCGAGCTTGGCGGCATGGGGCAATGGTCAAGCGGCGGCATGATCATGATCGGCGACATGTTCAATAATGGCCTCAAGCACCGTGTGGATATGCTTTGCTCGGAGATCGCCGGTTATATCCGGTCGGGTGAACTTTCCGGCCCGAAGGTCGACAGGCCCTATCAATCTCAGAGCCAGGGGGACGGAAGCAGCTTCTTCTACCAGGCAAGTTCGCATGGCAGTGCGTGGCCGCAACATCTCGGCCAGCCCTCGTCGACGGGCGCGCAGAACAATCTTCGCTACGCCTTCTTTCCCGCGACCCGCCGCCTCGCGATCGACGTAAACGGGCAGATCACGGTTTACGATACAAAGGATCACGGTATCGGCGGCTTTTCCCAGCAGCAGAGCGGCGACCAGTCGCTGACCTTCACCTCGCAGCATGGCCTCGTTCGCGTATCGGACCTCGAAATCGTGCCGGCCGCAGATCATGCGCCGACCCCCAAAGAGGAGCAGGAGGCGCCGGCCCGTCGGAGCGAACATGTCGCCGCTCCCTCGATGGCGCCCGCGAACACGAACGCCCCCTCTGCACCCGCAGCCTCCGACCCTGACGACATCTTCAGCAAGATCGAACGACTCGCTGATCTGCATTCAAAGGGCATACTTTCCGACAACGAATTCACGACGAAAAAGACGGAGCTGCTCCAGCGGCTGTAGGTTTGGGTCACAGCCTGGACCCCGCTGAAATAGAGCGTTGCGCCAAGTGATTGCGATCATGTGGTCGGGAAAACGGGTCGGTGGAATGGCGCCACGTTTCCAGACAGCGTCTCAGACGCTCGAAATCCCTTCCATGAGCGTTCTGAACGCAGCCTCCAACGGTTCAGTGCCCACCTTTTCCGGCATCAGCAGACCATCGATCGACAGCATCGTCATCCCGTGAAGAAGTGACCAGCACCAGGAGGCGACGAGTTCGGCACCCAAATGCTGGACGCCCTCAACGGCATGATGCTGGACATGCTGGCAGCTATCGCCCGCAAGGGCTACGAGGACCGCGACAGGAGGCAGACCCAGGGCATCGAGAAGGCGAAGGCGGCGGGGGCCTACAAGGGAAGACCTCAGGATGAGAGGCGCAATGCAGCCTTGACTAAGATGCTCAAGGATGGCCAGACGTGGGCTAGTATTGTGGCGGCTACGGGAGTCTCTACCTCGACACTCTCCAGACTAGCTAAGAGGATCAGGGAGGAACAGGATTGATCAATAAGCTTCCGAGGCGTCTAGCCTCGCTCAAGGCAGACTTGATCGCTATGATCCCTTGCGCTCCTGAGGAGGAGCGATTGAAAGCGGAACTCGCGGCAAAGCCGTTAGACCGCGTACTTGTTCACTACCTTACGTGGGTTGATCGCTTGATAGCGCCTCGCCCCAGAAACGTTATTTTCTCCGAAGATTTCTGGAAAACACCAATGCCCGACGATGTGTTGGGGGCCGTATATACCCTACATCGGAAGGCGGTGGCAGGGGATGACCTCTCCCCGTATCTGTCGCGGTTTAGTCGAACTCATGGATATACAGGTAGCCCGGAAGAACGGCGCAAGGCTCCTTCGTGGGCAGACGGGGGGAAAGGCGACAAAGATTTCGCGGTCCACGTCTATGAAACTCACCATCTCCACCTTGTCCCGATGAATGAAAACCTCAGGCGAAAGGGCCAGTCAGACGATTTGCTTTTCGTGAACATCAATCGGACTCAGATGAGATTCCTGATGATGGGAAAACACAGGAGCTTTGACAGTGCCGAACTGCGTACTTCTGTTGCCAAAGCACGAAAAGAAGATGGATGGGTGATCAAGGGAATAAATCCAGATACTAGAAGCGAGCAGAACCTTGGCAAGATGTACCGGCTGGGAATCAACTCAGTGGCATCCGTGGAAGGAGAGGCCGTGATGATGGGCATAATGTCTTCAGGCGGAACCTCATTCCTCTACACACGCCAAGCGGACAGGATTATGATCTTTCTCGAAAACTGGGATCAGAAACTAGATAACGTGGAAGGACGTAAGGAATTTGCGGCGAAGGCGAGAATCCCAGCCAGCTACCTCCGGGATTTCACATGGGGCTTTTGGTACGGTGATTTCTGCGTAGTAAATAGCGGGGGTGAGGTGGCCTGCCTAATCCCATGGTCTCGCTGACAACTAAACTGCGGGAGAGCCGTGGGGGAGCAGTGCTGACTGAGTGCCCCATAACTCATTGCGAAATAAGGCGATTGGGGGAGCAAAAGTAAATGGCGGAGAGGGTGGGATTCGAACCCACGATACGGTTGCCCGTATGCCGCATTTCGAGTGCGGTGCTTTCGACCACTCAGCCACCTCTCCGCTTAAAGACGTGTGACGCGTTGGTCAGCGCGGGCGTTCTCATAGCGGGCAAACATGAGGCTGGCAAGGGGCGAATATCAAGTCTTTATATCCTTTCGTCTTGACAGTTTTTTGTCGCTCGCGTATGTCCGCTCGCGATCAGGCGTGGAAAAGTATCCATGCCTCTTTGTTTGTGTGGAGGTTGTTGGAACAGCCACGCGAATTCCACCGGCAGACAAGTTCAGAAGATCACCTCTTTCGAAACCCTGCTAGAGCCCGACTGATAAAAAGACGGCCGCCTTTTCAAAGGCAGAGCCGGAAACGAACATGAAAGGATAAACAATGTTCGCAGTCATCAAGACCGGCGGTAAGCAGTACCGCGTGGCAGCCAACGACGTGCTCACCATCGAAAAGCTGGAAGCCGAAGCTGGTTCAGTCGTAGAATTCAACGAAATCCTGGTTGTCGGCGTTGGCGCCGATGCCAAGTTCGGCGCGCCCTTCGTTTCGGGTGCGACGGTCAAGGCCGAAGTTGTCGAGCATAACCGCGGCAAGAAGGTCATTTCCTTCAAGAAGCGTCGCCGTCAGAATTCCAAGCGGATTCGCGGTCATCGTCAGCATCACACGGTCGTCCGCATCACGGACATCCTGGCTTAACAACGGGTTTCGAAGGTTAAAGGAGAACTCCAATGGCACATAAAAAAGCTGGCGGTTCGTCGCGCAACGGTCGCGATTCGAATTCCAAGCGCCTTGGCGTGAAGAAGTTCGGCGGCGAAGCCGTCATTCCGGGCAACATCATCGTTCGCCAGCGCGGCACGCAGTGGCATCCGGGCGCCAATGTCGGCATCGGTACCGACCACACCATTTTTGCACTGACCGCCGGCAATGTGAATTACCGAACCAAGGCCAATGGTCGCGTGTTTGTGTCCGTAATGCCGAAAGCCGAAGCAGCAGAATAAAGCCGGCAAGCGTTTTAAGCAGCCGGTGTCACATCGACCCGGCTGAACGCCCAAAGGTTCAGTCAGAAAAAAGGGAAGATGGGACACCACCATCTTCCCTTTTTCTTTTCCCCAACAGGAGGACTGAACATGCAAGGCGAACTACTGAGGGCGAGCCAATCCCGGCCGCCAGAGGAACGGTCCAAGGACCGGCCAAGACCCGACCGGTCGAGAAGCGATTGCCCCGTCTTACTGTCGCAGAGATTAGTTCTGCGCATGCCCCACGAAGAAGACATCGACGCACTTGCCCATCTCGCCAACAATGCGAATATCGCGACGATGGTGTCGCGTATGCCGCATCCCTATACGGCTAAGGACGCAGCCGATTTCGTGCGACGCACGAAGGCCGGCGAGATTGGCAAATGCGTCTACGCCATCACGCGAGGAGACAACGGCGCCTTTCTCGGTTGCTGCGCGCTCGAACCGCAGCAGGACGAAAGAACGCTGGAACTCGGCTATTGGCTGGGCGAACCCCATTGGAACAGGGGGTATGCCACGGAAGCCGCCCATGCCCTGATCGACATGGCCTTCCGGACCCGCAACAACATCGACCATATCGATGCCCGTTGCCGGGTCACCAACATCGCTTCCCGGCGGGTGATCCAGAAATGCGGCTTCCAGTTCCAGGGCACCGGCATGATCGATTGCCTGGCGCTCGGCGGCATGGTCGCGGTCGAATGGTTCCGGCTCGACCGCAAGACCTGGATGTCCTTGAGAAGCTGGGGAGAACTGCGATGAACGCCGCCGTTCTCCAGAAGACCGACACGACCGCGACGATGCCAGGCCCCTGCCCGGTCATCACCACGGAAAGGCTGGTGCTTCGCCCGCACAGGATCACCGATGCGACGGCGATTGCCGAATCGCTCGGCGATTTCAAGGTCAGCCGCATGCTGGCACGGGTGCCGCAACCCTATGACCGCCAGGACGCGCTGGACTGGCTCGTCCCGCATGCGTCCGGCATCCTGCCGGACTGGACGCTGGCGATCACCACCGGGGACGACACCCATATCGGCGCCGTCTGCCTGGAGCCTGGACGCGGTCAATGGCGTCTTGGCTACTGGCTCAACCGGCTCTACTGGGACCGAGGTTACATGACGGAAGCGGTGGCCGGGGCGCTGGAGCGTTTCTTCCGGCGGATGCCGGAGGCGCAGGTGTTTTCCGGCGCCTTCGCGGACAACCTCGCCTCGCTGAACGTCCAGAAGAAGCTCGGCTTCACCATCGTCGATGCGAACCAGCTTTTCAGCACGTCCCGCAACCGCATGGTGCCACATATCGAGACCATGCTTTTGCCGGAAGATTTTCGGCAGCCTGCCCGACCGTGACGCTCGGACAATAAAAGTCCGGCGGAGGAAGCTCCGCCGGATCGCTCACTCGACCTCGACCCACAGCGGAAAATGGTCGGAACCAAACGCCTCGTTGTCGATCCAGGCGTTTTTCAGCCGCGGCACCAATCCCGCATTCACGAAACAATGATCGAGATGCATCCTTATCGGCCCGGAACCCGGCGGCTTCGCCCAGGTATAGCTTTCCGGCGTCAGCGATCCGAGGCGCTCCAGCACGTCGACGGGTTCGTTGGCGCGCAGGATACGGCCGTAATACCGGTCCCGCTGGCCTGCCATGGCGATATATTCGGTCGATTCCGGCTCCATGTTGAAGTCGCCCATCAGCAGGAAGTCTTCCGGAAGCGGCAGATCGGGAAATCCCTCTTCGGCGGCACCGGTCAGCGAACCGCCTTCGGAGATGAAATTCATCACCCGCTCTTTCAGAAAGCGGATCTGGCCGAGCCGTTCATCGGGAGAGACATGGTCGAGATGGACGGAATAGACCCGAAGCGGCCCGCCGGGCGCGACAATGACCGCTTCCAGTGCCCCGCGCTGCAGGTTGAGCATCTCGACGGTCCGGCTGCGCGGCAGGAGAAGATGGCGGGTGGAAAGGATCGGCCAGCGCGACAGGATCATGTTGCCGAACTGGAAGCGGCGCTCGACCCGGCGGCCATTCTCGACCGAAACGTCGAGCAGCAGGTCGCAGGGCGCCCCATAGACGTGAAAATGCTCCGGAAAGAGATCCGAGAAACGGGCGACCAGATCGACATGACCATTCTTGGGAAAACCGCGCGTCACCTCCTGAAGCGCGATCACATCGGCGCCATTGATACTGGCGGCGATGCGTTCGGGATCGAACACACCATCCATGCCGATCCCGTATTGAATGTTATAGCTGACGAACTTCATGATATTCTTTGACCTCCGCCCCAACCGACGATATCGAAACCCCTATCGACATGCTCTGAGCGCCCTACCTAAAGCGACAGGCCTCCCGACTAACACAAGACTGACGGCGACAAGATGAAATTTCTCGACGAGGCAAAAGTCTATATCCGCTCCGGCGACGGCGGCGCGGGCGCGGTCTCGTTCCGGCGGGAAAAGTTCGTCGAGTTCGGCGGACCTGACGGTGGTGACGGCGGGCGCGGCGGCGATGTCTGGGTGGAGGCCGTCAACGGACTCAATACGCTCATCGACTTCCGCTTCCAGCAGCATTTCAAGGGCCAGACCGGCACCCATGGCATGGGCCGCAACCGCACCGGCGCCAATGGCGGCGACGTCACGTTGAAAGTGCCGGTCGGCACCCAGATCTTCGAGGAAGACAACGAAACGCTGATCATCGACCTCACCAGGGAGGGCCAGAGGTTCCGGCTCGCCAAGGGCGGCAATGGCGGTTTCGGCAACACCCATTTCAAGAGCGCGACCAACCAGGCGCCGAACTGGGCCAATCCCGGCCTCGAAGGCGAGGAAAAGACCATCTGGCTGCGGCTGAAGCTGATCGCCGATGCCGGCCTCGTCGGCATGCCGAATGCCGGCAAGTCGACCTTCCTGGCCAGCGTCACCCGCGCCCGGCCGAAGATCGCCAATTACCCGTTCACGACGCTGCACCCCAATCTCGGCGTCGCCACCATCGACGGCCGGGAATTCGTGCTCGCCGACATTCCGGGCCTGATCGAAGGTGCCCATGAGGGCGTCGGCATCGGCGACCGCTTCCTCGGCCATGTCGAGCGCACCCGCGTGCTGCTGCATCTTGTCTCCGCCGTCGAGGAAAAAGTCGGCAAGTCATACAAGACGGTGAAAAACGAGCTTGAAGCCTATGGCGGCGGGCTGATCGACAAGCCGGTCATCGTGGCACTGTCGCAGATCGACGTGCTCGACGACAAGGAACTGAAGAAGAAGGCCAAGGAGCTGGAAAAGGCCTGCGGCCAGACCCCGTTCCTGATCTCCGCCGTCACCGGCAAGGGCATGACCGAGGTGCTGCGCGCCCTGCGTGACGTGATCGTCGAGGCAAGCGGCGTCAACGAGACCGCTTTGCCCGATCGCTCGACCCCCATCCAGGATTTCGATGAGGACGAGGACGCATGACGGCATTCCGCAAACCGCTCGCCAGTCATCGCCGCATCGTCATCAAGATCGGCTCGGCGCTGCTCGTCGATCGCAAGACGGGCCTGAAATCGCAATGGCTCGACGCCATCTGCGCCGATATCGCCGCCTTGAAGGCAAGGGGTATCGACGTTCTCGTCGTGTCCTCCGGCGCGATCGCCATGGGCCGCACCGTGCTCGACCTGCCCTCCGGCGCGCTGAAGCTCGAAGAGAGCCAGGCGGCCGCGGCCGTCGGTCAGATCGCGCTTGCCCGGGCCTGGTCGGAAAGCCTTTCCCGCGATGGCATCGTGGCTGGCCAGATCCTGCTGACGCTGGGCGACACGGAAGAGCGCCGCCGTTACCTCAACGCCCGCGCCACTATCAACCAGCTTCTGAAGATCGGCGCCGTGCCGATCATCAACGAGAACGATACGGTCGCCACGACCGAAATCCGTTACGGCGACAACGACCGGCTGGCCGCCCGCGTCGCCACCATGACCAGCGCCGATCTGCTGGTCCTGCTCTCCGACATCGATGGGCTCTACACCGCCCCGCCGCATCTGGACCCCGACGCGAAATTCCTGGAAATCGTCCCGGCGATCACCCCGGAGATCGAGGCAATGGCCGGCGGCGCGGCGTCCGAACTGTCGCGTGGCGGCATGCGCACCAAGATCGATGCCGGCAAGATCGCCACCGGCGCCGGCTGCGCCATGATCATCGCATCCGGCAAGACGGATCATCCTTTGCGCGCCATCGAAGAGGGCACCCGTTTCTCCTGGTTCGCACCCTCGGGAACGCCGGTCACCGCGCGAAAAACCTGGATTGCAGGGCAGCTTCAGCCAGCCGGCGAACTTTTCGTCGATGAAGGGGCCGAGACCGCGCTCGGCACCGGCAAGAGCCTTTTGCCTGCCGGGGTACGCCGCATCGAAGGCAATTTCCACCGCGGCGATACGGTCGCGATCGTCGGCATCGACGGCCGGGAAATCGCCCGCGGTCTGGTAAGTTACGATGCCGAAGAAGCCCGCCAGATCACCGGGCGCAAGTCCGGCGAAATCGAGGCGATCCTCGGTTATGCCGGCCGCGCCGCCATGGTCCATCGCGACGACCTGGTGATGACCGGGCCGGCGAAGCGGAAAGTCAAAAAAGAAGATCGCAAGGAGGATGCCGCCCATGCTTGATATGGTTGCGAAAACGGGCGACGTCGCCGCTGTGATGGGTGAGATCGGCCGGAACGCCAAGTCGGCGGCCCGCCAGCTTGCGACGGCCTCGACCGAAGCGAAGAACAAGGCGCTGAACGCCATGGCGGACGCGATCCTTGCCGCGAAGGACAACATCCTTGCCGCCAACGCCGCGGACCTGAAAGGCGTCGAGGGCAAGGGCCTGCTGCCGTCGTTCATCGACCGGCTGACGCTGACCGAAAAGTCGATCGCCGGCATGGCGCAGGCGCTACGCGAGATTGCCGAGTTCAAGGATCCGGTGGGTGAGGTCATCGCCGCCTGGAACCGCCCGAACGGCCTCCATATCGAACGCGTCCGCACGCCGCTCGGCGTCATCGGCGTCATCTATGAAAGCCGCCCGAACGTCACCGCCGATGCCGGCGCGCTCTGCCTCAAGGCCGGCAATGCCGTGATCCTGCGCGGGGGTTCCGATTCGGCCCGGTCGTCGGAAGCGATCCACGATTGCCTCGTCGCCGGCCTGAAGGCTGCCGGGCTTTCGGAACACGCGATCCAGATCGTGCCGACCACCGACCGCGCCGCCGTCGGCGCCATGCTGTCGGGCCTTGACGGGGCGATCGACGTCATCGTGCCGCGCGGTGGCAAGAGCCTCGTCGCGCGTGTCCAGAACGAGGCGCGCGTGCCGGTTTTCGCCCATCTCGAAGGCCTCTGCCATATCTACGTGGATGCCTCCGCCGACCTGGAAATGGCGAAGAAGATCGTCGTCAACGCCAAGATGCGCCGCACCGGCGTCTGCGGCGCGGCCGAGACCCTGTTGATCGACAGCGCCGGGATCGGCACGCATCTGATGCCGATCCTCGAAGCACTGACCGAAGCCGGCTGCGAAATCCGCGGCTCGGCCACAGTTCTCAAGGTGTTTCCGGGCTTCAAGCCTGCGACGGAAGAGGACTGGCGCACCGAATATCTCGACGCGGTGATCTCGGTTGCGATCGTCGATGGCATTTCCGGCGCCATTCGCCACATCAATACCTATTCCTCCAACCACACGGAGGCTGTCATCGCCGAGGATCCCGAGGTCGTGTCCCGTTTCTTCAACGAGCTCGATTCGGCCATCCTGCTGCACAATGCCTCCACCCAGTTCGCCGATGGCGGCGAGTTCGGCATGGGCGGCGAGATCGGCATTTCGACCGGCAAGATGCATGCGCGCGGCCCCGTCGGGGTCGAGCAGCTGACCTCGTTCAAATACCGGGTGCACGGCACCGGCCAGATCCGGCCCTGATCGCGCGTGACGGAAGAGACGATCGACCGCCGATATCTGGTCATGCCGCATGCCGAACGGGGCATGGCCGTCGGCCTGTTCGGCGGTTCGTTCAATCCGCCCCATGAGGGCCATCTCCTGGTCGCCGAGATCGCGCTTCGAAGGCTCGGCCTCGACCAGCTGTGGTGGATGGTGACCCCCGGCAATCCGCTGAAAAGCCGCTCCGAGCTTGCTTCGCTCGACGACCGGCTGGCGATGAGCGAAAAGCTGATCGACGATCCGCGCATCAAGATCACCGCTTTCGAAAAGACGCTCCACGGATCCTATACCGCCGATACGCTGGCCTTCGTGAAGGCCAAGAACCCGCTCGTGCATTTCGTCTGGGTGATGGGCGCCGACAGTCTGAAGACATTCCACCTCTGGCAGAAATGGCAGGCGATCGCCTCGACCTTTCCGATCGCCGTCATCGACCGGCCGGGAGCGACATTGTCGTTCCTGTCGTCGAAAATGGCCCGGACCTTCGATTACGCCCGGGTGGACGAGGACGACGCGGGCACGCTGTGGAAACGGCGCGCGCCGGCCTGGACCTTCATCCATGGCCCGCGTTCGGCCCTCAGTTCCACGGCGATCCGCGCCGCAAACGGACAGAAATCCGATTAGCGCCGATCATCAATGCGGCGCTGACGGGTCTACATCTTTCTATCACCTTTTCGCACGCTTACTTGAAAGATTAATAATTCGATGCCACCTATATGGTAGCGGCCGAGTTAAGAATCGGATTCGCACTAGTGCTTGTTGCTGTTACCTGGATGAAAGGACAAACCCTGACAACAGTACACGCCAAGGGAAGGACGGCCTCCGTTCTCCCGCAGAGCCTGGAACGTGGCGCCGATGCTGCCGCCCGTGCTCTCGAACTGGTCCTCGCAAGCCTCGAGGACTCCAAAGCTGAAGAAATCGTCACCATCAACATTGCTGGAAAATCAGCGCTCGGAGACTACATGGTCGTTGTCTCCGGACGATCGAACCGGCATGTCATGGCCATCAGCGATCACCTGATTTCCGACCTGAAGGACGAGGGGCTCGGAACTGCCCGCGTCGAAGGACAGGAGACCGGTGACTGGGTGCTCATTGACACCGGTGACATCATCGTCCACGTGTTCCGTCCGGAGATCCGCGCGTTCTACAACATCGAAAAGATGTGGGCGACGCCGGATATCGAGGAAGGCACGCTGCTGCACTGACGCGTTCGGGCGAGCCCTGAACCGTCGGACTGAGGTCGAAATCATGCGGCTGGGTGCAAACTCGCCGCTGGAAGAGGTTTTCGGCCGCAAAATTCAACGGATCAGGACATGCGAATAAGCCTTTTTGCCGTGGGACGGCTGAAAACCGGACCGGAAAAGGATCTTGCGTCCCGTTATCTCGACCGCTTTGCCAAGGCTGGCCCGGCGGTGGGTCTGGAATTGTCGAAACTGATCGAGATCCAGGAAAGCCGGGCGGCAAATGCCGACACCCGCAAGCGCGAGGAAGCGGCCGGGCTCGAAAAGGCGCTTGCCGAAGGCGCGGTCCTCATTCTTCTCGACGAACGCGGCAAGGCGCTCGACAGCGAAGCCTTTGCCGGCATGATCGGCCGATACCGCGACAACGGCAAACGCGACATGATGCTGGCGATCGGCGGAGCCGACGGTCTCGACCCCGAACTCCGCGAACGGGCCGATATGGTGCTCAACCTCGGCTCGATGACCTGGCCGCACCAGCTGGTGCGCATCCTGATCGCGGAACAGCTCTACCGCGCCGTCACCATTCTTTCGGGCCATCCCTATCACCGGGCTTAAACGATCGTTTACCTTCAAACACGATGTTGTTTGTGGCCTCGTCGGGCAAATCAGCTTAAGTTTTCTCGATCCGGCGAATAGCGGAGCGGGAATGCGGACAATCAGGATCACATCGTACCGGCGCGCGCTGCTTCTGGCGGCGGGTTTCGGTTTCGCGCTGATCCCGCCCCTCCCCATCTTCAACCACGCACGCGCCCAGAACGTTTCCCCTCAGGCAGCGCCCGCCGCCGCAGTCGATCCGACGGCCGACTTGCAGCGCCGGCGCAACGAAACCCGCGGCGAGCTCGAAGTTCTGACCAGGAACATGAAGATTTCCGGCGACAGGGCCGCCGCGATCGAGAAGAACATCGCCGATATCAGGAAGAACACCGCCGATGTCCGCCAGGCGCTGATCGATTCGGCCACCCGTCGGAAAAGCCTGGAAACCAGGATCCTGGACAGCGAGAAGAAGATAACCGAGCTGAAGCTCAAGGAGGACGGTATCCGCACCTCGCTGCGCGGCCGCCGCGCCGTGCTCTCGGAGGTGCTGGCAGCCTTGCAGCGCATGGGCCGCAATCCTCCTCCGGCACTTCTGGTGACGCCCGATGATGCGCTCGCCTCGGTTCGCAGCGCGATCCTGCTCGGCGCCGTCGTTCCTGGCATGCGCCACGAGGCGGACAGGCTGGTTGCCGACCTCCAATCCTTGGCCTCTCTGCAGGCTTTGGCGATGACCGAGAAGACCACCGTCTCCAACACCATTGCCGCGAGCCTCGAAGAGGACCGGCGCATGACCCTGCTGCTCGCCGAAAACGAAAAATTGAACAGGCGTAACGCGGCCGATCTCGACGCCGAGCGCCACCGCTCCGAGGAGCTTGCCGGCCGTGCCACCACCCTCGAGAACCTTATCCAGTCGTTCGAAGGCGAAATCGCCTCCGTGCGCGAGGCGATCGACCGCGCGCGTGCCGAGGAAGAGCGTCAGCGCATGATGTCCGACGCCGAGCGCGAAAAGGCAAAGCAGCTTGCCCAGAGCGGCGTGCCCGACAAAAACCGCATTGCGCCCGCATACGCGTTTTCAAGCCTCAGGCAAAAACTGGAGCTTCCGGTTGCCGGAGATGTATTGCGGTGGTTCGGCGATTCCGACGGGACTGGGCACTCGGCAAGAGGCATGACCGTTGCTTCGAATGCGGGTGCCGTGGTGACGGCGCCGGCTGACGGCCTGGTGGTTTTCGCCGGAGCCTTCCGGAGTTACGGACAGATGATCATCCTCAATGCCGGAGATGGATACCATCTGGTTCTGACCGGCATGGACGTTGTGAATGCACGGCAGGGCAAGTTCGTTTTCGCAGGCGAGCCCATTGCGGTGATGGGTGAGAAAAGAGTGGCAAGCGCAACTGCATTGGCGCTGGAAACAGATCGTCCAACGCTTTACATTGAATTCCGAAAAGATGGCACACCGGTCGATTCCAAACCGTGGTGGACCTCGAAAGAAACTGGAAGGGCACGAAATGATTCGTAGGGCTTCTCTTGTCATCGTCGGTGCACTCTTGGGTGCCACCGCGATGAGCGTGATTTATTCGGCCGGTGTGCCGGCGCAGGCCGCCGGCCCTTCGACCTACAGGGAATTGTCGATCTTCGGCGACGTCTTCGAACGTGTCCGCGCCCAGTACGTGACGCCGCCGGATGAAGAAAAGCTGGTCGAGAACGCCATCAACGGCATGCTGACCTCGCTCGATCCCCATTCGAGCTTCATGAATGCAAAGGATGCCGAAGACATGCGCACGCAGACGCGTGGCGAATTCGGCGGCCTCGGCATCGAAGTGACGATGGAAAACGAACTCGTCAAGGTCATCGCGCCGATCGACGATACGCCCGCTTCCAAGGCCGGCATTCTGGCAGGCGACTTCATCTCCGAGATCGACGGCGCGCCGGTGCGCGGCCTGAAGCTGGAAGAAGCCGTCGAGAAAATGCGCGGCGGCGTCAACACCCCGATCAAGCTGACGATCATCCGCCAGGGCGCCGACAAGCCGCTCGACATCACCGTGGTACGCGACATCATCGCGGTCCGCGCCGTGAAGTCCCGCGTCGAAGGCGGCGATGTCGGTTATGTCCGCGTCATTTCCTTCACCGAGAAGACCTATGACGACCTCGAGAAGGCGATCAAGAAGATCAAGGCGGACGTCCCGGCCGACAAGCTGAAGGGCTACGTACTCGACCTGCGCCTTAACCCGGGCGGTCTGCTCGACCAGGCGATCAACGTTTCCGACGCCTTCCTGGAACGTGGCGAAGTGGTCTCGACCCGCGGCCGCAATGCCGACGAGACCCGCCGCTTCAACGCCGGCCCGGGCGATCTGACCGACGGCAAGCCGGTCATCGTGCTTGTCAACGGCGGCTCGGCTTCGGCTTCGGAAATCGTCGCCGGTGCGCTGCAGGACCTGCGCCGCGCCACGGTTCTCGGCACCCGCTCCTTCGGCAAGGGTTCGGTCCAGACGATCATCCCGCTCGGCGATGCCGGCGCGCTGCGTCTGACCACCGCGCTCTATTACACGCCGTCGGGCAAGTCGATCCAGGGCACCGGCATCCAGCCGGACATCAAGGTCGAACAGCCGCTGCCGGCGGAACTGCAGGGCAAGATCAGGGCTGAGGGCGAATCCAGCCTGCGCGGCCACATCCAGGGTGCTGCGGAGACCGATGAAGGTTCCGGTTCCGCCGCCTACGTGCCGCCGGAAGCCAAGGACGACATCCAGCTCAACTATGCGCTCGATCTCTTCCGCGGCGTGAAGAAGGACCCGGCCTTCCCGCCGAGCCCGGATAAGGCCGCAGCCGCGACGATCAAGAAGTAAAGACAATCATCGGGCCGGCCAGCGTGACGCGTTGAAAAGACGCCGCGCTGGCCGGTTCTTCGTATCTGCAGACAGAACGCGGAATAGACCTTGGGCACCGATCTCCACGCACCGCTCGGACAGAACCGGCCGGCCGCTCGGCGACGGAAGGGAAGGTTTTCTCTCTCGATCGTTTTGTCGATGCTCGCAGTTGCCGGCATCCTGGGGCTTTCGCTCTACGCCATGCGCGGCGATGACGCCCTGAAGCAGGTCGCCTCCAACGCGCCGCCCGCTTCCAAGCCGGAACAGGTCCAGCCTCCCGCAAAATCCGGCCAGGACCTGGCGCCGCAACAATCCACGGGCATGCCCCGTTCCGATCCGAATTCCGGCGCCAATATCGAGCGGACGCTGACCGATGACGGGTCGGTCGTCACCAAGTACACGCCGCGCCCGCGCGACGGCAGCGGGCCGGTGATGATCGGCACGCAGCGGATCGGCCAGGACCCGCGTGTGGCCGCCCAACCCAACGATGCGCTGCTGGAAGATTCGCCCCATGGCCGGCTGCCAATCGTCGGGCCTGGCGGGCAGCGACCGATGGACCAGTATGCGCGGCCCTGGTCCGGCGCGCGCGGGACCCGAATCGCGATCGTTGTCGGTGGCCTTGGCCTCAGCCAGACAGGCACCCAGCGGGCAATCCGCGACCTGCCGCCGACGGTGACGCTCGCCTTTGCCGTCAGCGGCAACAGCCTGCAGCGCTGGATGCAGGAAGCCCGCCGTGCAGGTCACGAGATCCTGATCCAGGTGCCGTTCGAACCGTTCGACTATCCGGCCAACGATCCGGGCCCAGGTACACTGCTGACCAGGATATCCGCCAAGGACAATCTCGGCCGCCTTCACCAGGCCATGGGTGAGATTACCAACTATACCGGCGTCATGAACTATCTCGGCGGCCGCTATCTGTCGGATGCGGGCGCATTGGAGCCGATCCTGCGCGACATTTCCAAACGCGGGCTGCTTTTCCTCGACGACGGAACGTCCGCGCAGTCGAAGACTGCGATCGTCGCAAAGGCGATCGAATTGCCGCATGCCTTCGGCGATCTGACGCTTGATGGGCAATTGCAGAAGGATGCCATCCTCAAGAAACTTGACGAACTGGAGCGCATTGCCGGCCGCAAGGGTACGGCGATCGGCGTCGCCTCGGCTTTCGACGAGAGCATCGATGCGATAAGGCAATGGAGCGAGGAAGTCTCGCAACGGGGTATCGAGATTGTCGGCGTCTCGTCGCTCGCGAGCGAAAGTGTCGGACCGTGATCGATCGGAGTTTTCCATGAGCAAAAAAGGCACACGTTCGGTCGTCGCCGAGGAACTTCCCTACCGGCCCTGCGTCGGCATCATGGTTCTGAACCATGAAGGTCTTGTCTGGGCCGGTCGGCGCATCAGCGAGGGCAACAGCGAATTTGACGGTTCGCCGCAGCTCTGGCAGATGCCGCAGGGTGGCATCGACAAGGGCGAGGAACCGCTTCCGGCGGCCTATCGCGAACTCTACGAGGAAACCGGGATGCGCTCCGTCACCCTGCTCGCCGAGGCGGACGACTGGATCAATTACGATCTGCCAGCGCACCTGATCGGCATCGGGCTGAAGGGAAAATATCGCGGCCAGACGCAGCGCTGG
This sequence comes from Neorhizobium sp. LjRoot104, assembly GCF_964253725.1. NCBI lineage: Bacteria > Pseudomonadati > Pseudomonadota > Alphaproteobacteria > Hyphomicrobiales > Rhizobiaceae > Neorhizobium > Neorhizobium sp. LjRoot104. The sequence continues at coordinate 3,952,364 of NZ_CAXURS020000001.1, forward strand.
TTCGCCTTCCGCTTTGATGGCGACGAAAGCGAGATCGCCATCAACCCACCGCCTGGTGGACATGCGCCGGAATTCGACGCCTGGGAATGGAAGCCGATGGCCGAGCTTCCCAGCCTGATCGTGCCCTTCAAGCGCGCGGTCTACGACCAGGTCGTGGCGGAGTTTAAGCATCTGGCCGAGACAGCGACCCAGCGGCTCTGACCGACTGGCGGCGCTCGCCCGGCTCGGCCGACTGCCTGTCAACATTCATGGACAGAAAAAATCCCGGCGGAGCGGATGCCTCGCCGGGATTTTACATGTTCGAATGTCAGCGATTATTCGGCAGAATCGGCAGATTCTGCATTGAGGAGGCCGTAGCGTTCCTCACCGATTTTCGCCAGCAGATCGAGTTGGGTTTCAAGGAAGTCGATATGGCCTTCCTCGTCCATCAGAAGCTCTTCGAAGAGCTTCATCGAAACGTAGTCGCCAGCCGCGTGACAGATATCGCGGGAAGCCTTGTAGGCCGTGCGGGCATCATATTCGCCGGCAAGATCGGCCTCCAGCACTTCCTTGACGTTCTGGCCGATGCGAAGCGGGGCAAGCGTCTGCAGGTTGGGATGGCCTTCGAGAAAGATGATGCGATCGATGAGGCGATCAGCATGATGCATTTCTTCGATCGATTCCGCCCGCTCTTTTTTTGCGAGCTTCTTGAAGCCCCAATCGTCCAGCAGGCGATAATGCAGCCAATACTGGTTGACTGCGCCCAACTCGAGAAAAAGTGCCTCGTTAAGCCGCTCGATGACCTTTGAGTCGCCTTTCAATGTCCGCTCTCCTGTTTTCCTCATGGAATTGTCTCAAGCGGGACATATATACGACCACCTCGTCTTCCGTCGAGTGGTGCGTGGCGTGATATTCCTCGGTTGTGCGGATGATCAGATCGACGACGCCCGGAAAGCAGCCGCAGCAGCGACCACGCTTGGCCATGGCGTGGTAGACCTTTGACGGTACGATAAGCTGCCAACAGTCGTCATCAAGGAGCTGCGTGATGACGTCCTTGATTTCCCTGTCGGTGATGTAATTGCAACTGCAAACCAGCATTCTCGGTCGACCTGCCAAACATGACCTGTAACATCTTCTTTTTGCGAAAGCGGATAGGAGATGTCAAGAAAAAATCGACGCATATGCGCTCCTTCTTATGAAGGCTGTTGCAATCCCTTCTTCTACCTTCGTGTTATTACAGCAGCATTCAGTGGAAATTGCGGCCTTTCGGCATGACACTCCCTGGTCCGGTTCCGTAGGAATCGTGGGCTCCGGTTTCCTTCGCGCTCTCCCTGACTGCCCCCTCCATTCCATTGGAGCGTCTTTTCTGCCGATGCTCGCCGCTGGACTGCAACACTTCATCGGAGCTGACCGACACGCCGAACCGCCTTGCTTCCTTCTGCAGCAGTCCCAGCATCGGGGTAATATCCTCGATATGCTCGACCACCGTATGGATGACGCCGCTCTGGCTTTGCAGCCTGCCATGGATCTTCACGAGGCGGGCGCCCATGACGACCGGGCGATATTTGTCGAATGTCTTTTTCCAGACGATTGCATTCGCAACGCCGGTTTCGTCCTCCAAGGTCATGAAGATGACCCCCTTGGCAGAACCTGGACGCTGCCGCACGAGAACAAGCCCACCGATCGTCACCCTCTGCCCGTTCGGAACCGCCAGCAGATCGACACTGCGCTTGATCCCCATCTGCTTGAATTCTTCGCGAAGGAAGGAGACGGGATGTCCTTTCAACGAAAGCGACAGATATCGGTAGTCCTCGATCACCTCTTCGCCCGGCAGCATTCCGGGAAGCTTTGCTTTCGGCTCAGGCCGGAGATCCGCACCATCGGCGAGCTCGAACAAGGATCTATTCTTCGCCGAATTCCTTGCATCCAGTCCCCGAACCGCCCAAAGCGCGTCACGGCGCGGTAGCCTCATGCCTTTGAAGGAATCGGTAAAAGCATCCGCATCCGCAAGACGCTCGATATCCGATTTGCCGAGCCCCGACCGAAGCCAGAGATCATGGATGGACGTATATCCTTCCCCCCGATTGGCGATGAGCTTGTCAAGCATGTCATCTTCGGAAAGACCTTTGACCTGGCGGAAACCTAGGCGCACGGCATATTTCGTCTTGATGACATCACGCATGGACTCGTGACGCCTGTCGATTGCAGTTCTATCGAACGGAGCCTTCTCAAGAGTGCAGTCCCATTGCGACCTGTTGACATCAACGGGGAGAATTTTCACCCCATGCTCACGCGCATCGCGAATAAGCTGTGCCGGCGCATAAAACCCCATCGGTTGCGAATTCAGCATCGCCGCGCAGAAAACGTCCGGGTAATAGGCTTTGATCCAGGACGAAACGTAGACGAGCAGGGCAAACGAAGCCGCGTGGCTCTCCGGGAACCCATATTCGGCAAATCCTTCGATCTGGCTGAAACAGCTTTCCGCAAATTCCCTGGTGTAAATTCCTTTCTTAAGCATACCCCCTACAAAGTCGCGCCTAAATTCTTCGACACGTCCCGACCGTTTGAAAGTTGCCATCGACCGGCGAAGCTTGTCGGCTTTTTCAGGAGAAAAACCGGCGGCAGTAATAGCAATCTGCATTGCCTGCTCTTGGAAAAGCGGGACGCCAAGCGTCCTCTCCAATACGTCTTCAAGCTCGGGACTGGGATAATCGATGGGCTGATTTTTTCTGACAGCTTCCCGCCGCTTCAAATAAGGATGGACCATGTTTCCTTGAATAGGGCCTGGACGAACGATCGCGACTTCGACAACAAGATCATAAAATTCTCTTGGCCGAAGCCGTGGCAGCATGCTCATTTGAGCACGGCTCTCGATCTGGAACACCCCGATCGTATCAGCCCGGCAAATCATGTCGTAGACATCGTGCCGCTCGTCCTTTTGAAGCCCGTCCAAGGTCGCCTTATACTGGTAATGCACTTCCATGAGCTCGAACGCTCTCTTCAGGCAGGTCAGCATACCCAGGGCCAAAACGTCGATCTTCAGGAGCTTCAGCGTATCGAGATCATCCTTGTCCCATTCAATCATGTAACGGCCGGGCATTGCCGTCTTCATGATCGGGACGACTTCATCGAGACGGTCGCGCGTGATCAGAAAACCGCCGACATGCTGGGTGAGATGACGCGGAAACCCCATGAGCTCCTGGGCATGTGACATGACTTTTAATGTTGTGGCATCTTCCACATCAAGCCCAGCCGCTTTCGCATCCCGCTCCGAGAGAGCGTCTTCCGACCAACCCCAGACAAGGCTGGAAAGGGCGGCCTGTACATCCCCCGACAGGCCAAAAGCCTTGGCGACTTCACGCCCCGCCATCCGGGTCCGATAACTCGTGACTGCTGCTGTCAAGCCGGCATGGCGATAGCCGTAATGCTCATAGATATATTGGATGACCTCTTCGCGACGAGCATGTTCAAAATCGACATCGATATCCGGCGGTTCATTACGCTGTGTTGAAATGAACCGCGCGAAAAGTAATTTTGTCGTGGTTGGATCAACCTCCGTGATCCCCAGGCAGTAACAGACCGTTGAATTGGCCGCCGACCCGCGCCCCTGACACAGGATTTTCAATACATGCCGAGCATGCCAAACGATGTGACGAACCGTCAAAAAATAGGGTTCGTATTGCATTTCCTTGATGAGACTCAGCTCATACCCGATTTGATCTAAAACGGTCTCAGGAATCTTCTTCGGATATCTGCGTCTTGCCCCCTCCCACGTCAGTCGTTCCAGGGTTTCCGACATGGTTTCGCCTGGCACAGTTTCATCCGGATAATTATGCTCCAGCTCTTCAAGAGAGAATTTGAGCTGGCCGGCGAATTTCCGGGTGTTCGCGATTGCATCCGGGTATGCATGAAAAAGCCGCGCCATCTCGGCCACCTGCTTGATACAGCGTTCTCCATTCGGAACCAGGCGAAAACCGGCCTCCTGAATTGTAACATGTTCTCGAATGGCCGTTACGACATCCGATAGCGACCGCCGTTCGGGAAGATGGAAGAGCGGCTGGTTGGTTGCAATCAATGGCAAGCTGTTTCGAGATGCGATCTCGGCAAATGACGCAAAAACAAGCCTGTCCCGCCCATCATAGGTGGGAGACAAGGCAAGATAGACGTTCTTTTTGAACTTGCTTCGATAAGCCTTCAGTTTTTCGCTCAGGTCTGCCAGATAGGCGCCATCTTCAGCGCGGGAAAAATCCGGCACGACCGCAAGCCTCATCTCGTCGCACCATTCCAGGAAGTCCCATTCCTCAAGAATGCAGGAGCCTTTTTCGGTCCTCAGATTTCCCCGGCTCAGGAGCCGACAGAGATTAGCCCAGCCTTGACGGTTCTTCGGATAGGCCAGGACATCCGGCGTATCGTCCGAGAAGACAAGTCGGGCTCCAGGATGGAAAGCACAGGGCCAGACAGCATCTTCCTCATCCTCCTTTTTGCCCTGCTCCTGCTGCCGTTTATAAGTCTCCTTCATCTCACGGACTTGATTATGCGCCCGCACCACGCCTGCAACCGAATTACGATCCACGATCCCAAGACCGGAAAGCCCCAGAATACTGGCGGTCAACACCATCTCCTCCGGTCTGGCTGCGCCTTCCAGGAAGGAAAAATTGCTTTTGGCGCCGATCTCGAAAAAAGCAGCAACGTCCGTCATGCGAAGATTCCATGGACGTGCCAGGTCGGCGGTTCATTCTTAGGGTTGTAGCGACCCTTTCTGAAAATCCAGAAGCGGCGGCCCACCTCGCTTTCGAGCCGGAAATAGTCGCGCTCCTCGGCGCTTTCCTTATCGACCCACCATTCCGGCGAAATACGTTCCGGACCTTCTGCGCGGATGACCTGGTGGACGGTACGGCGCCAGCGGAAGCGCTGGGGAGGTCCGTCCGGCACTTCCGCCGCAAAGGCTTCCATGAGTTCGGGATGACGGAACAGCCGCAGGGGGCGATCGGCTTTCGGTGCAAAGGCAAAAACCTCCTCGGTCTTTTCCGGAGCGACTTGCACGGCAATGGCCGGAACGAAAATCTGGGCGCGTTCCGGCATATGGCTCTGGCGGAGTTCAGCCACTTGCAGACAGTCCGCCCCCAATCGCGCCGAGACCCGATCGATAAAATCCGCCAGTGAAATTTTGCCATCGTCCTCGCCGGTGAAATCGCCCTGATCCGTCCTGAACGGATCGTGCTGCAGCACGTTGAGGCGCAAGAGTTCGAAACCGTATCCGGCATCAATATCGTCATAAATCGCGGTCAGACGCTCGGCAAACAGTGCGGAGATACGGCACGGATCGCGAAGCGGTCGTGATGCGCCGGCGGCGATGCGGAAAACCCGGCCGTCGATCCGGAACAGCACGAGTTCGAAAACCCGGCCGCCCACGCCGCGCGCCTCCAGCCCCGGTTTCAGGGAACTGGCGATCTGGCCGGTCAATTGAAGGATATGGTCTTCCGCCTGGATCGGCTCGGCAAGTTTTCGCTCGGCGGAAAGTGCCGCCACCGGCCGGCGAGGCGAAATGGCCTCCTCGTTCACACCCAAGGCCTGATCCAGGCGAAGCAGAAGCTGTTTTCCGAAGCGGCGGGCGAGCGGTGCACGCGGCAGCGGCAGCAGGTCGCCGATCCGCTTCAGCCCGAGCTTGTAGAGCGAGGCGATCGTTGCGCCGTCGATCCTCAGGGCATTGACCGGCAGCGGCGCCAGAACCTCTCCCATCGGCCCCTCGGCAATCACCCCGCCCCGGCCGAAGCGACAGGCGGCCCAGGAAAGGCCGGGTGAGGAAGAAATCGCTCCCCTGACATCGAAGCCCATATGGAGAAGCTGGCCGAGCACCTCCTTGAGCAAGACGTGTTCGCCGCCGAAGAGATGTGCGCAGCCGGTAATATCCAAAAAGAGACCATCGCGTCCGTCCAGCGCCACCAGCGGGGTATAACGGTCGCACCAGTCCGCAATCGCTTCGAGCAGAGCGCGGTCGGCCGCCTCGTCCTCATCCACCACGTCGATCTTCGGGAACATCGCGCGTGCTTCCGCCAGACCCTGTCCGCGTTTAAGGCCGAGCCGCTCGGAAACCTCGTCCAGCGCCGTGAGCCGCATCGCGTTTTCGCGCCGCCCCGCACAGAGGATCGGCGGGTGCTCAGGACGCTCTTTCAAGCGCCACGACATCCCCCAGAGCCGGCGCGCGATCCTGTCGGTCGGCAGGTGCGGGAAGACGAGCGCCAGGATGCGCTGGCGGTTTGCGGAAAGAGAAAGCCTCTCCTGCGTCTCGGGGAAGGGAAAATTGACGGTCATGGGGGTTCCACTCCAGAAATAAGGACAGCGGAGCCGGGCTGCGGCTCTTCTCCAGGGTCAGTCTGAAAACGGGATGACCGATACTGCCGCCAAGCACGGATCCATCCGGAAGATGCCGGTGAGCCGCCGGCGCCGGTTCGACAAGGAAGCGGAAGGAGGCGCTGCTCGCTTCCTCCTCTCCCGCATGCCGCAATACAAAGAGGGGCCGCCCCGCCGCCTTTGCCCTGAGACCCAGCCTGCGGCTTTCGGTGAGACCGAAATGCCTGGGGTTCCCCCGGATTTCGAGAATGATGGCGACAAGCGCCCCGCTCGCCACTGCTGTCTCCGCGAGCCACAGGGCATCATCCAGCTTGCGTGGCGAGGCATAGAGAATATCCCGCGGGCTCAATCCGAACTGCTTGAGGCCGACGGAATAGGGAATACCGGCTTCCTGTGCGGAAACGACATCACCGATCCACAGAACCGGCGCCTCGCTCGGTTGCCTCGCTTTCAGATGAGACGCCAGCGAGAGAGCAAAGCCGCTTGCAGCCCCGGCATCCCCCATCAGCAGCGAGCGGATTTCCGTGATGCCGTCGAGCAGCAAACCGCCTTCCAATGCGGTGTCCATCTGCATGATGCCGAATGGCAGGCGGGGCTGGTTGGCCTTGGTTTTCCGGCCTTCCGGATCGGCCGCCAAGTCTCCCTGTTCCGCCGCGGCAAGCGCCGGCAGAGGTTTTCCTTCCAGTCTGGCGATCTGTTCGCGCAGGGCAAAAAGCGCCTCCTGCGCCGTGGCGTGCTCGGCCATGGCGTCAGCTCCATCCATACATGTTCTCTTTATGTTCTTATGGATTCCAGAGCTGTCCGAAAGAGTCAACAGCCAAATCCTGGGAATCTTTTCCTCGGATCCTAGGCCGATGATTCTTCACTCGAAAAATATCGTGGGAGGTACTATATGGGCCTGATCAGAAGGAGAGCCTATGGCCCGCATCGACCAGACCGACGATTGGCAGGATCGCCACGCGCCGACGATCAGCACGTTCGAGTCGCTGGCGATCGAGGCCTATGGTCATTTGCCGGAGGAATTCCGGGCTCTCACCGTCAACCTGACGATCGAGATCGAGGATTTCCCGGACGACGACGTTTTCGAGGACATGGCGCTCGAGACGCCCTTCGACCTGCTCGGCCTGTTCGAAGGGCGCGGCATTTCCGAACGGTTCAACATGGAAACGGGCGAACTGCCGAACCGTATCCGGCTTTATCGCCGGCCGATCCTCGATTACTGGGCGGAAAACGAGGAAACCCTGGGCGATATCATCACCCATGTGCTGATCCACGAGATCGGCCACCATTTCGGCCTCAGCGACGACGACATGGAACGTATCGAGGCGAGCGCCGAGGAAGCGGCCCAGCGCTGATCTTCTGGCGGGAGCTTATTGCTCGCCGAGTTTCATCTCGGGATCGTATTCTTTTCCATGAACGGTCTTCGTCACCGCCTGGCCGCACTGCATCTCGCCGGTCGTGGCGTTGAAGGCATAGGTCGGCGAGCCGGACAGTTCCCAGCCCTTGTTCAGCGCCGCCGTCACCTTGTGGCAAAAGGAGGAATCGTCGGGACCGCTGAGGAAGCGATACAATTTCATGGCGTTTTCTTTCGTTCGGCGATGATCCGGGCCGTGGCGGCAAGTTTTTCGGCCTCCACCAGGTGCAGCCGTTCGACCATCTTGCCGTTCAGGTTGATGACGTTGAGATGTTGCGCCTGCGGTTGCGCGAAGGCGGCGATCACCGCTTCCGCCTCTTCCACGGCTAGGGGGTCCGGCCCGAAATGCCGGTTGGCAGGCTCGATCTGGGCCGGATGGATCAGCATCTTGCCGGAAAAGCCCATGGCGCGGCCCTGCGCACATTCCGCCTCGAAGGCTTCCGCATCCTTGAAGTCGTTGAAGACGCTGTCGATCACATCGACGCCATGGGCGCGGCCGGCGAGCACGACCTGCATCAGCCAGGGCACCAGATAGGCCCGGCCGGGCAACGGCAGCACGCCTGTCTCCTTGCGCAGGTCGTTGAGACCGACCACGAAACACTGGAGCCGCTCGTCGACAGGAGCAATCCCCGGCGCATTCAGGACGCCCTTCGGCGTTTCGATCATCGCCCAGATGGCGAGGCTGTCCGGGACCCCGGCCTCGGAAAGGATATCCGCCACCGCCTGGACCTGCGACATGTGCTCGACCTTCGGGATCAGCACCACGCCGGGAGAGACCTCGGTCACCAGATCCATGTCCGCCTTGCCGAACTCGGTTTCGAGCGGGTTGATACGGATGATCGTTTCCCTGTCCTGCAGCGGGTTTTCCTTAAACAGCCGGCGCAGGTTGTCGCGGGCCTCGGCCTTCTTTTCCGGCGCGACGGAATCTTCCAGATCGAAGATCACCCCGTCGCAATCGAGGCTGTGTACCTTTTCCAATGCCCTCGTATTGCCGGCCGGCACGCTCAGGATCGAGCGGCGGAGGTGAACGGAGGCAAGTTTGATATCGGTCAAGGCGGTCATCGCCGCTTTGTGCCAATCTTTTTGGTCTGCGGCAATACCGCACCGCGCAAAGCCCTTGCAAGACAGGGCGAAAGGCCCCACATTCCTCGATGAGAAAGGTATATACCATGCAAAACATCCGCGTATTCTTCGTCATCGTATCGGCCATTGCCGTGCTCGCCATGGCAGCGCTTCTGACGGCTTCGCTGACCGTCGCCTTTGCCGGCATTCTTGCAGTTCTGTCGATCGGGCGGGCGCTTTCGGCGCGGCTGAAGCCGGTTCCGGTGCGGGCCAAGGCGAACAAGCGGGAAATGCGCGTCTGGAATGACGGCCGCGGCACGATCATTGATCTTTGAGCGTTCCAAGCGCTGACTGAGACGAATACGCCGGTTTCCGGCGTGTTGGCGTACCGGTTCACGCCAAACAGGCCTTCAAATCCGCGTCGATTTGCTTTATGGCAGCTTCCGCAGATAAGTCCACTTGGAGGCAGATCATGGAAAAGTTCACCAAACTCACCGGCGTTGCAGCGCCGCTGCCGGTCATCAATATTGACACGGACATGATCATTCCGAAGGATTATCTCAAGACCATCAAGCGTACCGGTCTTGGCAAGGGCCTCTTCTCGGAAGCCCGCTACAAGGACGACGGTTCGGAAAATCCCGATTTCGTGCTGAACAAGCCGGCCTATCGCAACGCCAAGATCCTGGTTGCGGGCGACAATTTCGGCTGCGGTTCCTCGCGCGAACACGCGCCGTGGGCGCTTCTCGACTTCGGCATCCGCTGCGTCATCTCCACGAGCTTCGCCGACATCTTCTATAATAACTGTTTCAAGAACGGCATCCTGCCGATCGTCGTTTCCCCGGAAGACCTCGAAAAGCTGATGGACGACGCCGAGCGCGGCTCCAACGCCATCCTCTCCATCGACCTGGAAGCCCAGGAAATCACCGGCCCGGATGGCGGCTCGATCCATTTCGACATCGATCCCGGCCGCCGCCACATCATGCTCGAAGGCCTCGACGACATTGCCTCGACGCTGAAGAGCGATGCCGCGATCAGCACTTTCGAGAACAACAACCGAGCCGCTCGCCCCTGGCTCTGATTTCCGGAGCATCCTGATGGTCAAGCGGATTTCCTCCGGATCGCCCTTCGAAGCGCGGATCGGCTATTCGCGTGCCGTAGTGGATGGCGACATGGTCTATGTCTCCGGCACCACCGGCTACGACTATGCCAGGATGGAAATGCCCGACGACGCGGCCGCCCAGACGCGCAACACGCTCGGCACGATCGAGAAGGCGCTGAAGGAGGCCGGCAGCGGCCTCCATGATGTCGTCCGCGTGCGCTACTACCTCACCGACATGGCCGATTACGATGCCATCGTTGAGGTTCTCGGCGAGACCTTCTCCGAGATCCGGCCCGCCGCGACCATGGTCGTCTGCGGCCTCACCACGCCGGAAATGAAGATCGAGATCGAAGTGACTGCCCGCATCGGCGCAGGCAGTCCCTAAAACCTTTCCAGCCTCGTCCTTTGGCAGGCTCGGACGAGGTTTTGCCAGGCGCGGAGATCCCGCGCGGGAGGACGCGAGCCTGCGAAACCCGCAAGGATACCAAACGATATGGCAAAGAACCTCTTCCTCCTTCCCGGTGACGGCATCGGCCCCGAGGCCATGGGCGAAGTCCGCAAAATCATCGCTCACATGAACAGCGCCATGAAAGCCGATTTCGTCCTCGACGAAGGATTGGTCGGCGGCTGCGCTTACGATGCGCATGGCGCCGCCATTTCCGAAGAGGATATGAGCAAGGCCATGAACGCGGATGCCGTGCTTTTCGGCGCCGTCGGCGGTCCGAAATGGGATGACGTTCCTTACGAGGTGCGCCCGGAAGCCGGCCTGCTGCGCCTGCGCAAGGACATGGAACTGTTCGCCAACCTGCGTCCCGCCATCTGCTATCCGGCGCTTGCTTCCGCTTCCTCGCTGAAGCCGGAACTGGTTGAAGGCCTCGACATCCTGATCATTCGCGAACTGACCGGCGGTGTCTATTTCGGCGAGCCGAAGACGATTACCGACCTCGGCAATGGCCAGAAGCGCGCCATCGACACGCAGGTCTATGACACCTACGAAATCGAGCGTATCGCCGGTGTCGCCTTCGAAATGGCGCGCACCCGCAAGAATGCCGTCTGCTCGATGGAAAAGCGCAACGTCATGAAATCCGGCGTGCTGTGGAACCAGGTCGTGACGGCGACGCACAAGGAAAAGTATTCCGACGTCAAGCTGGAACACATGCTGGCAGATGCCGGCGGCATGCAGCTCGTGCGGGCTCCAAAACAGTTCGACGTCATCGTCACCGACAACCTGTTCGGCGACATGCTCTCCGACGTCGCCGCCATGCTGACCGGCTCGCTCGGCATGCTGCCTTCCGCCTCGCTCGGCGCGCCCGATCCCAAGACCGGCAAGCGCAAGGCGCTTTACGAGCCCGTGCACGGTTCGGCGCCTGATATCGCCGGCACCGGCGTTGCCAACCCGATCGCCATGATCGCCTCGTTTGCCATGTGCCTGCGTTACTCGTTCAACATGGTCGCGGAAGCCGACAACCTCGAAAAGGCGATCGCCAACGTGCTCGACCAGGGCACCCGCACCGGCGACATCATGGCCGAAGGCGCGCGCAGGGTCGGCACCGCCGAAATGGGCGATGCGATCCTCAAGGAATTCGTGAGCCTTTCCGCCTGACACACCGATGGGAGCCTTTCCGCCGCAGGGCGGAAAGGCTCGTCGATATTTGGCGCTCGGCATCCCGCTACCCATATCGCGAAATCTATGGGAAGAAGCGGCGCGGGATCGGTCCCGCGCCACGGACAGAGGCCGATGAAACGGACAATCGAAAAACTGAAACATCGGCGATATCGCCGTCCACCCGGGCCTCCGTCGCCCCGATGGCTGTCTTTTGCGCTCGTCACGATCAATCTGATCCTGATCGCCTTTTTCCTGCTCGATGCGCCGGTCGGCTTCTATGCCGCCCATACCCCCAACGTGCTTTTGCCGATCGGCAAGGCGATCACCGATTTCGGCACATCCGGCTGGATCCTTTTTGCAGCCGCACTCCTGTTTTTCGAAGCGCTCGCCGTCATCCGTCTCGCGCCCGGCCTGAAAGCGCGCTTCCAGGCAATGCTGGTCAGCCATGTTGCGGCCTATATCTTTGTGGCCGTTGCCGGTTCAGGCCTTCTCGTCAATCTGGTGAAACGCATCATCGGCCGCGCCCGCCCGGTTCTTTACGAGCAATGGGGCTTTCACGGTTTCAACCCCTTTTCCGGCTCCCGGTTCGAAAGCTTCCCTTCCGGTCACGCAACCACGGTCGGTGCATTCCTGATGGCCCTGGCGCTGCTGGCTCCCCGCTACCGCCTGTTCTTTCTGATCATGAGCCTCTGGATCGGTTTTTCGCGCGTCATCGTCGCGGCGCATTATCCGAGCGACGTGATTGCCGGTCTCTCCTTCGGCGCCTGGTTCTCGATCGTCATGGCGATCGTCTTTTCCCGTTACGGCCTGCTCTTCCGGCAGGAGCCCGACGGTTGGCCGGTTCTGCGCCGGGCCATTCCTCTCCTCTTGCGCCCCGATCGGGCGACCGTGCCACTCCCGCTCCGCGGCATTCCGCCGAAGCGGGAGGCAGGCGAAAAGACCAATGATCCGACATGAAGAAGCCCGGCGCAGAGAACTGCGCCGGGCTTTTCATTTGGGCGGATTACCAAGTTGGAAATCCGGGGGCTAAACCCTTATTCGGCGTGGATGTCGCGGTCCTTGGTTTCCGGCAGGAACAACAAGCCGATCACCAGCGTGATGCCGGCAAATACGATCGGATACCAGAGACCGTAGTAGATATCGCCCTTGGCGGCACTCATCGCGAACGCCGTTGCCGGCAGAAGGCCGCCGAACCAGCCGTTGCCGATATGGTAAGGCAGCGACATGCCGGTATAGCGGATGCGGGTCGGGAAGAGTTCGACCAGAAGCGCCGCGATCGGGCCATAGACCATGGTCACATAGATCACAAGAACCGTCAGGATGGCGATGATCGTCACCCAGTTGACCGCCTGCGGGTCTGCCACCATCGAGAAGGCGCCGGAGCCTGGGATGGTATAGACTGCCATCTCGGTCACGCCAGTGGCTTCCTGTGCTGTCAGCAGCTTCTGCGTAACCAGGTCGGGACCTGAGACCGAGGCCTTGTTGCCGCCGCGAATGGCGGCAGCGTCGAGCTTCAGTTCCGGATTGGCCGCAATGAAGGCATCCAGCTTTGCGTCCGGCACCTTCGATGCAGCGCGGGCCAGGGGATACCCGTTTGCCTGCAATGCAACATTCACCTGCTTCTGGAAAGCTGCATCCTTGGCCTTGGCGTCAGCGCCGGACGCGATGGCATCGTAGCTGGTGATCGTCGAACTGCCGATCTTCACCGCGGCCGGCGTACCGGCTGGACCGGCAACGACTTCATAAGGGACCGAATTGCGGGTCAGGTACGACGTTGCAATGTCGCAGGACGTGGTGAACTTTGCCGTACCAGTCGGGTTGAACTGGAATTTGCAGTCGCCAGGAGCTGCCGTCACCGTCGCACGCACGGTTTCCTGAGCTTGGGCCAGAGCAGGGTTGCCTGCCCAGGTCATCGCCTTGAACAGCGGGAAGTAGGTAACCATCGCCAGGAGCAGCCCGGCCATGATGATCGGCTTGCGACCGATCTTGTCGGAAAGCCAGCCGAAGAAGACGAAGAAGCCGGTGCCCAGAAGAAGCGAAGCAGCAACCATCAGGTTCGCGGATTGAGCATCGACCTTGAGAATGTTCTGCAGGAAGAACAGGGCGTAGAACTGGCCGGAATACCAGACGACGGCCTGACCGACCACCGCACCGAAGAGAGCGAGAAGCGCGATCTTCGCGTTCCGCCACTGGCCGAACGCCTCTGTGAGCGGAGCCTTGGATCCCTTGCCTTCTTCCTTCATTTTCTTGAAGGCAGGCGACTCATTCATCTTCAGGCGAATCCAGACCGAGACGCCGAGCAGGATGACCGAGAGGAGGAACGGAACGCGCCATCCCCAGGCAGCGAAGGCTTCACGACCCATGGCCATCTGGACGCCGAGAATGACGACCAGTGACAGGAAGAGGCCGAGGGTTGCCGTGGTCTGAATCCACGAGGTGAAGAAGCCACGCCGGCCATGCGGCGCATGTTCCGCCACGTAGGTGGCGGCACCGCCGTATTCGCCGCCGAGCGCCAGGCCCTGAAGCATGCGCAGCGCCACCAGCAGGATCGGAGCGGCAATGCCGATGGAAGCCGCGCCGGGCAGTAGGCCGACCAGGAAGGTTGAAAAACCCATGATCAGAATAGTGACGAGGAAGGTATACTTGCGGCCAACGAGGTCGCCCAGACGACCGAACACCAGCGCGCCGAAAGGACGGACGAGGAAGCCCGCTGCAAAGGCCAACAGGGCAAAGATGTTCCGGGTCGTTTCCGGATACTGGCTGAAGAAGGCTGCACCGATAAAGGTTGCCAGTGAACCATAAAGATAGAAATCGTACCATTCGAATACGGTGCCGAGCGAAGAAGCAAAGATAACCTTCTTCTCTTCCCGCGTCATCGGTCCGGCTTTTGTGCCGACCGCTGTTGCGACATTTGCCATTGTCGTCCTCCCTCAAGATGAAACTCGCGCGCCGGCTCCGAGCCCGTTCCCTCCAGGGCCTGGATATGACGACGCATTGTCGCAGATTGCCAGAATTCAAGGGCCAAGGAGAGCGATGCTTTGGGATTATGACTTTCGTCTAATATCGCGCCTGCCGTGCACGGCCGATGCTGCGGCGCGGCATGAGAGCAATGCGGTGCAGCACCTGCGCAGCCATCGCTTGACTCGCTCCGAAAATCTTTTAAACAGCTTCACGAACGGGAAGACACCCACATGCGCGCCTGCGAATTCCATATCGCTGCCTCAGCACTGCCGGCCATCCAGGCTGCGCAGCGGGCGTGTTTTGCCGCTTTCTCCAAAACCAAGGCCAAAACGACGACGAAAACCGTCTGACGTCTCTGGCCGCCGCTCTCTCCCCGGATGGCCGGGGACAAGGAATTCCGCGGGCTGACCGCGGCTTCCCCCTCACCGGAAACGAGGAGAGACAGAAAGAGAGCACAAAATGGGTTTCAAGATCGCAGTCGCCGGTGCAACCGGCAATGTCGGCAGGGAAATGCTGACGATCCTTTCCGAGCGCGGCTTCCCGGTCGACGAAGTCGTGGCGCTGGCATCCGCCCGCAGCCAGGGGACCGAAGTTTCGTTCGGCGACCGGACGCTCAAGGTTTCCAACCTCGAAAACTATGATTTCTCCGACACCGACATCTGCCTGATGTCGGCCGGCGGCGAGGTTTCCAAGAAGTGGTCGCCGAAGATCGGTGCGCAGGGCTGCGTCGTCATCGACAACTCTTCCGCCTGGCGTTACGACCAGGACGTCCCGCTGATCGTTCCGGAAGTGAACCCCGATGCGGTCGCCGGCTTCACCAAGCGCAACATCATCGCCAACCCGAACTGCTCGACCGCGCAGCTCGTCGTCGCCCTGAAGCCGCTGCACGACTTCGCCAGGATCAAGCGCGTCGTCGTCTCGACCTACCAGTCGGTTTCCGGCGCCGGCAAGGAAGGCATGGACGAGCTCTTCACCCAGACCCGCGCCGTCTTCGTCGCCGATCCGGTCGAATCCAAGAAGTTCACCAAGCGCATCGCCTTCAACGTCATCCCGCATATCGATAGCTTCATGGAAGACGGATATACGAAGGAAGAGTGGAAGGTTCTCGCCGAGACCAAGAAGATGCTCGATCCGAAGATCAAGGTGACCTGCACCGCGGTGCGCGTTCCGGTCTTCATCGGCCATTCGGAATCGGTCAATATCGAGTTCGAAAACGAGATCACTGCCGACCAGGCCCGCGATATCCTGCGCGAAGCCCCGGGCTGCCTCGTCATCGACAAGCATGAGAACGGCGGCTACATCACGCCTTACGAATGCGCCGGCGAGGATGCCACCTACATTTCCCGTATCCGCGAGGATGCGACGGTGGAAAATGGCCTCAATATCTGGGTGGTTTCCGACAACCTGCGCAAGGGCGCGGCACTCAACGCCATCCAGATTGCCGAATTGCTCGTAAATCGCGGCCTGATCAAGCCGCGCAAGGTTGCTGCCTGATAAATAATAAATTTATTAAGCATGTTCAGATAGAAACCCTGCCAGAAATGGCGGGGTTTTTCTTTCGAATCACCTACATCACGAACTATTCATGAACGGGTGAGTTGCGATTGTCTGCAGCCGCCGCCATAAGGCCGAAACAAAACACATTCTCCGGACGCCTCTGACTTGAGCGATCCGGCTCTCGGGACGGGTTTGACCGCATGAAGAAGATTTTGCTGGCAGGATTGATCGCAACCGGTTTCATGACCGCCACCCCGGCGTTTGCCGCGCTCCAATGCGGCAACGATTCATCCGGCTTCGCCCGCTGGGTCGATGAGTTCAAACGGACTGCCCCTGCGAACGGCGTCAACCCTTCCGTCGTCGAAAAGGCTTTCTCGAACGTCTCCTACAACCGCCCGACCATCAGCGCCGATCGCGGCCAGAAAAGCTTCAAGCTTTCCTTCGACGAGTTCATGAAGAAGCGCGGCGGGGCTGCCATCATCTCCCGCGGCAAGGGCATGAAATCCGGCAACGCCTCGCTGTTTGCTCAAATCGAACGTCGCTTCGGCGTGCCGGCCGGTCCCATCATCGCCATCTGGGGCATGGAAACCGGTTTCGGCAGCTTCATGGGCGATCAGCACACGCTCTCCGCCGTTGCAACGCTTGCTTACGATTGCCGCCGCTCCGCCTATTTCACCGAGCAGCTTTATGCGGCCCTCCAGCTCGTCGGCCGAGGCGATCTGAGCGTCACCGCCCGCGGCGCTGCGCATGGCGAGATCGGCCAGACGCAGTTCCTGCCGCTGAACGTCATCCGGTACGGCGCCGACGGCGATGGGGACGGTCATATCGACATGGTCCGTTCTCGCGCCGATGCGCTTGCATCGACCGCCAACTTCCTGAAGGGACACGGCTGGAGGCCGGGTGCCGGCTATCAGCCGGGCCAGCCGAACTTCGTTGCCATCCAGGGCTGGAACGCCGCAACCGTCTACCAGCAGGCAATCGCCTATATGGGCGCCCAGATCGACGGCCAATAAGCCTCGTTCGTCGTGAAATCAGGCCGAGATCTGCTCGGCCTCGATCGGCGGCTCATCCAGGTTGGGACGGACGAAATCGCCCTTGCTGTCCATGATCCAGAGCTCGCCGGTCGAGATGTCGAACCAGGCGCCGTGAATGCCGAGCTTCCCCTCTTCGTCGTGTTTTCGAACAAAGGGAAACGTCTGCAGATTGGCGATCGAATTGCGGATCGAGACCCGCTCCAGCGCGGTCTGGCGTTCGGCCTGCGTCATCAAGTCGTTGTTCTGGATCTGCTCGGCGGCGGGCCTGACCAGCCCCATCCACTTGCCGATGAAATCCCCCGGCGACAGCGGCTTCATGGAGGGATCCAGCGCCGCCTGGATGCCGCCGCAGCGGCCATGGCCCATCACCACGATATTGTCGATCTCAAGCACCTGAACGGCATATTCGATCGCCGCCGACGTGCCGTGGAACTGCCCGTCGGGCTCGTAGCGCGGCACCATGTTGGCGACGTTGCGCACCACGAACATCTCTCCGGGGCCGCAGTCGAAGATTGTCTCCGGCGCGGCACGGGAGTCGCAACAGGCGATCAGCAGCGTATGGGGCTTCTGCCCCTTGTCCGCCAGCACACGGTAGCGCTCGCGTTCGTCACTATAGCGACCGCTCATGAAGTTGCGGTAGCCCGCCAGAAGTCTGTCAGGAAAATCCGTCATGCAGCAACGATTATAATGGCTCCGGCCGAAGATCAACGGCCATTGTGCATATGCGAAATTCCTATGCCCTCAACGCCTGGCCCGCTGCAAGGGGTGCACGAGCCGGCGCATCTGAACCATCGCCATGGGCGTGGAGAGGCTCGACGCATCGGTCTCCAGCGTCAGTTCGTCGCCGCCGCGTTTTGCGGTGCGCGCAAGGATCTCGAAAACGCTCGCCGTCGCCAGCTGCAGCGCCTTTTCCTCGTCCATGCCGGCCAGGATGCGCCCGAGGAACAGGGCTCCCAAAAGGTCGCCGAGCCCGTTCGGCGGATTGTCGATCAGCCGGTGTTCGGCAAGCAGCGCATGTTTGCCGGTCAGGTAGAGATTGCCGGTGCTGCCCGCCATCATCGGCACCGCCGAGGTCACCAGGATGCGCGGCGGCCCGAGCGCGACTGCCGCGTCCATGATGTCGTTGTTGGTTTCGAGCGGCGCACCGGAAAGCCAGGCGAGCTCATAGCGGTTCGGCGTGGCGATCGTCGCCAGCGGAATGAGTTCGTCGCGGATCGCTTCCGCCGTCGGCTGCGGAATATAGAGCCCGCCGAGATCGCCCATGACCGGATCGCAGACATAGAGAAGGTCGGGGTTTTTCTCCTTCAGCGCCCTTATCAGCCGTGCGACGGAACGCGGCTGGGCGGCATTGCCGAAATAACCGGTCAGCACCGCCTTCACTTCTCCCAGCCATGGCGCGCGAATAAGATCGTCTATAGCTTTGTCGAAATCTGATTCGGGAAAGGTCAGCCGCGTGGAAGGCCCATGACCGGGATGCCAGGGGAGTACGACGGTCGGCATTGCCCAGACGGGAAAGCCCAGCGTCTCGAGCGCGAAGACGGCGGCGCGATTGCCGACCGAGCCGCGTACGACATGGCTGGAGATGACGAGGACGGCGCTGCTGGTATCCTGCATGAGATTGACTTCCGGCTATGATGGCCCTGTTGATCGTTTCTTCGTCGCCGCATGTCAACAAGGCTTCACGGAAGAATGAAACGTGTGGTGCCGACTGACATGGATCGGCCACGTTGCCGCATGATGACACAAATCTGGTTTATTCCGTCAGAGCACGGAAAAAGGGGAGAGGGACATGGCCGTCAGGCAAAATCCGAAACGGGAAAAACAGATCGAAAGCGCGCGCAAGATCGTTGCTGCGAGCAAGGGGCCGCATCTCGACCCCCTTATCCTGTTCGGCCGGGCCAGCACTGACGACCTCGAAAGCTACACGCCGGACATGCTGGCGCTCTCCGCCAATCACGCAGCCGCGCGGCTGATGGCCTGGCCCCGGGTGCGGGCAGACATCACGGTCGAACCGATCGCCGGCGTCGAGCCGAACAAGGTTCCGGTCTCGGTGCTGACCGTGGTCGACCGCAACATGCCCTTCCTGTTTGATTCGGTCATGGGCGAAGTGACCGCGACCCACCGCGACCTCACCATGGCGGTTCATCCGATCCTGGTCGTCGAGCCGGGCAAGGAACCGGTGCTGCGCTCCAACGAGCAGCCCGGGGATCCGGCCCATCATGTCAGCCTCATCCAGATCCATCTTTCGCCGCTCAACGAGGAACAGGCCGCTTCGCTCGTCGAGCGCATCCGCTACATCCTCGACCAGGTGCATCTGTCGATCACCGACTGGGGCTCCATGCTGGAAGTCCTCGACGGTGCCGCTAGGCAGCTCAGCAACTCGACAAGCCGCCGCAAGGCCGATCGGGATGAGGCGCTCGCCTTCCTCGACTGGCTGCGCGACGACAATTTCACCTTCCTCGGCATGCGCGAATACGTCTATTCCGGCAAGGGCACTGAGGCCAAGGTCGAGCGGGGCAAGGGCCGCGGTCTCGGCATTCTCTCCGATCCGGATGTGCTCGTCCTGCGCCAGGGCAAGGACGCGGTGACGACCACGCCGGAAATCCTGGAATTCCTCGACGGCCCGGATTTCCTGATCGTCACCAAGGCCAATGTGAAGTCCGTCGTCCACCGCCGCGCCTATATGGACTATGTCGGCGTCAAGCGCTTCGACGAAAAGGGCGAAGTGGTCGGCGAACTGCGCGTCGTCGGCCTTTTCACCGCGACCGCCTATACCCATTCCGTCCGCGATATCCCGCTCCTGCGCGCCAAGGCCGGCCGGGTCGAAGAACATTTCGGCTTCGACCCCGACAGCCATTCCGGCCGCATGCTCGAAAACACGCTCGAATCCTACCCGCGCGACGATCTCTTCCAGATCGATACGGAGCTGCTTGCCCGGTTCTGCGAGCAGATCATGGAACTGAGCGAGCGTCCGCGCGTCCGGGTTCTGCCGCGCATCGACCATTTCGACCGTTTCGTTTCGGTGATCGTCTACGTCCCCCGCGAGGACTATAATTCCCTGGTCCGCGAGAAGGTCGGCGACTACCTGACCAAGGTCTATGACGGCCACGTCTCCGCCTATTACCCGGCTTTCCCGGAGGGCGGCGTCGCCCGCGTCCACATGATCATCGGCCGCCGCAGCGGCAAGACGCCGCGAATCGCCCAAGCCAAGCTCGAAGAAGCGATCCGGCTCATCGCCACCCCCTGGGAGGACCGCTTCGCCGCACTTGCGGAGGAGGGGCCGCGGCTCTCCGTCACCCAGGCCTTCCAGGAAGCCTTCTCGCCCGAGGAAACCTTCGCCGACCTGCCGGACATCGCCGCCTGCGCCGCGGGCGAAGCGATCCGCATCGCCTTCTATCGCCGTCCCGGCGACACGGCGAACACGGTATCGCTGAAGATCTTCCACCGGGACCGGCATCTGTCGCTTTCCCGCCGCGTGCCGCTTCTCGAAAACCTCGGTTTCCATGCCGTCAGCGAGCAGACGTTCGAGATCCAGGTCGGACCCGAGCACGACCGCAGCCAGGTCGTCCTCCACGACATGGAACTGCAGCTCGGCGACGGCCGCGAGGTTGACCTTGCCCGCGAGGGACTGCTGCTCGAAGAGGCCTTCCTGTCCGCCTTCGAAGGCCTGATCGACAACGACGCCTTCAACCGGCTGGTTCTGCTCGCTGGCCTCTCCGCCCGCGAAGTCACGGTGCTGCGTGCGTACTCCCGTTACCTGCGCCAGACCGGCATCGTCTATTCGCAGTCCTATATCGCCGATACGCTGGTCAAATACCCGGCCATCTCCGCGGCCATCTTCCGTCTCTTCCGCGACGGTTTCGATCCGAAGATCGCTGAGAAGGCCCGCGTCAAGAAACTTACCGACCATCACGCCGAGATCGAGGAAGCGCTCGGCAACGTCCCCAATCTCGATGAGGACCGCACGCTTCGCCGTTTCGTCAATGCGGTCGATGCGACGCTCAGGACCAACTATTTCCAGCGCGACGCCAATGGCGCGCCGCACCGGATGTTCGCCTTCAAGCTCGATCCGAAGCTGCTGGACGCCCTGCCGGAACCCCGCCCCTTCCGCGAAATCTTCGTCTACGGCACCGAGGTCGAAGGCGTGCATCTGCGCTTCGGCAAGGTCGCCCGCGGCGGCCTGCGCTGGTCGGATCGCGGCGAGGACTACCGCACGGAAATCCTCGGCCTCGTGAAGGCCCAGCAGGTCAAGAACGCCGTCATCGTGCCGGTCGGCGCCAAGGGCGGCTTCTTCCCGAAAATGCTGCCCCCCGCAAGCGCCCGAGACGCCTTCTTCAATGCCGGCAAGGAGGCCTACAAGACCTTCATCCGCACCCTTCTGTCGATCACCGACAATATCGTTGGCGCCGACATCGTCGGGCCGCCTGACACGATCCGCCTCGATGGCGACGATCCCTATTTTGTGGTGGCCGCCGACAAGGGCACGGCAACCTTCTCCGACACCGCCAACGGCCTGGCCCAGGAAGCCGGCTTCTGGCTGGACGACGCCTTTGCGTCAGGCGGTTCCGCCGGCTACGACCACAAGAAGATGGGCATCACCGCCCGCGGCGCCTGGGAGGCCGTGAAGCGGCATTTCCGCGAGAAGGACATCGACATCCAGACGACGCCGTTCACGGTCGCCGGCGTCGGCGACATGTCCGGCGACGTCTTCGGCAACGGCATGCTTTTGTCGCGCAAGATCCGCCTCATCGCCGCCTTCGACCATCGTGACATCGTCATCGATCCCGATCCGGATATCGAAAAGTCGTTCGCCGAGCGCGAACGCATGTTCGCCCTGCCGCGCTCGAGCTGGCAGGACTATGACAAGTCGACCCTTTCCGAAGGCGCGATGATCATTTCCCGCTCGGAAAAGTCGGTCAAGCTCACCAGGCAGGCCGCCGCCGCGATCGGCATCGACAAAACGACCGCAACGCCCTTCGAGATCATGACCGCTATCCTCAGGAGCCCTATCGACCTTCTCTGGTTCGGTGGCATCGGCACCTATATCAAGGCCGCTCACGAGACCGATACGGAAGTCGGCGACCGCGCCAATGATCCGATCCGCATCACCGCGGCCGAAGTGCGCGCCAGCGTCATCGGCGAGGGCGCCAATCTCGGCATGACCCAGAAGGGCCGCATCGCCTATTCGCTGAATGGCGGACGCTGCAATTCCGACGCGATCGACAATTCGGCCGGCGTCAACTCCTCCGACGTCGAGGTCAACATCAAGATCGCCCTCAACCCGGCCATGCAGGACGGACGCCTGACCCGCGACAAGCGCAACCAGCTTCTCGCCTCGATGACCGAGGAAGTCGGCCATCTCGTGCTGCGCAACAACTACCTGCAGCCGCTGTCGATCTCGCTGACTGAACGCAAGGGCACCGGCAACCGGGAGGAACTTTCACGGCTGATGTCGGTGATGGAATCCCTCGGCCAGCTCAACCGCAAGGTCGAAACCCTGCCCGACGACGCGGAGCTTGCCGAGCGTTATTCTTCCGGCAGGCCGCTGACCCGGCCGGAAATCGGCGTGCTGCTCTCCTATTCGAAGATCGTCCTCTTCGACGCCCTGATCGACAGCAGCCTGCCCGACGACCCCTATTTCTCGGCCGTCCTGAAGGCCTATTTCCCGGCCAAGATGCAGAAGGCCTATGCGGCGGACATCCAGTCCCACCGCCTGCACCGCGAAATCGTCGCCACCGCGCTCGCCAACGAGGCGATCAACCGCGGCGGCCCGGGTTTCGTCCAGCAGATGAGCGACATGACCGGCGCCACGGCGGCGAATGTCGTGAAAGCCGCCTTCCTCGCCCGCGACGGCTTTGAGCTTCCCAAGCTCTGGGCCGAGATCGATGCGCTGGACGGAAAAATTCCCGGCCAGCTGCAGAACGACCTTTACGCCCGGACCACCGAGACTTTTGCGGAAGCAACCCGCCTCATCCTGCAGACGCAGGTCGGCACCGGCGACATGGACGGCGCGATGAGCCGGCTGAAGGCCGCGATCAAGGGCCTGCGCTCGTCGCTCGCCGGCGGAGACTTCGTGGAAACCGCGGCCCGCGCCGCGGAACTCGAGGCGCAGGGCATTCCGGCATCGCTTGCCCGGGAAATCCTGCTGCTCTCGACACTCGTCCTGGTGCCGGAGATCATGCTGATCGCCGACCGGACCGGCGAAACCATGGCGCGCGCCACCGAGAGCTATTTCGCCGTCACCGAGACCTTCCGGGTCAACCGTCTGATCGGCGCGGGAGATCGGATCAGCACGTCGGAGCACTACGAAAGCCTGGCGCTCTCCCGCAGCCTGCAGCAGCTCGCCTCGGCACGCCGCGATATCGTCATCGCCGCGCTGACAGCCCATCCGAAAGAGAAGAAACCTTTGGAAGCCTGGGTCGGCGACGACCGGATGCGCGTCAACCGCATCGGCGCCGAACTGGTGACCTTGAGCGAAAGCGGCGAGCTGACGCTTCCGAAGATCACCGTCGCCGCCGGTCTCCTGAGCGATCTTGCGCATGGACGGGCGATGTAGGAGAACGGCCAAGGCTGGCTGATCCGGGGGAAAAATGGCCGTTACTGATGTGGACGATGCGCCGGTGAAAACGAGCCGGCGCGGAATCTGGGGCTGGATGTTCTTCGACTGGGCGGCCCAGCCGTTCTTCACCGTCGTCACCACCTTCATCTTCGGCCCCTATTTCGTTTCCCGGCTGACGGAGGATCCCGTCTCGGCGCAGGCGGCCTGGAGCAACATGGCGACGGTCTCGTCGCTGGTCATCGCCGTCTTCTCGCCGGTCCTCGGCTCGATCGCCGACCAGGCCGGCCCAAGAAAACCCTGGATCGCCTTCTTCGCGGTGATCAAGATCGCCTGCGTCTCCGCCCTCTGGTTCGCAGCACCCGGCTCGCCGATCATCTGGCCGATGGTCTTCATGATCTTCGCGTCGATCGCCGCGGAATTTTCGACCGTCTTCAACGATTCGATGATGCCGCGCTTGGTCTCCAAGCAGGATGTCGGCCGGATTTCCAATGTCGCCTGGGGGCTCGGGTATCTCGGCGGCATGATCGTGCTGATCGCCGTCGTCGCGCTGCTCGCCGCCAATCCGGAAACCGGCAAGACGCTGATCGGCATTCCCCCGCTCTTCGGTCTCGACCCGCATCTGGGCGAGGACGCCCGCATCACCGGGCCGATCTCGGCCTTCTGGTATCTGCTCTTCATCCTGCCGATGTTCTTCTTCACGCCGGACGCCGGGAAAGGCCTGCCGCTCGCCGCCGCGGTCCGCTCCGGCATAAGGGAACTCGGCGGCACGCTGCGGGACCTGAGACAGCGCAGCGGCCTCACGAAATTCCTGGTCGCCCGCATGCTCTACCAGGACGGCGTCAACGGCCTGCTGATCCTCGGCGGCGCGTTCGCGGCCGGCATGTTCGGCTGGGCGACGATCGAGATCGGCATCTATGGCATCATCCTGAACGTCGTGGCGATCTTCGGCTGCATCGTCGCCGGATGGCTCGACCGCCTGCTCGGCTCGAAGGTGGTCGTGATCATCAGCCTCGTCCTGCTGCTGGTGGCGACGCTCGGCATCATTTCCACCGGCCCGGGCTTCGTGTTCTTCGGCCTTCTGCCGCTCTCGGCGGAAGACGGCGGCGGGCTGTTCGGCACCGCGGCCGAAAAAGCCTACATCCTGTTCGGATTGCTGATCGGCATCGCCTTCGGCCCCGTCCAGGCCTCGTCACGGTCCTATCTCGCCCGCAGCGTCAGCCTTTCGGAGGCCGGCCGATATTTCGGCATCTACGCGCTGTCAGGCCGCGCGACGAGCTTCCTCGCCACCCTGTTCTTCTCGCTGATGACCTATGCCAGCGGCTCCGCCCGCCTCGGCATGGCGACGCTGCTGGTCTTCCTGGTGGCCGGGCTGGCGCTGCTGCTTGCGACACCTTATCCGGCGAACAGGAAGTAGGCGGATAGCTGTTCGGTTGGGGCTTGGATCCTCGGGTCAAGCCCGAGGATGACGGAGTATGTGGGGCTCAACAGAGAAAAAGGGAGCGTCGCAGCGTGCTCGAAACTCTCTTTAGGCAGTCCTGAAAAACCCTCCGTCGTCATCCTCGGGCTTGACCCGAGGATCCACGCCAAGCCCTCAGAACAAGCATCAAGCCCTCAGTGCCGGAAATGGCGCATGCCCGTGAACACCATGGCCACGCCATGTTCATCGGCAGCGGCGATCACCTCGTCGTCCCGCATCGAGCCGCCCGGTTGGATGACCGCCGTGGCGCCGGCGGCGATCGCCGACAACAATCCGTCCGCAAACGGGAAGAACGCTTCGGAAGCGACCGCGGAGCCCTTGGTCATCGGTTCGGCCCAACCCATGGCCCTTGCCGCCTCTTCCGCCTTGATGCCGGCGATGCGGGCCGAATCGATGCGGCTCATCTGGCCGGCACCGATGCCGGCCGTCTGGCCGTCCTTGGCGTAGACGACCGCATTCGACTTCACATGCTTGGCGACCTTGAAGGCGAACTTCATGTCTTCGAGTTCGGTCGGCGTCGGCGCACGCTTGGTGACGACGCGAAGGTCGATATCCTCGACCATGCCGTTGTCGCGGGTCTGGACCAGCAGGCCGCCGGAAACGGTCTTCGCCGTCAGACCGCGCGAACGGGGGTCGGGCAGGCCGCCGGTCACCAGCAGGCGCAGGTTCTTCTTGGCGGCGATGATCGCCTGCGCCTCGTCGGACACTTCCGGGGCGATGATCACTTCCGTGAACAGCCTGACGATCTCTTCGGCGGTCTCCGCGTCGAGAAGCTGGTTGACCGCGATGATGCCGCCGAAGGCCGAGGTGGAATCGCAGGCGAGCGCCTTGAGATAGGCTTCCTTCAGGCTCGGCCCGGTCGCCACGCCGCAGGGATTGGCGTGCTTGATGATCGCGCAGGCTGGCGCCTTTTCCGGCGAAAACTCGGCGATCAGCTCGAAGGCGCCGTCGGTATCGTTGATATTGTTGTAGGAGAGCTGCTTGCCCTGCAGCAGCTTGGCGGTCGCCACGCCCGGACGGTTTTCGCCGGTGACGTAGAAACCGGCGCTCTGGTGCGGGTTCTCGCCATAGCGCATCTCTTCCTTGAGCACGCCGCCGATCGTCCGGTAACGCGGGATCTCGATGTCGAGCGCTTCCGCGAACCAGTTGGAGATTGCCGTGTCATAGGCAGCAGTGCGGGCATAGGCCTTGGCCGCCAGCTTCTGGCGGAAGGCATAGACCGTCTGGCCGTCGTTCGAACGCAGCGCCTCGATCAGCGCCGGGTAATCGGAAGGGTCGGTGAGGGTGGTCACATAGGCATGGTTCTTGGCGGATGCGCGGATCATTGCCGGGCCGCCGATATCGATGTTCTCGACCGTCGTCGGGTAGTCGCCGCCGGCGGCGCGCACTTCCTCGAACGGGTAGAGGTTGATGACGGCAAGATCGATGCCCTCGATGCCGTGTTCCTTCATGGCGGCGACGTGTTCCGCATCGTCGCGGATCGCCAGCAGGCCGCCATGCACCGTCGGATGCAGCGTCTTCACCCGGCCGTCCATGATTTCCGGGAACCCGGTGACGTCCGAGACGTCGGTGACGGCAAGGCCGGCCGCCGCGATCGCCTTGTGCGTGCCGCCCGTCGAGAGCAGCTTCACGCCCTGATCGGTGAGCGCCTGGGCAAGCTCGATGATACCGGTCTTGTCGGAGACCGAAAGCAGTGCGGTGCGGATCCTGATGCGGTCGGGAGCGGGGATTTTCTTGGAAACGACGGCCATCGGTCTCTCCTGGAAAGGCGCCGCGAAACCCGGCGCACGGTAAGATGGCCGCCCGTTAGCACAGCTTGGCAGAAGAAGAAACGCCCTATTCGCCGCGTCTCAGCATCCAGCGTATTTCCGAAGTCTCCGGCGGCGAAAACTCGATGACGAGCTGCTGGCTCGGCCGCACGCCGGAAACGTCGGCAAAGAAGATGTCCTCGTCGATCATCACCTGCAGCCCCGGTGCCGCGAAGATCCAGGTCTCGCCGTCCGGCGCGCGCATGGCCACGCTTTCCTCGTCCCGGCGCGACAGCGTGATGACCGGATGAATGTGGAAGCGCGCCACCGCCAGCAGAGGCTCGTTATCCGGTGCTTCGCCCTCGGGCAGGTAGAGCCTGTCATGGCCCTTGATCTTGTTGCCCTTCACATTGAGGCCGATCTCGCGTTCGTGGAAATAGCCGAACTGATGGACGTAGCCGTCGTGGCTGGCCCGCAGCCAGTCATTGCCATGCATGTCGTCCCAGCGCTCGACCTCCACATCCGCTACGCCGCCAAGCAGCATCGAGCCGGCAAACCGGGACCGGATGATGCGGCTGGACGAGGTTTCGTTGAGCGTCACCGTCGAATGGGCGGGCGTCGAGCGGGCCATGTGCCGGTAGTTCCGCCCGGCATATTTCGGCGAGCCGCAATTGACGATGAAACGGTGCCGCCCGGCCGACATTTCGAAGGAAAGGCAGCCCGCATGCGCGCCCCGGGAAAGCCCCGGAGAGAGTGGGCGGCCGGTATCGACGATCAGCGTCGTGCCATCCGCCGACAGGCGATGATAGTGCATGTGCGGCAGCGCCTTGAACGGTTTGCCGGCGGTCTCGTCGTAGCGCAGCACCGACATCAGCTCGCTCGCCGGCGTCGAACTGGCGCCGTTGAACAGCGCAAGATCGCCGTCCTGGTGCCGGAAGAAGCGAAGCGCCGGATACATGCGGTCGATCGTCGGAATGAGTTTTTGCGGCAGGTCGTGGCCGAGGTTGATATAGGTCTGGCGCAGCGGCAGCAGATCGATCAGCAGGTCGAGCACCGCCCGCGGATTGCGCGACACGTGGCCGCCATCGGCCAGGATCTGCCGCTCGAGTTCCCGATCGAGCCGGCCGCCCTCGCGGCGGATATAGGCGGCCCGCGTCGGCATCGAGATCGAGGCCATGGCGAGCGCGATCCTGAGCCTCAGCCGTGTATCGCCCTCCGGCGTGCAGCCGGCTATCTTCCTCAGATACCGGACCTGATAGGCGAGGCTTTTCATGAAGCGACGGTAGAAGCCAGCCTCGGCGCCCTGCAGCACCACCGTCGAATGGGAAAGCCAGGCGATCACCCGCTCGGCCGCCACATGCGCTTCCCAGGCAATGCCCTTCGGGCTTCGGCCATGAAGCGCGATCCAGTCGGCAACCACCTGCCGGGCGCTGGCACAGGCTATCTCCGTCTTGTTGGTGCGGATATGACGGAGCCAGGCAAACGAATGCAGCCGCTCCGCAGCCGCCCGCGACGGCAGCTCGACGGAGAACGGCGATTGCCCATAGGTTTCGAGAATCCGCCCGGCGAGCGGGAACCGGCCTTCGAGGATTTCCTCCGCCACGAACGGATCGAGCGCCCGCAGATCCGTCGGCGCGACGATCAGCCTATCCGGCACCTGCAGGGAAAACGAGGTTACGGCCAGGCGCAATCCGGCGGACCGCCGGCAAAGGCGTCGCCAGATTTCCCGCAAGCCGAAGGACAGAAGCCTTCGGCGATCCGCGAGCCTCATCTTCAATGTGGAATACTCCGCAGGAATCAGCCTCCGCCCCGCCGGCGGGAATCAACTATTAGCTTTTTCGAAAGTATCAGTCCGTATGGTGAAGAAAGCCTTACCGGACTTGGAGCACGCTCGCGAAGAATCCATCCATGCCGCCCACAAAATTTTCATTGGCGGGCAGCATGGCCGGCGTAGTGCGGAATTCGCCGAGCGGCGAGATCGCCCCTTCGAGCCCCGGCCAGTCCTCGGGATTGACGGCCACGCGTTTCAATTCGGGATGATCCTTGAGGACGCGCACCACCAGTTCCTCCCCTTCGGCCGAATCGAGCGAACAGTTGGAAAAGACGACAATGCCGCCCGGTTTCACCAGCGTCACGGCATGGCGCAACATCTTTTCCTGGAGCGCGGCGAGCTTGGCCACATCCTCCGGACCCTTGGTCCAGAGCACGTCCGGATGCCGGCGCGTCGTGCCGGTCGAGGAACAGGGAGCGTCGAGCAGCACACCGTCCAGCAGCTCCCCCGGCTTGAACTCGAACAGGTCGCCGCCGACCAGCTCCGCTTCATAGCCGAGGCGCCCAAGATTTTCCTTGAGACGCGCCAGCCGGTTGCCGGATTGCTCGACGGCGATCACCTCGGCACCGGCTGCGATCAGCTGCGCCGTCTTGCCGCCGGGAGCGGCGCAGAGATCGGCGACTTTTTTACCCTTGAGATCGCCGAACAGCTTTGCCGGAATGCTGGCCGCGACATCCTGCACCCACCAGGCGCCCTCATCGAACCCTTGCAGCGCGGAAACCGCCCCGTCGAAGGCCGCAAGGCGAATGCTGCCGGTCGGCAGAACCGTGCCGCCGAGCTTTTCCGCCCAGGCAACGGGATCGGACTTGACCGTCAGGTCGATGGCAGCCGGAACGAGCTGCGCTTCGGCGATACGATCCGCCTCCGCCTCGCCGTAGAGAGCGACCAGGCGCTTGCGGAACCACGACGGCACCGGAGAAATAGCGGCCGTCGTGGTGAGAATCTCGTCCTTCTCCCGGTCCATCCGGCGCAGGACCGCGTTCACCAGCTTGGCGAAACGGCGATTGCGCGGATCGCGATTGGCCTGTTCGACAGCGAGGTCGACGGCGGCATGCGGCGGCACGTCGAGATGCAGGATCTGGGCGGCGGCGATCACCAGCACATGGTGGAGCGCCCGCGCACCTTCCGGCAGCGGCGTATCGATCAACGAAGCGATTGCCGCCTCGATGCGCGGCAGGTGACGGAGTGCGGTGTTGAGAATGGCGCGTGTCAGCGCCCGGTCGGCATCGCCGAGAGCCCGATAGGCCGGATTGCCATGCACTAAGTCGAGCATGCCGTCGAGCGAAATCTTCCGATCGACGACGGCGGCCAGGAGTTTGGCGGCCGTGACCCGAACTTCGAGACCCGCCTTGAAGGGGCCGCTTTCCCGCTCCGAGTGAGCCGGTTTCCTGCGCTGTTCGGCTGGCTTGCCCGTTGGCTTGTGTGGTTTCTTGTTCTTCTTGGCTTCGTTCAAGACCAGGGACCTTTGCGCGGTTCATTCGAGCCGCGGCCCCAGCCGGTATTCGGAACGGAGCGCGCGGTGCGCTGCGGTCTATCAGCCCGGAACCCGGCCGTCGAGGCACCACCCCGAGAACCGGGGAACTGGCCAGCCATCTGCTGCAGCGCGGCGATCCGGTTGCCGGTGTCGGGGTGGGTAGAGAACAGGTTGTCCATGCGCTCGCCCGACAGCGGGTTGATGATGAACATATGCGCCGTCGCCGGGTTGCGTTCGGCCTCGTAGTTGGGGATCTGATGCGCCGCACCGGCGATCTTGCCGAGGGCCGAGGCGAGCCACAGCGGATTGCCGCAGATCTCGGCGCCGCGACGGTCGGCCGAATATTCGCGCGTCCGGCTGATCGCCATCTGCACCAGCATGGCCGCGAACGGAGCGACGATCATCGCCACCAGCACGCCGACGAAACCGAGCGGATTGTTGTTCTCGCGGTTGCCGCCGAAGAAGAAGGCGAAATTGCCGAGCATCGAGATCGCGCCGGCAAGCGTCGCGGTGATCGTCATGGTCAGCGTGTCGCGGTTCTGGATATGCGCCAGCTCATGCGCCATCACGCCCGCCACTTCTTCATGTGTCAGGCGCTGCATCAGCCCGGTGGACGCAGCGACGGCGGCATTCTGCGGATTGCGGCCGGTCGCAAAGGCGTTCGGCTGCGGATTGTCATAGACATAGACTTTCGGCATCGGCAGGCCGGCATTGGCCGAAAGATCGCGGATCATGTTGTAGAATTCCGGAGCGCTGCGCGCATCCACTTCCTGCGCGTGATAGGCTGAAAGCACCATCTTGTCGGAATTCCAGTAGGAAAACAGGTTCATGCCGGCAGCGATCACCAGCGCGATCATCATGCCGCCCGTGCCGCCGATCAGGAAGCCGATCCCCATGAACAGGGCCGTCATGAAGGCCAGAAGCATGGCGGTGCGCATCACATTCATCGTCATCTCTCCCGTTGCCGATTTCGCCCCAAGGCGGTTATAGGGTTTTCCACTGGGCGCGAACGCCCTATGATGTGGTCAATTCAACCAGAATTTTCAATAATCGACCCGGCAAAGCCCAAGATGCAAAGCGCAGATAACGACAATTCGGAAATCGTACCGGACGAAGAGGCCCAAAAGAAGCCTCTTTCCCCGGCCGCCCAGCGCGCCCTGAAGGAAGCCGAGGAACGCCGTCAGGCGGCGGCCAAGGCCGAACTGCCCGAAGAATTCGGCGGCCGCGGCGGCGCCGACCCGGCCCGTTTCGGCGACTGGGAAATCAACGGCCGGGCGATCGATTTCTAAGTAAATATTCCTATTGACTTTGATCGCGTATCGGAATTTATTCCTTTCCATGATCAAGGCGCTTCTGATTCTTGTCGGCATGATCGCGGTGTCCGTCACCGACGCGGAAGCGCGTGACGAGATTTCCGGGCCGGTGGCTGCGGAAATCCTGCGGGTCATCGACGGCGATACGCTGCTGGTCGAAGCGCAACCCTGGCCGCAACAGAAGATGGAAGTCTATGTGCGGATCCGCGGCATCGACGCGCCGGAACTGAAGTCGAAATGCGAGCGGATTCGCGAAGCGGGGCTCGATGCCCAGCGCGCGCTCGAAGCGCTGACCGCCCGATCACGCAAAATTCAGCTCACCCATATTTCTGGCGACAAATATTTCGGCCGCATCGTCGCCGACGTGGTTCTGGCCGATGGCCGCAGCGCCGGCGGCGATCTGCTGTTGGCAGGCCTGGTGCAGACCTATGACGGCGGGCGCAAGCCGCAGCAGGTCTGTAATACAGACTGACGTTCGCGGGCGATCGTCAAGATGTTTCGCAAGCCTCGCTCCTTACTCGACGTCATCCTCAGCCTTGAGCCGAGGATCTGCCGAGCATCGATAAATCAACGTGGCAGATGCTCAGGGCAGGCCCGAGCATGACGGAGGCGCGGCTAGCGACCCGCATTGACAGTCCGCAAGGGCCGCCCGGTTTCCCGAGCGGCCTTTTTGAACTCAACCCGCCTTGTTCTGCCGGTTGGCGATCAGATCGTCCACCACGCCCGGATCGGCGAGCGTCGAGATGTCGCCCAGCGAACCGAAATCGTCCTCGGCGATCTTACGCAGGATGCGGCGCATGATCTTGCCCGATCGGGTCTTCGGCAGGCCGGGTGCGAACTGGATCTTGTCCGGTGCGGCAATCGGGCCGATTTCCTGGCGAACGTGTTTCACCAGTTCCTGGCGCAGCGCATCATTGCCCTCGTGGCCCGCCATCAGGGTCACATAGCAATAGATGCCCTGGCCCTTGATATTGTGCGGATAACCGACGACGGCGGCCTCCGACACGAGATTGTGCGAGACGAGCGCCGATTCCACCTCGGCCGTGCCCAGCCGGTGGCCGGAAACGTTCAGCACGTCATCGACGCGGCCGGTGATCCAGTAGTAACCGTCCTCGTCGCGCCGGCAGCCGTCACCGGTGAAATATTTGCCCTTGTAGGTGGAAAAATAGGCCTGGATGAACCGCTCATGGTCACCATAGAGCGTACGCATCATGCCCGGCCAGGCATCGGTGATGCACAGATTGCCGTCGGCGGCTCCCTCCAGCACCTTCCCCTCGTTATCGACCAGCTCGGGCTTCACGCCGAAGAACGGCTTGGTGGCCGAACCCGGTTTGAGGTCGGTGGCGCCCGGCAGCGGCGTGATCATGTGGCCGCCGGTTTCCGTCTGCCACCAGGTATCGACGACCGGGCAGCGCTTGTCGCCGACCACGTTGTAGTACCATTCCCAGGCTTCCGGGTTGATCGGCTCGCCGACCGTGCCGAGCAGCCGCAGGCTCTCACGCGAGGAACGCTTCACGAATTCGTCGCCGGCGCCCATCAGCGAACGGATCGCAGTCGGCGCGGTGTAGAAGATGTTGACCTTGTGCTTGTCGATGATTTCCCAGAAACGGCCCTGGTCCGGGAAGTTCGGCACGCCTTCGAACATCAGCGACGTGGCGCAGTTGGCGAGCGGCCCGTAGACGATGTAGGAATGGCCGGTCACCCAGCCGACATCCGCCGTGCACCAGTAGATGTCGCCGTCATGGTAGTCGAACGTGTATTCGTGGGTCATCGCCGCGAACACCAGATAACCGCCGGTCGTGTGCAGCACGCCCTTCGGCTTGCCGGTGGAGCCGGACGTGTAGAGGATAAACAGCGGATCTTCCGCCTTCATCTTCACCGGTTCGCAATGTTCCTTCACGGTGGCGATTTCCTGGTGGTACCAGAGGTCGCGGCCGGGCGCCCAGCCGGTCTTGCCGCCGGTGCGGCGCACCACCACGACCTTGTTGACGATCACGTGCTGGCGGGCGGCGATATGGATCGCCGTATCGGTATTGTCCTTGAGCGGCACCGGCTTGCCGCCGCGCACGCCCTCGTCGCAGGTGATGACGAAGGTGGACTGGCAGTCGATGATGCGGCCGGCGAGCGCCTCCGGCGAGAACCCGCCGAACACCACGGAATGCACCGCGCCGATACGGGCGCAGGCGAGCATCGCATAGGCCGCTTCCGGGATCATCGGCATGTAGATGGTGACGCGGTCGCCCTTCTTGACGCCGTGTTTCTTCAGGACGTTGGCCAGCCGGCAGACCTGGTCGTAAAGCTGGTTATAGGTGATCTTCTTGTCGATATAGGGGTTGTCGCCCTCCCAGATCAGCGCCGTGCGCTCCCCATGCGT
The DNA here is from genome assembly GCF_964253725.1 of Neorhizobium sp. LjRoot104. Taxonomy (NCBI): domain Bacteria; kingdom Pseudomonadati; phylum Pseudomonadota; class Alphaproteobacteria; order Hyphomicrobiales; family Rhizobiaceae; genus Neorhizobium; species Neorhizobium sp. LjRoot104. The sequence goes on from NZ_CAXURS020000001.1 coordinate 3,986,143, forward strand.
CTTCAGGTGGCGGTCGATGCAATTGTAGGAAACGTTGGTGAGGCCATCCTCGAACCACTTGATCGAGACCTTGCCCTTGAAGGAGGTGTTCTTGACTTTCGTGTAGGGTTTGAACCAGTCGATGCGTTTGCCGTGCTTGCCCCAGAACTTGTCCGGATCCTCGACGCTCTCCTCGTACCACTTTTCGTATTTGTCCTTGTCGATGAGCGCTTTTGCTTTGGCGGACTTGAGGACCGGGTAGACTTTTTCGGACATGAACACCTCCCTGAATTGGCACGCATGACGACGCATCGAGCCGTCAGCGATATGTGCCGCATTCATAACAGGTGAGGCAAGGGCGGCAATTAGACAAACGGTTCATCTCGGTGCGACGATCTCGCTTCAAAGATTTGCAATTCCGTCCCAATTCGATTATAGGGCGGTAAATTCCCGGAAATTGTGGTTGATACCCACGGCCCGCGACACCGGCGCGGACGGACAGAGGACCTATACCCATGGCTCAACAATTGCTCATGCCGAAGGCGACCGCTGTATGGCTGGTCGACAATACCGCGCTTTCCTTCGATCAGATCGCCAACTTCTGCAAGCTTCACCCGCTCGAGGTGAAGGCCATTGCGGACGGCGAAGCGGCGCAGGGCATCAAGGGCCTCGACCCGATCGCCACCGGCCAGCTTTCCCGCGACGAGATCGAACGCGGCGAAAAGGACATCAACTACAAGCTGAAGCTTTCCGAACCGAAGGTTCGCGTGCCCGAATCGAAGCGCCGCGGCCCGCGTTACACGCCGGTCTCCAAGCGCCAGGATCGCCCGAACGCCATCCTCTGGCTGGTCCGCAACCATCCGGAACTGAAAGACGCCCAGATCTCCCGCCTCGTCGGCACCACCAAATCGACGATCGAGCAGATCCGCGAGCGCACCCACTGGAATTCGACCAACCTGACGCCGATGGATCCGGTTACATTGGGCCTCTGCAGCCAGATCGATCTCGACCTCGAAGTCGAACGCGCTTCCAAGGGCCGTCCGCTGCCGACCGCCGCCGAACTCGGCGCTTCCCTGCAGCCGGCGGCTGAAACCGAAAACCTCGGCTTCAGCTATCGCAACGAGCGCGAGGAAGAGAAGGAAATCGACGCCGACGCCGTTTTCGCCAAGCTCTCGTCGCTCAAGTCCACCCGTCGCGACGACGACGAGGAAGACGAACGTTTCTGATCGAACCTGTTTCGATTGCATCAAAAAAAGCCCCGGATCGTCTCCGGGGCTTTTTTTCGTTCAGGCGCTTTGTCTGAGGCCGCTCCCCTCGCGGGCGTAACCGTTCGCCTTCAGGATCGCGGTGATCTCGTCCAGCACCGTCGCATCCTCGATTGTCGCCGGCATTTTCCACGGCATGTCGTCGGCGATCTTCTGCATCGTACCGCGCAAAATCTTGCCCGATCGGGTCTTGGGCAGTTTGTGTACCACCATCACCGTCTTGAACGCCGCGACCGGCCCGATCTCGTTGCGCACCAGTTCGGCGACTTCCCTTGCGATCTCAGCGGTTTCCCGTGAAACATGGTTCTTCAGGACCAGGAAACCGCAGGGGATCTGCCCCTTGGTCTTGTCGTGCACACCGATCACCGCGCATTCGGCAACATCGGGATGTTTGGCGCAGACCTCTTCCATCGCCCCGGTCGAGAGCCGATGGCCGGCGCAGTTGATGATGTCGTCGGTGCGCGCCATCACGAAGATATAACCGTCCTCGTCCATCATCCCGGCATCCGCGGTCTTGTAGTAGCCCGGAAACTCGTCGAGGCAGGCCTCCCGGAACCGCTGGTCGGCATTCCAGAAACTGACCAGGCAGGCAGGCGGCAATGGCAGCTTGATGACGATATTGCCCAGCGTGCCGCGCGGCACCGGATGTCCGGCATCGTCCAGCACGTCGAGCGCGTAACCGGGCATCGGCCGCGTCGGCGAGCCGTGCTTGACCGGCATCAGCCCCAGCCCGACCGTGTTGGCGGCGACCGGCCAGCCGGTCTCCGTCTGCCACCAGTGATCGATCACCGGGATCTTCAGCTTCTGTTCGGCCCATTTAAGGGTCTCCGAATCAGCCCGCTCACCGGCGAGGAAAAGCGCCCGCATGCCGGTCAGGTCGTATTTCTCCACCAGTTCGCCGTCGGGATCGTCACGGCGGATGGCGCGAAAGGCCGTCGGCGCAGTGAACAGCACCTTCACGTCATGATCGCTGACGACGCGCCAGAACGTGCCGGCATCGGGCGTGCCGACCGGTTTGCCTTCGAAGATCACGCTGGTATTGCCGGTCAGCAGCGGCGCATAGACGATATACGAATGCCCGACGACCCAGCCGATATCGGACGCCGTCCAGAACACCTCCCCCGGCTTCATGCCAAAAATGTTCTCCATGCTCCAGGAGAGCGCCACCATGTGCCCGCCATTGTCGCGCACGACGCCCTTCGGCTGGCCCGTCGTCCCGGAGGTGTAGAGGATGTAGAGCGGATCGGTCGCCTTGACCGGCACGCATGGCACATCCCTGCCCCGCGCCTTCTCGACGACTTCCCCGAAATCCAGTTCCCCCCGCTCCGGCCGCAACTCCGCCTGGAGCTGCTCGCGCTGCAGGATGAGGCAATGTTTCGGCTTCACCCGCGCAAGCTCGATCGCCTGGTCGATCAGCGGCTTGTAGGCGACAACCCGGCCCGGTTCGAGGCCACAGCTCGCGCCGACGACCAGTTTCGCTTCCGAATCGTTCAGCCGCGCCGCCAGTTCCTGCGCCGCAAACCCGCCGAACACGACAGAATGCACCGCGCCGAGCCGCGCGCAGGCCAGCATGGAGAAAATCGCTTCCGGCACCATCGGCATGTAGATGACGACGCGGTCCCCCTTTTCGATGCCGAGATCCCGCATCGCCGCGGCAATCGCCTTCACCTCGTCGAGAACCTCGGCATAGGTGAAAGTCTTCTGTTTTCCCGTCATGGCGCTGTCGTGGATGAAGGCGCGCAGCCCGCCACGACCGGCCGCCACATGCCGGTCGAGGCAGTTATAGCAGGTATTGGTCTCGCCGCCGGTGAACCAGCGGCCGTAGACGCCCTGATCCTCATCGAAGACCTTCTCTGGCTCAATGAACCAGTCGATGGCGGTCGCGGCGGCTTTCCAGAACCCTTCCGGATCCTTCTGCCAACCTTCATACACGTCGAAATAGCGGCTTTGCATCTGCACCTCCCGTCACATGAGCACAGCCCGGAATGGCAATCTAGGGTGCTCGGGAGGCGCCGGGAAGCCCGACGAAAGCGCTAGGCACTTGGCAAAAGACTATTTTCATCGCGCCCCGAAAATGGCCGAACCGACGCGAACGCTGGTCGCGCCGAATTCGACAGCCGTCTCGAAATCGCCGGACATGCCCATGGAGAGCTTCTCGACGCCGCATTCCCTGGCGAGTTCGGCGAGCAGCGCGAAATGCGGCCCCGGATTTTCCTCGGCCGGCGGAATGCACATCAGCCCCTCGATCGAAAGCCCGAGCCCCTTGCGGCAAAGCTCCACGAAAGCGACGGTCTCCTTCGGCTCGATGCCCGCCTTCTGCGGCTCCAGTCCGGTGTTGACCTGTACATAAAGCTTTGGCGCCTTGCCTTGTCTCTTGATCTCGTCGGCCAGCGCCCGGGCGATCTTTTCCCGGTCCACCGTCTCGATCACGTCGAACAGCGCCACGGCATCGGCAGCCTTGTTGGATTGCAGCGGCCCGATCAGATGCAGTTCGATATCCGGCGTCTCGGCCTTCAGTTCCGGCCATTTTCCCTGGCTTTCCTGCACGCGGTTTTCACCGAAGACCCGCTGCCCGGCGGCGATCACCGGACGGATGTCTTCCCCATCAAACGTCTTCGACACCGCCACGAGCGTCACCGACCCCGCCGGCCGCTTCGACAGGCGCTCCGCCATCCCGATCCGGGCCTTCACTTCCCGCAGCCGTTCTTCAACGCTCATGCCACATGCCTTCCGCTTTTCTTGCAAGCTCAGCGCTTAGCCCTCATATAAGGCTCTGCCAAGGGTGTTTCGCCCAAACTTGGCCTTTCCCAACCCCGTAAAACTTGACGCTTGCGGGGTTTCATGGTGAAGGTCTCGCCCGACTCTCAGATCTTATTTTCCCGGAATATCATTGAAATGGCGACTGAACGTTATAACCCGCGCGATGCCGAGCCCCGTTGGCAGCAGACGTGGAACGATGCCAAGGTTTTCGAAACCGACAACAGCGATCCGCGCGAAAAATACTACGTTCTGGAAATGTTTCCCTATCCGTCGGGCCGCATCCACATGGGCCATGTGCGCAACTACGCCATGGGCGACGTGGTGGCCCGCTACAAGCGCGCCCGCGGCTTCAACGTCCTGCACCCGATGGGCTGGGACGCATTCGGCATGCCGGCTGAAAACGCCGCCCGCGACAACAAGGTGCATCCGAAGACCTGGACCTACCAGAACATCGAATCCATGAAGGCGCAGCTGAAGGCCATGGGCCTGTCGCTCGACTGGTCACGCGAGTTCGCCACCTGCGACGTCGAATATTACCAGCAGCAGCAGCACCTCTTCCTCGACATGATGGAAAAGGGCCTGGTCTACCGCAAGCAGTCCAAGGTCAACTGGGATCCGGTCGACCAGACGGTTCTCGCCAACGAACAGGTCATCGACGGCCGCGGCTGGCGCTCGGGTGCCTTGGTGGAGCAACGCGACCTGGTGCAGTGGTTCTTCAAGATCACTGATTTCAGCCAGGATCTGCTGGACTCGCTCGACACTCTCGATCAATGGCCGGAAAAGGTCCGGCTGATGCAGAAGAACTGGATCGGCCGCTCCGAGGGCCTGACGGTCCGCTGGGAAATCGTCGGCTCGACGGCACCCGCCGGCGAGAGCGAAGTCGTGGTCTACACGACCCGCCCCGACACGCTGTTCGGCGCTTCCTTCCTGGCCATCGCCGCCGACCATCCGCTGGCCAAGGCGGCCGCGGCGCAGAATCCGGCTATCGAAGCTTTCGCCGAAGAATGCCGCCATCATGGAACCTCGCTCGCGGCACTGGAAACGGCCGAGAAGAAGGGCATCGACACGGGTATCCGCGTCAGGCACCCGCTCGATCCCTCCTGGGAGCTGCCGGTCTATGTCGCGAACTTCGTGTTGATGGATTACGGTACGGGCGCGATCTTCGGCTGCCCGTCCGGCGACCAGCGCGACCTGGATTTCGCCCGGAAATACGGCCTGTCCGTCGTTCCGGTGGTCATGCCGAAGGACGGCGATGCCGCGACCTTTACGGTCGGCGATACGGCTTACGTCGATGACGGCGTAATGATCAATTCGCGCTTCCTCGACGGCAAGACGACAGACGAAGCCTTCGCGATCGTCGCGGACCGCCTGTCGGAAACCCTGGTCGGCAACATGCCGCAGGGCGAGCGCAAGGTGAACTTTCGCCTGCGCGACTGGGGCATTTCCCGTCAGCGCTACTGGGGCTGCCCGATCCCGGTCATCCATTGCGATGACTGCGGCGTCGTGCCGGTGCCGAAGGCAGACCTGCCGGTCAAACTGCCGGATGACGTCACCTTCGACCTGCCGGGCAACCCGCTCGACCGCCATCCGACCTGGCGCCACGTCGCCTGCCCGCAATGCGGCAAGCAGGCACGCCGTGAGACGGACACGATGGATACGTTCGTCGATTCGAGCTGGTATTTCACCCGCTTCACGGCGCCTTGGGAAAAGGATCCGACCGATCCGGCCGTCGCCAACCGCTGGCTGCCGGTCGACCAGTATATCGGCGGCATCGAGCACGCGATCCTGCACCTGCTCTATTCACGCTTCTTCACCCGCGCCATGCGCGAAACCGGCCATGTCGATGCCAAGGAGCCCTTCAAGGGCCTCTTCACCCAGGGCATGGTCGTGCATGAAACCTATCGCCGCGGCTCCGGCCCGAACGGCGAATGGGTGGCTCCGGCCGATATCAGGATCGAGGAAGTTGATGGCAAACGCCGCGCCACGATGCTGAAGGGCGGCGAGGAAGTGACGATCGGCTCGATCGAAAAGATGTCGAAGTCGAAGAAGAATGTCGTCGATCCGGACGATATCATCGCCTCCTACGGCGCCGATACGGCGCGTTTCTTCGTGTTGTCGGACTCTCCGCCGGACCGCGACGTCATCTGGTCCGAAGCCGGCGTCGAAGGCGCGCATCGTTTCACCCAACGCCTGTGGCGGCTGATTTCCGAAGCCTCCGAAAACCTGCGCGGTGTAGATCCTGCGCCGGCTAAGGATGGTGAGGCTCTGGCGATCTCCCAGCTCGCTCACAAGACACTGAAGGCGGTCCAGGGTGATTACGACAAGCTCTCGTTCAACAAGGCCGTGGCGCGCATCTATGAGCTGGTGAACGCACTTGCAGCACCGCTTGGCCGGGTCGCGGCCGGCGAGGGCGATGCCGCCTATCGCGCCGCCGTCCGCAATGCCTCGGAGATCCTGATTCAGCTCGTCGCCCCCATGACGCCGCATCTGGCCGAGGAATGCTGGGCTGTCCTCGGCAACAAGGACCTGCTCTCCCTGACTGCATGGCCCCAGTACGACGACGCCCTGGTCGTCGAGAACGAAGTCACACTGCCGGTCCAAATCAACGGCAAGAAGCGCGGCGAATTGACAATCGCGCGCGACGCGGATCAAAGTGCGGTCGAAGCTGCGGTTCTGGCGCTGGATGCGGTCAAGGCGGCACTTGAAGGCCGGACGCCGAAGAAAGTCATCGTCGTCCCACAGAGGATCGTAAACATTGTCGTTTGACCGCTCTCTTCGTCGTTTCGGGTTCGTATCCAGCCTGGTAATGCTGACAGTGCTTGCCGGCTGCCAGGCCCGCCCGCTTTATTCGGAGGCTTCCGGCACGGGCGAGCGCCTGGCAGCCGTTGGCTTCGAGCAACCACATAGTCGCCTCGATCAGGTTGTTCGCAATCATCTGGTCTTCCTGACTTCCGGCGGTGCTGGCGAGTCGGCCCGTCCTGCTTACAACGTGCAACTGGCCACCAAGAGTACCTCCTCGAGCATCATAGACGACGAGGATGACGAGGACGACGACAACGTTTCCCCAACCGGCGTACCGGTCCCCGGCCGCGTCCAGGTGGAAGGTATCTACACGATTACCCGCATCAGCGACGGGCAGGTCCTGAAGTCCGGCAAACGTCAGGTCGTTTCGCTCGTCGACTTCTCCGGTCAGGGCTATGCAGGCCTCCGCGCCGTTCGCGATGCCGAAAACCGCGCCGCAAGAGAGCTTGCCGAGTTCATCCGCGCCGAGATCGCGATTGCGCTCTCGCGCGAACCTCAGCCGCAGACGGTATGGCAGAAGTAAAGTCCCACGAATTCGACCGGTTTGCCGAGAAGAGTGCGGAGCTCTACAAGATTTTCGTGATCTACGGTCCGGATCGTGGCCTCGTTTCCGAACGCGCGGCAGTGATCGCGAGCAAGACGGGCATTTCGCAGGACGATCCGTTTGCAATGCTCAAGCTCGACGTTTCGGACCTGCAAGGCGATCCGGGACGACTTCTCGATGAAGTGAATTCAATGGGCCTTTTTGGCGGCTCGAAACTCGTCTGGCTAAGGGGCGCCGCCAATGAAAAGCCGCTTCTCGACGCAATGCAGATTTTGGCCGACGCTCCGGCTCCAGCCAATGTCCTGATCGTCGAGGCCGGCGACCTGAAAAAAGGAAGCGGGCTGCGCAAGATCGCAGAAGCCTCCAGATCCATCGCCACCATTCCCTGCTACGCCGACGATATCAAGGCTTTGAACAGCCTCATCGATTCCGAACTGGGGGGTGAACGCCTGAGGATCAGCCCTGGCGCCCGCCAGAGGCTCCTGGAGTTGCTTGGGGGAGATCGCGTGGCCTCCCGGAACGAGATTCGCAAGCTCGCGCTCTACTGCCGGGGCACAGGCATGATCGAAGAGGCGCAGGTCGACGAAATCATCGGCGATGCCAGCGCAGTTTCAGCCGATGAGGCCATCGACGCGATCCTTGGCGGCGATTTGCCGGGCCTGCATCGTGCCATACAGAAGATCGTTTCCTCGAAGACGCCAGTTTTTCTCGTCCTGCAATCCTGCCTGAAACAGTTCCAGCTGCTGGATCTGATGAAGGCGGAGATGGAGGAAAAGAAGCTCCAGACCGCCCAGGTCATGATGACGCTCGGCAGGCATATTCACTTCAAGCGGAAGCCGATCATGGAAAAAGCGCTGCGAACCTGGAGTTCGCCAGCGCTGGCGCGTGAAACGGAGAGATTGCAGGCCGCAGTTCTGATGTCGAGGCAGAGGCAGAGCCTCGAACCGAATATCGCCTTCCACACGCTGATGGCGACGGCTATTCAGTCAAATCGCTGAATAGATTAGGTTATCGCCGTTCCAGAAGGCGGCAGATCTCCTCGAGCTGTTCAAGCGTCCGGTAACCGATCCTGATCTGCCCGCCACCGTTCTTGTGGTTGATCTTCACGTCCAGACCAAGGGAATCGGAGAGGGTGCGCTCCAGAGCAAGCGTGTCGGAATCTTTTTGTTCCGCTTTCGAAACGGTTGCCGGCTCCGATTGAGCCTTGATGTCGTTCTGAGCCAGCTTTTCGGCATCACGAACCGACATGCCCTTGGCGATAATCGTACGCGCCAGCGAAGCCGGGTCCGATGTCGTAATCAGGGCCCGGGCGTGACCCGCCGAAAGACTGCCTGCTGCCAACATATCCCGTACCGGCTCGGGCAGTTTCAGCAGACGGAGGCTATTGGCGACATGGCTCCGGCTTTTGCCGATGATCTCTCCGAGATCGTTTTGGGTGTACCCGTGTTCTGCAATCAGCTGATCGTAACCGAGCGCCTCTTCCAGAGGATTGAGATCCGAACGCTGGACGTTTTCAACGATGGCGATCTCGAGCGCCGTTCGATCATCCACGTCGCGAACGATGACCGGAATTTCAACCAGTCCGGCGAGTTGGGCCGCGCGCCAGCGCCGTTCACCGGCGATGATCTCAAACTGATCTGTGCCCCGCGGCCGAACGACGACGGGCTGAACGATACCATGCTGCCGAATGGAGCTTGCGAGATCCTGCAACTCCGCCTCATCAAAGCTTCGACGCGGGTTCTTTGGGTTGCGCGACACATGCTCGATCGGCACCATCCGATCCGGGTTGACGCTGCGGGCACCACTGTTGACAGGGGCCGGCTGGTCCATCTCACCGATAAGAGCTGCAAGACCGCGCCCAAGGCGCCGTTTCGAGAGGTCGTCGTTCATCTTCACTACTCACTTGTCTGCAAGGCTTCAGGCCGCCTTGCGCCTGCGTTCCCGCTGGATGACTTCAGAAGCCAGCTGCAGATAGGCCTGGCTCCCGGCACATTTCAGGTCATAAAGGATGGCCGGCTTACCATAGGAAGGCGCTTCCGATACGCGAACATTGCGCGGGATCAACGTATGGTAGACCTTCTCACCCAGATGAGTCCGGACATCGTTGACGACCTGTTGGGCGAGATTGTTTCGCGCATCGAACATCGTCAGCACAATACCTTGGATATCGAGCGAGGGATTGACGCTGCGGCGGACCTGATCAACGGTTTCCAGCAACTGGCTCAATCCTTCCAGAGCGAAAAACTCGCACTGCAAGGGCACCAGGATGGAATGGGCCGCCGCCATGGCATTCATTGTCAGCAGGTTGAACGAAGGGGGGCAATCCAACAGGATGTAGGAATAAGCCAGCGCATCGTCGCCATTCAATGCGCCGCGCAGCTTGAAGGCCCGATCCGGAGCCTGCGAAATTTCCATCTCGAAACCAAGCAGGTCCATGGTGGACGGAACGATATGGAGGTTGGGCACAGCCGTCTCCAGCGCGGTTTCCTCGATGGAATTATACCCCATCAGCAGGTCATAGGAGGAAATCTTGCGGTCACGGCGATCTATGCCGAGCCCGGTACTGGCATTGCCCTGCGGATCGAGATCAACGATCAGGACACGCTCGCCGATGGCAGCAAGCGCAGTTGCCAAATTGATCGCCGTCGTCGTCTTGCCGACGCCGCCTTTTTGGTTGGCAATGGTGATAACCCGATTTCTGTCAAACATGCGGCACCTGAAAATCTAGGGTTCTTTGTGCCTTAAATTGCTTATCTCGAGGATAACTGAATCCGGCTCGACGGCACTCCGATGTTTTATCAGATCGAATAGCCAACGACCACGGGCTTTCTCGACTTCGGCCGCGTAATCCCTGCCTTTGTGAAAAAAAGCTCTTGTTTCTTTGCCGATCATCCAGGCCGATGTGTAGGAAAGAAGCGGGTCAAGCTCGGCAAGAGCTCTGGCGGAAATCCGGTCGCACTCCGGCAGAGCCGTGGAGGCCGATTCGATTCGGAGGGGATGGACGGATCCCCGCGCGCCCGTCTCACTGAGCGCCACTCGAAGAAATGCTGCCTTCTTTTGGTTGCTCTCGACCAGATGAACCCATCCATCCTGGGCTTCCGCCAGGAAGATCGCCGTTATGACACCGGGGAAGCCGCCTCCGGAACCGAGATCAAGCCATTTACACGGCAACGGAGAGAGCTGGAAAATCTGGGCGCTGTCCGCAATATGGCGTTGCCACAACTCGTCCAGGGTGGATGGGGCCACCAGATTGATGGCTTTGGCCCACTTCTGGAACAGCGCAGAGAAATGCTCAAGCTTTTCCTGCGTTTCACGTGAAACACTCTTGCCGTTCAGAAGCATTAAATGACTCGCTTGAGGCGATTGGGCGCGGCATCTTCTTTGCGAAGCAGGGCCAGGATGAGGGCGAGGGCAGCCGGCGTCATTCCATCTACCTTACTCGCCTGGGCGAGATTCACCGGATTCGCCGCCGTCAGCTTCAGCTTAAGCTCATTGGAAAGTCCAGGAAGCTTCGAAAAATCAAAGCCTTGCGGAATAATACGGGCTTCGTCGCGGTGAGTGGCATGAATATCTGCAGCCTGTCGGTTCATGTAAACCGAGTAGGACGCCTCAATCTCCAGAGCCTCTCCAACCTTGGGCGACAACTGTGCCAATTCAGGCCATATCGCGGTGAGGCCCTTCAACGATTGGTCAGGATAAGCCAGCAGCTCATAGGCAGTCCTGCGCTGCCCGTCCTTGTTCAGCTTCAGTCCGTAACCATGGGCTTCGTTGGGAGTGAGGTTGCGGGATCGGAGCAATTCCCGGCCCGCGTCCAGCGCCTGCGTATAGGCCCGCAACTTCTTGGTCCGCTCCGGCCCGACACAGCCCAGTTCGATGGCCTTCTCCGTCAGTCGAACGTCCGCGTTGTCAGCTCTGAGAGACAACCGGTATTCGGCACGCGAAGTAAACATCCGATAGGGCTCAATCACCCCGCGTGAGGTGAGATCATCGATCATGACGCCGATATAGGAATCGGCGCGGCTGAAATGATAGGCCTCAGCGCCTGAAGCCTTGCGCGCAGCGTTCAATCCCGCAACCAGACCCTGCGCTGCCGCTTCCTCATAACCCGTTGTGCCGTTGATCTGTCCGGCGAGGAAGAGGCCCGGGATCTTCTTGACCTCCAGGGCCGCCGTCAATTCGCGGGGATCCACATGATCATATTCGATCGCGTAACCGGGCTGCATGATCGACACCGCCTCCAAGCCCGGAATTGTTCGAATGAACGCTTCCTGGACGTCGGCGGGGAGGGATGTGGAAATCCCATTCGGATAGACGGCCGGGTCGTCCAACCCTTCCGGCTCCAGAAAGATCTGGTGTCCGTCCCGTTCGCCGAAACGAACGATCTTGTCCTCGATCGACGGGCAATAGCGCGGGCCCACACCCTCTATCTGACCTGAATACATCGCCGAACGGTGAATATTGTCCGAGATGATCCTATGCGTCGCACCCGTAGTACGCGTGACACCACAGGCAATCTGGCGGGTGGTGATCCTGTCGGTCATGAAGGAAAAAGGCACCGGGTCGTCGTCGGCCTCCTGCAAGCCGACACGGCTCCAGTCGATCGTATTGCCGTCGAGCCGCGCCGGCGTGCCGGTCTTCAACCGACCGAGCCGCAGGTCAAATCGCGCCAGGGCTTGGGACAATCCCAGCGACGGGGCTTCGCCAACGCGGCCCGCGGGGATTTTCTGGTCGCCGATGTGAATCAGGCCGCGGAGGAAAGTGCCGGTCGTTAATACAATTGTTCCGCATCCGAATCGACGCCCGTCCTTCAGTTCAACCGAACTCACCCTGCCGCCCTCGACCCCGATATCGAAGGCATCCCCCTCGATCACGGTGAGATGAGGATGGTCGAGAATCTCACGCTGCATCGCCAGGCGATAGAGCTTGCGATCGGCCTGGGTCCGCGGCCCCCGCACCGCGGGTCCCTTCTTGCGGTTGAGAAGCCGGAACTGGATGCCCGAGGCATCCGCCACCCGTCCCATCAATCCGTCGAAGGCATCGACTTCGCGGACGAGGTGACCCTTTCCAAGGCCGCCGATCGCAGGATTACAGGACATCACGCCGATAGTCTGCCGGCTATGGGTTATCAGCGCGGTGCTCGCTCCCATGCGCGCGGCCGCGCTTGCTGCCTCGCAACCGGCATGACCGCCACCGATGATGATTACGTCGAATGTCGTTTCCATTTGCCTACCCTATGAAACAGCGTAGTCCGCCCTGTTTCACGTGAATCACTTGCCGATGCAGAACTGCGAAAAAATCACGTCAAGGAGCTGTTCCACATCGACCCGCCCGGTGATGCGGCCCAGCGACGACGCTGCGGCCCGGAGGCTCTCGGCCCGAAGATCAAGATCCCGGCCGTTTAGCGCTTCTTCGATAAAATTGGAAGCCTCTTTCAAGTATTGAAGGTGTCGCTGTCGGTTGGGAACCAGCGATCCGGACCAGGTTTCCCGAAGTTTTCCAAGAATGAGAGATCGAAGTTCATCCAACCCCTCTCCCGTCTCGCTGGAAATGTTCAGATCATACGCTGCCGAAGGCCGGCGTATATCCACCTTTGTCCCGACCCGCAGGACCTCTCCCGCCACCCCGGGAAGCATCTGTTTCGAGTCCGAATCGATATCTTCGAGCTGCAGGACAAGATCGGCCTGTTCGATGGCTATCCGCGCCCTTCGCACGCCTTCCTGCTCAACGCGATCCTCGCTGTCGCGCAACCCCGCGGTATCAAAGAAACGCACCAGATAGCCTTCCATATCGATATCGACGTGCAGAAGGTCCCTGGTGGTACCGGCGATCTCGGTGACGATCGCAACATCGCGCCTGGCCAGCGCATTGAGCAGACTGGACTTTCCGGCATTGGGCGCTCCGGCGATGACCACCTTGTATCCGTCGCGGATGATCTCACCGGCTTTTGCCGAAGCGATATGCTCGGCAATCTCGAGATAGAGATCGGCCATCTCCGCCCAGACCCTGTCTGAAACCGAGCCGGGAACATCATCCTCATCGGCGAAGTCGAGTTCCGCTTCGATCAACGCGCGTGAGCGCGTCAATCTCTCGGCCCATGCCTTATAGAGGGCGGACTGTCCGCCAAAACCCTGCTCGACTGCCATCCGGCGCTGCATCTCGGTTTCGGCGGCGATCAGATCCGCCAGCCCCTCGACCTCAACCAGGTCCAGCTTGCCGTTTTCGAATGCCCGGCGGGAAAACTCGCCCGCCTCAGCCAGGCGCAGCCCTATAGCTTCCAGTTCCCGGTAGACGGCGGAAACCACCGCGCGACTGCCATGCAGGTGCATCTCGACGCAGTCTTCGCCGGTAAAGGAGTTCGGGCCTGGAAAGGCAAGGACAAGGGCCTGGTCGATCACCAGACCGTTGCGGCTCCGAATCGTTCGAAGCGCTGCCTTCCTGCCGATCGGCAGTTCACCCGCCAAAACCACGGCGGCGTCAAACGCCCGTGAGCCGCTTACACGGATCACCGCGACACCCGCGGGCAGGGCGCCGCTGGAATGGGCATAGATCGTATCGTTGTCGGCCTGGATCATGGAATCAATCTATCAGAGACGGCTCCAAACTGAAAAGCGCCCGGCAGAACCGAGCGCTCGTCGCTTTCATGAATCCGGCTAAGGATCAGGTATTCATCGAGTCGAAGAAATCGCCGTTGGTCTTCGTCTGTTTCAGCTTGTCGATCAGGAACTCGATCGCATCCGTGGTGCCCATCGGGGCGAGAATGCGACGAAGCACGAAGATCTTCTGGAGATCCTGGCGCGGCACCAGCAGGTCTTCCTTACGGGTGCCGGACTTGAGGATGTCCATCGACGGGAAGATGCGCTTGTCGGCGACCTTGCGGTCGAGAACGATTTCCGAGTTGCCGGTGCCCTTGAACTCTTCGAAGATGACTTCGTCCATGCGGCTTCCCGTGTCGATCAGCGCAGTCGCGATGATCGTCAGCGAACCGCCTTCCTCGATGTTGCGCGCGGCACCGAAGAAGCGCTTCGGGCGCTGCAGGGCGTTGGCGTCCACGCCGCCCGTCAGCACCTTGCCGGAGGAGGGAACGACGGTATTGTAGGCGCGGCCGAGGCGGGTGATCGAATCGAGCAGGATGACGACGTCACGGCCGTGTTCGACGAGGCGCTTGGCCTTTTCGATGACCATCTCGGCAACCTGCACGTGGCGCACGGCCGGTTCGTCGAAGGTCGACGAGACGACCTCGCCCTTGACCGAGCGCTGCATGTCCGTGACTTCCTCCGGCCGTTCGTCGATCAGAAGAACGATCAGGTAACATTCCGGGTGATTGGCGGTGATCGAGTGGGCGATGTTCTGCAGGAGAACGGTCTTACCGGTCCGCGGCGGCGCGACGATCAGGCCGCGCTGGCCCTTGCCGAGCGGCGCCACCAGGTCGATGACGCGGGCGGACAGATCCTTGGAGGTCGGAACTTCGAGTTCCATCTTGAACCGCTCGTTCGGATAAAGCGGCGTCAGGTTGTCGAAATGGACCTTGTGACGGATCTTTTCCGGATCGTCGAAATTGATCGTATTGACCTTGAGGAGGGCGAAATACCGCTCGCCTTCCTTCGGTCCGCGGATCGGACCTTCCACCGTGTCGCCGGTCTTCAGCGAGAAGCGGCGGATCTGGGAGGGAGAGATATAGATATCATCGGGGCCGGGCAGATAGTTTGCGTTCGCGGAACGCAGGAAACCAAACCCGTCCTGCAAGACCTCGACCACGCCTTCGCCGATGATTTCGACGTCCTGGCTCGCCAGAACCTTGAGGATCGCGAACATCAGCTCCTGCTTGCGCATCGTGCTGGCGTTCTCGACCTCCAGTGATTCGGCGAAGGTCAGCAAATCGGTAGGGGATTTGCTTTTGAGTTCTTGAAGCTTCATTTCAGCCATGAAGGGGGGACCATATTGAGAATTTCGGGGGAATGTAGGCGTGTCGGTGAAATTCGCTACCACGGAAGATGAACCGCGAGGACGGGAAATTACACGCATGCCACGAGATGAGATGGCGAGGAAAATAGCGATTCACGTGGAACGCCGCAAGGGGCAAGACGGAAATCTTGCCAAGAAACAGCAAGCCGGGGTTCAGAAGGGTTTCACGATCACCAGAATGACGATCCCGATCATCAGAACGGTCGGGAGTTCATTCATCAGACGCCAGTAACGCGGCGCTTTCCGCGGACCATCGACCGCAAAGCTGCGCACCGCGCGACCAAACAGCACATGCACCATTGTGAGCAGCACCACAAGCCCGATTTTCGCATGCAGCCAGCCGCCGCGAAACTCATGGAGGTCCCAGGCGAGGTAAAGACCGAGCACCCAGGTGATCATCATCGCCGGGTTCATGATGATCTTCAGCAGCCGCTGCTCCATCATCTTGAAGGTTTCCGACTGCGCCGAACCTGGCTCGGCATCGCTGTGATAGATGAACAGCCGCGGCATGTAGAGCAGGCCGGCCATCCAGGAGATCACGGCGATGACGTGGAAAGCCTTGATGTAGAGAATGAAATTATCGGGCTGGGCAAGACGGACCGCAACCAGGATGGCGACGAAGACGGCAAGAGCGATGAACGCCCGCAATGCCGAACGCCGCCCTGCCGCCTTGCCCGCCTGCAGTTCCTCCCCGCTCACGCGTTGGCTCCCCGCACGCGTTCGATCAGCTGGCGCACGTGATCCGGATTGGCTTCGGGCGTGATGCCATGGCCGAGATTGAAAATCAGCGGGCCATTCCCGAGCCTGTCGAGAATGGCGTCGATACCGTCCTCAAGCGACCTGCCGCCGGCAACCACCCGCATCGGATCGAGGTTGCCCTGGACCGGGCCATCCTTCTGCAGCTCGGCGGCAAACGAAAGCGGTACCGACCAGTCGAGGCCGATCGCGTCCGCCCTGGTCTGCTGGCGGTAGGACTTGAGGTTCAGCCCGGCGCCCTTGGCAAACGCAATGATCTTCGCCTGCGGCCGCTGGCGGCGAACGATCTCGATCATCCGCGCGACCGGCTTTACCGCATAGGCTTCGAATTCCTTCTCCCCGAGAACACCTGCCCAGGAATCGAAGATCTGGACGGCATCCGCGCCGGCATCGATCTGGGCGATCAGATATTCGGCGGAGATCTCCGCAAGCAGCGAAAGAAGTTTCTCGAAGGCTTCCGGGTGGCGATAGGCAAACAGCCGGGCAGGGGCCTGGTCGGGCGTCCCATGGCCGGCGATCATGTAGGTGGCAACCGTCCACGGCGCGCCGCAGAAACCGAGCAGCGTGGTTTCCTCAGGCAGTTCCCGCCTCAGCCGGCGAACCGTTTCCATGACAGGAGCGAGATGGGCAATCACCCCTTCGCTCCTCAGCACCTGGATACCGGCGACATCGATCGGGTCCATCTGCGGACCTTCGCCCTGCACGAACCGCACGTTCCGATGAAGAGCATCCGGGATGACCAGGATATCGGAAAACAGGATCGCTGCGTCGAAACCGTAGCGCCGGATCGGCTGCAAGGTCACCTCGACAGCCAGGTCCGGCGTGTAACAGAGATCGAGAAAGCTGCCTGCCGCAGCCCGTGTCTCCCGGTATTCGGGCAGATAACGCCCTGCCTGTCTCATCAGCCAGACAGGCGGCGGACTGAGGGTCTTGCCTCCCAGCACCTCGACGATCTTCCGGTATGCGCCGGTCAATGGGTTCTCCCTAAAAACAAAGAAATGAATCTTAAAAGGTTTTCTATTTCTTAGAGTCGGTGAGTAGCAAGGATTAAAGTCAAAACACAGCCGACGCGACGATCCGCCGCTTTGATGCCGCTCGAAGGACAGAAAACAGCATGTCGCGCGCGTTTGCTGGGACAACGAGAATTTCAGCTGTTATTTCAGAGGCATGGCGCTGGAACACAATCGGCGCTATCTGTGGATAAGCTGGGGAGTAAAAACAGGCGCGGGGAGCTTGTCCCCGCAACACACAAGACCGCCCGATCCGCATCCGCAGGATATGCGAATGTGGAAAACTGGGCGGTTTTCCCGAGGCCGGGTCCGGGCCCGGGAGAGCCTGATGGTCTCTCCCGAGTTATCAACAAAGGGTTAAGTTTAGCGTGGAGAACAGAAAAAACTTCTTCCATCTGCACCTCATATCTGACTCAACCGGAGAGACTCTCATTTCCGCCGGCCGGGCTGCATCGGCGCAGTTCCAGTCTTCGCTGGCGGTGGAGCATGTCTATCCGCTGATCCGTAACCGCAAGCAGCTGCTCGCGGTGCTCGAGGCGCTCGACCGCGAACCCGGTATCGTCCTCTATACCATTGTCGATCAGGAGCTCGCGGAACTCATCGATCAGCGCTGCCGGGAAATGGGTCTTCCCTGCGTCAATGTCCTCGAGCCGGTGATGGTGACGTTCCAGGCCTATCTCGGTGCGCCCTCCCGCCGTCGGGTCGGCGCCCAGCACGCGCTCAATGCGGATTATTTCAAGCGTATCGAAGCGCTCAATTTCACCATGGACCACGACGACGGCCAGATGCCGGAAGATTACGACGAGGCGGATGTCGTGCTGATCGGCATCAGCCGCACCTCGAAAACCCCGACCAGCATCTATCTCGCCAACCGCGGCATCAAGACGGCCAACATCCCGATCGTGCCGGGGGTCGATCTGCCGGACAGTCTCTATCGCGCTACCCGCCCATTGATCGTCGGCCTCGTCGCGACTACCGACCGGATCAGCCAGGTGCGTGAACACCGTGAACTCGGCGTCACTCAGGGTTTCGACCGGCGCCATTATACGGACCGCGCCACCATTAACGAGGAGCTGAAATATGCCCGCGCGCTCTGCGCCCGCCAGAACTGGCCCGTCATCGACGTAACCCGCCGGTCGATAGAGGAGACGGCGGCGGCAATCGTTGCACTGCGTCCGAAGCTGCGTTAAGCGAAACCGCTTGCCGCTTTTGGGAGAATTGCGTGACGGTGCCCCTCGTACTTGCCTCCTCCAGCCCGTTCCGCCGGATGCTGATGGAAAATGCCGGCCTCGCTTTTGAAAGCCGGGCGGCTGAAATCGATGAGCGGAAGATCGAGGCCGGACTGGAAGGTGCAAGCCCGGACCAGGTGGCGCTGACGCTCGCCAGGGCAAAGGCCCTCGACGTGAGCGGACACTTCCCGAGCGCCGTGGTGATCGGTTCGGACCAGACCATGTCGCTCGGGAGCCGGGTTTATCACAAGCCGAAGACCCTTGCCGAAGCCAGGGAGAACCTGCTTTCCCTCTCGGACAGGACCCATCGCCTGAACAGCGCGATCGCGTTCGCGCGTGACGGTGAAATCGTCTGGGAGCACGTCGCCCATGCGGATCTGACCGTCAGGCGTCTGACCGAAACCTTCGTCGATCGTTATCTGTCCCGGGTCGGTGAAAAGGTTTATGGCAGCGTCGGGGCCTATCAGCTGGAAGGCGAGGGTATTCAGTTGTTTTCGAAAATCGAGGGCGACTACTTCACCATTCTCGGCCTGCCCATGCTGCCGCTCCTCGAAAAGCTTCGCGAACTGGAAGCGATCGATGGCTGATTCACGTGAAACATTTTTGGTTAACGCTTTCGTAACCGGCTGGCCGGTGAAGCATTCCCGCTCCCCGCTGATCCACGGCTATTGGCTGAAGCAGCTGGAAATTGCCGGGACCTACAGGCCCGAGGCCGTGACCGAAGCGGACTTCCCGGCCTTCATCCAGTCGCTGAAAGACGGAAGCTCCGGTTTTCGCGGCGGCAATGTCACCATCCCTCACAAGGAGATCGCCTTCAAGCTGGCCGACCGGCCGGACGATCTGGCAAACGAACTCGGAGCGTCGAACACGCTCTGGATGGAAGACGGTCTGCTGCACGCCACCAATACGGACGGCTACGGCTTCACCGCCAATCTCGACGACCGGCATCCCGGCTGGGACAGGAATGGCCGCGCTGTGATTTTGGGCGCCGGCGGCGCAAGTCGCGCCGTCATCCAGTCGATACGGGATCGCGGCGTCGGCGAGATCCACGTCGTCAATCGGACAGTTTCACGCGCCGAGGAACTTGCCCATCGGTTCGGCCCGAAAGTTCACGCCCATCCTGTCGAAGCGCTGGACGAGGTGATGTCCGGCGCCGGGCTTTTTGTGAACACCACATCGCTCGGCATGGACGGCAGCGAGGCGCTGAGGATCGATTTCTCGTCGTTGGCCTCCGGTGCGATCGTAACCGATATCGTCTATGTACCTTTGAAAACGCCGCTGCTCGTCCAGGCTGAGGAACAGGGTTTCGTGACCGTGGACGGGCTCGGCATGCTGCTGCACCAGGCTGTGCCCGGCTTCGAAAAATGGTTCGGCCGCCGTCCGGTCGTCGATAACACTCTTCGGGACCTGGTCATCTCTGACATGGAAAGACACTAGATGATCGTCATCGGCCTCACCGGCTCCGTCGGAATGGGAAAATCCACCACCGCCAAGATGTTCGCGGATGAAGGCGTCCCGGTGAACGATGCCGATGCCGTTGTCCACGATCTCTATCGCACCGAGGCGGTGGGACCCGTTGGTGAGGCCTTTCCCGGCACCGTCAGGAATGGCGCAGTCGATCGCCAGGAACTGTCCCGCCAGCTTTCGGCGTCGCCTGAAAAATTCCCGGCCCTTGAAGCGATCGTCCATCCGCTGGTCCGCCGGCAGGAAGTCGATTTCCTGGCCCGCCACAAAGAGGCAGGCACTGATCTCGTGCTCCTCGACATCCCGCTTCTCTTTGAAGTGAAGGGCGAGGATCGCGTCGACGTCATCGTCGTCGTTACCTGCGATCCACAGATACAGCGCGACAGGGTGCTTGCGCGGCCGGGCATGACAGGGGAAAAATTGGCGATGATTCTCTCCCGCCAGATGCCCGATCAGGAAAAACGCAAAAGAGCCGATTTCCTCGTCGATACGGGCCTCGGACTGGACGCGGCGAGGGGACAGGTGCGCGAGATCATCGCCTCTCTGAAGGCCGGCAAGACGAGCGGGAAAAACCCACATGCGTGAGATCATCTTCGATACGGAAACCACCGGCCTCGAATCGAAATCCGACCGGGTGATCGAAATCGGCGGCATCGAGCTGATCAACAATTTTCCGACCGGCAGAACGCTGCACCTCTACATCAATCCGGGCGACCGCAAGGTCCATCCGGATGCGCTGGCCGTGCATGGCATTACCGACGAGTTCCTGAAGGACAAGCCGAGCTTCGGCGAGGTCGCGCAACAGATCATCGAATTTTTCGATGGCGCCAAGTGGATCGCCCATAACGCGACCTTCGACATGGGCTTCATGAATGCGGAATTCGGCCGTCTCGGCCTGCCGCCCGTGATGTCCGACCAGGTTATCGACACCCTGGCCATGGCCCGCCGCAAACATCCGATGGGTCCGAATTCTCTCGATGCGCTCTGCCGCCGCTACGGCATCGACAACGCCCACCGCACCAAGCACGGCGCGCTTCTCGACTCCGAACTCCTGGCTGAGGTCTATATCGAGATGACCGGCGGCCGGCAGACCGCGCTCGGTCTGATGGGCAATGAACGGTCGGCGACGGTAGCCGAGGTCGATGAAGTTGTGGCGGCGGTGACCGGTCGTCCCCGGCCCCTTACCCCCCGGCTGACCGAAGCCGAACTTGAAGCCCACGCGGCCATGGTCGCGTCGCTGAAGGACAAGGCGGTCTGGCTGAAATACAGGCCGGCCGAATAAAAAAGCCCGGGTCGCGAAACCCGGGCTCTTCGTCGAATCGGTAAATTCGATCTCAGCTGTCGAGCGCCTGAACCTTGGAACGGGCCTGTTCCTCTGCCATGCGCTGGGTGAACATCTGCGCGAAATCGATCGGATCGATCATCAGCGGCGGGAAACCGCCGTTGCGCGTCACGTCCGCGATGATCTGGCGGGCGAACGGGAACAACAGGCGCGGGCATTCGATGAAGAGCAGCGGCAGCATGTGCTCCTGCGGGAAACCGGTGATGCGGAAAACGCCGCCATAGACCAGTTCGGCCGCAAAGACGATCTTGTCGCCTTCCTTGGCTTCGGCGTTCAGCGTCAGGATAACATCGAAATCGGCGTCCGAAAGCGGATTGGCGTTGACGTTGACATTGATGTTGATCGCCGGCGCCTTGTCGCGTGCCTGCAGCGAACGCGGAGCGCCCGGGTTCTCGAAGGAGAGATCCTTGGTATACTGCGCCAGGATGTTGAGGGACGGCGTTTCGGCCTGGTTGTTATCGTCTGCCATTGGGATTTCCTCGAGGCTTTGGAGCGTTGAGGCCCTCTAACATTTCGTCTGGGGGCTTACAACCCTGGCCAACCCGCTTGACCCCTCAAGGTTCCTTGCCTTTAGGGCCGGCCCAGGGCGACGAGGGATCCGGATCGCGATGGTAGTCCTGCTCGTCGAGATCGACCACCGGCCCGGTTTTCCTGCCCTCAGGCGAAGGCCTTGGGCTTTCGTAGCGATAGGTTTCGCTGCGGGGCGAACTGACGACGACGATGCGACGGCCGATCACCGACCAGATCAGGGCGCGCACGAACGGAATAAACAGCGCCAGCCCGATGATATCGGTGAGGAAACCCGGCAGCAGCAGCAGGATGCCGGCGACGACGATCATCGCGCCGTCGATCAGGGCGCGGCCGGGCGCGCGGCCATCGCGGCTTTCCGCAGAAATCTGCCTCAGCATCTGGGTGCCCTGATTGCGCAGCAAAACGGCTCCGAGGACCGCGGTACCGACTACCAGTCCGAGCGTCGCCCAGAGGCCGACTGCTTTGCCGACCAGCACGAAGCCCGCGATTTCGGCGAGCGGCCAGCCGATCAGAAAGAGCGGCACGAGAAAGAAGCGCATGATATTCCCTGTGTCGTGATATCCAGTAGCGCGTAAAGCGCTAACGTCTTCGCCATTTGAATGATAGGCGTTTGCAGACTATATGAGAAACTGCACCGAACATTTAAACGCCAAATGCGGGTTAAGATGGGCTCCAACGACTTTATAACACTCTTTTTCCTTGTCGCAGCGGTTCTGATCTTCCTGCAACTGCGCAGTGTGCTCGGACGCCGGACGGGAAGCGAGAAGCCGCCGTTCGATCCCTACAGCCCTCGCGACGTCGCGAAGAACCCGGGCGGCGACGACGGCAAGGTCGTGACCCTGCCGCGTCGGGACGCCACGGACGATGAGCAGCGCTATGCGGATGTCGATGCTGTCGCCAAGCCCGATACGCCGCTCAATGCCGCGCTGCGCGAAGTGGTCAAGTCGGATCCTTCCTTCCGTCCCCGCGAATTCCTGAACGGTGCCCGCATGGCCTACGAGATGATCGTCATGGCCTTCGCGGACGGCGACCGGAAAACCCTGAAGGGCCTACTCTCCAAGGAGGTCTTCGAAGGTTTCGATGCGGCAATCACCGACCGCGAGTCCCGCGGCGAAGTGGTGAAATCGACATTCGTCGGCATCGACAAGGCCGATATCACCCACGCGACAGTCAAGGATGCCGAGGAGCAGATCACGGTTCGCATCGTCAGCCAGCTGATTTCGGCCACCTATGACAAGGCTGGCGCGCTGATCGACGGCGACCAGGAGACCGTTGCGGAGGTCACCGATATCTGGACCTTTGCCCGTGACATCCGTTCCCGCGATCCGAACTGGAGATTGGTCGCCACCGAATCCGAACAATGACCCTGGGCTCTGCGGATTATACCCTCCGGCCGCTATCCTTCTCCGATCTTGCGGGGTGGGGCGATGATGATCCGACCGCGCTGTTTGCCGGCATGCGCGCGTCGCTGGAGCATATCCGCAAGGTCAAGCCATACCGTACCGGCTCCCTCGGCCTGACGGCGGAGGAACTCGCCACCTTCATCGAAGCCGCCCGGGATGTCCCGGGCGATCCCGTTTCTGCCCGGGCCTTTTTCGAAACCCACTGCACGCCCTTCCTGATCGCCCGCAACGACGGCCGGCGGGGTTTCGTCACCGCGTTCTACGAGCCGGAGATCGAGGTTTCGGAAACGCGGGACGAGATCTGGGCACATCCCCTTTATTGTCGCCCCGACGATCTCGTCGATCTCGATGACAACAACCGGCCGGCCGGATTGGACTCCGGCTACATGTTCGGCCGGCGGACGCAGGAAGGGATCGTATCCTATCCGGACCGCGGCGAGATCGACCGCGGTTTTCTCGAAGGCCGCGGTCTGGAGATCGCCTATGCGAAATCCAAGGTCGATGTCTTCTTCATCCATGTCCAGGGCGCCGCAAGGCTGAGATACCCTGACGGAACTGTCCGGCGGATCACCTATGCGGCCAAGGCCGGGCATCCGTTCTCGCCGGTCGGCAAGCTGCTGATCGACCGCGGCGAGATCGACCCCGCGAAGATCTCGATGCAGAGCATCCGCGCTTGGCTGGCGGGGAATCCGGCTAAGATTGATGAGGTCCTCTGGCACAATCGCTCCTACATCTTCTTTCGGGAAGCGGACGTTTCCGATCCGTCGCTCGGTCCGGTCGCCGCCGCCAAGGTGCCGCTGATCCCCGGCCGCTCGCTGGCGGTCGATCGCCAGATCCACACGTTCGGTTTTCCCTTTTTCATCCGCTCCGAGACGCTGACCCATATGGATGGCGGCAAACCCTTCGCGCGGCTGATGCTGGCGCTCGATACCGGCTCGGCGATCGTCGGCCCGGCACGCGGCGACATTTTTACCGGTTCCGGTTTCGAAGCCGGCGAGCTTGCCGGGACGGTGCGCAACGACGCGGATTTTTATATCCTCATCCCCAAGCCAGCCTCTGTCAGGTACGGCGGATGAAGGGCGGGCGCAAACTCGATCCGGAAGAGCGGATATTGTGGGGCAGGGTCGCCAAGTCCGCCCGGGCCTTGCCCGGCCGGATGAAGGAAATCCTGCAATTCGAGGAAGCCGAGGCCGCGAAGATCGCTGCCGAAGAGGCAGCCGTTGAGGCCGCAAAGCCGAAACCCGCGCCGCGGCAGGAGAGCTATGCGGTCGAACTTCCGGCGCCCGCTCCACCCAGGCGTCCCGTCGGTTCTCATCAGCCGCTCGAAAAACCGGTCAAGAAGAAACTCGCCAAGGGACGCCTGCCGATCGACGCCCGGCTCGATCTGCATGGGCTTTTCCAGGGCGAGGCGCATGACCTGCTTCTCGATTTTCTGCTGAGGGCGCATGAACGCGGTCTTCGCCACGTCCTGGTGATCACCGGCAAGGGCAGCTCGATGGGCAGCGAAGGCGCGTTGCGCCGTGCCGTGCCGCTGTGGTTTTCGAAAGCCGAATTCCGTTTTCTGATCTCCTCCTATGAATGGGCGGCGCGCCATCACGGCGGGGAGGGCGCCATGTATGTGAGGCTTTCGCGCGGCCGCGGAGACCGGGAATGACCCCCTTCGGTCATGCGCTGAGAGAGCTGCGTCGCCGCAAGGGGATTACCCAGCGCGAGCTGGCTGCGGCGATCGGCGTTACCCCTGCCTATCTTTCGGCGCTGGAGCACGGCAAGCGTGGCCGCCCGACCTTCGAACTGCTGCAGCGGATCGCCGGTTATTTCAACGTCATCTGGGATGAGGCGGAGGAGCTTTTCCGGCTGGCCGAGGCGTCGCATCCGAAAGTCGTGCTCGATACGGCGGGCCTGCCGCCGTCCTACACGGTCTTTGCCAACCGCCTGGCGCAGCGGATTCGCTCTTTGCCGCCGGACGTGATAGAGGAAATGGACACCCTCCTCAAAAAAGCCGGGATGCGGGGCTGAATTCGGCACGCATCCACGGCTTTCGTGCCGTATTGGCGAGGCTCAACCTTTAGAAACCGCCCCGATTTCCCTATATTCCGAGGGTGGAATGGCCGGTGATTCGCTTAACCGGCATCTCAAACGAATTGGAAGATAATTGATGACCGATACACCCGTCAGCGAAAATGGCGCGAGTGCCGAATATGGTGCCGACTCGATCAAGGTTCTGAAGGGCCTCGATGCCGTTCGCAAGCGGCCCGGCATGTATATCGGCGATACGGACGACGGCTCCGGCCTGCATCACATGGTCTACGAAGTCGTGGACAACGCGATCGACGAGGCGCTGGCCGGCCATGCCGACCTGGTGACCGTCACGCTCAACCCGGACGGCTCCGTCACCGTGACGGATAACGGCCGCGGCATCCCGACCGACATCCACACCGGCGAAGGCGTATCGGCCGCCGAAGTGATCATGACCCAGCTCCACGCGGGCGGCAAGTTCGACCAGAATTCCTACAAGGTCTCGGGCGGCCTGCACGGCGTCGGCGTATCGGTCGTCAACGCGCTGTCCGTCTGGCTGAAGCTGCGCATCCGCCGCAACGGCAAGCTCCACGAGATTTCCTTTACCCACGGCGTGGCCGACGGCCCGCTCAAGGTCATCGGCGAATACGAAGGCCGCTCCGGAACCGAGGTTACCTTCCTCGCAAGCTCCGACACCTTCACGATGACCGAATATGACTACGGCACGCTCGAGCACCGTCTGCGCGAGCTGGCGTTTCTGAATTCGGGCGTCAGAATCCGGCTAACGGACAAGCGCAAGCCTGACGTCAAGGAAGAGGAAATGTTGTATGACGGAGGTCTGGAAGCCTTCGTCCGTTATCTCGATCGCTCCAAGAAGCCGCTGGTCGAAAAGCCCGTCGCCATCAAGGGCGAGAAGGACGGCATGACGGTCGAAGTGGCCATGTGGTGGAACGACAGCTACCACGAAAACATGCTCTGCTTCACCAACAACATCCCGCAGCGCGACGGCGGCACGCATATGGCCGGCTTCCGCGGCGCCCTGACCCGCCAGGTGACGTCCTATGCGGACAGTTCCGGCATCACCAAGAAGGAAAAGGTCACGCTGCAGGGTGAAGACTGCCGCGAAGGCCTGACCGCAGTGCTCTCCGTCAAGGTGCCCGACCCCAAGTTTTCGTCGCAGACCAAGGACAAGCTGGTTTCGTCGGAGGTTCGGCCGGTGGTCGAGAGCCTGATGAACGAAGCCCTGAGCACCTGGTTCGAGGAGCATCCGACTGAAGCAAAGATCCTCGTCGGCAAGGTCGTGGAAGCGGCCGTCGCCCGCGAGGCGGCCCGCAAGGCCCGCGAG
The DNA here is from genome assembly GCF_964253725.1 of Neorhizobium sp. LjRoot104. Taxonomy (NCBI): domain Bacteria; kingdom Pseudomonadati; phylum Pseudomonadota; class Alphaproteobacteria; order Hyphomicrobiales; family Rhizobiaceae; genus Neorhizobium; species Neorhizobium sp. LjRoot104. Next base: position 4,012,551 of record NZ_CAXURS020000001.1, read on the forward strand.
CTGACCCGCCGCAAGGGCGTGCTCGACATCGCCTCGCTGCCCGGCAAGCTTGCCGACTGCTCCGAGCGCGACCCGGCCAAGTCCGAACTTTTCCTCGTCGAGGGCGACAGCGCCGGCGGGTCCGCCAAGCAGGGACGTTCGCGCGAGAACCAGGCCATTCTTCCGTTGCGTGGAAAAATCCTCAACGTGGAGCGCGCCCGTTTCGACAAGATGTTGTCCAGCCAGGAAATCGGCACGCTGATCACCGCGCTCGGCACGTCGATCGGCAAGGACGAGTTCAACGCCGACAAGCTGCGTTACCACAAGATCATCATCATGACGGACGCCGACGTCGATGGCGCCCATATCCGTACCCTGCTTCTGACCTTCTTCTTCCGCCAGATGCCGGAACTGATCGAGCGCGGCCATATCTATATCGCCCAGCCGCCGCTCTATAAGGTGAGCCGCGGCAAGTCGGTCCAGTACCTGAAGGATGAAAAGGCGTTGGAGGAATACCTGATCGGCATGGGTCTCGAAGAAGCGACCCTGACGCTCGGGTCCGGCGAAGTCCGCGCCGGCCAGGATCTTCGCGAACTTATCCAGGATGCGCTGCGCCTGCGCGCTTTGGTCGAAGGCCTCCATTCCCGCTACAGCCGCTCGATCATCGAACAGGCCGCGATTGCAGGTGCGCTCAACCCGGAACTGACCGACAACCGCGAGCGGGCCCAGCAGACCGCCGACGAAGTCGCGCGCCGTCTGGACATGATCGCCGAGGAGACCGAACGCGGCTGGTCCGGTCATGTGACGGACGAGGGCGGCCTGCGCTTCGAGCGCATGGTGCGCGGCGTCAAGGAAGTCGCGGCCGTCGATGTGGCGCTGATCGGTTCGGCCGATGCCCGCCATATCGACCAGATGACCACGCGCCTGCAGGAAATCTACCGCACCCCGCCGGTCCTCACCCGCAAGGATGGCCAGCAGGAAATGTCCGGCCCGCGCGCTCTGCTCGAATCGATCTTCGCGACCGGCCGCAAGGGTCTCTCCATGCAGCGCTACAAGGGCCTTGGCGAGATGAATGCCGAGCAGCTCTGGGAAACGACGCTCGATCCGAACGTCCGCTCGCTGCTGCAGGTCAGGGTCAACGATGCCACCGACGCCGACGGCCTCTTCTCGCGCCTGATGGGCGACGAAGTCGAACCGCGCCGCGAGTTCATCCAGGAGAACGCGCTGAGCGTCGCCAACCTCGACATTTGAGCCGAAAAGCGGCGCGCGGGGCAGTTTGCCCGCGTCTTGCGCCTCGTCATCCTCGGGCTTGACCCGAGGATCTGCGGCTTTCAATCCTTATCGAGGCTGTGCAGATCCTTGGGTTCAAGCCCAAGGATGACGCCGGACGAGATAGCAAGGCGGCTCCCGGGCCGCTTTTTATTTGTCCAGCTCAAAAATGTTTCACGTGAATCTTTCCTGTGGATATGGATTCACGTGAAACAATCCTTAACCGGGGCGGGGCGCTCAAGCCTCTCCGGTAAACTTCCCTTCGAAGGCGATTTCGGAGACCGGCTTGCGCTTGCTGGGGAATTCCCGCTGCGCGAGCTCGTCGGGAAGCGTGCTTCTGTCGCCGATCCGGCCGATCGCCGCCGCCGCCTCGACCCGGTAACCTTCCGGAATCCCCAGCACCTCGACGGCCTTTTCCTTGTCCAGGCCCTCCATGCCATGGGCGTGATAACCAAGCTTCATCGCCTGGCAGATGACCGAAAACCAGGCCGCGCCGGTATCGTAGGAGTGGGTATAGGCAAGCTTGTGTTCGCCGTTGCTCGCCACGCGATATGTCTTCGAGACGACGATCATCAGCGCCGCGGCGTTCTGTGCCCAGCGCTGGTTACCCGGCGAAAGAATGTCCACGAGCACCGGAAATGACGGCGTGCCGCGCAGCGCATAGATGAAACGCCAGGGCTGGTTATTGCCGGAGGAGGGTGCCCAGTGGGCGGCATCCAGGATCGTCAGCATGGTCGCCTGGTCGATGGTTTCCTCGGTGAACGCCCGAGGCGACCAGCGGTCGAGGAAGAAGGCGTCGATCGGAAATTCCGAATCGCGGGTATTGCTGCTGGTCATGGGCATTCTCCGAAATAACAGGCTGTGAATAGATCCAAGGATCAACAATAGGCCCGCCGGCCGGCTTGGCAACAGACTTGTGGCCGGCTGAAAAACGGCCGGCTGAAAACGGGGTGACAAGCGACAGCGCATGTTCCATAAACCTCCCGGTAATTGGAGGACCATGTTTTGAAACTGATGCGCATTGGCGAGCCGGGCCATGAAAAGCCGGCACTTTTTGACAACAAGGGCAAGATTCGCGATCTGTCCGGCCACGTTGCGGACATTGCCGGGCCCGCCATTTCCCCGGAAGGCCTTGCCAGGATCGCTGCTCTCGATCCGGAAAGCCTGCCCGAACTGCAGCCGGCCCGCATCGGCGCCTGCGTCGCCGGCACCGGAAAGTTCATCTGCATCGGCCTCAACTATTCCGACCACGCCGCCGAGACCGGCGCGACCGTTCCCCCGGAACCGATCATTTTCATGAAGGCGACCTCCGCCATCGTTGGCCCGAACGACGACGTGGTCATTCCGCGTGGTTCCGAAAAGACCGACTGGGAAGTCGAGCTCGGCGTCGTTATCGGCAAGACCGCGAAATACGTCTCCGAAGACGACGCGATGGATTATGTCGCCGGCTACTGCCTGACCAACGACGTCTCCGAACGCGCCTTCCAGGCCGAGCGCTCCGGCCAGTGGACCAAGGGCAAGTCCTGCGACACCTTCGGTCCGATCGGCCCCTGGCTGGTCACCAAGGACGAAATCCCCGACCCGCAGAACCTCGGCATGTGGCTTACCGTCAACGGCGAGAAGATGCAGGACGGTTCCACCAGGACGATGGTCTACGGCGTCCGTTATCTCGTATCCTATCTCAGCCAGTTCATGTCCTTGCATCCGGGCGACGTCATCTCGACCGGCACGCCTCCAGGCGTCGGCCTCGGCATGAAACCGCAGCGTTTCCTGAAGGCCGGCGAAGTTGTCGAACTCGGCATCGATGGCCTCGGCACCCAGCGCCAGACCTTCGTCGCTGACGTATAAGTGATGGGAGGACTCATGTCCGCCGGCGGACATGAGTCCTTAACCAGGCTTGGAAGGTGGAACCTTAAGGCTTACATGTCATTCTCAAGACAGCAGAATGATCTGCATCCTCGCCTTCCTCTTGGCCAATTCAGCCGGTATCCCCCACATGTTGCACCGCAATCGAAAAGTGTTAGCCTACCCTCATTCTGCTCCTGAACCGATCGGTTCGATGTCTTTGTCGAATACGCTGTCGGAAATGACGAAAGGTAGCACCTCGATGTTCTATCAGTTCTACGAGATGAACCATGCGGCGATGGCGCCGGTTCGCGCCGCCGCGGATGCCATGCACTTCTTCTATTCCAATCCGCTCAATCCGTTTTCCCAGACGACGATGGGCCGGACGATGTCGGCAGGCCTTGAAGTCTTCGAGCGCGTCACGCGCCGCTACGGCAAGCCGTCCTTCGATCTGCCGTTCACGATCGTCGACGGCGAGACCGTCGCGGTGACGGAAGAGATCGTCTGGAACAAGCCCTTCTGCAATCTCCTGCATTTCCGCCGCGATCTTCCCGCCGGCCGTGCCCCGGATCAGAAGATCCTGATCGTCGCGCCGATGTCCGGCCACTATGCGACGCTTTTGCGCGGCACCGTGGAAGCGCTTCTGCCGAGCGCCGATGTCTACATCACCGACTGGGTCGATGCCCGCGTCGTGCCGATCACCGATGGCCGTTTCGACCTTGACGACTATATCGACTACGTCATCGAGATGCTGCACGCGATCGGCCCCGGCGCCCATGTGATCGGCGTCTGCCAGCCTTCCGTCCCGGTCCTCGCTGCGGTGGCTGTGATGGAATCCCAGCGCGACCAGATGCTGCCGGCCTCGATGATCCTGATGGGCGGCCCGATCGACACCCGCATCAACCCGACCGCCGTCAACAAGCTTGCGGAAGAACATCCGATCGAATGGTTCCGCGACAACGTCATCATGAACGTGCCGTGGCCGCTTTCCGGGTTCATGCGCCGGGTTTATCCGGGCTTCCTGCAATTGTCCGGCTTCATGTCGATGAACCTCGACCGGCATGTTACCGCCCACAAGGAGTTTTTCCAGCACCTCGTCAAGAACGACGGCGAGTCCGCCGAGAAGCATCGGGAATTCTACGATGAATATCTGGCGGTCATGGACCTGACGGAGGAATTTTACCTCCAGACGGTCGAGACGGTCTTCATCAAGCATTCGCTGCCGAAGGGCGAGATGATGCACCGCAATGTTCGGGTCGATACGAAGCTTATCCGCCAGGTGGCGCTGCTGACCATCGAGGGCGAGAACGACGATATTTCCGGCCTCGGCCAGACCAATGCGGCGCAGACCATCTGCCCCAATATCCCGGATGACATGCGCATGCACTACATGCAGCCGGATGTCGGCCATTACGGCGTGTTCAACGGTTCGCGTTTCCGCCGCGAGATCGCCCCGCGCATCGTCGCCTTCACGCAGAAACACGCCAGGGCTGCGGCCAGAAAGACGCCGGTCAAGCGCGTCATCAAGGGCGGCAAGGCCGATTGATCGTCCCGCCGCCCGGTCGTGGATCCTCGATTTTTCCTCGTTATTTCAGCATCTTCTTGAATTTAATGATCCGTCTTCTTGAAGGCGGATCATGGGCTCACCAAATCGAAATGAGACGGGCTGGCATGTGGCCACCCGCTGAAACATCAGGGTGTGACCAATGAACCAGTCAGCATTGATTCGTCCGGATTGGACGCCGGCTACCATCGCTCTCATGGTGCTCGGTTTCGTCGTTTTCTGGCCGCTCGGCCTCGCCATGCTTGCCTATATCATTTTTGGCGAAAGGCTCCGCGGCTTCAAGCGCGATGCCAACGACCGCGCCGACCGCATGTTCGCCGGCTGCCGCCGGGCGAAATCCCGCTACAACACGCATTTCACCACCGGCAACGTCGCCTTCGACGATTGGCGCAAGACCGAGATCGACCGGATCGAGGAAGAGCGCCGCAAGCTCGACGAGATGCGCGAAGAGTTCGACAACTATGTCCGCGAGCTTCGCCGCGCCAAGGACCAGGAAGAATTCGATCGCTTCATGCGCGAGCGGCAGAACCGTCCCTCCGGCCAGAACCCGGTAGTCGATCTCTGATCCTCCAGGGATTCACGTGAAACGTGGTGAGAGCCGGCGTCGTCGAGACGCCGGCTTTTTTATGTGAAGGAATCGGCTAGAAAGGGATCATGTTCGCGCTTCTGAAAAAGCCAGTTCGTACCAAACCGAAACCGCTCGAAACGGTGAAGCGGACGCTTGATGTCGGCGATCGGGCGATGCCGCTGACGATCAGGGAAAACCGCCGCGCCACCCGCATAACGCTCCGCATCGAACCGGGCGGCCGCGCGCTCAATCTCACGGTACCGGCCGGCCTGCTGAAGCGCGAGATCGACGATTTCCTCGACCGCCATCAGGGCTGGCTGCTGACCAAGCTCGCGAAATTTTCGGCGGACAATCCCATTCGACCGGGCGGCCGCATCGCCTTTCGCGGCCTTCCCCACCGGATCGAACATACCGGCACGCTCCGCGGCCTCACCGAGGCGGTACTGATCGACGGCGAACCGGTGCTGAGGGTCAGCGGCCTCGAGGACCACATGGGCCGCCGGCTTTCCGCCTTTTTCAAAAAGGAAGCGCGCAAGGACCTCGAAGTGCTGGTCGCCCGCCACGCCGCCGCCATCCGCAAGCCGATCAAGTCGGTATCGATGAAGGACACCCGCAGCCGCTGGGGTTCCTGCTCCTGGGACGGCAACCTGAGTTTTTCCTGGCGCATCGTCATGGCCCCGCCGCTGATCATCGACTATCTCGCCGCCCATGAAGTGGCGCATCTGAAGGAGATGAACCACGGCCCGAAATTCTGGGCGCTCTGCCGAGAACTCTGCCCGCGCATGGAGGAAGCCCGCAGGTGGCTGAAGCAGCACGGCTCGCAGCTGCATGCGATCGACTTCGAGTAATTAGGAATCTGCGGAAGAGGCCCGCACCTCATCCGCCTGCCGGCACCTTCTCCCCGTTTTGACGGGGAGAAGGACCTATGCCGCTAGGTCTCCGTCCCTTTCAACGCTGAGTGTGCCAGGTCCCCTGGCCCCCGCGGGGAGAGGGTTAAGGTGAGGGGCAAACACCGACCACCAACATCCGATGACCAAATCCACCCCCGGCTCAACAAATCCAACCCCTTACCAGAATCCTCATCCCCGCTCCTCAACCCCGTGCCTACAATCCCCCCGTCCCGCTTCGGCTACACCGGCCCGCATGACCGGCGAGGCGGGACCGGTGCTTTGATGATCTGCCGTCATGCAGGTGGGCCGTCAGGGGCTGCGCAGAAAATGGTCCCCCTCTCGCCTTGAGGCGGGGCGTGCGTGTGTCGCACACAACCCGGTATGGCATCCGCGAGGATGTAAGCCCATGCCGCCGCAGAGGGACCGGAGTTGCGCGGAAAAACTGACCGAACGGGACACGTCGCGTGTCACTATTAAAATTTCAATCGAGGCACACGACGTGTCCCGGCCGAAACTAAAATTACCGCGATCACCAAGGCCGTACTCCGTCCGCTATGATTTGCCTCGACTCCGTCGGAATTTCATGTCAATCCGCGCATCATGAAACCTGATATCAAGATCTGCGGGTTGAAGACCCCCGAGGCAGTCGATCGCGCCGTGGCGCGGGGCGCCTCGCATATCGGCTTCATCTTCTTTGCCAGGAGCCCGCGCCATGTCGAGCCGGACCTCGCCGGAGACCTCGCCGATCGGGTCCGCGGACGGGTGAAGCTCGTTGCGGTGACCGTCGATGCCGATGACGAGGAACTCGACGATATCGTCTCGATGGTGCGGCCGGACATCCTGCAGCTGCATGGCAACGAGAGCCCGGAGCGGGTTCTGCAGGTAAAGGCGCTCTTCGGCCTGCCGGTCATGAAGGCATTTTCCGTGAAGGAAGCCGGCGATCTTGACCGGATCGATCCGTATATCGGCGTTGCCGACCGTTTTCTCTTCGATGCCAAAGCGCCTGCCGGCTCCGAGCTGCCGGGCGGCAACGGCGTTTCCTTTGACTGGAGCCTGATGGCTTCCCTTGACGAGGGCGTGGATTACATGCTTTCGGGAGGATTGAACAAGGATAATGCCGTTCTCGCCCTCAAATCGACGCGGGCAAGCGGTATCGATCTATCGTCCGGCGTCGAAAGTGCGCCGGGTATCAAGGACCTTGGAATGATCGATGCGTTTTTCGATGCCGTCGCGGATGCGGGCCGGAAAAGCGCGTGAGGGAGTAGACAGTGAACGAGACGCCAAAACCCAATTCGTTCCGTTCCGGCCCCGACGAGGATGGCCGTTTCGGTATTTTCGGCGGGCGCTTCGTCGCCGAAACGCTGATGCCGCTGATCCTGGATCTCCAGGGCGAATGGGAAAAGGCGAAGAACGATCCGGCCTTCCAGAAGGAACTGGCTGATCTCGGCGCCCATTATATCGGCCGCCCAAGCCCGCTTTATTTCGCCGAACGCCTGACCGAGCATCTCGGCGGCGCAAAGATCTATTTCAAGCGCGAAGAGCTGAACCATACCGGTTCGCACAAGATCAACAACTGCATCGGCCAGATCCTGCTCGCCAAGCGCATGGGCAAGACCCGCATCATCGCCGAGACCGGCGCCGGTCAGCATGGCGTTGCCTCCGCAACCGTTGCTGCGCGTTTCGGTTTCCCCTGCGTCGTCTACATGGGCGCAACCGACGTCGAGCGCCAGGCGCCGAACGTTTTCCGCATGAAGCTGCTGGGCGCCGAAGTCGTTCCGGTGACGGCCGGCAACGGCACCCTGAAGGACGCCATGAACGAGGCGCTGCGCGACTGGGTCACCAATGTCGATGACACCTATTACCTGATCGGCACCGCTGCCGGTCCGCATCCCTACCCGGAGATGGTCCGCGACTTCCAGTCGGTCATCGGCAGCGAAGCCCGCGCCCAGCTGCTGGAAGCCGAAGGCAGGCTGCCCGACGTGGTCATCGCGGCCGTTGGCGGCGGTTCGAATGCGATCGGCATCTTCCACCCGTTCCTCGATGACCAGAGCGTCAGGATCGTCGGCGTCGAAGCCGGTGGCCGCGGCCTCCAGGGCGTCGAACACTGCGCCTCGATCACCGCCGGTTCGCCGGGCGTGCTGCATGGCAACCGCACCTATCTGCTGCAGGATCACGACGGACAGATCCTCGAAGGTCATTCGGTTTCGGCCGGCCTCGATTATCCGGGCATCGGCCCTGAACACAGCTGGCTGCATTCGATCGGCCGTGCCGAATACGTGCCGATCATGGACCAGGAAGCGCTCGATGCCTTCCAGGTGCTGACCCGTCTCGAAGGTATCATTCCGGCGCTGGAGCCGAGCCATGCGCTCGCCGAGGTGATCAAGCGCGCGCCCAAGATGGGCAAGGACGAAATCATCCTGATGAACCTCTCCGGCCGCGGCGACAAGGACATCTTCACCGTCGCCAAGATTCTCGGAATGGAGGTTTGATATGACCGCTCGTATGGACAGACGTTTCGCGGCCCTGAAGGCCGAGGGGCGCCCGGCGCTGATCACCTATTTCATGGGCGGCGATCCGGATTTCGAAACCTCGCTCGGCATCATGAAGGCGCTGCCCGGTGCCGGCGCCGATCTCATCGAGCTCGGCATGCCGTTTTCCGATCCGATGGCCGATGGCCCGGCGGTCCAGATGGCCGGCCAGCGCGCCCTCAAGGGCGGCCAGACGCTTGCAAAGACGCTCGAGCTTGCGGCCAAGTTCCGCGAGACCGACGCGGATACGCCGATCGTCATGATGGGCTACTACAACCCAATCTATGTCTACGGCGTCGAGAAATTCCTCGATGACGTGATCGCCTCGGGTATCGACGGCCTGATCGTCGTCGACCTGCCGCCGGAAATGGATGACGAACTCTGCATCCCCGCACTTGCCAAGGGCGTCAACTTCATCCGGCTTGCCACGCCAACCACCGACGACAAACGCCTTCCGGCCGTTCTGAAGAACACGTCCGGCTTCGTCTATTACGTCTCGATGAACGGCATTACCGGCTCGGCGCTTCCTGATCCGTCGCTGATCGGCGGTGCGGTCAAGCGCATCAAGAGCCACACGGCGCTGCCGGTCTGCGTCGGTTTTGGCGTCAAGACCGCGGACCATGCCAAGGCGATCGGCGCTGCGGCGGACGGTGTCGTCGTCGGTTCGGCGATCGTCAGCCAGATCGCCGGCAGCCTCACCAAGGATGGCAAGGCCGGTCCGGATACCGTCGCTGCGGTCGCCACCCTGGTTCGGGGCCTTGCAACCGGTGTGCGCGCTGCCCGCCTTGTTGCCGCCGAATAGTTTCCCACATTAGACTCGAGTTAATCGGGAGTACGCCAAGTGAACTGGATCACCAACTACGTCCGGCCGCGCATCAACTCCATGCTCGGTCGTCCCAACCGGGACGTTCCGGAAAATCTCTGGATCAAGTGCCCGGAAACCGGCGAGATGGTCTTTCATAAGGACCTGGAAGAGAACAAGTGGGTCATTCCCGCTTCCGGTTTCCATATGAAGATGCCCGCCAAGGCCCGCCTCGTCGATCTTTTCGACGGCGGTGTCTTCGAAGCGTTTCCGCAGCCGAAAGTCGCCCAGGATCCGCTGAAATTCCGTGATTCCAAGCGTTATGCCGATCGCCTGAAGGACAGCCGCATCAAGACCGAGCAGGAGGATACGATCCTTGCGGGTCTTGGCGAAGTCCAGGGCCTGAAGCTCGTGGCGGTGGTTCATGAATTCAATTTCATCGGCGGTTCGCTCGGCATGGCGGCCGGCGAGGCGATCGTCCGGGCCTGCGAACGGGCCGTGACGGAAAAGTGCCCGCTGGTGATCTTCCCCGCCTCCGGCGGAGCGCGCATGCAGGAAGGCATCCTGTCGCTGATGCAGCTTCCGCGCACTACGGTCGCGGTCGACATGCTGAAGGAAGCGGGCCTGCCCTATATCGTCGTCCTCACCAACCCGACCACCGGCGGCGTCACCGCCTCCTACGCGATGCTGGGCGACGTCCACATCGCCGAGCCGGGCGCCGAGATCGGCTTTGCCGGCAAGCGCGTCATCGAGCAGACACTGCGCGAAAAGTTGCCCGAGGGCTTCCAGACGTCGGAATACCTGTTGGAGCATGGCATGGTCGATATGGTGGTGAAGCGCCACGATATTCCCTCGACGCTCGCCAAGATCCTGAAGATGCTGACGAAGCAGCCCGTCCAGGAAGCGCTTCCGGCACCGGTCGCGTTGAGCGCCTGAGCGAAAGAGAGCATCGAAATCCGGAGCGGCGGGAATGACCACCATGAACGAGCCCGTTGTGAGCGCGGCCGAGCGGGAAATTGAGCGGCTGATGACCCTTCATCCGAAGGGTTTTGACCTGTCGCTCGACCGGATCACCCGCCTGCTCGAAATGCTGGGCAATCCGCACAGGAAACTGCCGCCGGTCATTCATGTGGCCGGCACCAATGGCAAGGGCTCGGTGACCGCCTTCTGCCGTGCCCTGCTCGAGGCGGGTGGTTACGCGACGCATGTCCACACGTCCCCGCATCTCGTCCATTGGCACGAACGTTACCGGATCGGCGTCAAGGGCGGCCGCAGCAGGATCGTCGGCGACGAGATGCTGGCGGATGCCCTCAGGCGCATCGCGGTGGCCAATAACGGCCAGATGATCACCGTCTTCGAAATCCTGACCGCCGCGACTTTCCTGCTGTTTTCCGAACAGCCGGCCGATGCGGTCATCCTCGAAGTCGGCCTCGGCGGCCGTTTCGATGCCACCAATGTCATCACCGATCCGGCCGTTTCGGTGATCATGCCGATCTCGCTCGACCACCAGGCCTATCTCGGCGATCGGGTCGAACTGATTGCCGCCGAAAAGGCGGGGATCATGAAGCGCGGCCGGCCCGTCGTCATCGGCCATCAGGAATTCGAAGCGGCCCGTGACGTGCTGATATCGACCGCCGAGCGACTCGGCTGTCCGACCGCCGTCTACGGCCAGGAATTTTCCGCCCATGAGGAATTCGGCCGGCTGATCTATCAGGACGAATTCGGCCTTGCCGACCTGCCCTTGCCGCGCCTGCCGGGCCGCCACCAGTATGCCAATGCCGCTGCCGCCATCCGCGCCGTCAAGGCTGCCGGCTTCACGGTCACCGAGGCGATGATGGAAAAGGCCATGGCGACGGTCGAATGGCCGGCCCGCCTGCAGAAGCTGACCGAAGGCAAGCTCCTGGGATACGCGCCGGAAGGCTCCGAAATCTGGCTGGATGGCGGGCACAATCCCGGCGCCGGCGAGGTGATCGCCGAGGCGATGGCGGCTTTCGAGGAACGTCAGGCCCGGCCGCTCTACATCATCGCCGGCATGATCAACACAAAGGATCCGATCGGCTACTTCCGCGCCTTCGCGGATATCGCCGAACACGTTTTCACGGTCCGCATCCGCGGCAGCGAATCGGGCCTGGATCCGGTGGTCCTGGCTCACGCGGCGTTTGATGCCGGGCTGGTGGCCGAACCCGCCGGCTCCGCGGCCGAGGCATTGCAGGAAATCACCCGCCGCCAGCTACCGGGCGGCCCGCCGCCGCGCATCCTGATCGGCGGCTCGCTGTATTTCGCCGGCAATGTGCTTGCCGACAACGGCACCCCGCCGACCTGACCGCAAAGGCTGCGATAGACACAGAAAAAGCCCGGCTGCAGGGATGAGCCGGGCTTTTTTATGCGGGATGCGACTGGAAGTTAGGCGGCGCTGGAAATCCAGGCCGAAAGGGCGGTCTTCGGAGCGGCGCCGACCTTGATGTCGGCAACTTCGCCGCCCTTGAACATGGCAAGCGTCGGGATTGAACGCACGCCGAACTGGGCGGCCAGTTCCGGATTTTCGTCGATATTCAGCTTGACGACCTTCACCTTGCCAGCGAGCTCGTTCGAAATTTCTTCGAGGCTCGGACCGATCATTTTGCAGGGGCCGCACCATTCAGCCCAGAAATCCACGATCACCGGCTGGGCGGAGTCGAGGACTTCGGCCTGGAAGTTGCTGTTATCGACTTTTACGGTAGCCATAGGGCTCTCCTTCACGATTCTCTGTTGGTGTAAATGTGAGCCTGCCGCTCAGAGTTTTCAATGGTCGCTATCTCACTTTGTTTTGAGTTCTGCAAGCGAACGTGACAGCAGGCCCAGTGGCAGCGAAATCACCTGCGCCGACTCGGTGTAGACCAGCACGCATTCGAAATCCTTCGCCGGATAAAGCGGCTTCAGGATCTCGCGATAGATGGCGAGCTGGGCGCGGTGCGAGAGCGGCACCTCCTGCGAAGTTTTCGGCGTGACGCGATTGGTCTTGTAGTCGAGGATGAACACCCGGTCCTCGGTCACCACCAGCCGGTCGATGCGGCCGGAAATGGCGTAGTCGCGTCCCTCCAGCACCAGGGTGCCCATGATCGACACTTCCGACTGGCTTCGCCCGGAAAAGATCGGCCCAAGTTCGGCATGCGAAAGCACCGACATGACGCTGGCGACCAGCTTTTCACGCTCCGCCGCCGGCCAGAAACGTGCCGCGCGATCCGCATATCGCCGTGCGGCGGCGGCCCGTTCAGCGTCTGGAAAATCCGTCAGCATCTGCAGCATGCGGTGGACCAGCTTGCCCTTCTGCAGCGCCAGACCCGCCCCTTGCGTCTGGTCTGCAAACAGCGGCGAGGTGATGATCAGATCGTCCGCATCGTCATCGATCATCGTTCCGGCCCCGGAGGGGCTGAGCGGTCGCGGCAGGATTTTCTGCGCCGGCAGAGGGCGGGAGAGGGCTTGCGGCAGCGCTTGCCTGTCAGCCGGTGCCGTCTCCTTCTGCGCGGCTTTCGGCGCCTGGCCGGGGGCGGCCGGAAGCCGCCACCTGAAACCGCCCCATTCGCCATCCGCCCCTTGAAATTCCGCCGGGCTGCAATGATGCTCGTCGGCGGCAAGCGCCCTGGAAATCATCGACTGCCAGGTATCCGGATTGTCGATCTTGCCGCGATAACCGCAGACGATCAACCGGTCGGCGGCCCGCGTCATGCCGACATAAAGCAGCCGGCGATATTCCTCCTCGGTCGAGGTCCTGATCCGGTCGTCGTCGGCCCTCGTCGTCGCATTCGACAGCATCTGGCCCGGCACCCAGGCCGGCACATCCTCGCCGCCGATCCGCAGCAGCCGGAATTTCGGGACATGCGAGGAGATGAACGCCTTCGAGCCGCTATCGACGAGGAACACCACCGGCGCTTCGAGCCCCTTGGAGGCGTGCACGGTCATGATCCGCACCTCGTTGCGGCCACCATCCTGCTCGCGTTTCACCTCCGGCGCTTCGATCTCCAGCGTCGAGATGAAGGCCTGCAGGCCGGGCAATCCGCTGGTCTCGTGGTCGAGCGCAAAGGTCAGGAACTCGTCGAGGATGTCGCCCGCCTCGGTGCCGAGCCGGCCAAGGAATTTTCGCCGTCCGCCCTGCGCCCCGAGAATCCGGGCAAACAGGTCATGCGGGCTGAGCTGGCGGGAAAGGGCAAGCAGATGCTGAAGCCGGTCGGCCGCATCGCGGAACCGGAGCGGCTGTTCCTCGCTCAAACGGTTGAGCTGCGCCCAGGCACTGGTGTTCTCGGCCCGCAAAGCCCCGACTTCGAAGACGTCCTCCTCCGAGAGATTGAAGAGCGGGCTTTTCAGCAGTGCCGCCAGCGAAAGATCGTCCTGCGGCAACAGCAGGAAGCGGCCGAGCGCCAGAAGATCCTGCACGGCGATATGGCTCGTCAGCCGCAGCCGGTCGGCACCGGCGACCGGAATGTTGTCCCGGCGTTTCAGCGCCCGGGTCAGCGCGTTGACGAAAGCGTCACGCTTTCGCACCAGAACGAGGATATCGCCGGCCTCGATCGGCCGTTCGATACCCTTTTCGATGATCGTTTCCTTGCCGATCATCTCCTCGATCCGGTTGGCGATCCGGCCGGCGAGAATGGCGGACGGCGCTTTATCGGGCGTCGAATCGAACGGCGCGGTCCAGTCCTCCTCCTGCTCCGAGACTTCCGGCACCACGACGTCCCAGAGATCGACGGCTCCGGGATGACCGATCCGGTTGGAGCGGTGCTGCACCGGCTCGCCGAGCGCGCTCAAGCCGCGAAAATTCTCCTCCAGCGAAAACACCTGGTCGACGGCGGCCAGCACATCGGCCGTGGAGCGGAAGGAGAGGGGGAGCCGCACCGGATGGAAGGCCTGGCCGCTGGCCCGCACCCGCTTTTCCGTCTCGCTTCTTTCCTCGGCAAACCGCTCCGGGCGTGCTCCCTGGAAGGAATAGATCGACTGTTTTTCATCGCCGACCGCAAAGATGGTGCGCCGGGTCTCGCGGGCGCTGGCACCGGAATAGAAATCCTCGGCCAGCGACTTGATCACGGTCCACTGGATCGGGCTGGTATCCTGCGCCTCGTCGACGAGGATGTGGTCTATGCCCTGGTCCAGCTTGTAATGCACCCAGGCTCCGACACCGTCGCGGGTGAGAAGATCGGCGGTACGGGCGATCAGGTCTTCGAAATCGAGCAGGCTGCGCTGCTTTTTCAGGTCCTCGTAGTCGTCGTTGAGCCGCTGTGCCAGCGTCAGCGCCGCCTTGGTGGCGAGGAACATCCGAATGAGCCGCAGCCGGTCGCGGCAGGCCACGACATGGGCGCGGGCGGCGGCGATCGCGTCGGCCAGTTCCGGCGCGGTCGTTGTCATCGCCTTGGCGACCAGCGAACTGTCGGCTTTGGGCTTGCCCTCGCGGGTGAGGAAAATCTGGTCGAGATATTGAGCGCGCTTCAGGACATCCGGCTCCTTGGCGACCACGCGCAGACCATAGGCCACGTCCAAGACCTTCTGGCCGCCCTTCTGGTCGGCCAACGCCAGATAGAGATCGAGCGTCAGGCCGGAGAGGCCGGGCAGGGGCCAGTAGCCGGCAGCGATACTGTCCTCCGTGTCGGCGGGCCCGAGCCCGAGGGCTCGTTTTAGCTCGACGCCAATGCCGCCGTGGCGTTCCGCATGGGCTATGAAGCGGCGGATGGCGGTACGGTTGGCGATGATATCGCCGAGCAGCGTTTCGAGCCCGAACTCATCGCCGAGATCCAGCACATGCGCGAAGGCCTCGGCGAGCACCGGGTCTTCCTCCGCAGACGTCGCCGTCAGCAGCGAACGGCGTGCGTCGGCAAGCAGGGCGGAGGCGGCGCGGTCGTCGAGCACCGAAAAATGTCCGGCAACATTCGCTTCGAGCGGAAACTGGTGCAGCAGCGCTTCGCAAAAGGCGTGGATGGTCTGGATCTTCAGCCCGCCCGGCGTTTCCAGCGCCTTGGCGAACAGCCGCCTCGCTTCGGCGATCTTCAGCTGGCCCGGCTCGGCTCCCTCGATGCCGGCGATCCGCTTGCGCAACTCGTCATCGGACAGCACGGTCCATTCCGAAAGCCGCTGGAAGACGCGGTTCGACATTTCCGATGCCGCCGCCTTTGTATAGGTGAGGCATAGAATGGACGACGGCCTGCAGCCGGCGAGCAGCAGCCGGATGACCCGCTGGGTCAGCACATGCGTCTTGCCGGAGCCGGCATTGGCCGAAACCCAGGCGGAACTTATGGGATCGGAGGCAAGCGACTGCTGCACGGTCGTCCAGTCGATCCAGTGGATCGGATCGTCGCCTTCGGGGGCCAGGTCACTCATCGACTTCCGCCTCCTCGTCATCGGCCGTCGACCATTCGGCCACGCGGGCGAGGTGATCGTATTCGCCGCCGAAATCCGTCTGCGCCATCGGCACGAGCCGCGATGCGAAGCCGGCTTGCCCATTGCGCAGGGTGATCACGAACCGGGTCAGCTGTTCGAGCGCTTCGTCCGCCAGATCGATCGCCGATTTCGGCTGGCGTTTGGCCGTCGCGCTCGAACCCTCGTTGTTGACCTTGTCTTCCCGGAACCGGTCGCCGGGCCGCAGCCGGACATAGAGCAGCTTGTCGGGTGTCAGCGGGCCTGCGCCCCTGAACGCCCCAGCCCTGAGAGCCGCCGCCTCGAGGCCGAGCTGCGGATCGAGCAGCGCCCGCGCCTGGGATACCGAAGGGCTGAGGCCGGTCTTGTAGTCGACGAGGTCGGCAAGGCCCGAACCCTTGATGTCGATCCGGTCGGCAATGCCGGTGACGCGAATGCCGGCCGGCTCGACCTCCCAGCCCGCGCCGACCTCCGTCATCGTCTGGCGGATATCCGGTGCGCGTTCGGCCTCCCAGTCCAGGAAGGCGCGCGCAACCTCCGCAAATCGCGGCCGCCAGACACGGTCGATATGGGTTGGCAGCTGTTCCGCGTCGAACAGCTCCTCGGCGATCCGCCGCATCGCCTCCCTTGCCGCGGGAGTGCCGGGCTTGTGCCCTTCGCGCGTATAGCGGTCGACGATCGCGTGATAGAGCGTGCCGCGTTCCGATGCGCCCGGATCGCGGTTGAACGGGTCGAGCGGATCGAGCTTCAGGATGCGGCGGGCATAGATGGAATAGGGGTCGCGGCGCAGGCGACCCACCTCGCTGAAGGAATATTTTTTCGGCTGCAGATCCGCCGGCGGTTTCGGCGCCGGGCGTTTGGCGACCGGCTGGTTTTCGCCGGCATCGATCATCGACGCCCAATCGCGATACTGGTTGCCGCGCGCCTTGAGCTCGTCGGCGAACTGCTTTCCGCCCAGCGCCAGCAGCCTTTGCAGCCAGCGCGAGGCGACCGTCGGCGTCGATCCCTGCCGCATCGAGCGCGACAGGATCAGATGCCGCGTGCCGCAGGCCATCTCGAAATCGTGGGCAAGCTGGCCGATCCGGCGCTCCGGCGGCTCCAGCCCCATGTCGGTCTTCATCGTGCGGGACAGGAACGGGTTGTTGACCGTCTGGCCCGGCCAGGAACCTTCATTGAGCCCGCCGAGGATCATCGTATCGACCCTCTGCAACCGGGCTTCCAGCGTGCCGAAGATGAAGACGCGCGGATGGCTGAGCGAGCGGGGCTTGACCGCTTCGCCGGTCGTCAGCGCCATGACGATGTCGATCCACTGCGGACCGTCCGCCTCCATCTGCCCGTCGGTCTCCATGACTTCGGACAGCAATCCCGCCAGCCGTTCGCCGGCTTCCCCGGACCAGAGCGCGGCGAGGTCTCCCCGTTCGTCCACGCAGAGCGCTTCGAGGGCGCGACCCGTGCGTTCGGCCCAATCGGACAGCGGAAGCTTCGCGGTAAGGCCGCGTCCGTCCGGCCGGCGGCGGACAAGGGCGGAAGCGAGCGGCTCGACGGCCTTCTCCAGTCTCCGGGCGAGATCGCGCGCCCTGTCCGCAGCATCCGGTGGCAGCGCCAGCCGCCAGTGCGGCGCATGCCGGTCTTCGAGCTGCGCGGCAAGCTGGATCTCCAGCAGCGGCTCCAGCGCCGAAATGTCCATGTCGCCGAGACCGCCGCGCAGCGCCAGGATTTCGAGTGCTTCGACGGCGGAACGCAGGTCCGCCGCCGGCAGGCCGAGGCGCAGGAGCGGATGTTTGATCAGCGCGACGATCGCCACCGGATCGCCGGGCCGAAGCGTCGCTTCGAGGAGGAGCTGGGTCAACGTGCCCTGTGGCGTGCCGGACAAGGGCGAACCGGCGGAATCGTCGGCGAGAAGGCCGAAACGGGAAAGCTCGGCGGTGACCCGGCGGGCAAGCGCGCGATCGGGCGTGATCAATGCCGCCTGAGCCTCGCCGCCGTCCTTGCCCGGTTGTTCCAGCGTCAGACGGAGCGCGATGGCGATCGCGACCGCCTCTTCGCGCTCGTTCGAGGTCTCGATCAGCGAGACATCCGCAAAGGCCTTGGCAAGCTGGCCGGGATCGGTGCTGTCCCGCCAGGTGCTCCAGCGGTCGGTCGCCCTGGCAGGTACCAGCGCCTGGGAGAGTGCTTCGGCACGGAAGGCGAGATCGTCGGGAACTTCACCCAGCACGTCCACGTCGTCCCGCGTGACGCCGAGCTTTTTGAGCAGCCGCGACAGGCCGAATTGCGAATGGCTCCGGCTGGCGGGCTCGGGCCGGCCGTCGAAAGCCTCTTCGCCGATCATCGCCCACTGGTCCGCCGGCATCGAAAGATCGAGTCCCGGCAAGATGACGGTGCCGTTCGGCAGGCCGGAGATCGCCGCGATCAGGTCGGCGGCGGCCGGCACGGATCCCGTCGAACCCGCAACGATCACCGGACCCTTGTGATCACGGGATGCAATTCGCCTCGCCTCGCCTCGCAGGATCGCCGCCTGGTGTTTTGCCGGCGAGGAACGGCGCAGTTCTTCGAGCCGGACCGGCCAGAAGGCGCTGGCGATCGACAGGAACTCGGCGGTCAGCTGCCACCAGAGCGCATGTTCGCCGGTATCGAGCTTCTTGAGATCGGCCCAATCGCGCTCTTCGGTTTCGACCGCATCGATGAGTTCCGCCAGGGCGCGGGCGAGCCAGATGGCATCCGCCGGGCTGGCGGGCGCGACGAGCGGCGATTCCGAATGCACGTCGAGCACGATCTTCGGCAGCTGGTTGCGCCAGGCGAGGATCAGCCGGCCGAGTTCGAGCAGCCGCGCGGTACCGCCGATCGGCAGCGCCAGGTCCATCTCCTCCGGCGCCACGAGATCGAAATAACCGCTGTCGTCATCCGTTTCGCCAAGCGGGCGGATGACCGGCAGGATCGCCGAACGGCCGCCGAGCAGATCGACGAATTCCGAGCGCAGCACGCGTGCGGAGCGCCGCGTCGGCACGTAGATGGTCACGTCGGCGAGTGAAAGCGGATCGGCCGGATCGTAGCGGAATGTCTCGTCGAGCCGGCCGTCGCAGAGGGCGGCGGCCACGGTCTTGAGGAACGGCGCTCCGGCGGGGATAGAGAAGACCCGCTTCCGGCCGGGGGGCGTGGTCATGCCTCCACCGGATAGCGCGCGATCACCGCTTCGGCTTCCGGCAGCGCCTCTGGCGTGCCGACGGTGATCCAGTGGCCGGTAAGCATCGTGCCGTAGAGACGGCCGCGGGCGATCGCCTTGTCGAAATAGGTGTTGATGTTGAAGGCGTCGGACGGCGCGTCATCGAGAAAGGAAGGGCTCATCGCGAAGGCGCCGGCGTAGACGACCGGGTTGGACGGATCGTCGCGGTATCGCCTCAGGCGGCCACCTGCATCCATGCCGAAATCGTTGACCCCGTTATGTCCCGTCGTGTTGTCGATATCGACGCAGAGCATCGCCATGTCCATGCGCTCCGGATCGAAGAAGTTCGCCAGGTGCTGCAGGTTGGTGGGCTTGCCGGGCGTCTCGCCGATCCAGAAGAGGTCGGCGTTCATGACGAAGACAGTGCCGCGGTCGAGAAGCTTCAGCCCCTTCACGATGCCGCCGCCATTGTTCATCAGCGCGTCACGCTCGTCGGAAACGAGGATTTCGAGGCCCTTGTAGGCTGCAAGATGCGCTTCCATCTGGTCGGCGAAGTGGTGCACGTTGACGACGGCGCGCTCGACACCGGCTTCTCTGAGCGAATCCAGCACGTAATCGATCATCGGCTTGCCGGCGACCGGCACCAGCGGCTTCGGCATCGTGTTGGTGATCGGCCGCATGCGGGTGCCGAGCCCTGCGGCAAGCACCATCGCCTGCTTGATGGCGGCTGGTTTAGTGGTCATCGGAAACCGTATTTATGATTCGGGCAGCTCTATTCCAGCCCGACGGCACCAATCGCGCAAGGGGCTGAGCACATCGTGGCTCATCGCCGTCGCGAGATGGCGGAGCGTCCGCGGCATGTGCTTCAGATAGCCCGGCTTGCCGTCCCGCTGCAAGAGCCGCACCCAGAGGCCGGCAAGCTTGCAGTTGCGCTGCGCCGCCATGATCGCCCAGGCTTTCAGGAATGTCGGCTCGTCGAAGGCCCCGAGCGCGCGGCGAAGCGTCACGTAATCCAGCATCAGCTGGTCGGCGAGGGCTTTGGGAATGTCCACCCGCGCGTCCTGGACGATCGAGGCGAGGTCATAGGCGGTCGGGCCGATCATCGAATCCTGGAAGTCGATCAGGCCAACGCGCCGCACGCCGGATTCATGCGGCCGCCAGATGATGTTGGGCGAATGGAAATCGCGCAGCAGCAGGTTCTTCTCGACGCCGTCGAGCTCGCGGATCAGGTCGTCCCAGATCGCCAGGTATTCCTGCCTTTCCTCAACCGTCGCCGGCGTGCCGCGTTTCCACGGCAGGTGCCAGTCGATCAGCAGCCGGGCTTCCATCTTCATCGCGGTCGGGTCGAAATCGGGGATGTGGTGGATATGGCCGTCGCCGACCGGCAGGTCCTGGCGCATCCCGTGGCTGTGCAGGAAGGCGAGGCAGACGATGCTTTCCCGGTAGCGTTCTTCGATGGGCTTACCGTCCTCATCGACGGCGCCCTCCTCGCCAAGGTTCTCGATCAGCAGGATGCCCTGGTCATAATCCACATGCAGCACTTCCGGTGCCGCCAGACCCAGTTCGCGCAGATATTCGTCGATCGCCACGAAGGGATAGGGATCCTCGGCGAGATGGGCGACCTTGGGATAGGGTTTTCCGTCGAGGACCGGCGGCCCTTCCGCCGGGCGCGGCCAGTCCATCAGGATCAGCGTTTCACCGTTGGCGATGGTTACGCTCTCGTAGGCTCGGGTCGAGGCGTCGCCGGTCAGGAACCGCCGCCGGGCGCCAGCATAGCCATGCCTGTCGAGAAATTCGCGGATCGCCAGCACGCGGCGGATGCGGTGCATCTGGGCTTCAGGCGCCGTGATCGTCGCTGTCCGGCCGCTGCCGCTCTGTTCGAGCCTGAGCTGGATGCGGGCCTGCGGCAGCAGGTCGTCCGCGATTTCCGGCCATTCCACCAGGCAGATGCCGTTGGAGAGCGCCTCGTCGAAACCCAGTTCGTCCAGTTCCGACGAATCCCCAAGCCGGTAGAGATCGAAATGCGAGACCGGAATGCGCAGCTCGTAGCTCTGCACCAGCGTGAAGGTCGGGCTCGGCACCTCGAGCTCGCCATCATCCGCAAGCGCGCGCAAAAAAGCCCGGGCGAAGGTCGATTTGCCGGCGCCGAGATCGCCGGAAAGGGCGATCCAGTCACCCTTGTTCAGCGCCAATGCCAGGTCTTCGCCGAGGCGGATCGTTTCGGCCTCGTCGGCAAGTGTCAGGGTAAGAGCTGCCTCACCACTCATTCGGCGGCGACGGACCGCGCCGTCGTGCCGCTCGGAATGCGGCACGTAACCGTGGTTCCCTGGCCGGGCTTGCTGTCGATCGCCACATCGCCGTGATGCAGCGTCACGAAACTCTCGACGATCGAAAGGCCAAGGCCCGCGCCGGAGCGCTTGCCGCCCTTGGCATTGGCCGAGAAGCGGTCGAACACGGTCTTCAGGACGTCTTCCGGAATGCCCGGCCCCTTGTCGGTGACCGAGAAGAACACGTCGCTATGGGTGCGCCAGCAGTTGAGCGTGATGGCGGAGCCGTCCGGTGCAAAGTTCGTGGCGTTGGTGAGCAGCTTGATGAGGATCTGCTTCAGCCGCTGCTGGTCGGCGACGATGGTGCCGAGACCGGCTGGTGCGGTGATCGCCAGCGTCACGCCGTTTTCGTGCAGGCGGTCGGCGATCTGCATCGCCACGTCGTCGAGCAGGTCGTCGATCGCCATTTCGGAATAGTTGAGCTGCATGATGCCGGCATCGACGGTCGCCAGATCGAGGATGTCGTTGACGATCGTCAGCAGAACCGAAGAGGACGTCGAGATATGGTCGATATATTCCGACTGCCGCTCGTTCAACGGGCCGATGCCCGGCGTCTTCAGGAGGTCGGTGAAGCCGATGATATTGGTCAGCGGCGAGCGCAGTTCGTAGGAAACGTGCTGGACGAAATCGTTCTTGAGCTCGTCGGCCTTCTGCAGCGCTTCGTTCTTCTCCTTGAGCGCCCGTTCCGCCCTGGCGCTCGCCGTCATGTCGACGAAGGTCAGCATCGTCTGGGCGTTCGGCAGCGGCGTCACCGCGTAGTCGAGGATCAGGCCGGAATAGAGTTCGAACGTTCCCTGCAGCGAGGGGCGCTCGTCATCGAAATTGGTCAGCATCTGGCCAAAGCGGCGCCAGCCGTCCGGCTTGTCGTAGGACGGCGCGCAGGCCGTCTCGATCGCCTTGATATGGGTGCCGGGCTTCGATTCTTCGGCTGTGATGCCCCAGAGCGCCCGGAAGGCGGGGTTGGACAGGCGGATACGCCCATCCGGCCCGAAGACGGCGACGCCTTCGGACAGATGATCGATGGTTTCGCCCTGAACCTGGACCAGCGTGTTGTAGCGGGTTTCCAGATCCACCTGCTCGGTGAGGTTTTCGAACACCCAGGTGGCGCCGCCCTGCGGATGCGCGGTGGCGATCACCCGCAGCGTCTGGCCGTTCGGCAGGTGCCAGAGGTCGGTCTGGGTGGTGGGAGATTGATAGACGGACAGGGCCGCGTCCTTCCAGCTCCGCCAGCTGAGCTGCTCCGGCAACTTGCCTTCGCTGCGCAGCTTGTCGAGCAGCTCGCTGTTGTCCGGCCTGGAATCCAGGAAGGGCAGAGTGAAACCCCAGAGCTGCACGAAAGCCTGGTTGTAGAACTGCAGCCGGCGTTCGCCGTCGAAGATGGCGACAGGTGTTGCCAGGTGGTCGAGCGTTTCGGCGTGGCTCTTCAGCGTCCGCTTCAGTTCCTCGCGCACCGCTTCCGCCTCGGAAACATCGACCGCCAGGCCTGCCGAACCGCCGGGTGCGACGACGTCGACGACGTCGAACATTGTCCTGTTTCCATGCACGACCGTGGATATCCGGTCGTGGAAAGGCGAGGTGGAGGTTGCCGCCGACCTGATCTTCTCGCGTGCGATCGAGCCCAGGAATTCGCGGCCGTCCTCGAGGGCCTGCGCCGGCGTCGGAGCCTCCACGGCATCGCCATAGGCGTGGTTCACCCAGGTGAGCTTGCCCTGCGAATCGCGTCGCCAGACCGGGTGTTCGATGGCGTCGAGCAGCGAATGGAACATCATGATTGAGTTGGTAAGCCGCTCGCGCTCGATCTTGAGCTCGGCAAGTTCGGCCCGCAGGTTGTTGAGCGCGATGAAGCGCACAAAAGCCTTGCCGCCCGAAACCCGGCCCTGCACTTCCAGGATCTCGTCACGATTGGTCTCGACGACCATGTCGAAGGAACGGGCTTCGACCCGCAGCAGCTCGATCGATTTTTCGAGTTCGCTGGCCGACGTGCCGCGCATCCAGCGGCCGAATGCGAGAAATTCGCGGTCCTGCTGCGGCGCCCCGGTTTCCGCCGGCAGCTGGCCGAGGAATTCCGGCTTCGAGGAACCGCTTTCCCACACGACGATCCGCCGGTTCTTGTCGGCGATCAGCGCTTCGAACTTGGAAATCTTCTGCTGCGCGTCGGAAAGGGCGCTGCGCATTTCCTGGGATTCGGCTTCCATATTGCCGCGCTGGCGCACCAGCCAGATGGCGGAAAACAGGGCGGCGCCGAGCGCGCCCATCACCAGCGACGAAACGATGACTTCCGTGGAGGAAAACAGGCGCACGGCCGCATTGCCGGACTGCTGCGCAAGCGCCGCGGTCGCCAGCCCGGAAAGGGCGGTACCCGAGAGGAAAGCACTGCCGAACAGCGCCAGACGGCGAAGCCTTGCAACCATCACGTTCCCTTCCGGAAACCCGGACACGGGACGCAAAGTCGGAGCGTCCGCTCCGCCGCAAAGGGGATCGGCCCGTTCTGACGAGCTCATTTTTTTTACCGACATATCCGGTCTGTCTCCGTCCAATTGCCGCTCATCGACAAGACATACCACATCATGCCTTGCCCGTAGCCGGACGGCTCCCAATCACATGGTGAGAGCGCGACGATGTCCGAAACCCGCTGGCGGCTTTCGGCATCACGCTCCAGGGAAGGCGCGAATCAAGTTCTAAAACAATACTTGCTTAGGGAATCGCCGGGAAGGGCGGCGCCCAAAAAAGAAGCCGCAGCCTTTGTCAAGGCTGCGGCTACCATATCTTGTGGATTAACCGGCTATTGATTAATAGCGGTAGTGTTCGGCCTTGAACGGACCCGTCTGCGAGACACCGATATAGGCTGCCTGCTCGTCGGAGAGTTCCGTCAGCTTCACGCCGAGCTTGGCGAGATGCAGGCGGGCGACCTTTTCGTCGAGGTGCTTCGGCAGGATGTAGACGTCGTTCTTGTACTCGCCCTGCTTGGTGAAGAGCTCGATCTGGGCCAGCGTCTGGTTCGTGAACGAAGCCGACATCACGAAGGACGGGTGGCCGGTGGCATTGCCGAGGTTGAGCAGGCGGCCTTCCGACAGAAGGATGATGCGGTTGCCCTTCGGGAACTCGATCATGTCGACCTGCGGCTTGACGTTGGTCCACTTGAGGTTCTTGAGCGCCGCGACCTGGATCTCGTTGTCGAAGTGGCCGATATTGCCGACGATCGCCATGTCCTTCATCGCCCGCATATGGTCGATGCGGATGACGTCCTTGTTGCCGGTCGTGGTGATGAAGATGTCGGCGGACGAGACCACGTCCTCGAGGACGACGACTTCGAAACCGTCCATGGCGGCCTGAAGCGCGCAGATCGGATCGACTTCGGTGACCTTGACGCGGGCGCCGGCGCCGGCGAGCGAAGCGGCCGAACCCTTGCCCACGTCGCCGTAACCGCAGACGACGGCGACCTTGCCGGCCATCATCACGTCGGTGCCGCGGCGGATGCCGTCGACCAGCGATTCCTTGCAGCCGTACTTGTTGTCGAACTTCGACTTGGTGACCGAGTCGTTGACGTTGATCGCCGGGAAGGGCAGCAGGCCCTTCTTGGACAGTTCGTACAGACGATGCACGCCCGTCGTGGTTTCTTCGGTCACGCCCTTGATCGCGTCGCGCTGCTTGGTGAACCAGCCGGGCGATGCCTTGAGGCGCTTCTTGATCTGCGCGATGAGGATTTCTTCTTCTTCCGATGTCGGGTTCGAAAGAACGTCTTCGCCGGCTTCGGCACGGGCGCCGAGCAGGATGTACATGGTGGCGTCGCCGCCGTCATCGAGGATCATGTTGGAGAGGCCGCCATCGGCCCACTGGAAGATCTTGTCGGTATAGTCCCAGTACTCGGTCAGCGATTCGCCCTTGACGGCGAAGACCGGGATGCCGGCGGCGGCGATTGCCGCGGCAGCATGGTCCTGGGTCGAGAAGATGTTGCAGGACGCCCAACGGACTTCCGCGCCGAGTTCCCGCAGGGTCTCGATCAGAACGGCCGTCTGGATGGTCATGTGGAGCGAACCCGAGATACGGGCGCCCTTCAGCGGCTTCGTCGTGCCGAATTCTTCGCGGCACGACATCAGGCCCGGCATTTCGGTTTCTGCGATGTCGAGCTCCTTGCGGCCGTAGGCGGCAAGATTGATATCCGCGACGACATAATCCTTCTCAGTGCTCATAAAGCTCTCCATGTTCGGTGGTGCCCTCTCCCGCGGGGGTACCGCCGGAGGTGGCAAGACCCGCTTTGGGCAAGCGGAAACTGGCCAGCGGTTTAGCAGGCTTCCTGCAGGCTGGCAACGGGATATAAAGAAGTCTTTATATGTTTATGTCAGCGGAAGGCTAAGTCGCGGACGCGTCAGGCTTCTTCGCCGAACTTGTTGGCGACCAGTTCTTCCAGCGCGTTCAGCGCTTCCTCGGCCTGGCGGCCCTCGGCCGAGACTTCGATCGTGCAGCCGGTGCTGGCGGCGAGCATCATCAGGCCCATGATCGAAGTGCCGCCGACGGTTGTCCCGTCCCTGGAAACGGTTATCCGCGCATCGAAGCTTTCCACCATCTGCACGAACTTGGCGGAGGCGCGCGCATGCAGTCCGCGCTTGTTGACGATCAGGAATTCACGGGGAGGGGGCAATGACATCCGGTCTGGGTTCTCATTTGCCGCTGAGGACGCGGCTTGCGACATTGATGTATTTGCGACCGGCTTCGGAGGCTTCGGCAAGCGCTTTTTCCATGTTGTTGTCGCTGCGCACACCGGCAAGCTTGATCAGCATCGGAAGATTCATGCCGGCAATGACTTCGATCCGGCCGCTTTCCATGACGGAGATGGAAAGATTGGAGGGCGTGCCGCCGAACATGTCGGTCAGAATGATGACGCCATGGCCTTCATCGGCATTGGTGACGGCATTGACGATATCCTGCCGCCGCTGATCCATGTCGTCCTCGGGACCGATCGATACGGTTTCGATGAATTTCTGAGGCCCGACGACATGCTCCACCGCATGACGAAATTCCTCAGCCAGCTTGCCATGGGTGACAAGCACTAGTCCGATCATGAAAACTGCCCCCTGCTATGGAAACTCGGCGCCAATATCGCATTGCAATAAGGCGGTCCAGCGGTGGGATGCCATCTTCTCCAAGTAGACTCGAAGTTCAAGTCAAAAAATCGGGCTTCAGGATGATCAAAACGGCATTTCGCCGTGAAAATCGGACGCCAATGCCGCCAGGATGCCCAAAGGGTCCGGTGCGCCGCGCCATATCCGCACGAGGGGAAGGTCGCCGAGACCGGGGATCCGGAAGCGTTCGTTTTCCGGCGGAAGCCTTTCATCCTCGGGCAGGGAGATGATTGCGACCGCCAGGTCCAGCGCCGCGGCGGAGAGGCTTTCAACCCGGGCGATGCCGCTGCCGCGCAGTTCGAGGAGACCGGCGATCGGCTCCGGCCGGGTGGCGAGCATGTGGTCGCCGTGGCGCGAGACGAGCACCTGATCGTCGGCCACCAGGGCCGCGAAAGCGCCCTGGCGCCGGGCAGCGGCGATGCAGGTGAAGGCGAGCATGGATTTGCCGCTGCCGGACGGGCCGGTGAAGAGGAGGCCCCTGGTGCCGATGACGATTGCGGTCGCGTGGATATTGACCGGCGCCGGGCTCATTGGTCTTCGCCGCCCGGCAGCGACAGCGTGAAGCGCGCCCCGGTCATCGCACCGGTCTTGGCGTCGTGTACGTTCTCCGCCTTCAGCGAGCCGCCATGAGCCTCGGCGATCTGCCGGCTGATGGACAGGCCGAGGCCGGAATTCTGGCCGAAACTTTCGCCGTCCGGCCGGTCCGTATAGAAGCGTTCGAAGATGCGGTTGATATCCTCTGCCTGGATGCCGGGACCGTTGTCCTCCACCGTGACGATCACGCGGTCCCTGGCGTGGGACAGCCGGATGCTGATGCGGCCGCCCTTCTCGGGCACGAAGGATCGGGCGTTCTCGATGAGGTTGGTGATGATCTGGCCGAGGCGGAGATCGTGGCCGTTGACCAGGAAGGCCGACCGGTTGCCGGCCTTGTTGTCCACCGTGAGAATGATTTCCACCGGCTTGCGGCCGCTGCGGATCTGCCGGGAAATATCAACGAGATTTCCGAGCAGGTTTTCCATGTCGACGGGCGTCGAATCGGAGCGGGCAAGCTCGGCATCCAGCCGCGAAGCGTCGGAAATATCGCTGATCAGCCGGTCCAGGCGGCGCACATCGTGGAAGATGATTTCCGTCAGGCGCTGTTTCGACTCCTCGGATTTCGCCAGCGGCAGGGTCTCGACGGCGCTGCGAAGCGAGGTCAGCGGGTTCTTGAGTTCGTGGCTGACATCCGCCGCGAAACTCTCGATCGCATCGATGCGGTCGTAGAGCGCGTTGGTCATCTCGCGAAGCGCGATCGAAAGATTGCCGATTTCGTCCTGGCGGTAGGAGAAGTCCGGAATTTCCTCGCGCTGCTTGGCGCCGCGCCGCACGCGGATCGCCGCCGCCGCCAGCCGCCGCAGCGGATTGGCGATGGTCGAGGAGAGCAGCAGCGAGAGCAGGATGTTGACCAGCGTCGCGACGCCGAAGACGCGCATGATCGCCAGCCGCTCCGCATGCACGATCTTGTCGATGTCGCCGGCCTGGGTCGACAGGAGAAGCACGCCGAGCACGGCGCGAAAACGCTGGACGGGCACGGCGACGGAAACGATCAGCTCACCGCGGTCGGTAACCCGCACGAGCGCGCCCCGCACGCCGGTCAGCGCATTCATCACCTCCGGATAGATCGAGCCGTCGCCGCCTGGCGCTTCCTTGTAGACCGGCAGGTTGCCCGGCTGCAGCAGGCGGTTGATGAGGCCAGCGAACCAGTCGCTCCAGGTCTGCGATTCGTTTTCCACCGGCGGCAGGTCGAAACGCAGCACCTGTCCGCGCGAATAGAGATGGCGTGAATCGAGCAGCAGGTTGGCGTCCGCATCGAAAATCCGGGCACGGGTGCGGGTCGGCGAAATCAGCCGCCTCAGAACCGGGGCGATGCGTTCGGGGTCGATCGGGAAATCGAGGTCCTCGTCGTTCGGCACCGGCGTGATGCTCTGTCCGGCCTGCAGTTCGAGAAGTTTCTGGGGATCGATGGTGATCGAGTTGGTATCGACCGAGGCCGAGGCGGAAATCGCGCCGGCGATGATCTCGCCCTGCGTCAGCAGGCTCTCGACGCGTGCGTCGATCAGCCCCTCGCGGAACTGGTTGAGATAGAGAATGCCCGCGACCAGCACGACCGTCGCGGCGATGTTGAAGAACAGGATGCGGCGGGTAAGGCTCGAAAACACCGCGTGGCCGAACACCCGTCGAATGAGCGTGAAGGGGCGCGACCAGAACCGCCGCGGCGCACGGCGTGTCCCGGACTTCTCCATTCGGGCAATATCGTTGTCGAATGTTTGATCTGCCACTGCAGTCCTTCCACCGGGCCAGCTTAGCGCTGGTCCGGCCGTGGCCTCAAGTTAACCTTTCGCAAGGATCAAGCCGCCTCGCGGAATCGATAACCCACGCCATAAAGCGTTTCGATCATATCGAAGTCGTTGTCGACCATCTTGAACTTCTTGCGCAGCCGCTTGATATGGCTGTCGATGGTGCGGTCGTCCACATAGACCTGCTCGTCATAGGCGGCGTCCATCAGCGCATCGCGGCTTTTGACGACGCCTGGCCGCTGGGCCAGGGAATGCAGGATCAGGAACTCGGTCACCGTCAGCGTCACCGGCTCGCCTTTCCAGGTGCAGGTATGGCGTTCCTGGTCCATGGCAAGCTGGCCGCGTTCGAGCGTTCGGGCCGTCTGCTGGTCGGTTGCCGTCTTGGCCCCGACACCGCCGGCCGCCTGTGCCTCACGGCTGCCGGCGCGTCGCAGGATCGCCTTGACACGCTCCACCAGCAGACGCTGCGAGAACGGCTTGGTGATGAAGTCGTCGGCGCCCATCTTCAGCCCGAACAGCTCGTCGATCTCTTCATCCTTGGAGGTGAGGAAGATCACCGGCAGGTCCGACTTCTGCCGCAGGCGGCGCAACAGTTCCATGCCGTCCATGCGCGGCATCTTGATATCGAAGATCGCCAGCTGCGGAGGGCGGGCGATCAGCCCGTCGAGCGCGGAGGCGCCATCCGTATAGGTTTCGACCTTGTATCCTTCCGCCTCGAGTGCAATCGAAACCGACGTCAGGATATTGCGGTCGTCGTCTACGAGCGCGATTGTCTGCATGCTCTCCATCTCCGTCATCATCTAGGCGCATCTCCTGGAATTCACCCCAGCCAGGCGGCGTCAGCCGATGCGCTTCTTGAGTATAAAGGTGGAACAAATTGTGGCAAAGATAAAGGGGCCGATGACGATCGTGCGTTTTGGCAATGACGCTTAAGATAGGGCGGACGCGGATTGAAACAGTTATATAACCGATTTAAAGAGGAATAAAATTTTTTAAATCGATTAAATAATTGATATTATTAAAGAATTTTCAGGACGCCTATTGCCCTTTTAGGAATCTGTCATTAATTTCGCGGGCAGTTCCCACGGCAAGCTGAAGGAGTGCGCGCATGGAGGAGTTTGGACTTCACAACCCGTCCAAGGGTTTGGCGGCGATCGGTCTCGGCGGTGTATCGCGTGTTTATTACAATTCGTCCGAGGTCGAGCTTTACGAAGAAGCGATCCGTCGCGGTGAAGCCGATCTGACCATCGATGGGGCTCTGCGCGCCGTCACCGGCCAGCACACCGGCCGCTCCCCCAAGGACAAGTTCATCGTCCGCGATGCCGGTACCGAGAACCGGGTCTGGTGGGGCGCCGACAACAAGCCCATGAAGCCCGAGCACTTCGAAGTCCTGAAGAAGGACATGCTCGCCCATGCGGCGGGCAAGACGCTGTTCGTCCAGGATCTGGTCGGCGGCGCCGATGCCGAATACGCCCTCCCGACCCGCGTCGTCAGCGAGTTCGCCTGGCACGCCCTGTTCATCCGTAATCTACTGATCCGTCCGGATCGTTCGACACTCGAAAGCTTCGAAGAAAAGCTGACGATCATCAACCTGCCGAGCTTCAAGGCGGATCCCGCCCGCCACGGCTGCCGCACGGAAACGGTGATCGCCTGCGATTTCACCAACGGCCTCATCCTGGTCGGCGGCACGTCCTATGCCGGCGAGAACAAGAAGTCGGTCTTCTCCGTGCTCAACTACTTCCTGCCGGAAGAGGGCGTCATGCCGATGCACTGCTCGGCCAATGTCGGCCCGGACGGCGATACCGCATTGTTCTTCGGCCTGTCCGGCACCGGCAAGACCACGCTGTCGGCCGATCCGAACCGCACGCTGATCGGTGACGACGAGCATGGCTGGGGCAAAAACGGCGTCTTCAATTTCGAGGGCGGCTGCTATGCCAAGGCCATCAATCTTTCGGCCGAAGCGGAACCCGAAATCTATGCCGCCACCCGCCGTTTCGGCACGGTGATCGAAAACGTCGTGCTCGACCAGAATCGGGTTCCGGACTTCAACGACGATTCGCTGACCGAGAACACCCGCAGTGCCTATCCTTTGCATTTCATCCTGAATGCATCGAAGACCGGCATGGCGCCGCAGCCGAAGTCGATCATCATGCTGACCGCCGATGCCTTCGGCGTCATGCCGCCGATCGCCAAGCTGACGCCGGAACAGGCCATGTACCACTTCCTCTCCGGCTACACCGCCAAGGTCGCCGGCACGGAAAAGGGCGTCACAGAGCCGGAAGCAACGTTCTCGACCTGCTTCGGCGGCCCGTTCATGCCGCGCCACCCGGCCGAATACGGCAACCTGCTCAAGGAGCTGATCGCCCGTCATGGGGTCGATTGCTGGCTCGTCAACACGGGCTGGACTGGTGGCGCCTACGGCGTCGGCCGCCGCATGCCGATCAAGGCGACCCGCGCGCTCCTCAGCGCTGCCCTCGACGGCAGCCTCAAGAACGCCGAGTTCCGTACCGACCCGAATTTCGGTTTCGCGGTGCCGGTCGCCGTTGAAGGCGTCGACAATGCGATCCTCGATCCCCGCTCGACCTGGGCGGACGGCGCCGCGTTCGACGCCTATGCCAAGAAACTCGTCTCGATGTTCATCCAGAACTTCGGACAGTATGAAGACCACGTCGATAGCAAGGTGAGAAGCGCCGCTCCGGTCATGCTCGCCGCCGCCGAGTAATCCAGAAGGATTCACGTGAAACCGCCGGCCCGGGATAACACCCTGGCCGGCGGTTTTCCTTTTGCCTAGCTCCCTGTCTCGGCGTCATCCTCGGCCTTGCGCCGAGGATCTGCTACGTATCGATACGGTAGCCGGCAGCAGTTTCTCGGCTCAAGGCCGAGAATGACGTTCAGGGCTCCTCGCCGATCTCGTTGCCGATGGTTTTCTTTTGTCGCGCTTTGTGGGAAACAGGCGGTCATGGCCAGCAATCCCCTCGTCATCAACAATCGCATCACCATCGCCGGATGGGAGCTGACCGAACAGTTCGTGCTGGCCGGCGGTCCGGGCGGCCAGAACGTCAACAAGGTCTCGACGGCCGTCCAGCTTTTTTATGACATCGTCAACACCCCGTCCCTGCCGGAGCGCGTGAAGGAAAACGCCATCAAACTCGCCGGAAAACGGGTGTCGAAAGATGGCGTTCTGATGATAGAGGCGAACCGGTTCCGCAGCCAGGAACGTAACCGGGAAGATGCTCGCGAGCGATTGAAGGAACTGATCCTCAAGGCCGCCGAACCACCGCCGCCGCCGCGCAGGAAGACCAAGCCCACCAAGGGTTCGGTGGAACGCCGGCTGAAGGAAAAGTCCGGCCGTTCGGACGTCAAGAAAATGCGCGGCCGGCCAAGCGGCGACTGACAGCGGAGATTGATGTGGCGACGCTGGCGAACGGCATCAGGCACTTTCCGGACTATCTGGACCGACCGGCGCAGGAGCATCTGGTCGAACTGATCCGCGAGGTCGTGGCCGAGGCGCCGCTCTACACGCCGGAAATGCCGGGCACCGGCAAACCGATGTCAGTGCGGATGACCAATTGCGGCCCGCTCGGCTGGGTAACGGACAAGGACCATGGCTATCGCTACCAGCCTTTCCATCCGGTCACCAAAAAGCCCTGGCCCGCCATGCCGCAGGACCTGCTCGATCTCTGGGAAAAGCTTGGCGACTATCCGAAGCCGCCGGAAGCGTGCCTCATCAACTTCTATTCCGACGACGCCAGGATGGGCCTGCATCAGGACAAGGACGAGAACGATCTCGCCGCCCCGGTTCTGTCCGTCTCGCTCGGCAACAGCTGCCTGTTCCGGGTCGGCGGTGTGAACCGGAAGGATCCGACCGGCTCTTTCCGGCTGGCGAGCGGTGATGTCGTGGTCCTCGGCGGAGAGGGGCGCCTCGCGTTCCACGGCGTCGACCGGATTTACCCCGGCACCTCGACGCTCTTGAAGAACGGCGGACGCATCAACCTGACGCTTCGTCGGGTGAATAGATGACGATTTGATTCAATAGCCGGCGATCGATAGCCTACAGTTTGCGCAGTTCGACCGTTTCCACCAGGTGATTGCGGCCCTTGCGCAGGATGAGGTCCGCCCGTGGCCGGGTGGGCACGATGTTCTGCCTGAGGTTCTTGAGGTTGATGTTTTCCCACAGCCCTTCGGCGACGGCGCGGGCCGCGTCCGCATCGATCGCCGCATATTTCTTGAAGAAGGAGGTCGGATCGCGGAACGCGGTCTGGCGCAGCTTCATGAAGCGCTGGACGTACCAGTTGTGGATCTGCTCTTCATCGGCATCGATATAGATCGAAAAGTCGAAGAAGTCGGAAACGATCGGCACGATCTTGCCGTCGGCCGGCAGCGCCCGTGACTGGAGGACGTTGATGCCTTCGAAGATCAGGATGTCCGGCCGGTCGACCAGCGTATATTCGTCCGGCAGCACGTCATAGGTGAGATGCGAATAACGCGGCGCCCTGACATTCGGCTCGCCGGCCTTGATCGCCGAGAGAAAGCGCAGGATGGTGCCGATGTCGTAGCTTTCCGGAAAACCCTTGCGCTCCATCAGGTTTTCGCGGCTCAGTACGGCGTTCGGATAAAGGAAACCATCGGTGGTGATGAGATCCACTTTCGGGCTCGACGGCCAGCGGGCGAGCAGTTCCTTCAGGATACGTGCGGTGGTCGATTTGCCGACTGCGACCGATCCGGCGATGCCGATGATAAAAGGCGTCTTGGTGATGTCCGAAAGGCTCAGGAAGCGGTTGCGCTGCTGGAAGAGGCCTTGCGTCGCCTCCACATGCGTCGACAGAAGACGCGACAGCGAGAGATAGATGCGCCGGACCTCGTCGAGATCGATCGGGTCGTCCAGCGAGCGCAGCCTCTGCACCTCGTCTGCGGTCAGGGTCATCGGTGTGTCTGCGCGGAATTTCGCCCATTCTTCCGCGGAAAAGCGGTGATAGGGCGAGTAATATTCCGTGTTCGGGCCGATATCGGGATCAGGCGTCTCGGCGGGCTGGGAAGCGATGCTCATGATGTCGGCCGGCTTGCCTTTTCTCGAAGACCGGACTGGCCGGTCCTCCGCTGGAGTTCGTCGAGCACATCCTGCAACGGCACCGCCGCAATATTCAAGACGACTAAAAGATGATAGAGGAGATCGGCGCTTTCCGCGGTGAGATTGTTCCGATCTTGGCTGATCGCAGCGATCACCGTTTCGACCGCTTCCTCGCCGAGCTTCTTGGCGGCCTTTTCCTGGCCGGCGGCAAAAAGCTTCGCCGTCCAGGATTCCTCCGGGGAAGCCTTGGCCCGCTCGGCGACGATCTTTTCGAGATCGCTCAGGGAAAATTCACTCATAACATTCTTCCCGATGGCTCAATCGAGCCGCATGGCGATGCCGTGCTCAGCCATATAATGCTTCGCCTGGCCGACCGTATAGGTCCCGAAGTGGAAAATCGACGCGGCAAGCACCGCCGTCGCATGGCCCTGCTTGATGCCGGCGACCATGTCGTCGAGATTGCCGACGCCGCCCGACGCGATGACCGGCGCCCGGACGCTGTCGGCGATCATGCGCGTCAGTTCCAGATCATAGCCGCTCTTGGTACCGTCCTTGTCCATGGAGGTGACGAGCAGTTCGCCGGCGCCCCGCTCCACCATCCTGATGGCGAAATCGACCGCATCGATGCCGGTCGCGTTGCGGCCGCCATGCGTATAGATCTCCCAGGCGCTCAGATTGTCGCCGCCGACCGCCTGGCTGCGCCGCCGCTTGGCGTCGATCGACACGACGATGCACTGGTTGCCGAACTTGTCGGCAGCTTCCGCGACGAAATCCGGATTGGCGACCGCCGCCGAGTTGATCGCCACCTTGTCGGCGCCGGCGAGCAGCAGCTTGCGGATGTCGGCGACGGCACGCACGCCGCCGCCGACGGTGAGCGGCATGAAGCAATGTTCGGCCGTGCGGGCGACGACGTCGAAGATCGTCTCGCGATTGTCGGATGAGGCGGTGATGTCGAGGAAGCAGAGCTCGTCGGCACCGGCGGCGTCATAGGCCCTGGCAGCCTCCACCGGATCGCCGGCATCGATGAGATCGACGAAGTTGACGCCCTTGACCACACGGCCGTCCTTGACGTCCAGGCAGGGAATGACGCGGGCTTTGAGGGTCATGCGGCACGTCCTTGTGTGGAGCGGATCAGGGCCAGTGCTTGCCCGGGATCGATGCGGCCGTCATAGAGCGCGCGGCCGGAAATCGCGCCTTCGAGCCGGGCGGCGTCCGGCTCGAGCATCCGCCGGATGTCATCCAGCGAGGCGAGCCCGCCCGAAGCGATGACCGGGATGGAGACGGCATTGGCGAGTTCCAGCGTCGATGCCCAGTTGATGCCGGCCAGGATGCCGTCGCGGTCGATGTCGGTATAGATGATCGCCGAAACGCCGGCACCTTCGAATTTCTTCGCGAGTTCGATCACGCCAAGCTCGGACGCTTCCGCCCAGCCTTCGACCGCAACCTTGCCGCCCTTGGCGTCGATGCCGACCGCGACCTTGCCGGGAAACTGCCTGCAGGCCTCGATGACCAGAGCCGGATCGCGCACCGCGACCGTGCCGAGTATGACGCGGGCCAGCCCGCGCGCAAGCCAGTTTTCGATATGGTCGAGCGTGCGGATACCGCCGCCGAGCTGTACCGGGTTCTTCGTGGCCTTGAGGATCGCATCGACGGCAGCGCCGTTGACGCTTTCACCCGCGAAGGCGCCGTTGAGATCAACCACGTGCAGCCATTCGAAGCCCTGGTCCTCGAAGGCCTTGGCCTGGGCTGCCGGGTCGGGATTGTAGACGGTGGCCTGGTCCATGTCGCCGAGCTTGAGGCGCACGCACTGGCCGTCCTTCAGGTCGATTGCAGGAAAGAGGATCATGTCGTCGGTCCTTGGTCGTTCGCGCGAGCTCAGGGCTTCCAGCGCAGGAAATTGGAGATGAGGGCAAGGCCCAGTGTCTGGCTTTTCTCAGGGTGAAACTGCGAGCCCGCCACGTTGTCGCGGCCGACGAACGCGGTCATCGACCCACCGTATTCGGTGGTTGCGATCACGTCGCTGCGGTGCTTGGCAGCCAGATGGTAGGAATGCACGAAATAGGCGTGTAGGCCGTCCGGCCCGGTCGGAATGCCGTCGAACAGCGGGTGCGGGTGATGGATATCGAGCGTGTTCCAGCCGATCTGGGGGATCTTGAGATGGGGATCGTGCGGGGTCATCTCGACGACGTCGCCCTCGATCCAGCCGAACCCGTTGGTGGTCGTCTTTTCAAGACCGCGCGACGACATCAGCTGCATGCCGACGCAGATGCCGAGGAAAGGGCGGCCCTTATGATCTACGACGTCGAGGATGGCTTCCCGCATGCCTGTCACGGCATCGAGACCGGCGGAACAATCCGCATAGGCGCCGACGCCCGGCAGCACGATGCGGTCGGCGGTGGCCACCGCCTCTGCCTTGTCGGTCAGGTCGATGACTGCATTGATGCCGGCTTCGCGGGCGGCCCGCTCAAAAGCCTTGGTCGCGGAACGCAGATTGCCGGACCCGTAGTCGATGATTGCGACGCGCATCAGCGTCCTCCATGTTCGAAAAGGCCCATGTGCGGGGCCTGCCATCCGGCGGCGGGCGGCTTTGCCTGTTTTGCCCACTCGGCCGGGACCGGCATCGGTTGTTGTTCAGGCTGCGGCAGGCCGGAGAAATAGATCTCCTCGGCCGTATGCAGGTCGTGAGCGGAGATCACCGTTTCCAGTGTCCAGCCGCGCCGGATCAGTGTTTCGGAGTGATAATGTCGGCCTTCGAGCGCGACGAGCACGCTGATGGCGAAGCCGAACAGCAGGCCGGCAGCCCAGAAGCCGGGTACCTGCATCAGCATGCCGCTGCCGATCTGGGCGAAAAGAATGACGATACCGGCAATCCACAACCTGTGCCAGAAAAGCCAGATCCACGGAAACAGCAGCGCAAGCCAGGAAACTCCGTCCCGCAGGACGAGGGTCGACTGGTGATCCCTGTCGGATCCGCTTTGAGGATCGTTGGGCGGTGTCAGAACGAGATAGCTTCTCAAGGATTGTCTCCTCAAGCAGTCAGACCAGCATGCCCTTCGTCGAGGGAACGCGATTGGCCTGCCGCGGATCGATTTCAATGGCGGCGCGAAGCGTCCGCGCCACGGCTTTGAAGCAGGTCTCGGCGATATGATGGTTGTTGGCGCCGTAATGGTTCAGGATATGCAGGGTGATCCCGGCATTCTGCGCCAGCGCCTGAAAAAATTCACGCACCAGTTCGGTGTCGAACGTGCCGATCTTCGGGGCGCTGAACGCGACGTTCCAGACGAGGAAGGGCCGGCCGGAAACGTCGATCGCCGCCTTGGTCATCGTTTCGTCCATGGCAAGGTCGAGCGAGGCGTAGCGGGTGATGCCGCGACGGTCGCCAAGCGCCCTGGAGATCGCCTGGCCGATCGCGATGCCGGTATCTTCCACGGTGTGATGGTCGTCGATATGCAGGTCGCCCGTGACCTCGATATCCATGTCGATCAGCGAATGTCGCGAAAGCTGGTCCAGCATGTGGTCGAAAAAGCCGACGCCCGTCGAAATCCTGGCCGCGCCGGTGCCGTCGAGATTGACGGAAACGGAAACGGACGTTTCGTTGGTCTTGCGGGCGATGCTGCCCACGCGTGCGGTTGTCGTCTCACCCATCTGGGTCTGCTCCATGCGATCGATCTGCGCTCCTTATCAGGCACGACATCAAATATCCAGCAAAAGCAGGGGTCTCGCTCAGGCATCGCGTCATGAGATTGCATTCGCCCGGGCCTGTCTTACATAAATGCCGAACGGGGCCGAAATGCTCCAGAAACCAATGCCCGCCAGGCGGGCCAACAGGTGCCTTATGACAACGATTATTACTGTTCGCAAAGGCGGCAAGGTGATCATGGCAGGCGACGGCCAGGTGAGCCTTGGCCAGACCGTGATGAAGGGTAACGCCCGCAAGGTGCGCCGCATCGGCAAGGGCGAAGTGATCGCCGGTTTCGCCGGCGCGACCGCCGATGCCTTCACGCTGCTCGACCGGCTCGAAAAGAAGCTGGAGCAATATCCGGGCCAGCTGATGCGCGCCGCCGTCGAGCTCGCCAAGGACTGGCGCACGGACAAGTACCTGCGTAATCTCGAGGCGATGATGCTCGTCGCCGACAAATCGACGACGCTGGCGATCACCGGCAATGGCGACGTGCTGGAACCGGAACACGGAACGATCGCGATCGGCTCCGGCGGCAACTACGCCTATGCTGCCGCCCGGGCGATGATGGATTCGGACAAGTCGGCCGAAGAAATCGCCCGCAAGGCGCTCGATATCGCCGCCGATATCTGCGTCTACACCAACCACAACCTGGTCATCGAAACGCTGGACGCCGATGGCTGACGGCGGCCCCCGCTACACGTTTCGTGATGTCGCGGCAGAGGATTTTCCTCTTCTGGCGACGTGGCTCGCCGAGCCGCATATCGCGAAATGGTGGGGTGAGGTCGATGAGGAACTGGCAGGCATCGAGTACTCGATGACCAGCGCCGAGACCCGGCCGCTGATCGCGGAACTGGACGGCAGGCCGATCGCCTATCTCCAGTATTACGATCCGCATCTTGAAGAGGATCATCCCTACCAGGATCAGCCGAAGGGCACGCTTGGCATCGATATCTCGATCGGCAATCCTCGGCTTGTCGGGATCGGCCATGGCAGCGCGATCATCAGGCAGCTGGTCGCCGAGCTTTTCGAAAAGGGCGCGAAAAGGATCGTCATCGATCCGGATCCGGACAACGCCCAAGCGATCCGCGCCTACGAAAAAGCCGGCTTCCGCTACGTCGACACCAGGACATCCATATACGGTCCGGCCCATTTCATGGCGCTGGACGCACCAGAAGAAACGGATTTGACATGAGTAACTTTTCACCCCGGGAAATCGTCTCCGAGCTGGATCGGCACATCATCGGCCAGCATGATGCCAAGCGCGCGGTGGCGATTGCGCTCCGCAATCGCTGGCGCCGCCACCAGCTCGACGAGACGCTCCGCGACGAAGTGATGCCGAAGAACATCCTGATGATCGGCCCGACCGGCGTCGGCAAGACGGAAATCTCCCGTCGTCTTGCCAAGCTCGCCGGCGCGCCCTTCATCAAGGTCGAGGCGACCAAGTTCACCGAGGTCGGTTATGTCGGCCGCGACGTCGAGCAGATCATCCGCGATCTCGTGGAAATCGGCATCGGCCTGGTGCGCGACAAGATGCGCGCCGACGTGCAGGCAAAGGCTCATATGAGCGCCGAGGAACGCGTGCTCGATGCGCTGGTCGGCGCGACGGCTTCGCCGGCCACCCGCGAAAGCTTCCGCAAGAAGCTGCGCAACGGCGAAATGGACGACAAGGAAATCGACATCGAGGTTGCCGATAGCGGCTCCGGCATGCCCGGTTTCGAGATCCCGGGCATGCCCGGCGCCAATATCGGCGTGCTGAACCTGTCGGAAATGTTCGGCAAGGCGATGGGCGGCCGCACCAAAAAGGTCCGCACCACCGTCAAGAAATCCTATGGCGAACTGATCCGCGATGAGTCCGACAAGCTGATCGACAACGAGGTCATCCAGCGAGAAGCCGTCCGTTCGGTCGAAAACGACGGCATCGTCTTCCTCGACGAGATCGACAAGATCGCCGCGCGTGACGGCGGGCTCGGCGCCGGTGTTTCCCGCGAGGGCGTGCAGCGCGACCTGCTGCCGCTCGTCGAAGGCACGACGGTCTCGACCAAATACGGGCCGGTGAAGACGGATCACATCCTGTTCATCGCGTCTGGCGCCTTCCACGTCTCCAAGCCCTCCGACCTTCTGCCGGAGCTCCAGGGCCGCCTGCCAATCCGCGTCGAGCTGCGGCCGCTCACCAAGGAGGATTTCCGCCGTATCCTGACGGAAACCGAGGCGAGCCTCATCCGCCAGTACAAGGCGCTGATGGAAACGGAAGAACTGGTGCTCGACTTCACCGAGGATGCGATCGACGCGCTGGCGGATGTCGCCGTGCACCTCAACTCCTCGGTCGAGAATATCGGCGCCCGGCGGCTGCAGACGGTGATGGAACGGGTGCTCGACGAAATCTCGTTCAACGCGCCGGATCAGGGCGGCACGACCGTGATGATCGACGCGGAATACGTCAAGAAGCATGTCGGCGATCTCGCCGCCGATACGGATCTGTCCCGCTACATTCTCTGAGCGGGCAATCGTGGCAGCCGGGCAACGTCCGGCTGCTCATTTGCGGGCGCTGACGGGATTTTGAACGCCCACGTCTCGACACGGTCCTTACGCCTCGCGTAAGGGAAGCGCGCTTTCATGGAAATGTCCGGCGCTTCAGTGAGTCGGTCTGGAATGGCTTTAAGCATCCGGTGCCGGAGATCGGCATAGTCGAAGTCCTGGGACACGCAAATCTTGAAACGCATCCTCCTGGCATTGATCCTCGTTGTCGCGACGTCCGCGGCCTCTTCCGCGTTCGCAGGCGGCCTCACGATGGTTCCCGAGGGAAATCGGCACGCGGAACAGCCGAAGATCCCTGGCGCTTCCGTGCGCCGGACCCGGGCCGGCCGCACGACCTTCGACGATAAATACGAAAAGATCCGCGACCTGCTTGCCTCCGACAGGAAGCTGATTGCCAAGATCAGGTCGACGGCCGCCGATTACGGCATCGATCCGATCCACATGATCGGCGCGATCGTCGGCGAGCATACCTACAATGTCGATGCCTATGACCGGCTGCAGACCTACTATGTCAAGGCGGCCGCCTATGCCGGAAACAATTTCCGTTTCGGCTACGGCGACGAGACCATCCAGCAGTTTCTCGACCGGCCGGAATTCGGCAAATGCGATGATTTTGCCGATTCCTACAAGCTCTGGACCTGCCGCGAAGGCGTCTGGGAAAAGAATTTTCGTGGCCGTTCGGTCGGCGGCACCTCGTTTCCGGACAATCGCTTCAGCGCTGTCTTCTTCCAGCCCTTTTATGCCGGCCAGACTTTCGGCCTCGGCCAGGTCAACCCGCTGACGGCCCTTATGCTGTCGGACATGGTTGCCAAAAATTCCGGTTATCCGAAGCTCGACGAGAACAAGGCTGCCGCTGTCTATGACGCGATCATGGACCCGGACAAGTCGCTCGCCTACATGGCGGCCAACATCCGCCGCTCGATCGACGACTACAAGTCGATCGCCGGCATGGATATCTCCCGTAATCCCGGCATCACCGCGACGCTCTACAATACCGGTGGTTCGGCGCAGCGCGCCGCAGTGCTTGCCGCCCGTGGCGGCCTGCCGGAGGAAAATTATTACGGCTGGCTGGTCAACGACAAGCTCGCCGAGTTGAAATCCCTGCTCTGACGGCTGATATTCCCTCCATAGGAAACCCCTGAGGAGGGCTGTCCATGGACATCCGCCCCGAACCCTTCGTTCCGCCGGCACCTCCGCATCGAGATCGGCTGCTGAACCCGATCGAGGTCATCTGGACTGCGCTCCGCAATCCGCTGGAGCTCTGGGGCAAGATTTCCTATACGCTGCCCTGGTTCGAGACGAAGTTCTTCAAGGAACGGACGCTGATCGTCAATCATCCGGGCCTTATCCGGCATGTCCTGGTGGATAATGTCGGCAATTACGAGATGTCGGAGATCCGCCAGCTCGTCCTTCGCCCGATCCTCCGGGACGGCCTGCTGACTGCGGAAGGCGAGGTCTGGAAACGCTGCCGCAAGGCGATGGCGCCAGTTTTCACGCCAAGGCATTCCCGCGGTTTTGCCGGCCAGATGCTGAGCCAGACCGAAGAGTTCTCGAGGAAATACGCCGAGGCCGGCGACGCCGGCACTGTCCGCGATATTTCGGTCGATATGACCGAACTGACCTATGCCATCCTCGCCGAAACCCTGTTTTCCGGCGAGATTGCCGGGAACAAGGAGACCGTTGCCGACGATGTCGACCAGCTCCTGCATCGCATGGGCCGGATCGACCCGATGGACATGCTGCGGGCCCCGCCCTGGGTGCCGCGCGTCACCCGCATCGGCGGCAGGCGGATCCTCGACAAGTTCCGGGGCGTGGTTGCCGAAACCATGGTCATGCGGCAGGAGCGGATGCGCAAGCATCCCGACGATGTGCCGCAGGATTTCCTGACGCTGCTGCTGCAGCTTGCCGGTCCCGATGGGCTGACCATGGGCGAGATCGAGGACAATATCCTCACCTTCATTGGTGCGGGCCACGAAACGACGGCCCGGGCGCTCGCCTGGACGCTCTATTGCGTCGCGGAGTCGCCGCCGGTTCGACAGAACATGGAAGAAGAGATCGACCGCGTTCTGGCAACCGGCGCCGATCCGGTCGAATGGCTGGAGCTGATGCCCTGGGTGCGGGCGGCGTTCGAAGAGGCATTGCGGCTCTATCCGCCGGCGCCGTCGATCAACCGCGAAGCGATCAGCGACGATAGCTGGACGAGTCCGGAAGGCAAGACGGTGAGGATCGACGCCGGCGTGACCGTGCTGGTCATGCCCTGGACGCTGCACCGACACGAACTTTATTGGGACAAGCCGCGCGCCTTCATGCCCGAGCGTTTTCTGCCCGAAAATCGCGGCAAGCTGAACCGTTTCCAGTATCTGCCTTTCGGCGCCGGCCCGCGCACCTGCATCGGCGCGACCTTCGCCCTGCAGGAAGCGGTGATCGCGCTTGCGGTGCTGATGAGCCGCTATCGATTCGACGTTACGCCGGAGACCAGGGTCTGGCCGGTCCAGAAACTGACCACCCAGCCGCGCGATGGCCTGCAGATGCGGGTCACTCCGCGACATGAGAGGTCTCCGCTGGCGAATTGACCTTGGCCCGCCATAGGCTATTGATCGCTATGGATCCGATGGACCGATCTTCAGGATTTTCGCGTGGCTTTTTCCTCTCCTTCCGGCCCTCTCCTTCTCGGGATCGATACCGGTGGCACCTACACGGATGCCGTGCTGTTCCGGGAAGGCGAAGGCGTCGTCGCCAAGGCGAAATCGCTGACGACGCGGCATGATCTGGCGGTGGGTATTGCCGGCGCCGTCGATGCGGTGCTGGAGAAAAGCGCGGCACCCACCTCCGCGATCGGCCTCGTTTCGCTCTCGACCACGCTTGCCACCAATGCGCTGGTCGAGGGGCAGGGGGGACGTGCCGCCTTGATCATGGTCGGTTTTGTCCCGGAGGATCTGACGCGGGGCGGGCTTGTCGAGGCGCTTGGAAATGATCCGGTGGTCTTCCTGCCCGGAGGGCATGACGTGCACGGCAACGAGACGCCGCTCGACATGGCGGCCCTGGAAACGGCGATGCCGGCGCTCGCCGGAACGGTCTCGTCCTTCGCGGTCGCCGGTTATTTCGCTGTCCGGAATCCGGCTCATGAAATCCGGGTGAGGGACCGTATCCGCGCGCTTTCGCATCTGCCCGTCACCTGCAGCCATGAGCTTTCGTCGAAACTCGGCGGTCCTCGCCGTGCCTTGACCACGCTTCTGAACGCCCGGCTGGTGTCGATCATCGACCGGCTGGTCGGCTCCTGCGAGGGCTTTCTGGCGGCGCGCGGCATTACGGCGCCGATGATGGTGGTGCGCGGCGATGGTGCGCTGATCTCGGCTGCCGAGGCGCGGCTGCGGCCGATCGAGACCATCTTGTCCGGCCCCGCCGCAAGCCTCGTCGGCGCGCATTTCCTGACTGGGCTCGATCAGGCGGTGGTCTCCGATATTGGCGGCACCACCACGGACGTCGCGGTTCTCGATGGCGGGCGGCCAAAACTGGCGGAAGAGGGCGCCGTGGTCGGCGGCCATCGAACGATGGTGGAGGCCGTGGCACTGCGCACCTACGGGCTCGGCGGCGATTCCGAGGTCCATATCGACGACCGCGGCCTCGAAGCCCGTCTCACGCTCGGTCCGCGCCGGCTTCTGCCGCTGAGCCTTGCCGCGATGGCGCATGGCGAGGTCATTCTGTCGATGCTGGAAAGGCAGCTGCGCGCCAGCCATGCCGGACGACACGACGGCCGCTTTGCGG
This sequence comes from Neorhizobium sp. LjRoot104, assembly GCF_964253725.1. Classification (NCBI taxonomy): domain Bacteria; kingdom Pseudomonadati; phylum Pseudomonadota; class Alphaproteobacteria; order Hyphomicrobiales; family Rhizobiaceae; genus Neorhizobium; species Neorhizobium sp. LjRoot104. The sequence goes on from NZ_CAXURS020000001.1 coordinate 4,056,367, forward strand.
TGCGAACCGGCGTGCCGGATGTCATGGCCCAGGGCCTGCAGCCGCCGGAACAGGCGCTTTTCGCCCGCATCGCTGCGGTGCCGGTTTCGCTCAACGAGCTCCTGACGATGAATTCGCAAAGGGCGGTTCTCGACCGGCTGGTCGCAAGAGGGCTGGTGCATCTCTGCGGCATCACCCCTTCCGATGCGTTGCATGCGCTCGGCCACCAAGACCAATGGCGCGGAGATGCAGCACGGTTGGGACTGGAACTCGCCGCCCGGCGCAAGGACGGGGCGGGGCGCGAGATCGCTGCTTCCCCGGAAGACTTGGCTCAGAAGATCGTGAGCCGGCTGACACGGCAGTCCTCCGAGGCCGTGCTCGCCGCCTGTTTCGCCGAGGACGGTGCCGAAGCCATCGATCCAGCGGTTTCGCTGGCCGTCGATCGGGCTTTGAAACGGGTGCCCGGCATAGCCCGGTTTTCTGTCGCATTGGATCGCCCGCTGATCGGGCTCGGCGCCTCGGCACCGGTCTATTATCCGGCGGTCGCGGATATGCTGGGCGCGCAGTCGGTCATTCCGGCCGATGCCGACGTCGCGAACGCGGTCGGCGCGGTGGTCGGCCAGGTCCGGGCCAGCGTCACCATTGTCGTCACTTCCCCGGAAGAGGGTCGATTCATTGGGTCCGGAGCGGGCGAGCGCGTTTCGGTTATCGGCGAAACGGAAGCGCTGACCATCGCCCGCGAGCGTGCGATCACCGCCGCGCTCGCTCAGGCGAAAGCGGATGGGGCCGGGGACGCGATCGTGACGGTGTCGGAAGAACTGGATGCGCCGGAAATCGAAGGCTCGCGAAAGTTCGTCGAGGCGCGGATCACCGCCGTTGCCGTCGGTAGGCCGAGGATCGCCGTTTTCCAGGCGGTTTAGCCATCCCGGGTTCCTCGACGCCTGGCGTGGACCACCTTTAAGGACTATTCAAAAAGGCGTAAACAGGCTGGTATTTATTCCAGCCGGGAAAAAATTACAGTGATCACCAATCTTGCCGACCTGGAAATCTTCGTCAAAGTGGCGGCCAGCGGCAACATGTCGGCGGCGGCAAAGAGCCTTGGCATTTCCCCGGCGGTGGTTTCGAAGCGTATCAAGCGACTGGAGGAGCAGCTCGGCACGCGCCTCCTGCAGCGCACCACCCGCCAGATCGGAATGACCGATGCCGGCAAGGGCTTTTACGACAGGATCGCCAATGTCCTGATCGGGATCGAGGATGCTGAGCAATTCGTCTCCGGCCGGTCGACCGAGATCGCCGGCAATCTGCGCATATCAGCGCCGACCTCTTTCGGGCGGATGCACATCGCGCCGCATCTCCCGACATTCATGCAGGCAAACCCGCATCTGTCGATAGACCTGATCCTTTCGGACGAGTTCACGGATATCATCGCCCAGGGTTTCGACGTGGCGATCCGCATATCCGAACTGAAGGATTCGAGCCTTGTCGCCCGCAAGCTGGTCCAGGTCCGGCGCATCCTCTGTGCCGCGCCCTCCTATGTCGCCCGCCATGGCGCGCCGGCAAGCATCGAGGAACTGGCGAATCACCACTGCCTGACGGCCCATAATGGTGAACCCTGGAGGCTCGAAGGGCCGAAAGGTCCATTGGTCTATCGGCCGGCCGGGAGACTGAACACCAATTCGAGCGAGGTCATCCGCGAAGCGGTGATCGCCGGGCTCGGTATCGCCTTGCGATCGACGTGGGATATCGGCAACGAGCTCAAGGACGGGCGTTTGGTGAGTGTAATGCCCGGATACGAAGGCTCCAGAAATGTCTCGGTCTCGGCGGTCTATCCAAGCCGGCAGCATCTCCCCTCCAGGGTCCGTGCATTTATCGAATATCTGGCGGAACTCTATGGGCCGACACCTTATTGGGAGCGGCATTCCCCCGATCCGGGCCGGAAATAGCGCTAACGGCCGGGATTATTTCCAATACGGCATAAGTCATTCAATATCTGTGCAATTGCAATTTCGCTCGCGAACAAAGACAGTCGGCGACATAGGAAATTCGGAGGAACCGATGGCTCGAATCGAAAAAAATGGTCTCGCGATCGACGAGAAGCTCCACGACTTCCTGGTGAAGGAAGCGTTGCCGGGCACGGGTGTCGATGCCGACCGGTTCTTCTCCGAGTTTTCGAAGATCGTCCACGACCTGGCCCCGAAGAACCGCGACCTGCTCGCCAAGCGCGACGCCTTCCAGGCAAAGCTCGACGGCTGGTACCGCGAGAACGGCGCGCCCGGCGATCTGGCGGTCTATGAAGCCTTCCTGCGCGACATCGGTTACCTGTTGCCGGAAGGGCCGGACTTCACGGTCTCGACCGACCGGGTCGATCCGGAAATTGCCGAGATTGCCGGGCCGCAGCTCGTCGTTCCGGTCATGAACGCCCGTTATGCGCTGAATGCCGCCAATGCCCGGTGGGGTTCGCTTTACGATGCGCTTTACGGCACCGACGCCATTCCCGAGACCGACGGCGCCGAAAAGGGCAAAGGCTACAACCCGGTTCGGGGCGCCAAGGTCATCGCCTGGGCGCGTGACTTCCTCGACCAGTCGGTGCCGCTGTCCGGCGCGAGCTGGACCGACGTCACCTCCTTCGTCGTTACCGATGGCAGGCTGACGGCCGCGGCCCAGGACGGCAGGACGGTCAATCTCGCCGATCCGGCCCAGTTTGCCGGCTATCTCGGCGAACCGGCAGCGCCGACGCAGCTGCTTCTCAAGAAGAACGGCCTGCATGTCGAAATCCACATCGATGCCACGACGGCGATTGGCAAGGACGATCCGGCCCGGATTTCCGATGTCTGGCTGGAATCGGCGCTCACCGCGATCATGGACTGCGAGGATTCGATCGCCGCCGTCGATGCCGAGGACAAGGTCGTCGTCTACCGCAACTGGCTCGGCCTGATGAACGGCGACCTCCAGGAAGAGGTGAGCAAGGGCGGCAAGTCCTTCATCCGCAAGCTCAACCCCGACACGACCTTCAAGTCGCATGCCGGCGGCGACGTGACGGTCAAGCGCCGCTCGCTGATGCTGATCCGCAATGTCGGCCACCTGATGGCCAATCCGGCGGTGCTGGACAGCGAGGGCAGGGAAGTGCCGGAAGGCATCATGGACGCCATGGTGACGGCGCTGATCGCCATCCACGACATCGGCTCCAACGGACGCCGCCAGAATTCGCGGGCCGGCTCCATGTATGTGGTGAAGCCGAAGATGCACGGGCCGGAAGAGGTCGCCTTCGCCTGCGAGATCTTCAGTCGTGTCGAACAGGCGCTCGGCCTGCCGACCAATTCCATGAAGATGGGCATCATGGACGAGGAGCGCCGCACCACGATCAACCTCAAGGCCTGCATTCGCGAGGCGCGCGAGCGCGTCGTGTTCATCAATACCGGCTTCCTCGACCGCACCGGCGACGAGATCCACACCTCCATGGAAGCCGGCCCGATGATCCGAAAGGGCGACATGAAGCAGGCGGCCTGGATCGCGGCCTACGAGAACTGGAATGTCGATATCGGCCTCGAATGCGGCCTGTCAGGCCATGCGCAGATCGGCAAGGGCATGTGGGCCATGCCGGACATGATGGCGGCGATGCTGGAGCAGAAGATCGCCCATCCGAAGGCCGGCGCCAACACCGCCTGGGTTCCCTCTCCGACGGCGGCCACGCTGCACGCCACCCACTATCACAAGGTCGATGTTGCCGCCGTACAGGCCGGTTTGAAGAGCCGCACCCGCGCAAAACTGTCGGATATCCTCTCCGTGCCGGTCGCCGTCCGGCCGAACTGGACGCCGGAGGAAATCCAGCGCGAGCTCGACAACAATGCTCAAGGCATCCTCGGTTATGTCGTCCGCTGGATCGATCAGGGCGTCGGCTGCTCCAAGGTGCCGGACATCAACAATGTCGGCCTGATGGAAGACCGCGCGACGCTGCGCATCTCCGCCCAGCACATGGCGAACTGGCTCTATCACAAGCTGGTTACGGAGGAGCAGATCGTCGAGACGATGAAGCGCATGGCGGGCGTCGTCGACGGCCAGAATGCCGGCGATCCGCTCTACATGCCGATGGCCAGGGATTTCGACGGCTCCATCGCCTTTCAGGCGGCGCTCGACCTGGTGCTGAAGGGCCGCGAGCAGCCGAACGGTTATACCGAGCCGGTGCTCCACCGCCGCCGGCTCGAGCTGAAGGCGAAGCTCGCGAGCTAACCTCTGCCCCTCATCCGCCTGCCGGCACCTTCTCCCCGCACGCGGGGAGAAGGACGCAAGACGCGACCTCTCCATCTTTCCCCAATGTTGCATGGTCCACGTCCCCTCGCCCCGCGCGCGGGGAGAGGGTTAGGGTGAGGGGCAAACGCCAAACCAATAGCAAAACGAAAAAGGCCGCCTGGGAATATCCCGGCGGCCTTTTCGTATTCTCGTCTATGTCGTGATTACTGGATCACGACGACCTTGGTTTCGCGGCCCGGACGGACGCGGCTGTAGAGGTCGATGACGTCCTGGTTGATCAGGCGGATGCAGCCCGACGACGCGGCGGTGCCGATCGAGTTCCATTCCGGCGTGCCGTGCAGGCGGAAGAGCGTATCCTGGCCCTTTTCGTTGAAGAGGTACATGGCGCGCGCACCGAGCGGGTTGCTGAGGCCGGGGCCCATGCCGTCTTCGACGTATTTGGCAACGTCGGGACGACGGCCTGCCATTTCCTTCGGCGGATGCCAGGTCGGCCATTCCTGTTTCCAGGCGACGTAAGCCGTTCCGGACCAGGCAAAGCCCTGCTTGCCGACGCCGATGCCGTAGCGCATGGCCTTGCCGTTCGGCAGGATGTAGTAGAGATGGCGTTCGCGCGTGTTGACGACGATCGTGCCCGGCTTTTCGCTGGTCTGATAGCTGACAATCTGGCGGACGAACTGCTTGTCGACCTTGTTGATCGGGATCGCCGGAAGCGTATAGCCCGCGTCTCTCACCGAGCCATAGGAGTCGGTGAAGATCTGTTCGGTATAGGAAGTCGTGGCAACCTGGGTGCCGCCGCCGGGAACCGTGGAGGCGCAACCGGCCAAGGCAGCAGTTGCCAACAAGCCGAGTGCGAGCATGCTAGTGCGAAAGCGCATGGAGATCTCTTGGATAAACGAATCGATTTAGACGGGCCTCCGGCCCACCTTTGATGACGGGTTATTTTCGATTAAACTACGCTTGGCAAGCGCTGCAGCGCATCAAAACAGAGCCGGCGCATGATTGAAAAAGGCCATGGCGTTTTTGCAACATCATGGAAGCGGTTTTCGGGATTCTATGACTATACTCAACCTCGCCAGTAATAATCCATTAATAGATGGCCGCCAGTCGGCTCGCGCCATGCTGGTGCGCAAGGGCGTCCAGATCCTGCTGCATGACATGCGGCATGCGATATTGCCGGAACTCGTGCTGTCGAGCGGAAGGCGCGCCGACCTGGTGACCATTTCGGAAAAGGGCGAGATCTGGATTGTCGAGATCAAGACGTCGATCGAGGATTTCCGCGTCGATCGCAAATGGCCGGAATACCGCCACTTTTGCGACCGCCTGTTTTTCGCCACGCACAAGGATGTGCCGCTCGACATCTTCCCGGAGGATTGCGGGCTATTCCTCTCGGACGGTTATGGCGGGCATCTGCTGCGAGACGCACCGGAACACAGGCTGCCGCCAGCCACCCGCAAGGCGATGACGCTGAACTTTTCCCGCGCCGCCGCCCAGCGCCTGATGCTGGCGGAATGGGCGACCGGCAAGAGTTTCGACGAGCTGTAACTATTTCGGGGCGCGCTTGGCGAGGATGCGCTGAAGCGTGCGGCGATGCATGTTGAGCCGGCGGGCCGTCTCGGACACGTTGCGTTCGCACATCTCATAGACCCGCTGGATATGTTCCCAGCGCACGCGATCCGCCGACATCGGGTTTTCCGGCACGTCCGCCCGCTCGCCCGGCCGCTGCGTCAGCGCCCCGAAAATGTCGTCGGCATCGGCAGGCTTGGCGAGATAGTCGAGCGCACCGAGCTTCACGGCCGTGACAGCGGTGGCGATATTGCCGTAGCCGGTCAGCACGATCACCTTGGTATCTTCACGGCTCTGGCGGATCGCCTCGATCACGTCGAGCCCGTTGCCGTCTCCGAGGCGCAGGTCCACCACCGCATATTTCGGCGGCCGCGCCTTCGTCTTGGCGATGCCTTCCGCGACGGACTCCGCCGTATCGACCAGGAAGCCGCGGGTCTCCATCGCGCGGGCCAGCCGCCGCAGGAAAGGGCCGTCGTCATCGACGATCAGCAGCGACGGGTCTGGCCCGAGTTCGGGATCGGCATGAACCTTGGTCGGTTCCGGGTGTGTTTCCATCTCTTTTTTCTCCGCGGGTTTCAAAAGGCCCGCTTGCCTTTTCATTATCATCGGCCGGCCGGCCGGCTCACTTCAAGTCCTGCGCTTCCATTACCGAGCGGGGCCATTCGATATGGATGCGGGCGCCCGGTTCGCCGCTGTCGCGGTTGCCGAAGCGGATCGAGGCGCCGGACCGTTCGAGCAGCGTCTTGGCGATGAACAGCCCGAGGCCAAGTCCACCGGCCCGCTCGTCTTCCCTGGGCCTCTTCGTCATATAGGGTTCGCCGATCCGCGAAAGAATATCCGGCGCATAACCCTGCCCGTCGTCCTCGATGGTGATCGCCACCCGCTCGACATCATGCTCGACCGTGACGATCACCTTGCTCCTGGCGTAATCGACGGCATTTTCGATCAGGTTGCCGAGCCCGTATAGAATGGCGGCATTGCGGTTGCCGACCGGTTCGTTGGCTCGGTCGTTCTTCTCGACGAGTTCGATCTCGATGCCGAATTGCCGATGCGGCGCCATCACCTCCTCGATCAGGGAGGAAAGAGGCAGCCGGCGCATATGTTCCTCGCTCTCAGCGGAAAGCGAGGTGAGCCGGCGAAGAATGTCGCGGCAGCGCTCGCTCTGGCTTCGCAGCAGCATCACATCCTCGCGGAATCGATCGTCGGGACCGAGCTCGCGCTCCATTTCCTTGGCGACGACGCTGATGGTCGCAAGCGGGGTGCCCAGCTCATGGGCGGCGGCGGCGGCCAGCCCGTCGAGCTGCGAAAGATGCTTTTCCCGCTCCAGGACCAGTTCGGTCGCCGCCAGCGCGTCGGCGAGCAGCGTGGCCTCGTGGCTGACGCGATAGGCATAGAAGGCGGCAAACATCATCATCGAGGCGATCGAACACCAGACGCCGAGCTGCATGACCGGCTGGATCCGGAGCGGTTCGCCTTCGTACCAGGGAACCGCGTAGGGGGAAAAGGCGAGTATCGTGGTGCAGGTCAGCGCAAAAACGATCAGCACAAGCGAATGGCGCAGTGGCTGAGAAGCAAACGCGATAATGACCGGAACGCAGATCAGCGGCGCAAAGGGATTGGCAAGGCCGCCGGTGATGAACAGGAGCGCGGCCATCTGCAAGAGGTCGAAACCGAGCAGCGCCAGCGCCGATTTCGGGCCAAGCCGGTGGGTCGGCGGAAACCAGGCCGACAACACAAGATTTGCGGCCGCAAGCGCGCCGACCAGTATGGCTGCTTCCTGAAGCGGCAACGGAAACTGCAGCAGCAGCCCGACAATGACCACGGTAATCGTCTGGCCGGCGACCGCGAGCCAGCGCAGCCGCACCAGCGTCTGAAGTCGGATCCGCCGGCTGGAGGGGCCGAATTGCGCAAAACGCACTGAAGGACTGTCTACGCTCACCGTCTGCTCTTTACCTTGCCTTATATAAGTGACCCGAGGCCGCCTTCATAAACCGGCCCGGCTTCAGGTCGCAGGCGGCATTCTGTCACGTCCCGCGTGGTTTGGCACGTGTCGTCGGCGCAGCTCCGGCCGGGTCCTCCGGCCAGGGATGTTTGGGATAGCGGCCGCGCATTTCCGCCCGCACATCCTTCCATGAACCGGCCCAGAAGCCGGGCAGGTCCCGTGTCGTCTGGATCGGCCGATGCGCCGGCGAGTTGAGCTCGAGCAGCAGCGGCAGCTTTCCGCCGGCAATCGCCGGATGTTTCTTCAGCCCGAACAGTTCCTGCACCCGGATCGCCAGGACCGGCTCCTCGCCGTCGTAGCGGATCGGATGCCGCTCGCCGGTCGGCGCCTCGAAATGCGTCGGCGCCAGCTTGTTGAGGTCCTGGGAAACCTCGTGCGGGATGAGCGACCGCAGCCCTTCCGAAAGACTGCCGGAATTGATGGTGTCGATACCCGACGCACTGCCCTGGAACGGAACGAACCAGTCGTCGAGCCGCGCGAGCAACGCCTCGTCGCTCATATCCGGCCAGGGCGCGCCGATCGACCGGTTCAGGAAGCCGATCCGGTCGCGCAATTGCGCGCCTTCCTTGGAGAACGGCAGGACCTGGAGCCCCAGCTCCCGCACGCCGTCCGCCAATGCCTGCGCCGCCCGTTCGCCGCTCGGTCGGGGCAACGGCCTTTCCTCGAAGATGATGGCGCCGAGCCGCGTCACCTTGCGGGCCCGCACCTGCCGGCTCGCCCGGTCGAAGAAACATTCGTCGCTCTCGCGGATCGCGCCGGAAAGCTCGGCTTCCACACCCGCCCGGCTGATTTCCGCAGCGGCGAGAATGCGCGCCTGCGCCGCCCGCCCGGTGAGGTCGGCGATGACCAGCATCTGCGCTGCCGCCAGCCGCTCGGTCTCCTGCAATTCGGCGCCGCGCCCGTTCGCCATCACGAACCGCCCCCGCCCGCCGCGCTGCAGCGCGATCCGGTCCGGATAGGCATGCAGAAGCAGGCGCCCTGCCGGGACGGTCTCGGTCGATTGCGATCTTTTCGGCAGGTTCGACGCGATCCTGTCTGCAAGCTTCCTTGCAGCGTCGGCCCTGTCGCCACGTTCGTTGCGGAACCGCCGCAGCCGCTCGTCGAGATCGATGTCGCTGCCGCCGAGCCCCTGCTCGGTCAGGAGCACCGCAAGCAGGCTTGCCTGCCTGCCGAAACCCTCTTCCGCGGCCGAAATCGCCATGGCCGACAACCTGGGCGGAAGCGCCAGTTCGCGCATCAGCCGGCCCTTTTCCGTCAGTCCGCCCTGCGGGTCGAGCGCGCCGAGGTGGCTGAGCAGTACCTTTGCCTCATTGAAGGCCGGCCCGGGCGGCGGATCGAGAAAGGCAAGCCCCCTCGGATCCTGTACGCCCCAATGGGCAAGATCGAGAACCAGGCCGGAAAGATCGCTCGCCAGAATCTGCGGCGGGGTGAAAGCCTGCAGCGCCGCCGTCTGCCCTGGATGCCAGAGCCGGATCGCAATGCCCGGCTCGGTTCGTCCGGCGCGGCCCGCCCGCTGATCCGCCGAGGCGCGGGAAACACGCACCGTCTCCAGCCGGGTGATCCCGGTCGAGGGCTCGAACACCGGCAGGCGCTGTTGCCCGCTGTCGATGACGATCCTCACTCCATCTATGGTGATCGAGGTTTCGGCGATCGACGTGGCCAGCACGATCTTGCGCTGACCGGCAGGCGCCGGCCGGATCGCCAGGTCCTGTTCCTTCTGGGAAAGATTGCCGTAAAGCGGCACCACCACGGTCTCCGGCCCGAACCGGCCCGCAAGCCGCTCGGCGGTCCGCAGGATTTCCGCCTGTCCCGGCAGGAAGGCGAGGATCGAGCCGGTTTCGTTGGAATGCGCTTCGGCGATCGCCCGCGTCACGGCATCCTCGATCCGTTCGTTCGGCGCCCGGTCGCGATGTTGGATGTCGATGGGGAATGTTCGGCCTTCGCTCTTGATGACCGGGGGCTCGCCGAGCAGCCCCGCCACCCGCTCAACATCCAATGTCGCCGACATGACGAGGACCCTCAGATTGTCGCGCAGCGCCGACTGCACGTCGAGCGCCAGCGCCAGGCCGAAATCCGCGTCGAGCGACCGCTCGTGGAATTCGTCGAAGATGACGGCCGAGACGCCGGAAAGCTCCGGATCGTCAAGGATCATCCGCGCGAACACGCCCTCGGTCACCACCTCGATCCGGGTCCTCGCCGAGGCCCTGTTGTCGAGCCGCATCCGGTATCCGACCCGCTCGCCCACCTGTTCGCCGAGCAACGACGCCATGCGGGAGGCCGCCGCGCGTGCCGCCAACCGACGTGGTTCGAGCAGGATGATCTTTCTCGCGCACCACGCCTGGTCGAGCAGCGCCAGCGGCACCAGCGTCGTCTTGCCGGCGCCCGGCGGCGCCGAGAGCACGGCCCGCGTGCCCTCGGCCAGCGCGTCCATTATGTTGCTCAGCACTTCGGTGACGGGAAGTCTCGGCAGGCTCCTGGTGATCGGACCCGCCTCCTGCGTTCCGGTCATCGGCTGGAAACCTGCCCGGTCGCATGGCGATAGGCAAGTATGGCGCCGGCAAGATCCTCGAGCGCCGCGCCGACTGACTTGAAGAGCGTGATCTCTTCAGGGCTGGTGCGGCCGGGATGTTTTCCATGCGCCAGTTCGGCAAGTTCCGCCTTGATCCCGTCCTTCGCCAGCGCACCGCTTTGCAGCGGCAGCACGATATCGCCGCCCTCCTTCATCGCCCCCGCACGCGTATCGACGAACACCGATGAGCGCCGCACCGCCTCGTCGTCGCTCTCGCGCATGCTCGGCTTGAAGGCGCCGACCAGATCGAGATGCGTGCCCGGCTTCAGCCATTCGCCGCGGATCAGCGGCTCGCTCGACAGCGTCGCGCAGGAAATGATGTCCGCCTGCCCGGCGGCATCGGCGAGATCCTCGACGGCCACCGCATCGAGCCCGAGCATGCGTGCCTCGCGTGCGGTTTCCTCAGCCTTCTCTTTATGACGCCCCCAGATGCGGAAATGTTTGAGCGGCCGGGTGACCGCATGCGCCTGCATGAGGTTGAGCGACAGGCGCCCGGTTCCGACCATCAGCATGGTCTGGGCATCCTCGCGCGCAAGATATCTTGCCGCGAGAGCGGAAGTCGCGGCGGTGCGCCGTGCGGTCAGCTCGCCGCCCTCGACGATCGCCAGCATTTCGCCGGTCCTGCCCGATGACAGGAGATAGCTGCCGAAGATGGTGGAAAGCGACCGGAGATGGTTGTCCGGAAACAGATTGAGGATCTTGACGCCGATATGGTCGCCCGGCACCCAGGCAGGCATCAGCAGCATGACCGCATTTGCCTCGCCCGGCACCTC
>NZ_CAXURS020000001.1:4072500-4496984 GCF_964253725.1 Neorhizobium sp. LjRoot104
ACGTATAGGGTCTGACGCCTGCCCGGTGCTGGAAGGTTAAGAGGAGAGGTGCAAGCTTTGAATCGAAGCCCCAGTAAACGGCGGCCGTAACTATAACGGTCCTAAGGTAGCGAAATTCCTTGTCGGGTAAGTTCCGACCTGCACGAATGGCGTAACGACTTCCCCGCTGTCTCCAACATAGACTCAGTGAAATTGAATTCCCCGTGAAGATGCGGGGTTCCTGCGGTTAGACGGAAAGACCCCGTGCACCTTTACTATAGCTTTACACTGGCATTCGTGTCGGCATGTGTAGGATAGGTGGTAGGCTTTGAAGCGGGGACGCCAGTCTTCGTGGAGCCATCCTTGAAATACCACCCTTATCGTCATGGATGTCTAACCGCGGTCCGTCATCCGGATCCGGGACAGTGTATGGTGGGTAGTTTGACTGGGGCGGTCGCCTCCGAAAGAGTAACGGAGGCGCGCGATGGTGGGCTCAGACCGGTCGGAAATCGGTCGTCGAGTGCAATGGCATAAGCCCGCCTGACTGCGAGACTGACAAGTCGAGCAGAGACGAAAGTCGGTCATAGTGATCCGGTGGTCCCGCGTGGAAGGGCCATCGCTCAACGGATAAAAGGTACGCCGGGGATAACAGGCTGATGACCCCCAAGAGTCCATATCGACGGGGTTGTTTGGCACCTCGATGTCGGCTCATCGCATCCTGGGGCTGGAGCAGGTCCCAAGGGTTTGGCTGTTCGCCAATTAAAGCGGTACGTGAGCTGGGTTCAGAACGTCGTGAGACAGTTCGGTCCCTATCTGCCGTGGGTGTAGGAATATTGACAGGATCTGTCCCTAGTACGAGAGGACCGGGATGGACATATCTCTGGTGGACCTGTTGTCCTGCCAAGGGCATAGCAGGGTAGCTATATATGGAATGGATAACCGCTGAAGGCATCTAAGCGGGAAACCAACCTGAAAACGAGTGTTCCCTATCAGGGCCGTGGAAGACGACCACGTTGATAGGCCGGGTGTGGACGTGCAGCAATGCATGAAGCTTACCGGTACTAATAGCCCGATTGGCTTGATCGTTCTCATTGTTCATGCTCATCAAGCAAAGCTTGATGGCATCAGACCTTTGTCCTGACGCGCCGAAGGCGCTGCGGACGGCCCGCCAAACGGTATTTTGCCTGAAGGCAAAAACCGAAAGGCGACGGCCGCTGGCCTGTATGGGTGCCAAAAGCATCCTTCAGGTCTCAAAAGGTTTAAAGACGTGTTCAAAGACTAAAAATGAGGTTCGCCTCAACCAGCTTCTCAAATGTTGCGCTTCGCTGACCTGGTGGTCATTGCGGGGCGGCCGCACCCGTTCCCATTCCGAACACGGCCGTGAAACGCCCCTGCGCCAATGGTACTCCGTCTCAAGACGCGGGAGAGTAGGTCGCTGCCAGGTCTGCAAAACGCAACATATCTTCTCAACTCGAAAACTAACGGCCCCTGGCCGATCCCAAGGGCCGCTCGCAAAGCGGCCTTTCTGCTTTGCTGAACACCAAATAAGAGGATGGCTCACCGATCTTGTTCCGGTGCGCCCCTTACAGGAGACAAATCGCCTTCGGCTATTTGCTCCGGCAATACGCTTCACAGCTTCCCTGTGAAGCAGTCGCGACAAACCTCCAAGAGGTTTGCGCTTGGCGCGGGGTGGAGCAGCCCGGTAGCTCGTCAGGCTCATAACCTGAAGGCCGCAGGTTCAAATCCTGCCCCCGCAACCAAAAACTTCATGAATGCCAATGACTTGTCGGCCTCCCACGGGAGGCCGAAGTCGTTCGGTCCAAGGTTTGGTCCCAGAGTAAAAAACAGACTCTTCCGAAAACTGGAGGCAGGTTGGGGCTCAGGTCAGGGATTATAAGGCTGCCCCCATGCGAGGAGATTGTTAAAAGTACCAGCATTCGCATCAAGAATATTCGAGATATTCCAACTCTTGCTGACGGGATCATAAATCATCGTCATCACATGTCGCCTTGAATATAAATAAGATTATTAAGTTCAGGAGTATTAAATATAAATAATTCCGTCCCGTCATTTTTTATTATTAAAAATGAGTTTTCTTGCTTCGCTACATCTAGAATGGCGTCCATTTTAGGAGCGCACTGCTTTGCATTTATAAGCACGGCGTAGATGGTCTCAAGGGGTTCCTGAGTATTTTTCCCTCTAAAATTTGATAAATATGCCTCAAGAGATCCGGAGAACAATATATAACCTTTACCCAATGTGGATTTCCCTGAGATCGGTGAAGAGCCGGATCCAGATAAACTCGCGGACACGTAGGAACAATGACCTAGTATTTTTTTAGCGTATCCTATTTCATTTATGTATTTATTTGGGAAATTATTTTGAATAATTAAATTTAAATGCGCCTCATCAGCCCGTTTGCATCCAGAAATAATAAAAATTATAAATAAAATGGAGATACCCTTAAATATCTTCGGCCACTTGGTCATGGAAAATATCGGCACTATTGTCTGATTAACCCAAGGTGAATTCGGTTTTCTAATAGATATGGCTGTCCGCATAAGCCCCACCCACGAACCTCGCCCCCGCTGCCTTCATCAAGCGATCCGTCGCCTTGATGTTTGACCCCGTGGTCACGTGGATGAAGGAGTGGCTGGCATTGAGCGAGACGGCCCATTGCCTGACAGCGGCGACGAGCGCCAGGAAGACCTTCGCCCGCCGGACCGGGCCTGGCGTCAGGTCTACGGCGATCACGTGCACGTTGGCAGACAGCGGGCCGTCGGAAAGCATATACGAATCCGCAGTCGCCACGCCACACCCGACGGCACTCCGCCCCAATACCGACCATACGCGGCGGACGAGAGAGGATCGTCTGGAAGTGCTTTTTAGCTTCCTGTCAGAAAAAGCCTGGTTGCGAAACACCGTGGTCGCATGATGCTGGATCATGATGTCTCGTACTGCTGGTATGTCCCCCTCGTCAAAAAGGCGAACAAGCAGACTAGGAACAGATTTCCGGTCAGCCTCGATTTCTGGGCGAGCAGAAGCGCTCGCCGAAAGCGATTCTTGTGAAATGTCCATAGATGATTTTGCCCCAAACCTTACCAACGGGAAAGTCATCGCACTGCATCCGATGGTTGTCAATTGAGTGTATGAAAATATTAACGATGTAGACCTGATCGCAACGGCAACCTGCTTCAAGCCGTCCGTCCCGGTGTCTGGCCCGAGCGCGGTCTTCCTGTCCGGGTAAGACAAGCTTCCTCTCAAGGTATGCAGCACACTGCGTTCCAGATCATCGAGTTATTCATCCGTGATCGGAACTTAAGACGATCGATGGCCGCAGCCAGCTTCGGGATTTCTCGCTCGGCCAATCGCAGGAATCGTTGGTTGCGAGCCTCCGCAACCAAATTTTACAAGACTATCAACAACTTCGGGCCTCTTTCGGGAGGCCGAAGTCGTTTTAGCCTCACCGGCGATAGAAGGAACCAAAGCCGGACAGAGGCTTTGCACAATGGGGTTCTGGCGGATTGTCGCTCCAAAGCAGGAGCAGGCCTTCTTCGGGATATGTCTTTTGATTTACTGGCTGACAAGCGCCGCCTCGTTGAGCCGATACATTCCGGGATCTCCGTTTCTGATCGTCGCAGCGGGCCGGCTTGTGCGGCATGTCGCGACCCTGCATGCATCAGAACTGCCGATGAGATCGCAACTCAGGCACTCGGCGTTCACCCCATCATAGTTCGTCGAGCCCTTCGTTCAGCGTCTCGATGTTGCGCAGGCGCTTTCGTCCCTCGACACCTGCCTTCTCCAGGCATCGGGTGATCAGCAGATGGCAGAGGGCCATGACCGCCGTATGGTTGAAGAGGGGACCGGGCGCCAAGGTCTGGCATTGGAAATGCCACGTTGCCGATGTCTCGAACGCGGCGCCCTCGTCGGTGATGTAGAGGAGTTTCGCTTTGGATTTCCGAAGCTGGGCGAGGATGGCATCCACCTGGGCAATTCGCCGGCGCATGGCGAAGAACACGACCACGTCGTCTTCGCGCAGGCTGACAAGGTGTTCTCCGAGCGTCTGCCCGGCGCCCGGGATCGCGACGATATCCTCGATCACTTGGGTCAACTGCCATTGCAGGTAGGAGGCAAACGGATGGCTGCTCCGAAAGCCGAGCACCCAGACCTTCCGGGCGGCGATCATTGCTTCCGTCACGGCTTCGATCTGGCCCTCGGATACGGAAAGGAACGTTGCTTCAAGATTGGCGATCGCCTGGGCGACATGCGCCTGCATCGACTGGGCGGCCGCCACATCGGCGGCGGCCGTCAGGAAGAACCGGGAACCGGTCTGCTTTTCGGCCCGGGCATGGCGACGGGCTTCTTCGTAGTTCTCATAGCCGAGGCGCTGGATGAAGCGCGTCACGGTCGCCTTGGAGACATGCGCAAGCGCGGCAAGTTCCTGCGCC
This sequence comes from Neorhizobium sp. LjRoot104, assembly GCF_964253725.1. Lineage (NCBI taxonomy): Bacteria > Pseudomonadati > Pseudomonadota > Alphaproteobacteria > Hyphomicrobiales > Rhizobiaceae > Neorhizobium > Neorhizobium sp. LjRoot104. The sequence continues at coordinate 4,076,928 of NZ_CAXURS020000001.1, forward strand.
GAATAGCTGGCAAGCTCGCCGGGAAAGTCGCAGACGAACTCCCCCAGGCGTTTCTCGGCAGGATGCAACTGGGGAATTGCCTGCCTTACGCGAAACAGGAACGATTTATCCTTAGGCACGGGAAGCTCCGCCAAGACATCAGCGCGCGGACTTTCCGGCGGGACGGCGCGACTTGCAACAGAAAAAACGACCCCTCCCCGGCATTGTCCGGGAGATGCTTCCATCAGTTCGTCCTCGCTCCGGCTTCCGGGGGATGGGCGATCCGGGAGAGCAGCAGTTCGACAGCCGAGCGGATAGGGGCGATCACCGGTGACGAGAAGGTCCGCTGAAGATCCTCCGCCGCCTGCCCCAGCGGGCCGCCACCGATGATGACCGCTTCCGCGTCATCCCGTTCGAGGCATTCGCGAACCGCAATCTCGAGGGCCCCGAGCAAGCCCGCGGGATCGGAGGCAAGGACCAGCGGATCGCCGCCGGTCAGCCGTGTGCCGGTGAAGAGGTGGCCAAGGCCAAGCGTTTCGGCCTTGGCGGCGAAGCTTGCCACGAGGTCGGGGGTGACGGTCGCGATCCCGAAACGCCGGCCTCCGGCGGAGGCTTCGTACATGCTCGCCTCGCAGATGCCGACCGTCGGCAGGCTGGAGAGGGCTTTCAGGCGTTCCAGTCCCGGATCGCCGAATGCGCTGACGATCAGCCCGTCGCTGGTTCCCTCGGCGGCCAACCCCATTTCGACGACGCCGCCGGCCGCGGCGGCAAGCTCCTCGCCATTCAGGATCATCGCTGCTCCCCTCGTGGCGGTGATACCCTCCACCGAGAACCTTTCCGGCAGGTATTTCCGGGCGATCTCGGTCATCATAACCGTCGTCGCCCGGGACGTATTCGGATTGATCAATGTGATACGCGTCATGTCTCGTTCCGTGCGCGATTGCACGGATAGCCTCCCTGCCTTGTCATCTCTCATCATCTTTGGCCTGTTCAGGCATATTGCACGCAAGCGACGCTGCCGGCCCCGCCGACCGGCATCAGGGACGGTACATCCGTGCGGCAGAGATCGGAGACCTGGGCGCAGCGCGGCGCGAAGGCGCAACCGGGCGGCATCGCGGCCAGGTCAGGCGGCGCGCCGGGAATGGTGATCAGCCGGTCGCGACCGTGGGCCAGTTCGACGCGGGCGCCCAGCAACCCCTTGGTATATGGATGTCTCGGTTCGCGGATAATGTCGGCGACCCTGCCTTCCTCGACGATCCGCCCGGCATACATCACCGCGATCCGGTCCGCGACTTCCGCCGCAACGCCGATATCATGTGTGACGAAGATAACGGAGAGCCCGTATTCCTTCTGCAGATCACGGATCAGCAGGAGGATCTGGATCTGTACCGTCGCATCGAGAGCCGTGGTCGGTTCGTCGGCGAGCAGGACCTTCGGATTGCAGGCAAGCGCCATGGCGATCATCGACCGTTGCAGCATGCCGCCGGACATTTCATGCGGATAGTTTTGCAGCCGGCGCTCCGGGGATGGGATCTTGACCTTCTGGAAGAGAGCAAGCGCGCGCGCCGCCGCTTGCGAGCGCGAGGCTCCCTCATGCCGCATGATGGTTTCTTCTATCTGGCGGCCGAGCGTGTAGACGGGGTCGAGTGCAAGCCGCGGCTCCTGGAAGACCATCGAGGCGACGGCACCACGAAAGGCGCCGAGATCCTTGCCGCTCAATCCCGTCACATCGCGGCCGGCAACCGTCATCGAGCCTTCGATCGTCGTGCCCTTCGGGTGCAGGCGCAGCAGCGAGCGCATGGTGACGCTCTTGCCGGACCCGGATTCGCCGAGCAGTGCGACAACCTCGCCCGGCCGCACCGAAAGGCTGACGCCGTTGACTGCTTTGACCGGCTTTCGGCCGCGGTTGAACGTCACGGAAAGATTGCGGATATCGATCATCGCGGGGGATTGCATGGTCATGCCTCCATCAATGCAGGTGCACGGCTGTGGCCTGAGCCCCGTACGGACATCAGGCAGGCTGCGGACTGGCTTTCGGATACGCTGGCAAGCGGCGGCAGCTTGTCGCCACAGATGCTCTCGGCAAACGAACAGCGGGTATGGAACCGACAGCCCGACGGCGGATCGATCGGGTTCGGCGGGTCGCCCGAGAGCGGCGGCTCGGAGGTTCTTTCGGACGGGTCCATCTTTGGCATCGAGGCGAGAAGTGCAGCGGAATAGGGATGGCGGGTGTTCTCGAAGATCGCATCGCGGCTGCCGATCTCGGCCACCTTGCCGAGATACATGACCATCACCCGGTCGCACATGAAGCGCACGACGTTAAGGTCGTGGGAGATGAACAGGTAAGTCAGACCGAAATCCCGCTTCAGGTCGAGGAGCAGGTTCAGGACCTGTGCCTCCACCGATTTGTCGAGTGCCGAAACAGCCTCGTCGAGGATGACGAGCCGCGGTTCGAGAGCGAGCGCCCGGGCGATGTTGACGCGCTGCCGCTGGCCGCCTGACAGTTCGTGCGGGTAACGGCCGGCGAAACGTACGGGTTCCAGCCCGACGCGGTGCAGCAGGTCATGGGCCCTGGCGATCGCCTTGCTCGCGGGAACGCCATGCACGCGTGGCGCAAAGGCGATGGATTCTTCAATCGTCAGCCTGGGATTGAGCGAAGCGTAGCTGTCCTGAAAGACCATCTGGACCTGGCGGCGGTAATCGGAAAGCGGCAGCGCGCCGCCGACCGTCTCACCGTCGAACAGGATATCGCCCCGGTCAGGCAAGATGAGCTGCATCAGCAGCCGCGCCGTGGTGGACTTGCCGCAGCCGCTTTCTCCGACGACCCCCAGCGTCTCGCCCTTGAAGATATCGAAATCGACGCCATCGACGGCGCGGACGACCTTCTTCGGCTTCATGAAACCGCTACCCTTGACCGGGAAATGCTTGATGAGGCCACGCGCGGAGATCAGCGGCTGGGCAGGCCCACCCCTTTCTCCGAGGGGAAGATCGTAGGCAGGTTCCTCGACGATGCTGATCATGACTTCACATCCATGGCTGTGCGCAGCCCGTCTGAGAAAAGGTTGAAGCAAATCGATGTGATGAAGATCATCAGGCCCGGCAGGGCCGCCACGAGCGGGTTGTTGTAGATCGCCGTCCGAAGCGTGTTCAGCATCAGCCCCCATTCGGCATCCGGCGGCCGCACGCCGAGGCCAAGGAAGGAGAGGCCTGACGCGAGGATCATCGAGACGGATATGAGGCTCGTGGCAAAGACGAAGATCGGGCCGAGCACGTTGCCGAGGATATGGACGCGGATGATCGTCATCGGCGGGGCGCCGGAAGCCCGCGCCGCGTCCACGTAGTCGAGCTTGCGGACCTGGGTGGTGACGCTTTCGGCGACCCTGGCGATCTGCGGTATGAAGACGACCGTCAGCGAGACGAGCGCATTGGTGAGCCCCGATCCGAGTGCGCCCGACAGCGCCACGGCCAGAAGGACCGACGGAAAGGCGTAGAACACGTCGATCGTGCGCATGATCAGCGTGTTGACGATGCCGCCCGCATAACCGGCGACGATACCGATCGTCGAGCCGATGATGAAGGCGATAGGCACCGGAATGACGCCCATGATGAGCGAAAGCCGCGCGCCATAGATCAGCCGGGAGAGCATGTCGCGGCCGAGTTCGTCGGTACCGAGGATATAGCCGGGTGTGCCGATCGGCTTGAGGCGACGAATGACGCTGCCCTTGGAGGGATCGTAGGGCGCGATATAGGGCGCAAGAATCGCGATCAGCACCAGGATCAGGAGAACCACGAGGGCCGTCATGGCGACCGGATCGCGGCAGATGCGGCGCAGGACGCCGCTCCAGAAGCCGGGGGACTTGGCAATGGCGGCGGGGGAAGGGGCCGCGATGTCTGCGGTGACGACTGCCATCTGTCAGCTCCTCTGGATGCGGGGATCGATCGCGCTCTGCAGCACATCGACCACGAGGTTGAGGAAAACGAAGAACATGGCGAGTACCAGGATCGTACCCTGCAGGATGGGCAGGTCGCGGGTGAAGATCGCGCCGTTCAGCAGGAAGCCGGTTCCCGGCCAGGAAAAGACCGTTTCGATCAGGATCGAGCCGCCAAGCAGGTACCCCAGCTGCAGTCCCATGACCGAGAGCGCGGTCGGCGCGGCGTTGCGCACCACGTGGCGCAGTATCTGCGGCGTCATCAGACCCTTGGCGGCGAGTGCCTGGGTGAAGTCCTGGGAGAGGATGTCGGCCACCAGCGAGCGGATGGTGCGGGCGATGATGCCCATCGGGATGACCGACATAGTAACGGCAGGCAGGATGAGGAACTGCAGATAGGCCCAGCTGAAGTTTCGGCCGGACGATCCCTCTGGTCCGCCGCCCATGGCGGGCAGCCAGCCGAGCGTGACGGAAAAGGCGATGACCAACACCATGCCGAGCCAATAGTGGGGTACGCTGACGCCCAGCATCGAAACCGCCGATGCCAGGCGATCGACCCAGCTTCCGCGGAAGACGCCGGCCAGGAAACCGAGGGTAGAACCCGCCAGGAAACCGATAACGGCGGCAGCGAGCGCGAGGATGATGGAATTGACGGATGCATCCAGGATCTCGTTCAGCACCGGCCGGCCGCTGGCGATCGAGGTACCGAGATCGCCCTGCAGCGCATGCCATGCCCAAAGGGCGTATTGGACGGGAAGCGGTCGGTCCAATCCGTAGAAGCTGCGCATCTGTGTCTGCAATTCGGCGGAGGCGTCCGAAGGCAGGATCGCGGCGAGCGGATCGCCCGGGGCGATATGGATCAGCATGAAGCATACGATGCTCACGCCGATCGCGACGGGAATGACGTGCAGAAGTCGTTTCAGGGCGTAGAGCAGCATGGTGTCCTCACCGGGAGAGGTTGATCGGGCATCATGAAAGGCGGCGCGCCGATCGCCCGGCGCGCCGCCTGCTCGGGATTACTCCATGGTAATCGTCGAAAAATCCTGGAACCAGTTCTGGGCCTGAACGAAGCCCTTGACCTTGGCGGTCATAGCGCGCGGGTTGACGTCGTGCGTCACCATCAGGAACAGGGCATCGTTCACGTATTTCTCGTGCACCTGCTGCATCACCTTGTCCTGCTCCATGGGATCGAAGGTGTTGCGCACCTTGTCGAACAGCGCATCCATGTCCTTGTCGCAATAATAACCCCAGTTGGTGCCGGTCGGCGGGGCGAGCTTGCACTGCGACTGGCGGATCATGGCGGTGAAGGGATCCTGGATGAAGTAGCTGTAGTTGATCGCGGTGGCGCCCTTGGCGCTCGGATCCTTGGCACCCGCCCGCCAGATGTTGATGACGGTGTTCCAGTCGGCGACCTCGTATTCGACATTGATGCCGACTTCGGCAAGCGTCTGCTGGATATATTCGTTCATCTGCAGCGGCAGCATCTGGCCCGAACCGGACGAGGAAATGATGACCTTGGTCTTCAGCGGCTTGTCGGGGCCGTAACCCGCTTCCTTCATCAGCTTCTTGGCTTCCTCGACATTGTATTCCACCTTGAAGGTCGGCTTGCCGAACCACTGGTGGCCGGGCGGCATGTAGCCTTGCGCCGGTACGGAAAGACCGCCGAGAAGTTCGTTGAGGCCCTCGCGGTCAACTGCAAGGTTCGCAGCCTTGCGGACGCGGATGTCGTTCCACGGGGAACCTTCGATGCGCGACAGGTGCCAGGTCCAGTTATGCGGGTAGGAATTGGTGATGATCTTGAGACCGGCTTCCTTCAGCGATTTCACCGAGTCCGGGGCGGGCGCCTCGATCCAGTCGACCTGGCCGGAGCGGAGCGCTGCGACACGGGTATTGGGTTCCGGCAACGGGATCAGGACGAGCTTGTCGAGCTTGGGAACGCGCGCCTTGTCCCAATAGTCCTTGTTGGGCGTCAGTTCGGCCCGCTCGCGCGGCGTAAAGCCGCTCTCCATCTTCCACGGACCGGTGCCGGAAGGCTTCTGGGCGACCGTATCCCAGTTCTTGCCCTGCTTTTCCCAGTTCGCCGGCGAGGAAATGAGGATCCAGCTCAGCTGGTAGGGAAGCGTCGCATCCGGCGTGTTGGTGGTGATTTCCACCGTCAGGGGATCGACGACCTTGTAGGAAACGACCGCCGGAATGCGCGACTTGCCCTGGGCCGCCTGGCGCTTGTCGAACTGCGGAGCGTCAGTCTTCAACAGCTTGTCGAGGTTCCAGACGACCGCATCCGCATCGAAGGCGCTGCCGTCATGGAATTTGACGCCATCGCGGAGCTTGAAGGTCCATTTGGTCTTGTCGGCCGAATCGACCTGCCAGGAGGTCGCAAGGCTCGGAATGAGCGCGGAGGGCTTGTCAGCTTTCGAAAGATCCCACTCGATCAGAGAATTGTAGACCGTGTAACCCATGAAGCGCTGACCTTCGCCGCCCTGGTCGGTCTGGCCGGTGGTAAGCGGGATATCGGAAGCGGTCATGCCGATGCGCAGCGTTCCAGCCGCCAGTGCGGGGGTCGCGGCGGCTGCAAGGAGTGCTGCCGCTGTCGCGCCAAATACCGTCGTCATCCGCAGGTTCCGGAAAATACTGATGCCATGCCGGCTGTTTGATGATGTTTTGGTCATGCTGTTCCCTCTTTTATTGAAGTCACTGGACTTTTTACCCAGCCATAAAAAGGATAAGCAGATTTCATGCCAGTTTCTGTGAAACTAGAATTTCACGCCGATCTCCAGAGGAATAGCGCAGATAGATGAGCCCGATTTCGGGATACGGACGGCCGGTGCCGAATTCTGTGGCGGGAATGCGAGGCGTCTGCCGAAAAATGCCGCGCCGGAAACCCGTAACGCGCCCGCGTCCGGCGGGTGTTCAGTTCGGTCTCGCCGCACTTCGCGATGTGGCTTCGAGATCGTCGGGTAGGGAGATAATTGACGGAAATCTTGGAGCCACGGCTTGCCGTGTCGAATTTATGGGTTGCGCAGGAATGCGCGGCGCTTAAAGCATATGGGTGTCAGACGCCGCGAAATTGGACCGCAATTAGACCCATGACCAACAGAGATTATTATTCGAAACTCGGTGGCTTGCCGCCGCAGACCGAACTTCTTTCCAGCAAGGCCGTTTTCACGACATCCTATGCGGTCATCCCTCGAACCGTCATGTCGGACATCGTGGCCAGCCTGCTTCCCCATTGGGAGGGAACGAGGGCATGGATCATCTCCCGCCCGATGACGGGGTTCTCGGAGACGTTCTCGCAATACATCATGGAAGTTCAGCCTGGCGGCGGAAGCGACCGGCCCGAACCCAACGCGCGTGCCGAGGCGGCGATCTTCGTCGTCGAAGGCGGGATGTCGATCGAGTTTGCCGGAAGCGATCATGCGCTGAGGGCAGGGTCCTTTGCCTATATCCCGGCCGGATCGCCGTGGAAGCTGCGCAATCGCGGCACGGCGCCGGTCAAGTTCCACTGGGTTCGCAAGGCCTTCCAGGCGGTCGAGGGGCTGGAAGCTCCGCCGGCGGTCTTCACCCATGAAGACGAACATCCGATTTCATGGATGCCGGACACCGGCGACCGCTGGGGGACGACCCGTTTCGTCGATACCTCCGACGTCCGTTACGACATGCATCTCAACATCGTCACCCTGGAACCGGGCGCGACCATCCCCTTCATGGAGACACATGTGATGGAGCACGGCCTCTACGTGCTCGAAGGCAAGGCGGTCTATCGGCTCAATCAGGATTGGGTCGAGGTGGAAGCGGGCGACTACATGTGGCTGCGCGCCTTTTGCCCGCAGGCCTGTTATGCCGGCGGCCCCGGCCGTTTCCGCTACCTGCTCTACAAGGATGTCAACCGCCACACCGAACTGTGGTAGTCGCTGCCGACGAGCATGAGCGGCGTCCTCGCAACGGGACGCCGTTGTCACCCGAGTTCGAGGGTAGTAATCCCGAACACGCCCGGCATCCGCATCGCCGGCGCCGGGCCGCGATACATCCGCGCGGTCGTGAAGCCTTTCACGAAACGATGCGCCTCGAGATAGGCGGAAAATTCCGCCTGCAGGGCCGGCACGTCGATATGCATGGTTTCGTTGCCGGTCTCCACGGCACAGGCGCTCAGCAGTTTTCGGGCGTCGTCGGCGGTTTGGGCAAACAGCGGGCCGATCTTGTACCCTTCATGGCATTTGCGGCAGGCGGCATAGCCGCCGATATGGCCGTCGCGGACGATGACCATGGCGGCGCGCGGCGGCTTCAGCCAGCCGGCCAGGAAAGCGTTTCGCTCCCCAGGGAAGAAAGCACGGTCATAGCCGAGAATGGCGGGCACGAGATCATCGGTGATCGCGGCCACATCGGCATCGCGGCTTCCGGCGAGACTGCCGCTCCAGCGAAACGTCTCATAGGCCGTTTCGAACCCCATGCTGCGATAGTTCGCCTGCTGTTCGGGCACGCCGTCGAGGCCGATCGTCCGGCCGTCGAGATGCGCCATCCCGGCCTCCCAGACCTTTCTGCCGAAACCTTTGCCGCGAAAATCGGGATGGGTGATGTAGAGGCCGATAAAGCCGAAATCGGCACCGTACCGAACCGCGGATATGCCGGCCGCCATGTCGCCATTCACGAAACAGCCGATGAAACCCCGAGGGTCGGCGGCATGAAGGGCCGGTGCATCGGCCAGGCCCGGGTTCCAGCCCTCGATCCGCGCCCAGTTGACGAGTTGCTCGACCTCGGATGCGGAGAGCACGCGGATGACCGATTGATCTGTCATGAGGCGGCAAGCTTCCGCGGTTCGAAACCCTCCAGCAATCCCTTGTAGGGCTTGGAGACCGGCGAAGCATAGGCGCCGCGCTTGGCCGTCGACAAGCCCAATGTCACCAGCGCCTCGGCGTGTTTCAGCGCCGCCGCGACGCCGTCGACCACAGGCACGCCGAATTCGCGGCGTAGCTCCGCCGTGAGGTCAGCCATGCCTGCGCAGCCGAGCACGATCGCCTCCGCCCTGTCATCCCGCAAAGCCGTGGCGATCTCGTTACGCAACCGATCGCGGGCATTGGAGTTCGGATCTTCCAGCGACAGAACCGGAATATCGGCGGCCCGCACCTTGCATCGCCCGGCCATGCCGTAGCGGTGGACGAGATGTTCGAGCGGCAGGCGCGAGCGCTCCATGGTGGTGACGATGGTGAAGCGCTGGGCAATGAAGGCGGTCGTGGCCAGAGCCGCTTCGCAGATGCCGACGACGGGAATATTGGCCAGTGCCCGCGCGGCGTCGAGGCCCGTATCGTCGAAACAGGCGATGATCGCCGCATCTGCGCCGGTTTTCTCGCCTCTGGCGATCTCGACCAGCAGGCCGGGCACAGCGAAGGCCTCGTCATAGTAGCCCTCGATCGAGACCGGCCCCATGGAGGAAGTGACCGCAACGATCTCGGTGTTCGGATTGGCGACGCGCATGGCGGAGTCGGCGATCGTTGCCGTCATGCTGGCGGTGGTATTCGGGTTTACGACAAGGATGCGCATTCTGTTCACGACCGCAGGCGACGGCGATTGAGCTGGACGATCAGGCCAAGCGTGCCGGCGATGACGAGGAAGGAGAACACCGTCGTCACCGTGCCGAGCGCGTAGAGCACCGGCGTCGTGACATTGGTGGTCATGCCATAGATTTCGAGCGGCAGCGTGTTGAACGTGCCTGATGTCATCAACGTGCGGGCAAATTCGTCATAGGACAGCGTAAAGCCGAACAGGCCGACGCCGATGAGGCTCGGCGCGATCATCGGCAGCACGACATGGCGGAAGGTCTGCCAGGACGAAGCGCCGAGATCGCGCGCGGCTTCCTCGTAGGCCGGCGAAAAGCGGTTGAAGACGGCGAACATGATCAGGACGCCGAAGGGCAGCGTCCAGGTGAGGTGCGCGCCGAAGGCGGACGTATACCAGGACGGCTGGAACCCAAGCTGCTGGAATACGACGCCGATGCCGAGCGAGATGATGATCGAGGGCACGACGAGGCTGGCAACGGCGAGATAGAACAGCGCGGTGGAGCCGATGAAGCGGCGGCGGAAGGCAAGGCCCGCCAGCAGCGATACGACGACGGTGACGATCATCACCATGATGCCGAGCATGGCGGAGCGCCGGAACGAACCGCCGAAATCGCCGACCGCCTGGGTCTCGAACAGGTTGGCGAACCAGCGCAGCGAAACGCCGTTCAGCGGGAAGGTGAGGCCGCCGTTCGGCCCCTGGAAGGAGAGGATCAGGATCGCCGAAAGCGGGCCGTAAAGGAACAGCACGAAGACGACGAAAAAGATGGCGAGAAGATAGAATTCGCGGCCGCGCTTGTCGCTGTGCATCTCATAGCTCCCCTTTTTCCTAAAGTTCTTTGCGGATATCGACGATGCGCAGAATGCCCGCGACCATCAGGAGAACGAGGACGAGCAGAACGACTGCGTTGGCCGCGGCTGCCGGATATTGCAACAGCGACATCTGGTTCTTCATCATCAGAGCCACGGAAGCGCTCTGGCCGCCGGACATCACCTGAACGGTGGAGAAATCCGCCATGACAAGCGTCACGACGAAGATGGTGCCGATCGCCATGCCGGGCTTGGCCAGCGGAATGATGACGTTGGTAAGGATCTGTGTGCTCGTGGCACCGGCGTCGCGGGCGGCCTCGACCAGCGATTTGTCGATGCGCATCAGCGTGTTGAAGATCGGCGTCACCATGAACAGCGTATAGAGATGCACCATGGCAAGCACGACCGCGAAATCCGAATAGAGCAGCCACTCGATCGGCTCCGGGATGATGCCGGCATTGATCAGCGTCGTGTTGACGAGGCCGTTGCGCCCGAGAACCGGAATCCACGAGATCATGCGGATGATGTTCGATGTCAGGAACGGCACGGTGCAGACGAGGAATAGCACCATCTGCATGGCCGTGGTGCGGATGTGGAAGGCGAGGAAATAGGCGACCCAGAACCCGACGAACAGCGTGATCGCCCAGACCAGGAAGGCGAATTTGAGGGTGTTCAGATAGGTCTTCCAGGTCACCCACGAACCGAGCGTCTCGGCATAGTTCATCGACAGGAAATCCGGATACATCTGGGCGAAGTCGTAATCCCAGAAGCTGACGACCGATATCATCAGGATCGGTAAGAGCAGGAAGGCCCCGAGGATCAGCGCCAGCGGCGTCGCCTGGAGATAGGAGATCAGCGCTGGCGACAGGCGGAAGCTCTTGCGCTTCTGGCTCTCGGCCGTTTCCGACTCTGATGATGCAATCGTCGCCATGTCTTGATGTCTCCCTGGGTTTGCCCCTCATCCGCCCTGCCGGGCACCTTCTCCCCGTCGGGACGGGGAGAAGGGACTTGTGGCACTGTCGGCGCCCCATCCTCCTTCGCCTCGCTTGCGGGGAGAAGGTCCCGGCAGGGGGATGAGGGGCCTTTGCGCTGTTACGCTGCGATGAACTCGTTCCAGCGGCGGACCATGTAGCGGTCCTCGTCCATCACCGAATTCCAGCATGCGACGTGGCCCATGCGTTCCTCGAAGGAGCCGCCGTCGCGCACGGCGCCGGCCTTTTCCATGATCTTGCCGTCCGGAGCGACGATATCGCCCTTGGCCGGCTTGCCTTCGATCCAGAAACCCCATTCGTCTGCGGACATGTGGGCCTTGGCGGTTTCCATCGCGGCGGAATAGTAGCCCTGGCGGTTGAGATAGGCGCCGACCCAGCCGGACGTGTACCAGTTGATATATTCATAGGCAGCGTCGAGCTTGGCGCCGGAGAGGTGCGCGGCAAGGCCGAGACCGCCGCCCCAAGAACGGTAACCTTCCTTGAGCGGCTGGTATTTGCAGGCGATGCCCTTGGAGCGGACGGCCGCGACGGCCGGCGACCACATCGACTGGATGACGACTTCGCCCGAGGCCATCAGGTTGACGCTCTCGTCGAACGACTTCCAGAAGGCGCGGAACTGGCCGGCCTGCTTGGCCTTGATCAGGAAGTCGATCGTCTTGTCGATTTCCGCCTTGGTCATGTTGCCCTTGTCGGCATACTTGATGTTGCCCATGGCTTCCATGATCATCGCGGCATCCATGATGCCGATCGACGGGATGTTGAGGATCGAGGCCTTGCCCTTGAACTTCGGGTCCATGATGTCGGCCCAGGTCGAGATCTCGCGACCGACCAGGTCCGGGCGGATGCCGAGCGTGTCGGCGTTGTAGATGGTCGGAACCATCGTGAACCACTTGGTTTCTTCCTTGGCGAAGGTCTTGTCGCCGGGCTTTGCGACATAACCGACCGTGTGCGGCGCGGTGCCCTGCGCGATCACGCTGTCGGGCTTCAGCTTGCCGTTTTTGAACAGCGGAACGATCTTGTCGTAGTACTTCAGCTTGGTGGTATCCATCGGCTGGATGACGCCGGCCGGATAGACCTTCTTGAGGATCCAGTATTCGATATCGGCGATGTCGTAGGAGTTCGGCTGGGTGACGGCGCGCTGGGCGGCGGCGTCCGAGTCCGTCGCGGTCATTTCGAGCGTGATGCCGAGGTCGGCCTTGCACTTCTCGGCGATCGCATTGAGGTTCGAGACACCGGTGCCGAACTGGCGCAGCGTGATCGGGTTCTGGGCCCAGATGGTCGGGAAGCCGGTGATGGCGCCGGAACCGGCAGCAAGACCGGCTGCGGCGGACGCCGTCTTCAGAAGCGTGCGGCGCGAAATTCCCTTAGGTGTCTTCTTGGTCTCAGTCATTGCCTTGTTCTCCTCTGGTTGAGTTTTTTAGTGGCATCAGTTCTTGAGGCGGCCGAGGACGATGGCGTCCTCGCGGCCCCAGGAAAGGGGGATCGCTTCTCCGACCTTGACCGGATTGGCGAAAAATTCGGCGTCGGTCAGGATCGCGGTGAAATCCTCGATGCCCGCGCCGTTGACCGAGAGCTTCACCGAAGAGCCGCGATATTCCACGTTCGAGACGGAGCCGGTGAAGCCGAGGCCCTTTTCGGAAGGCTGGCCGATGCGCACATGGTCTGTGCGGATGGCGATGTCGGCCGTGTCGGTCAGCCCGGCGGCGCCGTCGTCGGTGGCAAGGAAATCTCCGCCTGCGGGCACCGACAACATCAGCTTGTCGCCGGAGCTCTGCATCACCCGGCCGGAGATGACGTTGTGGTCGCCCATGAACTTGGCGACGAAGGCCGTCGCCGGTTTTTCGAACACCACGCGAGGGTGGGCGGCCTGCTCGATGCGGCCGTCGTTCATGATGACGATGATATCGGCGAGCGCCATCGCCTCTTCCTGGCTGTGCGTCACGTGCACGAAGGTGATGCCGAGCGACGTCTGCAGCTTCTTGAGTTCGGCGCGCATGCGGATCTTCAGGAACGGGTCGAGCGCCGAAAGCGGTTCGTCGAGAAGCAACGCTTCCGGATCGGTGATCAGCGCGCGGGCAAGCGCCACGCGCTGCTGCTGGCCCCCGGAAAGCTGGGCCGGACGGCGGGTCGCATAGGCTTCGAGCTGCATCAGCCGCAGCATGTCCATCGCCTTGGCACGCCGCTCGTCCTTGTCGACCCCCTTCATCTTGAGACTGAAGGCGACGTTGTCGACGAGGTCGAGATGCGGGAAGAGGGCGTAGGACTGGAACATCATCGCCGTGCCGCGCTTGGCCGGCGGCAGGTCGGTGACGACGGTGTTGCCGAGGCGGACGTCGCCCGAGGAAATGCTCTCGTGCCCGGCGATCATCCTGAGCGTCGAGGTCTTTCCGCAGCCGGACGGACCGAGCAGGCAACAATAAGTGCCGGCTGGAATCTTCAGGCTGATCGCGTGAACGGCCGTGGTTGTCCCGTAGATTTTGGAGACTGAAGCGATGTCTATTTCGGCGGCTTTGCTCATCAGGCGCTCCCTTGCGTCTGATATTGCCATGCATCAGCCATGCCAACTCGATTAAGCCTTTAGAAAGACTTGGCTTTATATCGAAGCCTTGACGGGCACGTTTTGCCACTGCGTAAAAATCGTGCGATCGTTTTCGATCCTTTGGGTAAATCGTATGCAATCTTGCCATTGGATCAAAAACAAGTCGCTTGGCATCCTGTGGCCACTCGGGTTACAAAAGCCGGACATCGGACCATAGCAATGAATATCAGCGAAAAGATCAATCTTACCGATACCACGCCCGAGGATCGTTCCCCGGAGGATCGTTCCATGGCGATCCGGGAATCCTTGCGCAATGCGATCATCGATCGGCGTCTTGCGCCCGGCACCAAGCTATCCGAAAGCGAAGTCGGCTCCCTTTTCGACGTCAGCCGCACGGTCGCGCGCGCCGCACTGCAGATGCTCGCCTTCGAAGGCCTGGTGAAAACCGAGCGTAACCGCGGGGCCTTCGTCTCCAATCCGTCGCCGGAAGAAGCGCGCCAGATTTTTGCTTCCCGCCGGCTGATCGAGCCCGGCATCATCGCGTCAGCGGTCGAGCGCATCACGCCCGAGGACATCGCGGAGTTCCGCCGCCAGCTCGACGAGGAGCAGCGTTACATGAACGAGCGTGGGCCGGCTGCGCGGCGAGCCGAGATCAAGGCGTCCGGTGATTTCCACCTCATGCTGGCCTCGGTCGCCGGCAATGTCATCCTGCAGCGCTTCATGGACGAACTGGTCGCGCGTTCATCGCTGGTGATCGCGCTCTATGGCCGTTCCGGCGTATCGAGCTGCGGGCATTCGGAGCATTCCGCGGTTCTCGATGCCCTGGAAAATGGCGACGGCGAGCGCGCCGCCAAACTGATGATCCACCACATCGATCATATCGAAGCCGATCTCGATCTTCAGGTGAAGCAGGGCCTGGGTCTCAAGGACGCGCTGTCGCTGGTTTAACCCCGCAGATGCCGGAGTGCCTCGGTATAGGCGGCCAGGTCCCGTTCCGGATCGGCCGGCAGTGCCGCGGCGCGAATGACACGGCCGCCACCTTCCTCGATGCCGAGGTCGATCATCAGGTTGTCGGACTTGCCGTGGTTCTCGATCGACAGGCCGTCCGGGCCGCGAGGACGGCCGCTGCTCTCATCGATGTCGAGCCCGGCATACCAGATCGACCGCACCCGCGTGCCATAGTCGTCGGGATGGTTGGTATAGGCCCAGACCCGTTTGCCGAGCGCGATCATGAAGCCGATTTCGTAGACGGTGCCGGGATCGGCGCTGATGCCGCGAAACGGCGTGATATTGGCGAGGCAGACATCCGCGCGGCGCATCGCATCATCGTTGCGCTGGTAGATCGCCTCAGCCGTCAGCCGCCCGACAGGGGCCTGGTTCTCGTCGCTGCCGGGACCGGTCGGCTCGAAGCCGAAGCTGCGGGCGAGCCGCCGTTTCTCGCCCATCACGGTCTGGGCGTCCGGGAGAAAAACTTCGGGGCCGGCGAGATAGATGGTGGGCATGAAAATCCTTTGATGAATGGGTCAGACCGATGTTCCATAGCGTCCTGTCCGGCCCATTGCGAGCAGGAATGCGTCGGGCGACCGACTTGAGCCGCCGAAGGCCGTTCAGTTCATCACCGTCAATCAGAATTGGCGAATCGCATTTTAAAAGTGGAGATTTGTAGACAGGAATAATCGCGCGCATTAGGAATGCTCCCCGACGACGTTACCGGCAGGGGATAGATCATGGTTTCGCTCACTCGTTTCGCTTCGCGCGGCCTTCTGGCCGCCGCGCTTTCCGGCTTGCTGGCGCATGGTGCCGCGGCAGAGGAAATTGTCTTCAAGGATCAGGAAAACCGCGAGGTGAAACTCGCGAAAGCCGCCGAACGCATCGTTTCGATCGTCATCCCGATGGCCTCTACGGTGATCGCGCTGGACGGCGGCACCAAGAGGCTGGTCGGCATGAACCCGACCGCCAAGAGCGCCGTGCTCGAAGGCATCCTCAGCAAGATCTTTCCGGAAACCAAGGACATCCCGTCCGACGTGACCGCTCCGAATTTCGTGCCGAACATCGAGGCGCTGACGGCCACCAATCCCGATCTCGTCATCCAGTGGGGTGGCCGCGGCAACGATATCGTCGCGCCGATCACCAATGCCGGCCTCAACGCCATGCTGATCCTTTACGGCACCGAGCAGCTGACCCGCGACTACATGACGATGACCTCCAGGGCGATCGGCAAGCCGGAGCGCATCAAGGAACTGGTCGAGTGGCGCGATCGGGTTCAGAAGGACATCGAAGCCAAGGCGAAGGCGATCCCGGACAATAAAAAGCCGAGCACGCTATATATTGCCCGCGCGCTGACCGACATCTCCACCACCGGAACCAAGGGCAGCTACAATGCCTGGTATATGGAACTCGTCGGCGGCAGGAACGCCTCGGCCGAACTCAACGGCACGGTGTCGGTCAACAAGGAACAGATCGCGCAGTGGGACCCGGAAGTCATCTTCCTCAACGCCTTCGAAGCCAAGCTCGACGTGAACTGGGTCTATAACGACCCGATCCTGTCGCTGACCAAGGCGGCCAAAAACAAGCGGGTCTACAAGATGCCGCTCGGTGGTTACCGCTGGGATCCGCCGAACCAGGAGTCGCCGCTCGCCTGGATGTGGACCGCCAACCTCACCCAGCCGGACGTCTTCAAATACGATCTGCGCGCAGAAATGAAGGCGGCTTACAAGACGCTCTACAACTACGACATCACCGATGCGGATATCGACGGCATCCTGTGGATGAAGGAACAGGGCGGCTCGGCCAACTACAGCCAGTTCAAGGCGAAGTAGGTCATGGCGGCATTGGCTGAAAACGACGCGGCGCCAATGCCCCGCCGGACACACCTGGCACGGCAGACACTGGTTTTTGCCGGGCTGCTGGCGCTGCTCGCGGTCGCCTTCGTGGTCAGCCTCTGCGTCGGCCGCTTCTCCGTACCGGCCACCCGGGCGCTCGAGCTGATCTGGCTCGGCGTCACCGATCCGTGGCGCGAACTGACGACGATCGACGAACGCATCGTCCTGCTTGTACGGGCACCGCGCGTCGTGCTGGCAGCGCTCGCCGGCGCCGGGCTCGCCCTGTCAGGCGCGGCGCTGCAGGGCGTCTTCCGCAACCCGCTCGTCTCGCCGGATATCCTCGGCATCTCGCAGGGAGCGGCCTTCGGCGGCGCGCTCGGCATCATGCTCGGCGTCTGGGGTTTCCCCTTGATCTCCATGGTGTTCATCTCCGGCATGGCGGCGGTCATCCTCGTCGGCCTGATCTCGCGCATCAACGGCCGCAGCGAAACGATCACCGTGATCCTGTCCGGCCTCGTGGTCAGCTCGATGTTCTCCGCGGTCGTCTCGCTGCTGCAATTCGTCGCCGACCCCAATACCTCGCTTCCGGCCATCGTCTACTGGCTGATGGGTTCCTTCGCGACCGCGACCTGGGAACGCACCCTGATCGCGGCGCCCGGCCTGATCATCGGCGGCGTGCTCCTCTGGATGCTGCGCTTCCGCCTCAACATCCTGTCGCTGGATGAGGCCGAAGCCCGGAGCCTCGGCGCCAGGACCAACCGCGAACGCTGGATGGTCTTCGGACTGATCGCCGTCATCGTCGGCAGCCAGGTGGCCGTTTCCGGCATTATCGGCTGGATCGGCATCGTCATTCCGCACGCTTCCCGCCTGCTGGTCGGCCACGACCACCGCGCGCTGCTGCCGGCCTCCGTCGTGCTCGGCGCCGGCTTCATGGTGATCATCGATACGCTCGCCCGCACCGCGACCGCCGCCGAAATCCCGCTCGGCGTCATTACCGCCCTGGTCGGCGCGCCGATTTTCGCGCTGCTGCTGCGCAATCACTACCGCGAAAGGAACGGCTCATGATCGGCCTCGAAAATGCCACCGTCCGCTTCGGGTCACGCACCATCATCGAGAGCTTGAGCTTCTCGGTTCCCGTCGGCCGCACGCTCGCCATCCTCGGCCCGAACGGCCGCGGCAAGACGACGACGCTGAAGGCCATGCTCGGTTTCCAGCAACTCGACGCAGGCCGCAGGGTCGCGCCCGGCATCGTCGGCTACGTGCCGCAGACCGGCACCAGCAACCAGCGTTACCGCGCGCTTGACGTCACGGTCATGGGCCGCGCCGCCCATCTCGGGATCTTCGGCCAGCCGGGGCCGGAGGATTTCAGGATAGCCCATTCGGCGCTGGAACGGGCCGGCGCCGCCCGCTTCGCCGATCATTATTTCGATCGCCTCTCCGGCGGCGAGCGCCAGTTGGTGCTTCTCGCCCGCGCGATCGCCACGGGCTCGGAAGTGCTGGTTCTCGACGAACCGGCTGCGGCGCTCGACCTGCACAACCAGGAACGGCTATTGACGCTGCTCAACACGCTGCGCCAGCCGCGCGACAAGGCAATCGTCTTCACCACCCACGATCCGAACCACGCGCTTTCGTCCGCCGACGATGCGCTGCTGATGATGCCGGATGGCCAGCCGCTGTTCGGTCCGGTCGCCGAGACGATCACGCCGGAACATCTGGAAAACCTCTATGGCGTGCCGATGCGCGTCGTCGAGCTCGCCGGTCCCTCCGGCGGAACCCATCGGGCGGTTCTGCCCGCCTTTGCAGGAATTCGCGCCGCATGACCATCCTGATGATCCAGTCGCATTACCAGGAGCCCTACTCGATGACCGCGCCGCTGTTTGGCGACGCCATCGCCTCCGGTCTCATGAGAATCGTGCGGGAGATGGAACTGACCGGCAACGATTTCGCGGCGGCCACGGGGCTGGTCACCACCACCCATCTCGATCAGGTCGGTTTCCAGCGTTTCGCGGCCGATGTCACCGCTTTCCTCGATCACGGCGGCCGCTGGATCTATCACGGCCATATCCTGCGTCCCATCCTGCCGGAACTCGGCATCTACCGGCCGATCGAGAACCCGAAGCGGGTGGACTTCGTGCAGACCCGGCTCTGCGAACATCCGATCTTCACCGGCATCGACCAGAAGATGCTGGAAACGAACCAGGGGGTCGCCGGCTTTTACGGCCGCGGCCACAATCCGCCGCCGGCGGGCGCCGTCGTCATCAACGCCCTCGGCCCGGCAAAAGTCCCGGTCGATTGGGTCTGGATCAGGCCGCGGGGTGGCGAATTCCTCTCCCACGCCGGCAACGAATTCTGGGGCTGCGGCGACGATCCCGACATCAAGAAGCAATTGGCCAGCCGCGCCGTCGCCTGGCTCGCCGGGGAATTGAACTGATGAGCATTCTCGCAATCCATCCCGGCGCCTATTACCATATCGAAACGCTCGAAGCGCCGCGCTACGCCCATCACTTCGATGCGCTCGTGCGGCCGGAAGACCTTCCGTCGGTGGATCTCGCCGAACACGCCGTCGTTTTCATTCCCTGCCGCACGCCAGCCGATCGCCTCGCGCCGCATGCCGCGCAGCTTCGCGCCTATCTCGACCAGGGCGGCACGATCGTCGCCACCGGCGAGACGAACTGGGACGTCTTCCTGCCGAGCATCACGTTTATGCCGCAGCCGACGAACTGGTGGTGGTGGCTGACGCCCGGGGCCGACCTCGGCGTCCGCATCGCGTCGCCCGGCCATTCGCTCTTCGATTGGCTTGGCCAGGAAGACCTCACCTGGCACCTGCACGGCTGGTTCGATCCGCCCGATGGTGTTGACGTGCTGGCCGTCAACGGCGAGGGAAAACCCATTCTCTATGTGGACGAGGTGACGACGCCCGGCCGCATGATCATCACCAGCCTCGATCCGTGTTTTCATCACGGATCCCATTTCATGCCGGCGACGACGCGTTTCCTGGATGGTTTTCTGCCCTGGATGCGCCAAGAGCTGGACGGAGCAAGGACAAAATGACAGACAAAATCGACGTTCTCGAAGACGGCAAGCCGCTCTCCTACACCTATGCGGACATGATGCATTTCCACGGCTTCGGTTTTCCGGGCGGTGTCGCCCACGCCTTCAAGGTGATGCAGCGGGCCATGCCGCTTCTGAGCCCCGACGGCCCGCCGGAGCGCCGGGAGATTGTCATCCGCACCGCGTTCCGCGGTCCGGGCGGCCGCGACGCCTTCGAAATGGTGACGCGCGGCCTGACGGAAGGCCGCTATACGATAGACCACGGGCTCGAAAAGCCTGAGCGCGGCAACATTCTCGAACGCTACGTCTTCGAGCTCAGCTATCGCGGCAAGACGGTGACGCTGCAGCTTAAGGAAGGTCACGTGCGGGAAGAATTCATTATCGTCAGCCGCAAGCCGGACCGGACGCCGGCCGAAGAAGAACGCCTGGTTTGGCTCAAGCAGGAAATGGCCGACCGGCTGCTCGCGGCGCCGGCCGAGGCCGTTTACGAAGAGGCCTGAGGCCTCAGGAGGTAAACAGGTTCCTGAACTGCGAAGGCTGGCAGCGCAGATATTGCGGTGCCGGCTTCACCTGGGCGCCGAGTTCCGCTGCCGCATGCCAGGGCCAGCGCGGGTCGTAGAGTATCGCGCGGGCAATCGCCACGATATCCGCGTCGCCCGTCGAGACTATCGCCTCCGCCTGGGTCGGTTCGGTGATCAGGCCGACCGCCACCACCGGCATCTTCACGGCAGCCTTGACGGCGCGCGCCAGCGGCACCTGATAGTTCGGGCCGAGCGGAATCTTCTGTTCGATATGCAGCCCGCCGCTCGAGACGTGGATGGCGTCGCAGCCTTTTTCGTCCAGCATCTGCGCAAAGGCGATGGTCTGGTCGATGTCGAGACCGCCCTCGACCCAGTCGGTCGCCGAAACGCGCACCGTAACCGCCTTGTCTGACGGAAAGGCCTGGCGTACCGCGTCGAAGACTTCCAGCGGAAAGCGCATGCGGTTTTCCAGCGACCCGCCATATTCATCGGTGCGCTGGTTGGAGAGCGGCGACATGAACTGGTGCAGCAGGTAGCCGTGCGCCGCATGGATCTGGATCGCATCGAGCCCGATCCTTGCTGCCCGCACCGCGGATGCCGCAAAGGCGTCACGAACCTTTTTCAGACCTTGCCTGTCGAGCGCGACGGGGGCCACGTATTTCGGATTGAACGGGATCGTCGAGGCCGACTCGGTCTGCCAGCCGTTCGGATGATCCGGGGCGATCTGGGTGCCGCCGAACCAGGGCTTGTCGGTCGAAGCCTTTCGGCCGGCATGGGCGAGCTGCACCGAGATCGGCATGTCCGACCACTTGCGGATGCTATCGATGGTGCGGGCCATCGCCTTCTCGGTCGCGTCGTCGTAAAGCCCGACATCCGCATAGGTGATCCGGCCTTCCGGGGTCACCCCGGTCGCCTCAATCGTCAGAAGTGCGGCGCCGGAAAGCGCGAGCTGGCCGAGATGAATGAGGTGCCAGTCGGTCATGCAGCCGTCCTCGGCCGAATATTGGCACATGGGCGCGATGACGATGCGGTTGGAGAGATCCAGATTGCGGACACGGAGCGGAGTGAAGAGAGCGGGCTGGGCCATGACGGGTTCCTTTGCGCGATCGTCGGCGCCGAGGTGGGAGGATGGACTTGCGCCGGAAATCGATCCCGGCGTTGTGGCAAATCAACCGGATCTCTTCAAGTCACGCTGAAGAGAGCGGCCTACCAGACGACCGGATGCGTCTCGCCGGTCAGCACGTTGACGAACCCGTCCGGCGCCCGCTCCGACGGCGCCACCAGCACCCAGCGCCAGGGCGAGCAAGTGAGCGTCGCAAACGACAGCCGTTCCGGGAAACCCGGCCACCAGCGCGGCGAAAACGTCGGCTCGTACATCCAGTCGATGGTTTCGCCGGCCTTGTAGAGCGCTTGCATCTCCGCATCGAGTTCTTCCGCCGAGCGCGCCGTCATCAGCCCGCCGACCTCGTAATGGACGCGGGCGATCACCTTGCCGCCGGACACCAGAACCCAGCCGCCCTGCTGTTCGGCGAGCGCATTGGCGACCATCGCCATCGCTTCGTCCGAGGAGCCGACCACCCAGATATTGTGCTTGTCATGACCGAGCGTCGAGCCGAGTGCGGTGTCCGGCGTGCGCGGCCCGGTGCCGAGCCAAAACATTTTTGAGACCTTGGCTTCGCCCGAGAACCGATCGACGATCGAGAATTTCGTGACGTTGCGGTCGTGGTCGCGCTGCACTGCGCCGTCCTCGACCGGCAGTTCCATGGTGATGAATTCGTCCGACCAGTGGAAGGGCCGCAGCAGCGCGGCATTCGCGGCGGCCCGATCCGCCGGAGCCTCGATTCGGAAATCGGCCGCGGTCACCTGCCGGTCGATTTTTACCGTCTTCGTCGCCCATTCCGGCCAGTCGATTTTCGGTAGTGCGCCGGTGAATGTCTTGCCTTGCGCGACAGACGCGCCATCCGCCCAGACCTTGGCGATCGACAGCTTTTCGACGTCGTCCAGCAGGACGATATCCGCAAACCGGCCCGGTGCGATCGAACCCAC
The DNA here is from genome assembly GCF_964253725.1 of Neorhizobium sp. LjRoot104. Lineage (NCBI taxonomy): Bacteria > Pseudomonadati > Pseudomonadota > Alphaproteobacteria > Hyphomicrobiales > Rhizobiaceae > Neorhizobium > Neorhizobium sp. LjRoot104. The sequence continues at coordinate 4,099,166 of NZ_CAXURS020000001.1, forward strand.
CCACGGCGTCAGCCGCATATGGCGCGCGGGGTTGAGCGTCACGCACTGGATGGCGATTTCCGGCGCAAGCCCGTTCTCGATCGCGAGGCGCACGTTGTAATCGGTCGCGCCCATTTTCAGCGTGTCGGAAGCGCTGCGGTCGTCGGTGACGAAGGCCACCTGAGACCAGTCGGCAAGGTTCTTCCCGATGAGCCCCTGGATGACCTCCGGCAGCGAATGCGGCCTGAGCTCGATGAACAACCCGTGCTGCAGCTTCTGCCAGATTTCCTCCAGGAACCAGCCTTCGTGATCGGAAGCAAGGCCGGCGGCGGCAAAGGCGTTGATCGAGGCCAGGTCGCGCAAGCCCGCGCCATGTCCTTCGACCACGCCGCGGCTCTCGAAGGTGGCGCCGATCATGCCCCACAGCCGGTCATAGGAGGGATTGGACGGGTCGGAGATCGACGGCCAGTCCATCACCTCGTCGAGACCGGCGACCATCAGGCTTTCGCCCATGAACTGCTTCTGCTCATCGTGACCGAAATAGCCGCCGCCCCATTCATAGGCGGTCGGCGGCACGGCGGAACCCGGCAGCGGAAAGATCTTCATTGGCGAACCGCGGCGGCGCGCTTCCAGCCAGAATTCCAGGTTGCGCGCGCCGTTGACGTTCGAGAATTCGTGGCTCGCCTCGCAGGTCCAGGTGACCCCGTGCGGCATGACCAGCGCCGCTTCCCATTCCGGCGTCAGGTGCGAGCTTTCGATATGTTTATGAGCCTCGCCGAAACCGGGGACGGCGAAGAGATCCGGCTCGTGGCAACGCTCCGCCACCTCGCCCATAAAACTGCCGGCCGGGCCGACATAGGCGATACGGCGGCCCTTGATGACGATCTCCTGGTCCTCGAGCCATGTCCTGCTGTGGACGTCGAGCATTCTGCCAACCCTCAGCAGCCGATCGGCCGGTCGCTTGCCGAGCGCCGTCAGCACCAGGTCCTGGCGAATGCGGACCTCGTCCGTCGCGTTGATCAGCAGGTCGTCGAGGAGGGAGGGGAAAATCGTCATCGGGAGAATGCCTGTCGGGTTCTGGTCGCGGGACCCTAAAGACGATGCCCGGGCGTGTAAACCGTCGCAAACCGTGCATTCGACGCGGGCCCGGACCTGAAATCAACCTGGAGTAGGATATGTTTCAAGCCTAAAGAAATCTGGCTCTTTGACTGTCTATGCCTAATAATTGGGCTTGCGGCCGGGCCGTTCAAAAAATAGTATCGCCCCTAATTCCCGGGGGTGCCCCAGGGGAGCATCAACGCCGCTTTCGCAAAAGGACCCGCCTCATGAAGGCCACTCGTTTCACCCAATTGGCAACCCTTGCTCTCCTGGCGACGCTCGGCGGCACAGCGACGGCAAGCGCCCAGTCCAAGACGCTCACCATTTCCTGGTGGGGCTATAACGGCGAGAAGATGACCGCCAACATCATCGACCCGTTCAAGAAGATCTGCGGCTGCGACATCGTCTTCGAGACAGGCAACAATGCCGACCGCCTCAACAAGCTCAAGCTGCGCGACGGCAAGGGCGTCGACGTCATCTACCTGACCGACAGCTTCTCGCAGCTCGGCATCGAGCAGGGCCTGTTCCAGCCGGTCGATCCGGCGAAGATCCCGAACCTTTCCGAAATCTACGAACTCGGCCGTGCGCCGCAGGGCAAATACGGCCCGGCCTACACGATCGGTCGCATTGGCCTCGTTTACGACTCGGCCAAGGTGAATCCTCCGGTCACTTCCTGGGACGACCTGTGGCGTCCGGACCTGAAGAGCTCGGTCTCGCTGCCGGGCATCACCACCACGGCTGGCCCGATGGTCGTTGTGCAGGCCGGCAAACATGCCGGCGTCGATCCCTATACCAATACCGCCAAGGCTTTCGAAGCCGTCGAAGCCCTGAAGCCGAACGTCGTGAAGAACTACAATACCGGTTCGGAACTGGTGAACCTGATCTCGACCGGCGAAGTGCGCGTCGCGATCGGCCAGGACTTCACGCTCGCCTCGATGCAGGCTGCGGTGAAGACGATGACCTGGGCGAAGCTCAAGGACGGCGATATCGCCACGCTGAACACGGTCAACATTCCGAAGGGTTCGACAAACGTCGAACTCGCCCACCAGTTCATCAACTTCATCCTGTCCAAGGACGTGCAGCAGAAGGAAGCCGAGCAGGGCGTCGATGCGCCGATCTCCACCAAGGTCGTGCTCACCCCGGACCAGGCGAAGATCTGGACCTACGGCGCCGACCAGGTTGCGAGCCTCAGCCGTGTCGACTATGCCAAGATGAACGCCGCCAAGACCGACTGGATCGACCGCTGGAACGAAGTTTTCGGCAAGTAATCCCGCGCGTTGCCAGTTGGCGACATGGTTGAAGTGAGAACGGAGCGCCGCTATCAACGCGGCGCTCCTGCCTTTGAAAGAGACTGTCGATGAACAAGCTTGCCAGATGGGGTTTGACGATGCCGGCGACGATCGCCGTTGTCCTGCTTCTGGTCATCCCCGTCGTGCTGACGATCGCCACCACATTCGGCGAGGCGGGCGGTCCGTTTTCCACCTATACGGCTTTCTTCAGGAGCGGCTTCCGCATGGCGGTTCTCTACCGCACCCTGCAGATCGCCCTGATCACCACGGCGATCGCCCTCGTGGTCGGCTTCATCACGGCCTACGTCATCGCCCAGATGCCGGGACGCCTGAAAAGCATCATGATCGTCGCTGCGGTCTTTCCGCTGCTGACGGGCGTCGTCGTCCGATCCTTCGCCTGGCTGATCATCCTCGGCAAGAATGGCATCATCAACAGTTTCCTGATGTGGACCGGCCTGATCGGCGAGCCCCTGTCGATGCTTTACACGCAAGGCTCCGTCATCGTCGCGATGGTCTATCTGTTCGTGCCGCTGATGATCCTGACGCTGGTCGGCGTGCTGGAGGGAATCCCGCGTGACCTCATCGAGGCGGCCGCATCGCTCGGCGCCCGGCCGGTCCCGACCTTCCTTCAGGTCATCCTGCCGCTCGCGGCCCCCGGCCTCATCGTCGGCGCGGTGCTGGTCTTTACCGGCAGCTTCACCTCCTACGCGACGCCCCAGCTTCTCGGCGGCGAAAAGCAGATGATGATGGGCACGTTCCTCTACCAGCGCGCCATGGTGACCTTCGATTGGGTCGGAGCCTCGACGATCGCCGCGATCATGGTGGTCATAACCATCGGCGTCGTGCTCATCATGAGCCGCATGGCACGCCGTCTCAACCCGATGGCGGTCTGATGGCGACGCGCATTCACCCCCTGCTTGGCGCTTTCGCCATCCTCGTCTTTTTCTTCCTGCTCGCGCCGCTGGTGATCATCGTCGGCGCGGCCCTCAGCGACACGACATTCCTCACCTTCCCGCCGCAGGGGCTGACGCTGCGCTGGTTCGTCAACATCTTCCAGATGGAAGCTTTCCGTCGCACCGCGATCACCAGCCTGCAGGTGGCGCTTCTCGGCACCGGTCTGTCGCTGCTGATCGGCATTCCGGCTGCCTATGCGCTGAACCGCTACCGTGTCGAGCTGCCCCGCTGGCTCTCGACGTTGTTCGTGCTGCCGATCCTGGTGCCGGAAATCGTCTTCGGCTTCGCGCTCCTGAAGTCGATTACGATAGGCCTCGGCCTGCCGGTCTTCATCAGCCTCGTTGTCGGTCATGCGCTTTTGATCCTGCCCTATTCGGTGCGCGTCGTCGGCGCCAGCCTTGCCTCCTTCGATTTCTCGATCGAGGAAGCGGCACGGAGCCTCGGCTGCCCGCCGCTGAAAACCTTCATGACCGTGGTGCTGCCGAATATCCGCGCCGGCGTCATCGCCGCCTTCATCCTGGCCTTCATCACCTCCATCAACGACGTTTCGGTGTCGGTCTTCCTGACCGGCCCCGGCATCTCGACGCTGCCGATCCAGATTCTGGCGCATATGGAGCAGTTTTTCGACCCGACGATCGCGTCCGTTTCCGTGCTCCTGATGCTGGTGACCGTCGGCGTCATGGCGATCGTCGAAGCGACGCTCGGCCTTACATTTTTGACCAAGTAGGTTCCCTTGACCGTATCCCTCACCATCGAAAACCTCTCCGCCCATTACGGGACCACCCAGGTTCTCAAGGACCTGTCGATTTCCGTCGCCGCCGGCGAACTCGTGTCGCTGCTCGGTTCCAGCGGCTGCGGCAAGACGACGACGCTGCGCCTCGTGGCAGGCTTCCTGCAGCCGACCGGCGGCCGGATCCGGCTCGGCGACCGCGACCTGACGACGCTGCCCGCCCATGCCCGCGATATCGGCCTCGTTTTCCAGAACTATGCGCTCTTCCCGCATCTGTCGGTGCTGGACAACGTGGCCTTCGGCCTCAAGCAGCGTGGCCTTGCCAAGCCGGATCGGGCGAAACGGGCAATGGCGATGCTGGAACGCGTCGGGCTTGCGCCGCTTGCCGACCGCCTGCCGGCAGCACTTTCCGGCGGCCAGAAGCAGCGCGTCGCGCTCGCCCGGGCTCTCGTCATCGAGCCGCCGCTCCTGATGTTCGACGAGCCGCTCTCCAATCTCGATGCAAAGCTCAGGATCGACATGCGCGTCGAGATCCGCCAGCTCCAGCGCGCCAACGGCACCACCTCGCTCTACGTCACCCACGATCAGGAGGAGGCGTTTTCGATCTCCGACCGCGTCGCGATCATGAATGCCGGCCGCATCCTGCAGCTCGATACGCCGGAAGTGCTCTACCAGAAGCCGGCCAGCGCCTTCGTCGCCCGCTTCGTGGGTTTCGAGAACCTGATCCGCATGAAGGTCGTCGAACGCCAGGCGGCAATCGTCACGTCTGAAGCCGCCGGTGGCACGCGGCTTCATCTTTCCCAGGACCTGTTCGGCCCGATCAAGGACGATTTCATTCTGGCCTGCCGCGCCGACGGGCTTGCCGTCCGCCGCGACGGCGAGGGCATCCCGGCGACGCTTGGGATGCGCACCTATCTCGGCCGCGCCTATCAGTACAAATGCGAAACGGCCGCGGGCGAAATCACTGCCAACGGTCCGCTTTCCGACCCGTTGGATGCCGGCGCCCAGGCGGTCCTTACCCCGCTGCCGGAACAGTGCTGCATCCTCGATCCGGAAGACTGAGCCGGGAATAGCACCAGCAAGAGCCGTTTGGACGGGGGCGTTGACGCAGGTCAAACCCCCGAAGCGGTGCGTATGTCAGCACATCATGGTCACAATCCTTCAACCGGCAGCGTATTTGCGCTGTGAGGCCAAAGACCATGAATTACGTCTCAGAAACAATTTGGCTGGCGATCGGCACCTTCCTGGCGTTGCTCGCAGCCGCCTATGCCCACGATAGCCTGTTTGCGGCCCACATGTGGGTCCTGTTCTTCGTGCTGTTGCTCAGCACGGTCGTTTTGCTGCGCAAGGCTTCCTTCGCGCCGCAGAGGTTCGCGGTGCGCCCGCCGGCAAAATCCGAATATTTCGACGAGGTGGTCAAATATGGCACCATCGCCACGGTCTTCTGGGGCGTCGTCGGTTTCCTGGTCGGCGTCGTCATCGCGCTCCAGCTTGCCTTCCCGGACCTGAACATCGAACCCTGGTTCAATTTCGGCCGCCTGCGGCCGCTGCACACTTCCGGGGTCGTCTTCGCCTTCGGGGGCAATGCGCTGATTGCCACGTCCTTCTATGTGGTCCAGCGCACCTGTCGGGCGCGCCTTTTCGGCGGCAACCTCGCCTGGTACGTGTTCTGGGGCTACCAGCTCTTCATCGTCATGGCGGCGACCGGCTATCTGCTGGGCATCACGCAGGGCCGAGAATATGCCGAGCCGGAATGGTATGTGGACCTCTTCCTGACGGTCGTCTGGGTCGCCTATCTCGCCGTCTTCCTCGGCACGATCCTGATGCGCAAGGAACCGCATATCTACGTCGCGAACTGGTTTTATCTCGCCTTCATCGTGACGATCGCCATGCTGCATGTGGTGAACAACCTGGCGGTCCCGGTCTCCTTCCTCGGCGTGAAGAGCTATTCGGCCTTTTCGGGCGTCCAGGATGCGTTGACCCAGTGGTGGTACGGGCACAACGCGGTCGGTTTCTTCCTGACTGCGGGCTTCCTCGGGATGATGTATTATTTCGTGCCGAAGCAGGTCAATCGCCCCGTCTATTCCTACCGGCTGTCGATCATCCACTTCTGGGCGTTGATCTTCCTCTATATCTGGGCCGGCCCGCATCACCTGCACTATACCGCGCTGCCCGACTGGGCGCAGACGCTCGGCATGGTCTTCTCGATCATGCTGTGGATGCCCTCCTGGGGCGGCATGATCAACGGCCTGATGACGCTCTCGGGCGCCTGGGACAAGATCCGCACCGATCCGATCGTCCGGATGATGATCATCGCCATCGCCTTTTATGGCATGTCGACCTTCGAAGGCCCGATGATGTCGATCAAGGCCGTCAATTCGCTCAGCCACTATACGGACTGGACGATCGGCCACGTACATTCCGGCGCGCTCGGCTGGGTCGGCATGATCAGCTTCGGTGCCGTCTACTACATGACGCCCAAGCTCTGGAACCGCGACCGCCTCTACAGTCTCGACCTGGTCAACTGGCACTTCTGGCTCGCCACCCTCGGCATCGTCGTCTACGCCGCCGTGATGTGGGTCGCCGGCGTCCAGCAGGGCCTGATGTGGCGCGAATACGATAACCAGGGTTTCCTGGTCTATTCCTTCGCGGAAACCGTGGCGGCCATGTTCCCCTACTACCTGCTGCGTGCGGTGGGCGGCGTCATGTACCTCGCCGGTGGGCTCATCATGGCCTTCAACGTCACCATGACCATCCTCGGTTACCAACGGCAGGAGCGGGTTCGGGGCGGTTCTTCCCCCGCCGCTCTCCAGCCGGCTGAATAAGGAGGGACGTCCATGTCCATTCTCGACAAACATCACTACATCGAACGCAACGCGACCCTGCTCTTGGTCGGCTCGCTGCTCGTCGTCTCGATCGGCGGAATCGTGGAAATCGCACCGCTCTTCTATCTCGAAAACACCATCGAGAAGGTGGAAGGCATGCGGCCCTATTCGCCGCTCGAGCTTGCCGGGCGCGAAATCTACATCCGCGAAGGCTGCTATGTCTGCCACAGCCAGATGATCCGCCCCTTCCGCGACGAGGTGGAACGCTACGGTCACTACAGCCTGGCGGCCGAATCCATGTACGACCATCCGTTCCAGTGGGGATCGAAGCGCACAGGCCCGGATCTCGCCCGCGTCGGTGACCGCTATTCCAACGAATGGCACGTCCAGCACCTGATCGAACCGCGCGACGTCGTGCCGGAATCGGTGATGCCGAGCTACGCCTTCCTCAAGGAGACGCCGCTCAAGATCACCGACGTTTCCATGACGCTGAAGGCGAACCGCGCCGTCGGCGTCCCCTATTCGGACGAGATGATCGCGAGCGCCAAGGCGGATCTTTCAGTCCAGGCCAATCCGAACGCGGACACGTCCGGCCTGCTGGCGAGGTATCCCAAGGCCAAGGTCGGCGATTTCGACGGCAATGCCGAGAGCCTCACGGAGATGGATGCGCTGGTCGCCTATCTGCAGATGCTCGGCACGCTGGTCGATTTCTCGACCTATGACGATGCCGCCGGTTACCGCTGAGGAGGAAAAGCCATGGAATTCTACACGGCCATGCGCCATTTCGCCGATAGCTGGGGTCTGCTCGCCATGACCCTGTTCTTCCTCGGCGTTCTCGTCTTCACCTTGCGCCCCGGCGCGAAAGCCTCTGCAGACGAGGCCGCCCGGATCCCTCTGAAGGAGGATTGAACATGCCAGGAAAACACATGGCGGAAAAACACATCGACGATCTGAGCGGCGTTGAGACCACCGGCCACGAGTGGGACGGCATCCGCGAACTCAACAATCCTTTGCCGCGCTGGTGGCTCTGGACGTTCTACGCCTGCATCCTGTGGGCGATCGGTTATGCGATCGCCTATCCGTCCATCCCGCTGCTGACCGACGCGACGAAAGGCCTGCTCGGATATTCGAGCCGTGCCGAGCTTACGGCAGATCTCGATGGTGCCAGGGTCGTCCAAGGCGGCATCCTGGAGAAAATCTCCGGTTCGTCGCTGGAGGAGATCGTCGCCGACCCCCAGCTCAGCCAGTTCGCAACCGCGGGCGGCGCCGCGGCCTTCCGTGTCAACTGCACCCCGTGCCACGGCACGGGTGCGACCGGCGGACGGGGATATCCCAACCTCAACGACGACGACTGGCTCTGGGGCGGCGATATCAACGCCCTCTACCAGACGATCGCTCATGGCATCCGCGATCCCGCCGACGGGGAGACCCGCATCTCCGAAATGCCGGCCTTTACCGATATGCTGAAGCCGGATGAGGTGCGCCAGGTTGCCGCCTATGTGGTGAGCCTCACCGGAACCCCGCGCGACCCGTCGATGATAGAAGCCGGAAAACAGCTCTTCGCCGACAACTGCGTCTCGTGTCATGGCGAGAAGGCCGAGGGCAACCGCGACCTTGGCGGGCCGAGCCTTGCCGACGCGATCTGGCTGAAGGCTCGCGGCGAGGCGGAGATCGTCAAGCAGATCCAGGCTCCGAAACACGGTGTCATGCCGGCCTGGCAGGGGCGTCTCGGCGACGTAGCCGTCAAGCAGCTCGCCGTCTACATTCACTCGCTGGGCGGCGGGGAATAATCACGTCCCGTCTGAAAGATACCGCAGTTCGATACCGGCCGGGGCGCGAATGCCCCGGTCGTTGGTCAGGAAGACCTCGCATTGCAAAGCTTCGGCACTCGCGACGTGGATGGCATCGATGAGCTTCATGTTGAGTTCGGAGCCGAGGACGGCGGCACGTTTGATGAGAGCGAGGCTGACGGGCTCGAGGGATATAAAGTCGGCGTTGCTCAAAATGGCGACAAAAACAGCCGAGACATCCGGGGCATCGCGAGGTACCCCGCGTAGGCATTCACCAAACGTGATCTCGCTGGAAAATAACCTCCATTCACTTCCGATGAAGGCCATCACGGCGTCTTCAGCCAGGGATTTGAACGCGGGTGAGCCATCGACGTAGTAGATTAGGACATTGCTGTCGACATAGACCTTACCGGTCATATTGACGATCTTCGCGGAATTCGCGGATTTGGCGATCGATCTCTTCCGCGGATCGGCCAGGACGTCCCAACGCATCGATCCGCGCAGACATTTCACGAAGGAAAGCTAGCCGTCTCTCTATCTCCGCCCGATCCGGTGCATCGACGACGGCTGGGGGAAGATCCTTCAACTTATCGACGACGACCTCCGAACGTGAACGATTGATACGAGCGGCGGCGGCATCAATCCGCGACAGCATCTCATCATCTACTTCGATTTCCAGCTTATGCAGGCCCATGGTCTTCTCCCGGTTGCGGTGAAGAATAGTGCATTTTGCACGTCCCCGCCAGAATGTCGCAGCCTGCCGCTCCGACCCGTTGACTTTGGTCAAGGGGCGCCGCGCGGTGCGATGCCAGAATAAGAGCCAAAGGATTGGCTCATGAATCTTTATACCGCCCCGCATCTGGAACAGAACGGTTCGTCCGTCGAACGGATCGATGTCCGGCCCGTGCATTCGCCGGGAAAGCCGCTTTACGAGAAGCGCAGGAAGATCTTTCCGAAAAGGGCCGAAGGGCGTTTCCGGCGCTTCAAATGGCTGTTGATGCTGATCACCCTCGGCATCTATTACCTGACCCCGTGGATCCGTTGGGATCGCGGTCCCTTCGCGCCCGACCAGGCGGTGCTCGTCGATCTTGCAAGCCGCCGTTTCTATTTCTTCTTCATTGAGATCTGGCCGCAGGAATTCTTCTACGTCGCCGGGCTTCTGGTCATGGCCGGTTTCGGCCTTTTCCTGGTGACCTCGGCGGTCGGTCGCGCCTGGTGCGGTTATGCCTGTCCGCAGACGGTCTGGGTCGATCTCTTCCTCGTCGTCGAACGCTTCTTCGAGGGCGACCGCAACGCCCGCATCAAGCTAGACGGTGCGCACTGGAGCTTCGACAAGCTCTGGAAGCGGGTCGCCAAACACGCCACATGGCTGGCCATCGCGGTCGCCACGGGCGGCGCCTGGATCTTTTATTTTGCCGATGCGCCCTCGCTCGCCTTCGATTTCGTCACCGGCCAGGCGGCCCTGGTCGCCTATTCGACCGTGGCCGTCCTGACGGCGACGACCTATCTGCTCGGCGGGCTCATGCGCGAACAGGTCTGCATCTACATGTGCCCCTGGCCGCGCATCCAGGCGGCCATGCTCGACGAGAGTTCGCTGGTCGTCACCTATAACGACTGGCGCGGCGAACCGCGCAGCCGCCATGCCAAGAAGGCGGCGGTGGCCGGACAGCCTGTCGGCGATTGCGTCGATTGCAATGCCTGCGTGGCGGTCTGTCCGATGGGCATCGACATCCGCGAAGGCCAGCAGTTGGCCTGCATCACCTGCGCGCTCTGCATCGACGCCTGTGACGGCGTGATGGACAAGATCGGCAAGCCGCGCGGCCTGATTGCCTATGCGACGCTCGACGAATATGAGGCGAACATGGCGCTCGCGACCAGCGGCGGCATGACGGCGGTCGAACCGGCGCGGGTGCGCAATCCGGACGGTTCCTTCATCGACAAGGTCCGCCATTTCGACTGGAGGGTGATCTTCAGGCCCCGCACGCTGATCTATTTCGGCGTCTGGTCGGCCGTCGGCCTTGGCCTCGTCCTCGCGCTCCTGTCGCGCGATCGGCTGGAGGTCAATGTTCTCCATGATCGCAACCCCCAATTCGTGTTGGAATCGGACGGCTCCATCCGCAACGGCTACACGATCCGGCTGCTCAACATGATCCCGGAGCCACGCACGATCATGGTCTCGATGGAAGGCCTGCCCGAAGCGACGATGAAGATCTCCGGCGTCACGGATGTTCCGGGCCGTCTCTTCGCGGTGCAGGTGGAGCCTGACAAGGCGCTCGCCCTGAAGGTCTTCGTGACCCTGCCCAAGGATGCCGTTTCCTCCGAGGCCGTCGATTTCCATTTCATCGCCGAAGACCGGTCGAGCCATGAAAGGGACAGTTATTCAGCGGTCTTCAACACGCCGGGAGCCAGAAAGTGAGCACGACGAAAATGAATACGATCCCAGCAAAATCCTTCGTCTTCACCGGCTGGCATATGCTCGGCGTGCTGGTGCTCTTTTTCGGCACCATCATCTCGGTCAATTTCTACATGGCCTACAACGCGGTCACCAGTTGGAGCGGACTGGTGGCGGAAAACACCTATGTCGCCAGCCAGCAGTTCAACGGCAAGGCTGCCGAGGCGCGAACCCTGACCGCCACGGGCGTCACCGGCCGCATTACCGTCAACGGGTCCGATGTCCGCTACGAGGTCTTTCATCCCAAGGAGGGGCCGGTGACGGCCGATACGTTGACGCTCAAGTTCAAGCGGCCGGTTGGCGAACATCAGGATTTCGAACTCGACCTCGTTCCCGTCGGCAAGGGGGTCTTCACGGCCACCCACGAAATCCTGCCCGGTCACTGGATCGTCGATGCGAGCGCCATCCGGAACGGCAAGCGCATCCTGCATCAGGCCGAACGGATCGCTGTCCTGAGGAGGGCGGAATGAGCTGCTGCGCGCCCGGAACGGAAGGTTATCTGGATCGCCCGCTTCCGTCGTCGGAGGAATTGACGCTGTCGAGCCGGGTGGTTTCACCCGGCCTGCGCCAGACCGATCTCAGCGTTCCGCAGGTCCATTGCGGCACCTGCATCGCGACGATCGAAAAGGCGCTGAACGCGCTACCGTCCGTCGAGCGGGCGCGGGTCAATCTCTCCACCAAGCGCGTTTCGATCGTCTGGCGGGAAAAGACCGGAGACGACGCCACCGATCCGGTCGAGCTGGTCAGGGCGATCGTCGATGCCACCGGTTACGACGCACATCTTTTTTCGAATGCCGAGGAAGTCGGCGAAAAGCTGCAGCGCGACCTGATCCGCGCCGTCGCCCTCTGCGGCTTTGCGGCAGCCAACATCATGCTGCTCTCGGTCTCGGTCTGGTCGGGCGCCGATGCCTCGACGCGTGACATGTTCCATTGGATATCGGCGCTGATCGCCGCGCCGGCGCTGATCTATGGCGGCCGTTTCTTCTATCAGTCGGCCTGGAATGCGCTGCGCCGCCGTCGCACCAACATGGACGTGCCGATCGCGCTCGCGATTACGCTTTCCTACGCGGTGTCGCTCTGGGAAACCATGCATCACGGCGAACACGCCTGGTTCGATGCGACCGTCTCGCTGTTGTTCTTCCTGCTGATCGGCCGCACGCTGGACCACATCATGCGCGACCGGGCGCGCGCCGCGATCAGCGGTCTTGCGCGCCTGTCGCCCCGCGGCGCCACGGTTATCGGCGCGGACGGCTCGCGCGAATACCGCCCGGTGGACGAAATCCGGCCCGGAGACCGGGTGGCGATCGTCGCCGGTGAGCGAGTGCCAGTGGATGGCTTCGTGGAAAGCGGCGCAAGCGATATCGACGTGTCGATCGTCAACGGCGAAAGCGCGCCGAGGCCGGTCCGTGTCGGCGATATGATTCAGGCAGGCACGCTCAGCCTCACCGGTTCGCTGGTGCTGAAGGCGACGGCTGCCGCCAAGGATTCCTTCCTGTCCGAAGTCATTTCGCTGATGGAAGCGGCAGAAGGCGGCCGGGCGCGGTATCGCCGGATCGCCGATCGCGCGGCGCAATATTATTCTCCGGCCGTCCACTTCCTGGCGCTCGCCGCCTTCCTCTCCTGGGGTTTCATCGGCGGCGACTGGAAACATGCGATGCTGGTAGCCATTGCCGTGCTGATCATCACCTGCCCCTGCGCGCTCGGCCTGGCCGTGCCCGTTGTGCAGGTGGTCGCGGCCGGCCGGCTGTTCAGGAACGGCATCATGGTCAAGGACGGCTCTGCCATGGAGCGGCTTGCCGAAATCGACACGGTGCTTTTCGACAAGACCGGCACGCTGACCCTCGGGCGGCCCCGGCTGCTGGATGCGGAGCGGTTCGACAGGAGGCAGCTCGCCTTGGCCGCGGGGTTTGCCGTCCATTCGCGCCACCCTCTCTCGCAGGCGCTCGCGCTGGCGGTATCCGGCCCGGTTGCGGTCTTCGAAACGGTCACTGAAATCCCGGGCCGGGGGCTCGAAGCGGTAACGCCGGCAGGCGTCTATCGTCTCGGCAACCGGCGTTTCGCCCTGACTGTGCCGGACGACGGAAGCCCGGGCAATACCGTGACGGAAACGGTTCTCTCGCTCGACGCGGAGGAGATCGCCACCTTCCGCTTCGACGATTCGCTCCGCCCCGGCGCCTTGGCCGCTACGGCGTCGCTTGCGGCCGGTGGTTTCGAGACGGGCATCCTGTCGGGTGACCGTCGCCGGGTGGTTGCCGATCTCGCCATCCGCCTCGGCCTCGAACACTGGCAGGCCGAGCTTTCGCCGAAACAGAAGGCGGAGTTCTGCACATCGCTGGCGGCGAGCGGCCGCAAGGTGCTGATGGTCGGCGACGGCATCAACGACGCACCGGCGCTCGCTGCCGCCCATGTCTCGATCGCGCCTGCGACGGCGGCGGATGTCGGCCGCCAGGCTGCCGATTTCGTCTTCATGCGCGACAGCCTCGAAGCCGTGCCGCTGGCGATCGAAATATCGCGGCGCGCGGGCCGGTTGATCCGCGAAAATTTCGCGCTCGCCATAGGTTACAATATCATCGCCGTGCCGATCGCGCTGGCCGGTTATGCGACGCCGCTGATTGCCGCCGTCGCCATGTCCACGTCCTCGATCATCGTCGTTGCCAATGCCCTCCGGCTCAGCGGATCGGGGAGCGCCGTCGAGGCGGGGGTGGCGGAGGGCCACGGTGAAGCAAAAACTCCTGCCGATGAGGCCCGCGTCGCATGAACATGCTGATCTATCTCATTCCAATTGCGCTTTTCCTCGGTGGCCTCGGCCTCTTCGCCTTTCTCTGGTCGCTGAAGAGCGGCCAATACGACGACCTCGAAGGCGCCTCCTGGCGCGTCCTGCAGGACGACTCGCCGGAATGAGCGGTTAATCTCGAACATGTGCCGGCCCGATGCGCGCGCTAGTCTGCGCACCTACGCTGCCAAGGCATCTTAGGAATGGGCGTCCCGAGCGATTCCTTGCCGAAAATATCGTCGTGCGGCATTCTATTCGTTGAACTGCCGCAGAATAAGCATTTGTGCGGCAACAAACGTAACCTTACGGAAGGAGTTCGATGCGTTTTATCAATCCCATTCCTTTCGTCCGCGACATAAATCACTCGAAAGCGTTTTACCAAAATAGGCTTGGTCTAAAAATACGGGAGGATTTCGGAAACTTCGTCCTTTTCGAGAGTGGTTTTGCAATCCACGAGGGAAGTTCGCTTGAACAAACGATCTGGCGGCAAGCTTCCATTGGGGAGGAACCCTATGGGCGAAGGAATTTGCTGCTATATTTCGAACACGAGGATGTCGATGTGGCTTTTGAAAAAATCGCGCCGCATGTGGAATTGATCCATCCCATAGAGCAGCAAGCATGGCGACAGCGAGTGTTCCGCTTTTATGATCCAGATGGTCACGCAATAGAGGTCGGTGAACCCCAAAGCCTGACACCTCCACGGAATTCATAGAAATCCTGGGCTTGGCGACAGAATCTAACGCGCTGGCTGCAGATACAGCCCTTTTAATAAAGCTCACTCAGTCCAGCAGCTCGCGAAGCCGCACCGCCAGCTCCCTGGCGGTATAGGGCTTCTTTAGCCAGCTACCGGATTGAGCGAGCTCCCGTCCGGCGATGGCCGGTTCGGCGTAGCCGGAGGTGAACAGCACCTTCATGCCGGGCCGTCTGGCGCGCACTTCGGCCGCCAGTTCGTCGCCCGTCATTCCGCCCGGCATCACGATATCGGTGAAAAGCAGGTGGATACCGTCGTGCTGGCCGAGCTGGTCCAGCGCTTCCTGGCCGTTCGAGGCTTCGATGACGCCGTAACCGAGCTGCGTGAGCCGGGACACGGCGATGCGCCGGACCCGCGGATCGTCCTCGACGACGAGGATCTTTTCGGTGCCGCCGGGAATAGAGGCCTGTTTCGAGCCGGCATCGACGGCAAGCGGACCCGTCGCCTCCGTCTTGCGCGCCACCGGCAGGAAAATCCGCACGCTGGTGCCCTGTCCCGGCTCGCTATAGAGCTGGATATGCCCGCCGGACTGCTTGGCGAAACCGTAGACCATGCTGAGGCCGAGCCCCGTTCCGGCGCCGAGGCCCTTGGTGGTGAAGAAGGGCTCGAAAGCCTTGTCCTTGACGTCGGGTGACATGCCGACACCCGTGTCGGTGACGGAGATCAGCACGAAATCACCGGTGCGGACATCGGGATACATCTGCGCATAGTCGACATCCAGCCGGACGCGGGAAATCCCGATCGACAGCTTGCCGCCGCGCGGCATCGCGTCTCGGGCGTTGAGCGTCAGGTTGAGGAGCGCGTTCTGAAGCTGCGACGCATCGACCAGCGCCTCGTTGGAGACGCCGGTGACGGTGGTGCGGAGCTCGATCGTCTCGCCGAGCGTCCGGCGCAGGAGTTCCGAGAAGCCGGATACGAGATTGCCGACATCGGCGAGCTTCGGGTTGAGTGGCTGGCGCCGTCCGAAGGCGAGAAGCTGGCCCGTCAGTTTGGCGCCGTCTTCCGCCGCGCCCTGCGCTTCATGCAGCAGCTCGAGCAGACCCGCATCCGCGAGCTTGTTCTCGATCATCTCGAGATTGCCGCTGATGACGGTGAGAAGATTGTTGAAATCGTGCGCCAGTCCACCGGTCAGCTGGCCGATCGCTTCCATCTTCTGGGCCTGGCGCAGCTCTTCTTCGATCTTGTGACGGCTGGTGAGGTCGCGGACAAAGCCGGTAAAAATGCGTTTTCCGTTGGTGACGGCCTCGCCGACCGAAAGCTCCATCGGAAATGTGCTCTTGTCCTTGCGCTGCCCGGTCACGACGCGGCCGTAGCCGATGATCCGGCGTTCGCCCGTCGTGAGATAGCGCGAGATATATCCGTCATGGGCGTCGCGGTCGGGTGATGGCATCAGCATCTTCACATTCCGCCCGCAGACTTCGTCCGACGAGTAGCCGAAAAGCTGCTCCGCTGCGGCGCTGAAGGAGGTGATGCAGCCGACCTCGTCGATGACGATCATCGATTCCGGCACGGTGTCCAGAATGGAGCGCAGATGCGCTTCGCGTTCGGCAAGATCGTTCTGCACCCTTTTCATCTCGGTGACATCGTTGTTGGTTTGAATGATGATCGAAGGCCCGTCGCTTGACGGATTGACGGCCACCCAGCGGGATGCCACGAAGACCGGATGTCCGTGCCTGTGCCGATGGACGACTTCGCCCTGCCAGGCGTGATAGGTCTGGACATGGCGGCGAATCTCGTCGAGCGGCTCGGGAAACTGGGTTGCCAGAAGATCGTGGACGACCTTGCCGAGGGCCTCCTCGCGCCGCCAGCCGTAAAGCTGCTCGCAGCCGCTCGTCCAGCGGCTGATAACGCCATCGACGCCATGGACGATGAGGTTGGCGTCATCGAGAAGAAGAGTGACGGCATCGAGTTGGCTTTCCGTCGTGGCTTCGGGTCCTGTCTTGCCGATCATGTCCATTCCGTCTAATGGCGCCGTCGCTCGCCGAGAGCGATCAGGTCGCGCCGCATGTCTCCACAGTCATCGTCGTCTCCGGCGAGTTGCGCAAGCATCCCCGGCCGTTCGATCCTTATGGAATGACGGGCGGCCGGGTCCAGAACATTCAGCACGCCCTTGCCGATAAGCCTGGTGATAGTACGCGAAACGGTCTCGATCGTCAGGCCGAGATAGTCGGCCATGTCCTGTCGGCTCATCGAGAGCTCGACGATCGGCTGCCCTTTGCCTTCGGCCATCGCGCGTTTCAGGTACCTCAGAAGGAAGGTGCAGAGCCGCTCTTCCGCGCTCTTGCTGGACAGGAGCACCATCTGGTCCTGGGCTGCGGCCATTTCGTCGCAGACACGGGCGAAGACCTTTGGCCTCAGGCTTTCCGAATTGATGACGGCCCCCTCGAATTGCCGGCGTGCCAGCCGACGGACCTTCGCCGTGGTGATGGCCTCGGCGGTGTAGATATAGTGGTCCCGGAACGACACCCCGATGACGTCGCCGGCGTGCAGAAACCCGGTAATCACCCGCCGTCCGTCCGAAATGATCCGGAAAACGCGGAGCGTCCCCTCCATGACTTCGAAAATATGCTTGGCCTCGTCGCCCTCGAAGAACAGAGCCTGTCCGGCCGCGAGATATTCGACCGGCTGCTTTGCAAACAGCGAATGCAGGCAATCCGGTTCGTCGAGCGGTCTTGCTGCTGCCGCGTTGAAGGTCTTCGCATAATCCGTGACAAACATGAAACTGCCCCTATCCGTTTGGTTGAGGCAGTTGACCGAATCCCGGTAACGCGCGAATGCTAGTCGGGTGAAAGACGGTTCTAATTGGTAACAATCTGTAACACGCCGGTTCCCTGTTGATGTCATCCTCCGCCAGCCCCGCCAACATCCTCGTCGTCGACGACGATCCCCGAATCCGCCAGATGCTGACGCGGTATTTCGAGGGCGAAGGATATGCCGTCAGCGCCGTGTCCGACGGGCAGGAAATGCGGGCTCAGCTGAAGCGACAGGAGATCGACATCATCCTTCTCGATCTTTCGCTTCCGGGCGGCCAGGACGGCTTCGATCTCGCCCGGGAAATCCGGATGCAATCGGACATTCCGATCATGATGCTGACCGGCCGCGACGACGTGGTCGACCGGATCCTCGGCATCGAGATCGGCGCGGACGACTATATCGCGAAACCGTTTCACCTGCGCGAGGTGCATGCGCGGCTGAAATCGATCCTGCGGCGGCGCCAGCCGGCTCAGCCGAAGCCGGAGGAAAACGAGGAGAAGATCGTCCGCTTCGAAGGATGGACGCTCAATCTGTCGAGGCGCCAGCTTCTGTCCGCCGAAGATTGTGAAGTCGAACTGACGACGGGCGAATTCGAGATGCTGGCGGCCTTCGTGCAGCATGCGGGTCGGGTACTGACACGCGATTTCCTGATGGACGCGACGAGGGGACGTCAGCTCGATGCCTTCGATCGCACGATCGACGCCCAGATCGTCCGGCTGCGCCGCAAGGTCGAGGCGGATGCCAAACATCCGCAGCTGATCAAGGCCGTTCGCGGCGTCGGTTACATTTTCACCGGCAAGCTCGGCTGATCAAAGAACGATCTGCCTGTCCGCCGCCGAAAGCCCGCCGAACGCTCTTTCCCTGATATCGTCTGCATCGACGCCCTGCAGCGGAACCGGCCCTAGAGGCAGGTCGTGGTCCCCGGGCCTGCCGACCGAAATTGGCAGCAATTCAAGTCTCCTGCACGTACCGTCATCGGCAAGCGTCAGCCGGATTGCGGCGCTGCGCCACACATCGACACGTTTTTCGTCATAGGTTGCCGGCCGCCCGGTGTGGAAGACGAAATTGCCGAGGCCGGCGATGATCACCCGGCCGCGATAAAGGACCAGCGGCTGCATGACCGGCGCGCCGGTACCCAGCACCAGGTCCGCGCCGCTGTCGATCAGGCCGCGACAAAGATCGAGCAGCCAGTCGGGCGTCGTTTTCCAGTTCGAATCCCAGTGATGGCCGTGGAGCGCCACCGCCACCAGATCCCCTATCGCCTTTGCGGCATCGATACCGTCGGTGAGCCGCTGCATGTCCGTCTCGTCGGCCGTCCAGCGCGCGCCGATCGCATCGCCGGCAACGATCGGCGTGCCGAAGACGTCGAGTTCCGGGCGTTCTCCGACGTCGTAGCCGACCGCCGCACGCGCGGCCCCGCGCTTGTCGTCGCCAAGGGTCGTTACGATCCTCCTGAGGACCCCGAATTCTTCGGCCGGCACGCTCACCGTCCGTTTCATCCGCAACGGGGCGATGCCGCCGCGCTCGGTCGAGGCATAGTTGATGTCCGGCTGCGGCCCGAGATCGACGGAGAAGATGGCGAGCGATTGCTCAGGTCCCGGCACGATGACCGGCGCGCCAGCCTGCTCGATATCCAGCCCGCTCCCGGCAAGCTTCAGCCCTGCCGCCTCCGCCGCGGCGCGCGTCGATGTTATGCCCGGCGGGCCGAGGTCGAAGGCGTGGTTATTGGCATGCGTCACCGCGTGAAAGCCGAGTTCCCGGACGGAAACCAGCGCATCCGGCGAAGCAAGATGCAGGGTCTTCGTCTTGGTGGGCCATGCGCCGGCCGTCTCCACCGTCGCCTCCAGGTTGCCGAAGACAACGTCCGCCTCGAGGAAATCCCGAACTTCGGCCTGTCCCTCGCCGCAGAGGTCGAGGGGGCCATGGATCAGGATTTGGCCGGTAACGGCGACGGTCAGCATGCCTGGTTCATTTCGCGATGGGCTTCGGCGCCACCATCGCCGCGTCGCCGACGATCGGCAGGCGGATGGCGGACGCCCGCATATCATCGCAGAAAACCGTGTTGCGGGCCACTTGGCTTGTGCGTCCCCGGCCCTCCGGCGCATAGCTATTTGGATTGATGTCGTACTTCGGGAAATTGGACGAGGAGATGTCCACCCGGATGCGATGGCCCTTGGCGAACAGGTTGGCGGTCGCGAACGGCTCGATCGTCACCTTGAACACCTCGCCCTTGACGATCGGCTCCGGTTTCTCGAACGACTTGCGATAACGGCAGCGGATGATCCCGTCGGTGATGTTGAGCGCGTAGCCGGTCGGATAGTCCTTGCTCGGCGGATAGACATCGACGAGTTTCGCGGTGAAATCCGTATCCGGCGCATCCGACGAGACATAGAGCTCGACCGTGATCGGACCGACGACGGCGACATCTTCGGCAAGCGGCGCGGTCTCGAATGAAAGCACGTCGGCACGCGCCGAAAGCGGCAGGCCCGGGTGTTTCGAGCCGTAGAATTTGTCGCCCTCGCGCTGGTCGAAACCGCCGCCTTCGAAGATCGGCTGGCCGCTGGTCAGCGATCCGCCGATCGTCGGCACCGGGACCTTGGGGTCGAAGTCGTAGGTGAAGGGGGAGGCATCGGCCTTGGGCTTTTCCGTCGAAAGCGACCCGTCCTCATGGATGTAATAGTTGCGGAATTCCGTTCCCGGCAGCGGCCAGTCGGACGCCTCTATCCAGTGCCCGCCATGATCCAGCCGCCCGTCCGCGTTGCGCGTGCCCGATCCGCCGCCCATCACGAAGGCCCGCACCGCCGGTTCCCGCGGAACCGCGTTGTCCTTGCCCTTCAGCCAGTGATCGAACCAGTTGCGGCGGAAGGATAGCCAGCTTTCCATGACATTGCCGCCGAGGGGCGCTGCCGGCCCGAACGAGGTGTCGCCGGCGAGCGTCGCATTGCGGTTGCCGTGCAGCCAGGGCCCCATGATCAGCTGCAGCGGCCGGCTGTCCTTGCCGGAAAGGCCGCGATAGTTGTCGAGTGTCGATTTGACATAGGCGTCGTACCAGCTCGACATCAGGACCACAGGCACTTCCGGAAAAGTCTCGTAGAAACCTTCCATGTAAAGCCCGACGCGGCGCCAGCTCTCGTCGAACGTGCCGCTGCGCCACTGGTCGAGCAGGTAGCTTTCGTATTCCGGCATCCAGCGCACGGGGGAATTGCCTTCGCTCCAGGGCATGACGCTGAACCAGGCGTGGAGATCCTCCGCTTCGATCGCTGCACGGGCGAGTTCATTGCCCTCGCCGATCGCCTGGTTGTAGGCCCAGGTCGCCTGCTTCAGTTCGAATGCGCCGCCCTGGCGGATGCCGCATTGGTAGGCGTTCGAAAATCCGCCCGAGTCCATCACCATGCAGGCCAGTCCCGGCGGGTTGAGGCAGGCGAGCGCTGCCTGGGTGTGCGCCGCATAGGAAAGGCCCATCGTGCCGAACTGGCCGTTCGACCAGGGCTGTTCCACCAGCCAGCGGGCGGTATCGTAACCGTCCGCGGCTTCGGAGATGTATTTGCTGAACTGCCCTTCCGAATTGTAGCGGCCGCGGCAATCCTGGTAGATCACGGCATATCCCGCCCGAACGAAGTAGCTCGCCACTTCATGACGCTTCATCGGCTCCGCCATGCCGACTTCGATCTCGGAACGCGAACGCTCCGCCTTGCCGTAGGGCGTGCGCTCCATGATCGCCGGCAGCCGGCCCTCGATCGCCTTGCCGTCCGTGGCCGGCCGGTAGACGTCGGTCGCCAGCCTCACGCCGTCGCGCATCGTCACCATCACATCCCGTTCGACGACCACGTCGTCGGCAATCACCTCGAAGCGCGATGGCGTCAGGGTATCCATGTCCATATCCTTAAAATATTGGGAGGAACCGGTTTGATGGCAAACCTTCGCCCCGTACTCCACGTCAGCCTCGGGCCTGCCCCGAAGACCTAATCACGTCAGAAAATCAACCGTTTGCAGATCCTCGCGGCAAGCCCGAGGATGACGGCGGAGAGGGTTTCGGCCCTTGCGGACAGTCCGGCCCTCTCCTTTGCAGAGAGCTTACTTGGCGATGCCGGCGAGCGTCGCGCTGGTGTCTTCCGTCATGTTGGCGAGATAGGAGAGGTTCGCCTTGCCGGCCCAGTGAACCTTCTGCCAGTAGAGCGGGATGACCGGTATGTCGGCGAAGACCAACTTGGTCGCCTTCTGCAGCAGTTCCACGCGCTTCTTGACGTCGAATTCCGCGGTGGCTGCGCGCATAGCGTCGTCGAAGGCCGGGTTCGAATATTTCGTCCGGTTGAACGAGCCGGTGCCCGCATCCTTGTTGGCCGTCATCAGCAGGTTGCGGAGACCCGTGGCCGAGGTGGGCGTCGAGTTGCCGAGCGAGAAGATGAAGGCGGAGAACTCGCCGGCCCCGGCGCCCTTGGTGTAGACGTTATAGGGCTGGGCGACGACGCCGTTCACCTTCAGGCCGCCGCGCGCGAACATCTGGCCGAGGGCCTGCGCCACTTCCGCATCGCCCGGGAAACGGTCGTTGGAGGTGTGGATGGTGATGCCGAAACCGTCCTTGTAGCCCGCTTCGGCAAGCAGCTTCTTGGCGCCCTCGGCGTTCATGGCCGGTGCCGCGATCGACGGATCGTTGCCGGCAACGCCCTGCGGCACCAGCTGGCCGGCGGCTTCCGCCGAACCGTCGAGAATACGGTCGATGATCAGCTGGCGGTTGACCAGCTCGGACAGCGCCTGGCGAACCTTGACGTCCTTCAACGGGTTCTTGTCGAGCGGCTTGCCGTCCTTGTCGGTGATGAAGGGCGACTTGTCGCGGACGCTGTCGAGCGCGAGGTAGATCATGCGCGCGGATGCGATCGAGAAGACCTTGAGGCCGGAAATGCCCTGGATTGTCTTGACGTCACCCGGCGGCACGGCATCGATCAGGTCTACCGAGCCGGAGCGAAGGGCCGCGACGCGCGAGGCGTCGTTGGAGATGAACTTGATCGTGACGTTGTCGAAGTCCTGCTTCTTGCCCCAGAAGGCATCGTTGCGGGTGAGCTGCAGGTTGTCGCCCGGCGTCCATGACTTGAACTTGTAGGCGCCGGTGCCGATCGCCGCCTTGCCGCTGTTGAAGTCCTCGATCGAGGCGCCTTCCGCGACCTTCTTCTCGACGATGTAGACGAAACCGACCTGCTCGATGAAGTCGGGCGTCGGCTTCTTGGTCTTGAACTCGATCGTCAGGTTGTCGATCGCCTTCATGCTGTCGATCGCCGCGACGTTGCCGGAGAAAGGCGCCGGGCTGTTCGGGATGTCCTTGGCGCGGGTGAGCGAGAAGATCACGTCCTCGGCCGTCAGCGGGTTGCCGTCGTGGAACTTGACGCCGTCGCGCAGCTTGATCTGCCAGGTCAGCGGATCGATATTGGTCCAGGAGACGGCAAGCGCCGGCTCGATATTGATCGCCGGGTCGGTCTGCACCAGGCGGTCGAAAACCTGCATGGCGATGTTCTGGTTGTTGCCGGTGCGCGAAAACTGCGGATCGATCGCCGACGGCTCGGTGGCGCTGCCGAGTATCAGGTCGGCCGCCTGGGCCGAGCCGAGTGCGATGATCGAGGCCGCGACGCCGGCCAGAAGAAATCTCATCGGTTTCATATATCTGTTCCCTTCCTTTTTAGATGGCCGGTTCGGCCGTGGCATTTGTTGCCTGATGGTCGGCAAGATCGTTCAGGTGGCAGGCGCTGACATGGCGACCAGCGAACTTGGCCGCGTTTTCCTTCAGGACCGGCCGTTCCACGCGGCAACGGTCGAAGGCCTTGGGACAGCGGGGATGGAAATGGCATCCCGCCGGCGGATGGAGCGGTGAGGGGATCTCGCCCTTGATCGGCGTGAACACCCGGCGGCGGTCGGTGACCGAAGGCAGCTCGCGGATCAGCGCCTGGGTATAGGGGTGTTTCGGATTGTCGAAGAGCTCGTCCGGCGCAGCGCTTTCCACCACGCGGCCGAGATACATGACCACCACCCGGTCGCAGATGTGTTTCACGACGCCGAGGTCGTGGCTGATGAACAGATAGGTCAGCCCGAATTCTTGTCTAAGGTCCATGAACAGGTTGAGGATCTGCGCCTGGATCGACACGTCGAGGGCGGCGACCGATTCGTCGCAGACGAGCAGCTTCGGTTTTACCGCCAGCGCCCGGGCAATGCCGATACGCTGCCGCTGCCCGCCGGAAAACTGGTGCGGGTAGCGGTCGAGATAGGACGGATCGAGGCCGACCCGCGTGACCAACGCGGCCACATAGTCCCGCATCTCCCGGCCCTTGACGATGCCGTGCACCTTCGGCGCCTCGCCGATCAGGTCGAGAACCCGCTTGCGCGGGTTGAGCGTCGACATCGGGTCCTGGAAGATCATCTGGGCGGAAAGCCGCATGGCGCGCTTGTCGTCACCCTGCAGTGAGGTCAGAGGCTGACCCTTCCACCGCACCTCGCCGCCGCTCGCGGGCATGATGCCTGCCATCACCCGGCCGAGGGTCGATTTTCCGCAGCCCGATTCTCCGACGAGGCCGACCACCTCGCCCGGATAGACCGCGAGATTGACCTGGTCGACCGCATGCACGGTCTTTTCCTCGAGGCCCGCCCCGAAGAGATTGGCGATCTTTTCGGCATAGTCGAGCTTGCGGGAAAACCGCCGGCTGACATCCACGGCTTCCACGAGCGGCACCGGTTCCTTGAGCGGGTTCGTCATGCGGCGCTCCAGAGATGGGGGTGGAAACAGCGGAACTCGCGGCCGGCGGCGATTTCCAGCATCGGTTCGGTGGCGCAGATATCGGTGGCGCGGGCGCAGCGGTCGCGAAAGGCGCAGCCGGAAGGGCGCGACAGCGGCGATGGCGCAAAACCGGGGATCGGCCGCAGCGGTTCGCCGCGCGGCACCGCGGCGGGCACGGCGCTGAGCAGGCCGGACGTATAGGGATGCCGCGGTTCGGTGAGCACCCCGTCGACCTGTCCCGCCTCGACGATCCGGCCCGCATACATGACCATGATCCGGTCCGCGAGCGCCGCGACGACGCCGAGATCGTGGCTGATCCAGATCAGCGCCATGCCGAACTCGCCGGCAAGCCGCTTGATCTCGAACAGGATCTGCGACTGGATCGTCACGTCGAGCGCCGTCGTCGGTTCGTCGGCGATGATCAGGTCGGGCCGGTGCAGCAGCGCAATCGCGATCGCCACGCGCTGGCGCATGCCGCCGGAAAACTGGTGCGGATAGGAATCCAGCCGCTCCTCCGGCGAGGGAATGCCGACGAGGCCGAGCGCATCGCGAGCCCGGGCGCGGGCTTCAGTGCGGGAAACCCGGTCATGCGCCTGCACCGTTTCGATCATCTGGGTGGCGACCGACAGAACCGGGTTCAGCGTCATCATCGGGTCCTGGAAGATCATCGCGATGCGCTTGCCCCGGATCGTCCGCATGGCGCTCGGCGACATCTTCAGGAGGTCGTCGCCGTTGAACAGGATCTGGCCGTTGACCACCCGGCCGGGCGGATCGACGAGGCCGAGGATCGAAAACCCGGTGATCGACTTGCCGGAGCCGGATTCGCCGACCAGGCCGACGATCTCGCGCTCACCGACCGTGAAGCTCACGTCGTCGACGGCCTTCAAGACCCCGCGGCGGGTCATGAAATGGGTGGAAAGGTTTTTGACTTCGAGGACGGGTGTCATCGCGCTCTCACCTTTCACCGAGTCTGGGGTTGAGCACTTCGCGCAGCCGGTCGCCGACGATGTTGATCGAGAACACCAGCACGAGCAGCAGCACGCCCGGATAGACGCTGATCCAGTATTCGCCGGACATCAGCAGCTGGTAGCCGTTGGCGATCAGAAGCCCAAGCGACGGCTCGGTGATCGGCAGGCCGATGCCGAGAAAGGAAAGTGTCGCCTCCGCCGAGATCGCGTTCGCCACCTGCAGCATGCCGATGACGATCAGCGGCGGCAGGCAGTTCGGCAGGATATGGCCGATCAGGATGCGCGGCGTGCCGATGCCGAGCGTCACCGCCGCCTCGACATAATCCTTGTTCTTCTCGACGAGGGCAGCACTCCGGACGGCACGGGCAAACGTCGCCCATTGCACCAGGATCAGCGCGAAGATCACCTTCCAGAGCCCCTGGCCCAAAAGGGCCAGCAGCATGAGCGCCACGAGAATGGTCGGAAAGCCGAGCATCAGGTCGACGACGCGCATGATCAGCGTGTCGATGCGCCCGCCGAAATAGGCGGCGATCAGGCCGAGCACCGTGCCGACCAGAAGCGCGACGATGCCGGAGAATACGCCGACGCCGAGGCTGGTGCGCAGGCCGTAGATCATCGCGGAAAACATGTCGCGGCCCTGGCCGTCGGTGCCGAGCCAGTAGTTCATGCCGTCCATGCTCTGCGAGCCGGGCGGCAGCTTGGAATCGAGGATGTCCAGCACCGCCAGATCGAACGGGTTCTGCGGCGTCAGGTAGGGTCCGACCACCGCGGCAAACAAAAGGACGATGCAGACGACGGCGGCAACGACCGCCTTGGGGCTGCGGCCGATACCGGTGACCAGGCGGCCGAGCAGCATGTCTTCGGCAAAAAGGGCGCGTGCGGTCATTGGGCGCCTCCGAGCCGGACGCGGGGATCGACCAGCGAATAGAGCACGTCGACGACGAAATTGATGAAGATGAACAGGCTGACGATGACCAGCAGGTAGGCGACGACGACAGGCCGGTCGAGCCGCATGATACTGTCGATCAACAGCTTGCCGATGCCGGGCCAGGCGAAGATCGTCTCGGTCACGACAGCGAAGGCGAGCATGCTGCCGAGTTCCAGGCCGATCACGGTGATCAGCGGGATCAGGATGTTCTTGAACACATGCACGAAAACGATGCGGCGTTCGGAAATGCCCTTGGCGCGGGCGAATTTCACGAAATCGAGCGGCATCGTCTCGCGCACGCCGGTGCGGGTGAGGCGGATCACCAGCGAAAGCTTGAACAGCGACAGGTTGATCGCCGGCAGGATCAGGTGGGTGAGGCCGTCGAGCGTGAAGAGGCTCGAGCGGAGCCCGAGGAATTCGCCAATCTGGCCGCGCCCGGTGGACGGCAGCCAGCCGAGCCAGACGGAGAAGATCATGATCAGCATCATGCCCTGCCAGAAGCTCGGCAGCGAGAAGCCGAAGATCGAGCCGGTCATGATCACTTCGTCGGTGGCGGTGTTCGGCTTCAGGCCGGACAGAAGGCCGAGCGGGATGCCGAGCAGGATAGCGAAGACGAGGCCGGTCAGCGTCAGCTCCAGCGTCGCCGGCAGGCGTTCGAAGATGAGTGCGATGGAAGGGCGGTTGAAGACGAAGGAGCGGCCGAGATCCCCATGCAGCGCATTCCAGGCAAAGGTGAAGAACTGTTCCCAGAGCGGCTTGTCGAGCCCGAGCGAGGCGACGACCTGAGCGCGTTCCGCCGGGCTCGCATCCGGCGAGATCAGCATTTCCGCAGGATCGCCGATCGCATAGATGCCGATGAAGACGATCACCGCGGTGACGCACAGGACTGCGATGCTCTGCAGGAAGCGACGGATGACGAAAACCGTCATGGCGTGCTCTCCTGCTTACCTTTCGTCCCGCAGGGACAGAGAATTCTCATGAAAGACGTTCCCTTTTTCTCGTTGTTGAGGCCGACGATAGCGGGCCGGGGAGGATGCGCAATATTATGCGTGGAATGCATGGTCCTATGCGTTTTGCGCGCGGCAACCCTGTTCGATGTCTCTGCTTGTGTTCGCCGCCGCCTGCCGTAGGATCGGGCCATGAATTTCAAGCAGCTCGAAATCTTCAAGACGATCATGGATACCGGCTCGACCATAGCGGCGGCGGCCCAGCTCGGCCTGTCGCAGTCGGCGATCAGCCGCCAGCTCTCATCTCTGGAAGAGGAGATCGGCCGCGAGCTTTTCCTGCGCGACAAGGGCCGCCTTATCCCGCGGCCGGAAGCGCATCTGCTGGTCGACGAGGTGGACGACGTCGCCCAGAGCGTCGCCCGGTTGCGCGTCAAGGTCGGCGATGTCCGTTCGGGTGCCTTCGGCGAGGCGCTGATCCGCGTCGCCTTCCCGCACAGCCTGGCGACCACCATGCTGCCGCCGATCCTCGCCCGCTTCAAGGCCGATCATCCGCGTGTGACGGTGGAGATCCTCAGCGGTCCCTATGATGCGATCGAACGCATGGTGCGCGGCCGCGTCGCCGATCTCGGTTTCGTCCGCCTGCCGCCGGAGGAACATTCCTTCGACGCCCGCCCGCTTTTTACCAGCGGCACCACCTGCGTCATGCCGGTCGGCCATCCGCTCGCCGCCAAGCAGGCCATCGATGTCAACGATCTCGCCCGCAACGACCTGATCCTGCTCGGCCGCCAGCGCGTCAACCGCAACGAACTCGAACACGAACTGCGCCGCATGGTGCCGAGCTACCGCTGCAGCCTGGAAGTTCACTCGGTCGAGACCGCCTGCGCCTGTGCCGCGCAAGGGCTCGGCATCGCCATCGTGCCCTCGCTGATTGCCGAATTCTTCCGCAGCGACGCGATCGCCATGCGGCCTTTCCTGCCCGACAAGATCTCCGAATACGGGATCATCTCCATGCCCGGCGCGCCGTTGTCCTGGACGGCCGAGGCGTTCATCAACATCATCAAGGCGGACTCGGGCGAAACCACGCTGTGACCCCGGTCATATGTTCCCGGCGTTTTGCGTTTTCCGGTCCGCGCCCTTATCAATTCGTCTAGATGCGTGTTCCACGGTTTCCCGTAGGTTCGCAAGACGCTAAGTAATGCCCAAGAGAATACCGGGAGCAAACATGCGAGCAGTTCTGGGTGAGGTCGAAAAACGCCGTGCGGAGGCGCGACTTGGCGGGGGCAGGAAGCGTATCGATGCGCAGCATGCGAAGGGCAAGCTGACGGCGCGTGAGAGAATAGAGGTTCTGCTCGACGAAGGCTCGTTCGAAGAGTTCGACATGTACGTGACCCACCGGGCGGTGGATTTCGGCATGGCGGAGCAGAAGGTCGCCGGCGACGGCGTCGTCACCGGCTGGGGCACGATCAACGGCCGCCAGGTCTATGTCTTCTCGCAGGATTTCACCGTCCTCGGCGGCTCGCTGTCGGAAACCCATGCCCAGAAGATCTGCAAGATCATGGACATGGCGGTCCGGGTCGGCGCTCCGGTGATCGGTCTGAACGATTCCGGCGGCGCCCGCATCCAGGAAGGCGTGTCTTCGCTCGCCGGTTACGCGGAAGTCTTCCGCCGCAATGCCGAGGCGTCGGGCGTCGTGCCGCAGATCTCGGTGATCATGGGGCCCTGCGCCGGCGGGGCGGTCTATTCGCCGGCGATGACCGATTTCATCTTCATGGTGCGCGACAGTTCCTACATGTTCGTCACCGGTCCCGACGTGGTGAAGACGGTGACGAACGAGATCGTCACGGCCGAGGAACTCGGTGGCGCCGGCACCCATACGAAAAAATCCTCGGTCGCCGATGCCGCCTTCGAGAACGATATCGAGGCGCTCGAAGCCGTCCGCCAGCTCTTCGATTTCCTGCCCTTGAACAACCGCGACAAGCCGCCGGTCCGACCTTTCCACGACGACCCGGCCCGCATCGAGAACCGCCTCGACAGCCTGATCCCGGATAGCGCCGCCAAACCTTACGACATGAAGGAACTGATCCTCGCGATTGCCGACGAGGGCGACTTCTTCGAGATCCAGGAAGCCTATGCGAGAAACATCATCACCGGTTTCCTCCGGCTGGAAGGCCAGACGGTCGGCGTCGTCGCCAACCAGCCGATGGTGCTGGCCGGCTGCCTCGATATCGACTCATCCCGCAAGGCGGCGCGTTTCGTGCGCTTCTGCGACGCCTTCTCGATCCCGATCCTGACGCTGGTGGACGTCCCCGGTTTCCTGCCGGGCGTGGCGCAGGAATATGGCGGCGTCATCAAGCACGGCGCCAAGCTTCTGTTCGCCTATTCGGAGGCGACGGTGCCGATGGTGACGCTGATCACCCGAAAGGCCTATGGCGGCGCCTATGACGTCATGGCCTCGAAACATATCGGCGCCGACGTCAATTATGCCTGGCCGACCGCCGAGATCGCCGTCATGGGTGCGAAGGGAGCGACCGAAATCCTCTATCGCTCGGAACTCGGCGATCCGCAGAAGATCGCGGCGCGGACGAAGGAATACGAGGAGCGTTTCGCCAACCCGTTCGTGGCCGCCGAACGCGGTTTCATCGACGAGGTGATCATGCCCCATTCGTCGCGCCGCCGCATCGCCCGCGCCTTCGCCTCGCTCCGCAACAAGCAGGTGACGACCCATTGGAAGAAACACGACACGATCCCGCTGTGACGAGCGGAAATTCGGCTGGCCGCTCTCTATATAGGTGTCGCCCCGCCAAAACCCTCGGGCGCGCCACCTGAATGGAAGGAACGATTTCATGACCGACAAATCCCCCGCCGAGAATTTTCCAGCGGGCTACGAGCTCCCGAAGATCTGGACCTGGGAACAGGGCAATGGCGGACAGTTCGCCAATATCAACCGGCCGATCGCCGGTCCGACTCATGAGCGGGAGCTGCCGGTCGGCAGACATCCCCTGCAGCTTTATTCGCTGGCGACGCCGAACGGCGTGAAGATCGGCATCATGCTGGAAGAATTGCTGGCCGCCGGCCACAAGGGCGCCGAATACGATGCCTGGCTCATCAAGATCGGCGACGGCGACCAGTTCGGTTCCGGCTTCGTCGATGTCAATCCGAATTCGAAGATCCCGGCCCTGCTGGACCGTTCGACGCCCGAGCCGACCCGCGTTTTCGAAAGCGGCTCCATCCTTCTCTATCTCGCGAACAAGTTCGACGACGCCTTCCTGCCGAAGGACCACAAGGCACGCACCGAAACGATGAACTGGCTGTTCTGGCAGATGGCCTCGGCGCCTTATCTCGGCGGCGGCTTCGGCCATTTCTATGCCTATGCGCCGGTCCATATCAAATATGCGATCGACAGGTTCTCGATGGAGGTGAAGCGTCAGCTCGATGTCCTCGACCGGCATCTCGCCGAAAACCGGTACATGGCAGGCTCCGAATATTCGATCGCCGATATCGCCATCTGGCCCTGGTACGGCAATCTGGCGCAAGGCAAGGCCTATGGCGATGCCGGCACCTTCCTCGACGTCCAGAGCTATGGGAACGTCCAGCGCTGGACGGCCGAGATCGCCGAACGCCCGGCCGTCAAGCGCGGCCGCATGGTCAACCGGGTGAACGGCGATCCGTCCGAACAGCTTCACGAACGCCACGACGCCTCCGACTTCGAGACCAAGACGCAGGACAAGCTCGCCAGGGCTTGAAGAACGACCGCAAGGAGACCAGCATGCCCAGACCGCCCGACATGACGAAACATAGGGGTTTCCCTTCCGGCATGCCGGGCCACGGGCATCATTTCACGATCCGGCGGGCAAACGAAAAGGGGGCGACGCCGCTGAAAAAGCTGCAGCGCCTCGCCCGCCCGGGCACGATCGAACACAAGGTGGATGCCGCCTTCCTGCACGCGCTCTGGCACCATTTCGGCCCGGAGCCGTTCGAGCGGGGCAATCTCGACGCCGGCCGGCTCAATCTTCTGTTCGGCCGCGAGGTCGTGCCGGCCGAGGACAATTTCGACCCGACCTCCTACGACGCGCTTCTCAGGATCGACGAGAAGGTCGCCCGCAGAACGTTCCCCGAATCCTTCGATGACGTGATGGAGGTCTGATGCCGGCGTTCAAGAAAATCCTCATCGCCAACCGTGGCGAGATCGCCTGCCGGGTCATCAGGACGGCCAGGAAGATGGGCATAAAGACGGTGGCGGTTTATTCGGATGCGGATGCGGAGGCGCTGCATGTGAAGATGGCGGACGAGGCCGTTCATATCGGTCCGGCGCCGTCGTCCCAGTCCTATATCGTCATCGACAGGATCCTCGATGCGATCCGGGCGACCGGCGCCGATGCGGTGCATCCGGGTTACGGCTTCCTGTCGGAAAATGCCGCCTTCGCGCAGGCGCTGGAAAAGGCCGGCATCGCCTTCATCGGGCCGCCGGTCAACGCCATCCAGGCGATGGGCGACAAGATCACCTCGAAGAAGATCGCGGCAGAGGCCGGCGTCTCCACCGTGCCCGGCCATATGGGCCTGATCGAGGATGCGGAAGAGGCGGTAAAGATCTCCGCGTCGATCGGTTATCCTGTGATGATCAAGGCGTCGGCCGGCGGCGGCGGCAAGGGCATGCGGATCGCCTGGAACGACGCCGAGGCCCGCGAGGGTTTCCAGTCCTCCCGCAACGAGGCGAAGAACTCCTTCGGCGACGACCGCATCTTCATCGAAAAATTCGTCGACCAGCCGCGCCATATCGAAATCCAGGTGCTCGGCGACCAACATGGCACCACGCTCTATCTCGGCGAGCGCGAATGCTCGATCCAGCGCCGCAACCAGAAGGTCATCGAGGAAGCCCCGTCGCCGTTCCTCGACGCGGAAACCCGGCGAGCCATGGGAGAACAGGCGGTCGCACTCGCCAAGGCGGTCGGTTATGTCTCGGCCGGCACGGTCGAGTTCATCGTCGATGGCGCCAGAAATTTCTATTTCCTCGAGATGAACACCCGCCTGCAGGTCGAGCACCCGGTCACCGAACTGGTCACCGGCATCGATCTGGTCGAGCAGATGATCCGGGTTGCGTCAGGCGAAAAGCTGTCCTTCGGGCAGGATGACGTGAAGCTCAACGGCTGGGCGATCGAAAGCCGGCTTTATGCCGAGGATCCCTACCGCAACTTCCTGCCCTCGATCGGCCGGCTGACCCGCTACCGCCCGCCGGCGGAAGGCCGGCAGGACGATGGCACCGTGGTGCGCAACGATACCGGCGTCTTCGAAGGCGGCGAGATCTCCATGTATTACGACCCGATGATCGCAAAGCTCTGCACCTGGGCGCCCGACCGGCTGGCGGCTGTCGATGCGATGGGCAAGGCGCTCGACGATTTCGAGGTGGACGGTATCGGCCACAACCTGCCCTTCCTGTCGGCGGTCATGGATCACCCTCGTTTCCGTTCCGGAAATATCACCACGGCCTTTATCGCCGAGGAATTCCCGGACGGTTTTTCCGGCGTGCATCCGGACGCGGCGGCGGCAAAGAAGCTCGCCGCCGTCGCCGTCCTGGTTCATCAGGCCCTGCAGGAGCGGGCGGTACAGATTTCCGGTACGATCGGCAACCATCGCCGGGTGATCGGCAGGGACTGGGTGGCGACGCTTGCCGGCTTCGAGGAGGCCGTCACGCTGGAAACCGGGCCTGACGGCGCCGGCGTCCGTTTTGCCGTCCGTTTTGCCGATGGAACGCAGCTTTCCGTCGCCAGCGGCTGGCTGCCGGGGCAGAGCCATGCCCGCTTCCATGTCGGCGGCGAGACGATGGGGATCAAGGTCAACCTTATCGGCTCGGCGATCCGGCTGCGTTGGCGCGGCATGGACGTCACCGCCCGCGTCCGTTCGCCGCGCGTCGCCGAACTTGCCCGCCTGATGCCGAAAAAGCTGCCGCCGGACACCTCGAAAATGCTGCTCTGCCCGATGCCCGGCGTCATCACCTCGGTCTCCGTGAAAGCCGGAGACGCCGTCGAGGCCGGCCAGACGCTCGCCACCGTCGAGGCGATGAAGATGGAAAACGTGCTGAAGGCGGAGAGACAAGGCATCGTCAAACGCGTCGCCGCAAGCCAGGGACAGAGCCTGGCGGTCGACGAGCTGATCATGGAGTTCGAGTGATGGCCGAAAAGCCCGTGAAAGCCGAGAAAACCCTCGCCGACTGGCAGGCGCTTGCCGAGCGCGAGCTGAAGGCCTCGCCTGACACGCTGACCTGGCACACGCCTGAGGGCATCGACATCAAGCCGCTTTATACGGCCGAAGATCTCGAGGGCATCGGTCACCTCGATTCGCTGCCGGGCATGAAGCCTTATCTGCGCGGTCCGCGCGCCACCATGTATGCCGGCCGGCCCTGGACGATCCGCCAATATGCCGGCTTCTCGACCGCCGAGGCGTCGAACGCCTTCTATCGCCGCAATCTCGCCGGCGGCCAGAAGGGCCTGTCGGTGGCCTTCGACCTCGCCACTCATCGCGGTTACGACAGCGACCATCCGCGCGTCGAGGGCGATGTCGGCAAGGCGGGCGTGGCGATCGATTCGGTCGAGGACATGAAGATCCTGTTCGACGGCATCCCGCTGAAAGAGATGTCGGTGTCGATGACCATGAACGGCGCGGTCATCCCGATCCTCGCCTCGTTCATCGTCGCCGGCGAGGAACAGGGCTGTTCGCGGGCCGAACTGTCGGGGACCATCCAGAACGATATTCTCAAGGAGTTCATGGTCCGCAACACCTATATCTATCCGCCCGAGCCCTCGATGCGGATCGTCGCCGACATCATCGAATATACGGCCAGGGAAATGCCGAGGTTCAATTCGATTTCGATATCCGGCTACCATATGCAGGAGGCGGGCGCGACGCTCGTCCAGGAGCTCGCCTTCACGCTGGCCGACGGCCGCGAATATGTCCGGGCCGCACTCGCCAAGGGTTTGAGCGTCGACGAGTTCGCCGGCCGGCTGTCCTTCTTCTTCGCGATCGGCATGAACTTCTTCATGGAGGCGGCCAAGCTGCGCGCCGCCCGCCTTCTGTGGTCGCGGATCATGGAGGAGTTCAAGCCGCAAAAGCCGTCGTCGCTGATGCTGCGCACCCATTGCCAGACATCCGGCGTGTCGCTGCAGGAACAGGATCCCTATAACAACGTCATCCGCACCGCCTATGAAGCGCTGTCGGCGGTGCTCGGCGGCACCCAGTCGCTGCACACCAACGCGCTCGACGAGGCGATGGCGCTGCCGACCGATTTCTCGGCCCGCATCGCCCGCAATACCCAGCTGATCCTCGCCCACGAGACCGGCGTGACGAAGGTCGTCGATCCGCTCGCCGGCTCCTATTATGTCGAGAGCCTGACCAGCGAGCTTGCGGAAAAGGCCTGGGCGCTGATCGAGGAAGTCGAGGCGATGGGCGGCATGACCAGGGCGGTCGCCGACGGCCTGCCGAAGCGGCTGATCGAGGAGGCCGCCACCCGCCGCCAGGCCGCCGTCGACCGGGGTGAGGAAATCATCGTCGGCGTCAACAAATACCGGCTGGAAAACGAGGAGCCGATCGACATTCTCGCGATCGACAATACCGCCGTCCGCAAAGGCCAGATCAAGCGGCTGGAGGAGGTCCGCCGAAAGCGCGATCCGAAGCGCGTGGCGGCGGCGCTCGCCGTCCTGGAGGAAGCCGCCGAGACCGGCGAGGGAAACCTGCTGCAGGTGGCGATCGAGGCGGCCCGTGCCCGCGCCACCGTCGGTGAAATCTCCGACGCGATGCGCCAGGCCTTCGGCGGCCATTCCGCCGTGCCGGAGGTGGTCAGCGATATCTACGGACCTGCCTACGAGGACGATCCGGAATACAGGACGATCGTCGATCGCCTGTCCGGTTATGCCGAAAAGTCTGGCAGGCCGAAGATCATGGTCGCCAAGCTCGGCCAGGACGGCCACGACCGCGGCGCCAAGGTGATCGCGTCGGCGTTCGGCGATATCGGCTTCGAGGTTCTCGCCGGCCCGCTGTTCCAGACGCCGGAGGAAGCGGCGGACCTGGCCATCCGGGAAAAGGTCCAGGTGGTCGGCATGTCGTCGCTTGCCGCCGGCCACCGGACGCTTGCCCCGCAGCTGGTCGAGGCGCTGAAGCAGAAAGGCGCCGAAAACGTCATCGTCGTGGTCGGCGGCGTCGTGCCCCGCCAGGACTACGACTACCTGATGGACCACGGCATCGCCGCCGTCTTCGGCCCGGGCACAAATGTCCTCGATGCCGCCAACAGGATACTCGACCTGCTCGAGGGCAAGAGGCGCAATATCTGAAGGCTATTTCGCCGAAAGCATCGCCTTGGCGCTGTCGGCATCGGTGATCAGCACGTTGACGAGCCCGCTCTGCGCCACTGCCTGCAGAATCCTGCGCTTGTGCGCCCCGCCCGAGGCAACGATGCGGCAGCCGATTTTCCGGAAGTCGTCCATCTCCGGGGCGAGAACCTGTCGGTTCAGCGGATGGTCGATCTCCTTGCCCGTCGCGTCGAGATAACGGCCCATCAGGTCGCCGACCGCGCCGGCCTTCCTGAGGATCTGCTCGTTCATGCCCTCCGGCAGGCCGTAGCGGACCTGCAGCGATTGCTGAGACACGTCGCCGACGCTCAAGTAGGCGACATCCACCTCGCAGATCTGCCTGAACGTCCTCTGGAACACCGCCTGCGAGATGATCGCATCGCGCGATTCCGGGCTCTCGGCATAGATCGGCGCCACGAAATAGCGGCACTGGGCGTTCAGCACCTGCGCAAAGCCGCGGACGATCTCGAACGTGTTGATCTCCGACCCCTGCGTCAGGCCGCCCATCATCGAGCGGACCTTGATCTGCGGCTCGTTGAGCGAGGGGATGTGCTGGATCGTCTCGCGCAGCGTCGAGCCCCAGCCGACCCCGATCGAGGCGGGTTTCTGCGTCTGGACCAACCGGCCGAGAAAGCCGGCCGCCCCGCGCCCGAGCACCGCATGGAGAAGCGCCGGATCGGTCGGCGTCGGCACCACGACCGCATCCTGCAGGCCGAAACGCTTGCGCAGCTTCGCCTCCAGTTCGACGCTTTCGGCCAGCACGGAATCGAAGCTGATCCGCACCACGCCGGCCTCCAGCGCCTCCGAGAGGATCTCGTTGACCCGTCGCCGGGTGATGTTCATCCGCTCGGCGATCTGCTGCTGGGTGAGGCTTTCCACATGATAGAGCCACGCCGCCCGCACCATCAGCTCACGATATTCCATTGCCACGACCCCAAATGTATCAGATGTCACAATTGGGTAACGTCTGTAACATAACCCATATGTGTCATGGCTAACCCAGACTGATGCAGATGGCCAGAACCGAACAACAGGGGGGCGTGCGAAAGCCCCGGTTGGCAGGGGTCGAAACATCGCGATGGCGCAGCCGCTCCCGTCATCCTCTTGATGCGTCATCCTCCTGATGCAACGCTGGTCCACCAAGGGTCTTGTTGATTCCAGCAGATAGAAACGAGGTATTTCCAATGACCCATCCCATCATCGTCGGCCATCGCGGCGCCCGCAATCTCTGGGCCGAGAACAGCCTGACCGGATTCCGCAACCTGCTCGATCTGGATGTCGAATCGGTCGAGTTCGACGTCCACCTGAGCGCCACCGGCGAACTCCTCGTCATTCATGACGCGACGCTGGACCGCACCACCGAGCGCTCCGGCCGGGTGGTGGATCTTGCCGCCGGCGAATACCGTTCGGTGATCCTCAAGGGCACCGACGAGCACATCCCGACGCTCGAGGACGTGCTTGAAATCTACGCGCCGACCGGCCTCGAACTGCATGTGGAGCTGAAGGCCGATGCCGACGGCAAACCCTATGAGGGCCTCGAAGCCAAGGCCGCCGCCATGATCGACCGCTTTGGCGTGGCCGACAACTCCTTCCTGACCAGCTTCAGCGGCGAGGTGCTGAAGACGATCGGGCAGGTCGCGCCGCATATCCGCCGGCTCTCGTCGCTCAACCATAAATCCGTCCAGGCGCTCGGCCTGCGCCAGTCCGTCGCGGCCATGCTGCAGGTCTCCGACGTGCTGGCGATCGAAAAGGCGCTGCTGCTGGAGGAATGGGAACTGCTCTCCGCGCTCGTCCCGGCCGAAAAGCTTGGCGTCTGGGTGCCGAACGAGCTTGAAGACCTGTCCTTCTGGCTGAAGCGGCCGCTGCGCCAGATCACCACCGACCGGCCGGACCTTGCCGTCAAGGCACGCGAAGGACTGTTCGATGCCGCTCATTGACCGGAGAGGTTTTCTGGCGGGCGGACTGGCGGCGGCTGCGGTCTGGCGCCCATTGGGTTCTGCGCGTGCGGCGAGCTTCGACACCGATCCCTTCGCCCTCGGCGTCGCGTCCGGCGCGCCGAGGTCCGATAGCGTCGTGCTCTGGACAAGGCTGATCCTGGAGGACACGTCGGCGGCCTCGTCCGCCGATCCCTTCGCCCCGGCGCCGAAACCCATCCTCGATCCGATCGATGTGGAATGGACGCTCGCTGAGGACGAGGCCTTTTTAAAGCCGGTCCAGTCCGGCCTCTTCCGCGCCGTGCCGGAATTCGCCCATTCGGTGCATGTCGAGGTCACGGGCCTTTTGCCCGGCCGCTGGTATTTCTACCGCTTCCGGTCCGGCAATGCGGAAAGCCCGGTCGGCCGCACCCGCACCGCGCCAGCGGACGGCATCGATACGCTCCGCCTCGCCTTCGCCTCCTGCCAGCAATACGAACAGGGTTTCTACAGCGCCTATGCGGATATGGCAGGCC
Organism: Neorhizobium sp. LjRoot104; assembly: GCF_964253725.1. Taxonomy (NCBI): domain Bacteria; kingdom Pseudomonadati; phylum Pseudomonadota; class Alphaproteobacteria; order Hyphomicrobiales; family Rhizobiaceae; genus Neorhizobium; species Neorhizobium sp. LjRoot104. Next base: position 4,136,946 of record NZ_CAXURS020000001.1, read on the forward strand.
GCGACCTCGATCTGGTGATCCATCTCGGCGATTACATCTACGAGCGCAGTTACGGCGCGCAGCTGGTGCGCAAGCACGAGGCCGGCATACCGTCCATGCTCTACGAGTTCCGCGACCGCTATGCGCTCTACAAGTCCGACCCGCAATTGCAAGCGGCGCACGCCGCGTTTCCCTGGCTCGCGGTCTGGGACGACCACGAGGTCACCAACAACTATGCCAATGACCGGGCGCCGGATGCACCGAAACCGGCCGAATTCCTCGCCCGCCGCCGCGCCGCTTATCAGGCCTGGTTCGAGCACATGCCCGTCCGCCCAAGCCTCGCCGCCGGCTTTGATGCTTTGCGCATCTACGATCACTACCGTTTCGGCAATCTGGCCGGCGTGACGCTGCTCGACACGCGGCAATATCGCTCACCCGAACTCGAAGGCTCCGCCGGCGACGATCGGCCGGAACGGACCATGCTTGGCCCCGCGCAGGAACAATGGCTCGGCAATACGCTGGCTGCTAGCCGGGCAAAGTGGAACATCATCGCCCAGCAGACCCTGCTTGCCGAGCGCGACACCAAGGCCGGGCCGGCCACCGGCTATAACCTCGACGGCTGGGATGGTTATCGCGCCGCCCGCACCCGCTTGCTGGAAGCGGTACAGACTTCGGCGGTCGAGAACCCGCTGATCATCGGCGGCGACCTGCATGCCTTCTACGCCGCCGACGTGAAGCGCGACTTCGCCGACGAGAAGGCGCAAGCCATCGCCAGCGAATTCGTCTGCGGCTCGATCACCTCGGACGCTCCGTCGGCCGCGAGCCTCGCAACAGCGCTTGCCGAAAACCCGCATCTCAAGTTTGCCTCGGACAAGCATGGTTATGCGATCATGCGCCTCAGCGAACGGTCGGCCGAGGTGGATTTCATCGGTGTCGCCGACCGCAAGCAGCAAAATTCCGCCGCTGCCGTTTTCCAGAGCTTTGCCGTCGCCGACGGTGCGGCCGGCGTCAATCGGCTTTGATGCCTCACCCAAGTTGGACTTTCATGCAGATAGATCTCCTGATTTTCGATTGTGACGGCGTCCTGATCAACAGCGAGCCGATCGCCAGCCGCACGCTTGCCAAGGCGCTGCAGGATGCTGGCGCAGCGATCACCGCCGAAGAGGTTCTGGTCCGCTTCACCGGCAATTCGGCAGCCGCCATCCGCCGCATCTGCACCGAAGAGCTCGGCATCGCCGATCTGGACGCGGTTTTCGAGGCTTGGCATCTCGATATCTATCCGGAATTCGCCCGCTCGCTCGAGCCGATGCCCGGCATCGAAAAGCTCGTCCAGGCGCTGCCGCATCGCAAATGCGTCGCCTCCAACAGCTCGACGGACCGGCTGTCGAAAAGCCTCGGCCTGCTGCCGCTCTGGAACGCCTTCGCACCCTTGATCTTCAGCGCCGATATGGTGGCGCGGCCGAAGCCGGCCCCGGACCTCTTCCATCTCTGCGCCGAAACGCTCGCTATCGATCCGGCCCACTGCGTGGTGATCGACGACAGTGCCCACGGCATCACCGGGGCGCGGGCGGCGGGCATGACCGCGATCGGCTTTGTCGATCCCGCCGACCCGCGGCCTGGCCGGGTGAAAACCCTTGGCGAGGCCGGCGCCATTTTCGTGGCCACCGGGGCTGCGGAGCTTCAGGAAGCGCTCGCCCGCCTGGAAGCGCCGCTCACCGTCGAGGCCTGAACGGAACGCTCCGTGATCCCGTCGATATAAAAAATCGCCGGTGTCATCCGCCTGTAAAATTCCGGCCCTAAGAAACCCCCAGCAATGTTGCACGGCTGTGCAAAAGGGGGGGGGTGGATGGAACGGGACGGTTTTCTGGAATTGCGCGGGGTGGCCAGCCGTTATGGTGCCACGCAGGTTCTGACCGATATCGATCTGTCGATCGACAAGGGCGAGTTCGTGGCGCTGCTCGGTTCGTCCGGCTGCGGCAAGACCACGCTCCTGCGCCTGCTCGCCGGTTTCATCGGTCCTTCTGCCGGTGAGGTGAAGGTGCGCCATCGCGACGTCACCTATCTGCCGCCGGACAAGCGCGGCATGGCGCTGGTTTTCCAGTCCTACGCGCTCTGGCCGCATATGACGGTGGCGCAGAACATCGGTTACGGCCTGAAGCTGAAGGGTATTCCACGCGCCGAGATCGCGGCACGCGTCGCCGCCATGCAGTCGCTGCTCGGCCTCGACGGGTTGGAGGCGCGCAAGCCGCAGGCTTTGTCGGGCGGCCAGCGCCAGCGCGTCGCGCTCGGCCGGGCGCTTGCCATCGATCCGGAAATCCTGCTGCTCGACGAGCCGCTGTCCAACCTCGACGCCCGCATCCGCCTGACGGTTCGCCACGAGCTGCGGGCGTTGCAGAAGCGCCTCGGCATCACCGCGATCCACGTCACCCACGATCGCGAGGAGGCGATGGTGATGGCCGACCGGATCGTCATCCTCAATGCCGGCAAGATTGCCCAGCAGGGCACGCCGGAGGATGTCTACAACCGTCCGGCCTCGGCCTTCGTCGCCGCCTTCATGGGGGCCGAGAACGTCGTTTTCCTGAATGGCACGCTTGAGGGCGAGGCGTTTTCGATCGCCGCCGGCCCCGCCAATGCAGCCGGCAATGTGCCGCTCGCCCGCCGTTTGCTGGCCTCGGGTCCGGTCGAAGCCCGTTTCCGCCCGGAAGCTGCCCGCCTTTTCGAAGCCGGCGAGATCGCGGTGACCGGTCCGGGCATCACCTTCCGGGGCGAGGTCGCCGCCGTCAGCTATCCCGGCGGCCATTGGCGCCATGTGGTGCGGCTCGGGCAGACCGAGATCATGGCCGATGCGACCCAGGCTTTTGAGCCGGGTACCCCCGTCTCGGTATTCGTGCCGGCCGAGGCGCTGTTCCTGTTCAATTCGCCGGAGGCCGCTTCGGTCTTATCCATTTCCCGGGCCGCGTCCGGGAAAGTCCACGCCTGATCCTTCGATACCCCTGCCTTTTCAACTCACGGAGAAGCACCCATGAAGAAGATGTCCTACGCAGCCTTCGCCGTCGCTTTCGCAGCCCTTCCGGTTCATGCCGAAGAGCTGACGGTCGCGACCGCCGGCGACCAGAACATGGTCGATTACATCAACCAGTATCTCGGCCCGCTTTTCGAAAAGACCTATCCGGGCAACACGGTCCGCGCCGTCGGCACCGGCCCCGGCGACGCCGGCTCGCAGAAGATCCTCGAGCGCTTCGACGCCCAGTCGGCTGCCAACGTTCCGGCCTGGGATTTCGACGTCGCCGTCGTGCATGAGAAGTTCGTCGGCCCGATGGTCACCAAGAACTACCTCGACAAGTACCGCGGCGATATCGACACCGGTAAGCTGGTCACCCGCGCCAACGCCAAGATGGCGCTCGGCGCCAATGTCGATGGCTATGTCATGCCGATGTTCAACAGCCAGACCGCGATCGCCTACAACCCGGCGCTCGTTCCGAACCCGCCGAAATCCTATGCCGAGCTTGCAGACTGGGCCAAGGCTCATCCGAAGCAGTTCGGTTACAACGGCATCAAGGGCGGCGCTTCCGGCGTTTCCTTCGTCATGGGCTGGATCTACGCCTTCGGCGGCGGCGATGCCAACACCCTGATGAACGGCCCGTTCAAGGAAGAAGAAACCAAGAAGTGGGACGCGGCCTTCAAGAGCCTCGCCGACTTCACCACCAACGCCACCCTGACGCCCGGTAATGCCGGCACGCTCGACCTCCTGTCGCGCGGCGAAATCGCCATGGGCCCGGTCTGGGTCGACATGTTCTACTCCTGGCAGGCCAGCGGCCAGCTGCCGCCGACCATGAAGCTCGTTCTGCCCGCTCCGGGCATGCCGGGCCAGCCGATGCACTACGTCCTGCCGGAAAAGGCAGCCCATAAGGCTCTGGCCGAGAAGTTCATCGCTCTCGCCACAAGCCCGAAGGTCCAGGCCGAAGGCATCGTCAAGCGCTTCAACTGGTATCCGGGCATCGACGCCGACAACGTCAAGAAGGAACTCGACGACGCCACCTGGAACAAGCTGTTCGTCGACATCTCCCCGGCCGATCTTGCCGCAAAGGGCAAGCCCTTCCCGATCGCGCCCTACAACACCGCGATCCTCGAAGCCTACGAAAAGTCCGTGAAGTAAACACGGTGTTGCCTCTTCGGAGGTTGTGATCGCATAGGAAATGCCCCTCATCCGGCTGCCGCCACCTTCTCCCCGCTCGCGGGGAGAAGGACGCAGGCTGCAACGTCTCCGTTTCTCTCAAGCGTGGAGCGGGGCACGTACCCTCTCCCCGTCTGAACGGGGAGAGGGTTAGGGTGAGGGGCAATTCCATCCGCATCGGCCGTCACGAAAGAGACCGCCGCCCACGAGACCCCATCGAGCCTGAACCATGTCCAAACGCCTTCTCGGCCTCGCTCTCGTGCTGCCGGCACTTGCGGTGATCGCCTTCCTCTTCATCCTGCCGCTGATCATGTCGGCGGTCGGCGCCTTCCAGGTGGAGGGGGCGTTCGGCTGGGGCAATTTCACCAAGACATTCGACCTCTATACCAAGGACATCATCTTCACCGTCGTGATCGTCAGCCTGTCTACCGTGCTGATCGGCATCGCCTCGATTGCGATCGGCGGTTACCTGACGCTCGGCGAACATCCGGTCGCGGTCGCCATCCTGCGCTGGCTCTATCGTTGGCCGATGTTCATTCCCTTCATCGTCGTCGGCCAGATTCTCCGTACGTTTCTGTCCAAGAACGGTATGATGAACAATACTTTCATCAATCTTGGCCTGCTGACGCCCCTCGATGCGGTGAGTTTCCTCGACTGGCGCGGCATCGTCATCGCCTTCGTCTGGAAGCAGACGCCGTTCGTGGCGTTGCTTGTCGCCGGCGCCATGGCCTCCATCAACCGCGACACGATCGAGGCGGCCCGCAATCTCGGCGCCTCGCGGCTGCGGCTGCTCGTCGAGATCGTCGTGCCGCAGGTGGCGATGACGCTGACGGTCGGCCTTATCCTCTCCTTCGTCACCATGATGTCGGTTCTCTCGGTGCCGCTGATGATCAACGCCCAGTCGCCGACCATGCTGACCGCCGATATCGCCTTCCGGGTCAATTCCTACGGGGACTACGGCGTCGCCAATGCGCTCGGCCTGATCTCGCTCGTGCTCGCCTCCTCCGTCGCATGGATCTATCTCCGCGCCAGCCTCAAGGAGCGCGCATGACCGCCGCCCGCAATCCTCTCGCTTCCCTCTGGTGGGTGCCGCGCGGCATCATCTTCGGGCTGATGGCCTTCTTCATCTTCGGGCCGCTCTTCAACCTGCTGCTCTGGACGGTGGCGGAGAAGTGGTATTTCCCCTACAGCCTGCCGCTTGAATACGGTTTCAGTTCCTGGGCAAAAGTGTTCGCGCCGCGCGGCGGGGCGATGCAATCGCTGACCAACTCGCTGGTCGTGGCTCTGCTCACCGTCGTCGTCTCCCTGGCTCTGGCGATCCCGGCCGGTTATGCGCTGGCCCGGTTGAAACTGCCGTTCCGTGGCCTCATCCTGCTCGCCTTCCTCATTCCGCAGGCCTTTCCGAACCTGACGGTCTATGTGAACATCGCCCGCATCTTCTACGAGATCAGGCTCAACGGCACCATTCCGGGCGTCGTGCTGGTCCACGTCTCGCATGGCCTGGTCTATGCGGTGTGGATTGCGACGGCCGCCTTTTCGGCGATCGACGCGGAGCTCGAACAGGCGGCCCGCAATATAGGCGCCGGCGCGATGCGCACCTTCATGGACGTGACGCTGCCGCTTGCAGCCCCCGGCCTGATGGCGAGCGCCATCTTCGTGTTCCTGGAATCGCTCGACGAGTTCACCGGCAGCTATTTCGTCGGCGCACCCGACGTCAACCTGCTGCCGCTGCTGCTCTATACCACTGCCGCTGGCGGAAATTATCAGATCGCATCGATCACCGCCCTCTTGCTCCTCATTCCTTCCCTGGTGTTCATGTTGATCGTCGAGCGATTCCTGAAGGCGGACGTCCTGTCGCGCGTGGGGCATTGAGGAAAGCATGAAGGACGAAAAACGGATGCGCTTCGTCAGCGCCGAACAGGTCGCCCGGCTTGCCGGCGTCTCCCGTTCGGCCGTCTCCCGCACCTTCACGCCAGGGGCCAGCGTCGCGCCGGCGACCCGCGAAAAGGTGCTGCGGGCAGCGGAAGAACTCGGTTACCACGTCAACGATCTCGCCCGTGGCGTACTCGCCAACCAGAGCCGGCTGGTCGGCATCGTCGCCACCAAACCGGAACTCGGCTTTCGTGCCCATCTGACGGCGGCGCTCGCCAAGGCGCTTATCCAGCGGGGCAGCATCCCGATCCTCATCAATACCGGTCAGGCGGAAGAGGAATTGCTGGCCGCCCAGAAGATGCTGATCGGCCATCGCGCCGAAGCGACGATCATCCTGTCCGGATCGCCGCCGGCCAGTTTCTTCGAGCTTGCCCAGCGCAACGGCCAGCCGCTGGTGGTGATCGGCCGTTCGGAACCGGATGCCGATCACGTCCGCGCCGGCAATTCCGAGGCTTCGCGCAAGGCCGCCAATGCCTTTTTTGCTGCCGGCCGGCGCCGTCTGGCCGTCGTCGGTTCGCAATCGGGAACGCCGAGCATCGCCGAGCGTGAAACCGCTTTCCTGTCGGCTGCGCGGGCGCTCGGCGCCGAAGTCCGGTCCGCCGGAGGGCCAGATTCGGATTACGACAGCGGTATCGCCGCCGCCCGCGACCTGTTTGCCGGCAGCCAACACCCGGACGCCATCTTCTGCGCGAACGACCAGATCGCCTTCGGCGTCATGGATTTTATCCGCATCGAGGCGAAGCTGCGCATTCCGGAGGACGTGGCGGTGATCGGCTTCGACGACGTGCCGGAAGCAGCCTGGCTGAGCTACGGCCTCACCACGTTTCGCCAGGACCCGATCACCATGGCGTTGCGGGCCGTCGAGCTTCTGGAGCGGCGGCTGGAAAACCCGGATGCGTCGCCGGGTTACGAACGCGTCATCCCCGAACTGGTGGTGCGGAAGAGTTTCGTCCCGGCTTAGAGCAATGCCTATTCCGCCGTCATCCTCGACCTTGTGCCGAGGATCTGCCCAAACCTACGAATTCAACGTTTGCGGATGCTCGGGACAGGCCCGAGCATGACGAAAAAGTCAGATCTTCAAAAGCTTGCGGGCGTTTTCCTTGAGGATCAGCGGCCGCACCTCGTCCTTGATCGAGATCGCCGCAAAGTCCGCCATCCAGCGGTCCGGGGTGATCGCCGGCCAGTCCGAGCCGAACAGCATTTTGTGCTTCAGGATCGAATTGGCGTACTGGACGAGGATCTGCGGAAAGTACTTTGGCGACCAGCCGGACATGTCGATATAGACGTTCGGCTTGTGCGTCGCGACCGACAGCGCCTCTTCCTGCCAGGGGAAGGAGGGGTGCGCCAGGATGATCGGCATGTCGGGGAAATCCGCAGCCACGTCGTCGAGATAGATCGGGTTTGAGTATTTAAGCCGCATGTTCATGCCGCCGCGCATGCCGGCGCCGACGCCCGTCTGGCCGGTATGGAACAGCGTGATCGCGCCCTCTTCGGCAATCGCCTCGTAGAGCGGATAGGCCATCCGGTCGTTCGGATAGAAGGCCTGCATGGTCGGGTGGAACTTGAAGCCCTTGACGCCGAATTCCCGCACCAGCCGGCGCGCCTCGCGGGCGCCCATCTTGCCCTTGGCGGGGTCGATCGAGGCGAACGGGATCATGATGTCGCTGTTCTCGGCGGCGATCATCGCCACTTCTTCGTTGTTGTAGCGGCGGAAACCGGTCTCGCGCTCCGCATCGACCGGGAAGATCACGCAGCCGATCTTGCGCTCGCGGTAATAGACGGCGGTCTCGTTCACCGTCGGCAGCATGCCCTTGTGGCCGGCCGGGTTCTTGAAATATTTGGCCATCCCGGCCTGGAAGTCGTCGTAACCATCGTCGCGCGGGCCGCAGCAGGGTTCTTCCGCATGGGTGTGGATGTCGATGGCGATCAGCTCGTCGATGTTCAAGGTTCGCTCCTCCCGATCCTTAAATTCAGCCCAGGCCTACGAATTTCCGCAGCAGGGCCGTCAGTTGTTGGCGCTCGTCACCGGTAAGATTGGCGCCGACCGAGTCTTCATAGGTGAAGAACCATTGGCTCGCCTGCTTGACCCTCATGACCGCTTCCGGTGTCAGGGTAATCTCCACGGCCCGGCGATCATCATCCGGGACCTTTCGGGAAACGAGGTTCTGGTCCTCCAGCGCCCGGATCAGCTTGGTCATGTGAGCCCGCTTGATCATCAGCCGCTGACCGAGCACGCTCTGGCGAATGCCGGGATTGTGCAGAATGACCCAAAGGACCGAAAATTCCCCCGGTTTCAGATTGTGCTCGCCGACCTCTTCGAAAAAGCGCTCGTAGATCTTGAGCTGCGCCAGCCGCATCAGGAAGCCGAGCGCCGAATTGAGCCGGTCGAGCTCAACCCCGTCTGCCGTGCGGATCGGCATGTCCATTGGCGCTCCCCCTTTACGCCGAACCCGGCGTCTTCAGCCGCGCGGCGCGTTTTTCGAGGAAGGCGCGCAGACGCTCCTCGGCCTCCGGGCTGGTGGCGGTGAAGGAAGCGATGAAGGATTCGACGAAAAGCCCGTCCTCCTTCGCCATGTCCTGGATGCGCGGCAGCGCGTTGAGCACGGCGTAGTTGGAGATTTCCGCGTTGCTGGCGGCGGCTTCCGCAAGCTCGTGCGCCTTCTGCCGGGCCATGCCCTTTTCGACGACGTATTGTGCCAGGTTCCAGCGCTCGGCCTCTTCCGCCGAAGCGACGCGGCCGGTCAGCATCATGTCGGTCATCCGGGCGACGCCCATCAGGCGGGCAGCCCGCACCGAGCCGCCGCCGCCGACGAAAATGCCGCGCTGGCCTTCCGGCAGCGCGAAGAATGCGGACTTGTCGGCAACGCGGATATGGGTGGAGGACGCCAGTTCGAGGCCGCCACCGACGACCGCGCCATGCAGGGCGGAAATCCAGGGGATCGTGCCGTGCTCGATGCCGGCAAACACCGCATGCCAGCGGCGCGAACCGCGCACGCCTTCGATCGGCGTTTTCTTGACGTGTTCGGCAAGATCGAGCCCGGCGCAGAAATGGTCGCCATGGCCGAAAAGAACGACGGCTTTCGCCTCGCTTTCGGCCCGGGCCACGGTCTCGGCGATCGTTTCGACGAAACGGTCGCTGATCGCATTGCGCTTTTCCGGTCGGTTGAGACCTATATGGGCGATGTTGCCCTTGAGCTCATAGGTTACGAAGCTGGTTGCCGTCTGATCGGCCATTTTATGCATTCTCCTCCAGCAACGGACGCTCCCTAGCCCGTCATCAGTTTTTGATCGTTTACAGGGAGATTGTTTCTTTGTAAACAAATTTTGGGAGCCCGAGAGGGAGCATTGACGTCTGGGAGGAGAAGTCATGAGCGGAAAACCTGTGCGTGACGTAAAGCTGTGGTCGCCCTCGGTCGGCTGGGAGGAGCGGCCGAACGGCGAATTCGTGGTCTGGCGGGAGGATCCGCTCGGCCCCTATCCCGACAAAATCAACGAGCGGCTGGTCCATTGGGCGGAAACCGCGCCCGACCGTAGCTGGATGGCCGATCGCGAAGGGGCGGGCGAGTGGCGCAGGGTGAGTTTTGCCGAGGCGCTCGATCAGGTGCGGCGCATCGGCCAGTTCCTGCTGGACATGAAGCTTTCGGCCGAAAACCCGCTGGTCATCCTCTCGGAAAACTCCATCGAACATGCGCTGATGGCGCTCGGCGCCCAGCATGTCGGTATCCCGTCCGCAGCGATCGCGCCGGCCTATGCGACGATCTCCTCCGATTTTTCGAAGCTGTACGATATCGCAAAACAGATCACCCCCGGCCTGATCTTCGCAGACGATGCAGGAGCATTCCGCAAGGCCGTCGATACGGCTTTCGGAGCGGATATTCCCTTTGCCGGGATGCGCAATCTGCCGGAAGACCGGCCCAATACCTATCTCCTCGACGATATTCTCAAGACCGAGCCGACCGAAGCCGTGGACCGGGCCTTCGATGCGGTCGGGCCGGATACGGTGGCGAAATTCCTGTTCACCTCGGGCACCACCGGCTCGCCTAAGGCGGTGATCCAGACCCAGCGCATGCTCTGCTCCAACCAGGAAATGGTGACCGACTGCTATTCCTATTTCCGCGACGAGCCGCCGGTGCTTGTCGACTGGGCGCCCTGGAACCACACCGCCAGCGGCAACAAGGTGTTCAACATCGCCATCTATAACGGCGGCACCTACTACATCGATCGCGGCAAGCCGAGCCCGGCGCTGATCGCCCAGACGATCGCAAACCTGAAGGAAATCTCGCCGACCTGGTATTTCAACGTGCCGGCCGGTTACGAGATGCTGATCCAGGCGATGCGCCAAGACGAGGGGCTTCGAAAAACCTTCTTCAAGGACCTGAAGCTGCTGATGTATGCCGGCGCCGGCATGGCGCAGCATACCTGGGACGCGCTGATCGAGCTTTCCGAAATGACGATCGGTGAACAGGTGCCGCTCGGCACCGGCATCGGCTCCACCGAGACCGCACCCTTCGCGATCTTCTGCACCGATCCGCAGGAAAAGCCCGGCAATATCGGTGTTCCCGGCCAGGGCGTGACCATGAAACTGGTGCCGGTCGACGACAAGTATGAACTGCGCCTCAAGGGCCCGAACGTAACCCCGGGTTACTGGCGCAACGAGAAGCTGACCAGAGAGGCCTTCGACGAGGAAGGCTTCTACCGTATCGGCGACGCGGTGAAGTTCGCCGTCCCCGGCGACCCGCGCCAGGGTTTTTATTTCGATGGCCGCACGGCGGAAAACTTCAAGCTGCAGACCGGCACTTGGGTGGCCGTCGGCGTGCTGCGCGCCCAGCTCGTCAACCAGTTCGGCGGGCTGATCCGCGATGCGGTTATCACCGGCGAGAACCGGGCGGAGCTCGGAGCGCTTGCGGTTCCCTTCATGCCGGCCCTGCGCGAACTGATCGGCGGTGAAACCGATCTTTCCGACGAGGCGGTGGTTGCCCATCCGAAGGTGAGGGCCGCGATTGCCGAGCGGTTGAAGGAACATCAGCGCCAGTCGAGCGGTTCGGCGACGCGGGTGATGCGCATGATGCTGATGACCCTGCCGCTGCGTTTCGAAAAGGGCGAGGTGACCGACAAGGGGTCGATCAACCAGCGCGCCGTGCTCGCGCATCGCGGCGATCTCGTCGAGGAACTGTATGCGGATGCGCCAGGCGTGATCAAGGTTAGCAAGGAGCGGGCGGCATGAGGATCGACGGAACCAGCGCTGTCGTCACCGGCGGCGGATCGGGGCTGGGCGAGGCGACGGCACGGCTGCTCGCGAAGCTCGGCGCCGTGGTGCATGTCTTCGACCGCAACCAGGCGGCGGCCGAAAAGGTCGCGGGCGAGATCGGCGGCGTGGCGCTTTCGGGCGACGTGACCAGCGAGGATGATGCGTCAAGGGCGCTCGACGTTGCCGCCAAGGCCGGTGACGGCTTGCGCATCCTGGTCAACTGCGCCGGCATCGGCACGGCCGGGCGTATCGTCGGCAAGAACGGGCCGATGCCGCTTGCCGATTTCGAGCGGGTGATCCGCGTCAACCTGATCGGCACGTTCAACATGCTGCGTCTTGCAGCGGATCGCATGACGGGCCTGCCGGAGCGGGAGGACAAGGCGCGCGGCGTGATCGTCAACACGGCTTCCGTCGCGGCCTTCGAGGGACAGATCGGCCAGGCGGCCTATGCGGCCTCCAAGGGCGGCATCGTTTCGTTGGCTTTGCCGGCGGCGCGCGAATTCTCCCGCTTCGGCATCCGCGTCAACACGGTCGCCCCCGGCATCTTCCTGACGCCGCTGCTTCACGAGCTGCCGCAGGAAGCGCAGGACAGCCTTGCCGCCGCCATCCCCTATCCTTCGCGGCTCGGCGATCCGGGGGAATTTGCCGACGCGGTGCGGTTCGCGATCGAGAACCAGTATATCAACGGCGAGGTGATCCGGCTCGACGGCGCGCTGCGCATGCAGCCGCGGTAACCGGCCATGTCGTTTGCGGATCAGGCAGATCGGACGCTCGACATCCTGGCCCTGACGCCGGGCTGGCACCGGCTTAAGGAGCTTCGAGAGGATTGCGACGACGAGACGGTCGCGGCGATCCTCGGCGAGGCGGCGAGTTTTGCCGAGGGCGTGCTGGCGCCGCTCAACGCAGTGGGCGACCGGATCGGCGCCGAGGTCATTGGTGGACGGGTCAAGACGCCGGACGGGTTTGCCGATGCCTTCCGGCAGTATGCGCAGGCCGGCTGGCTTGGCATGGACGTGGCCGAAAAATTCGGCGGCCAGGCCGTGCCGCTGACCTTGCATGCCGCCTGCTCGCCATTGTTCGAGCGCGGCTGCGTGGCGCTGATGATGGCGGCGGGTTCGACCCGTGCGGCAGCCCATCTCCTGGCGGAAGCTGCCGATGAGGCGACCGCGAACGAATGGGTGCCGAAACTCGCCACCGGCGAATGGGCGGCGACGATATGCATCTCCGAACCGGAAGCGGGCTCCGATGTCGGCCGGCTTCGCACCCGGGCCGAACTACGCGACGGTGAGTGGTTCGTGACCGGCCAGAAGATCTGGATCTCCTTCGGCGACCACGACATGGCGTATCGCATCGGCCATTGCCTGCTCGCCCGCACCAACGGAGAGCCGGGCACGCGGGGCATCAGCCTGTTCCTGGTGCCGAACCTCGTCGATGGCGGGCCGAACGGCGTTTCGGTCGATCGGATCGAGGAGAAGATGGGCCTGCACGGCTCGCCGACCTGCGCCATGCGGTTCGAGAATGCCAAAGGCATCCTGCTCGGCCGCGAAGGTCGCGGACTGCCGCAGCTTTTCACCATGATCGAGCTGATGCGGCTGCTCACCGGCTGCCAGGGGCTGGGCATCGCGTCCGCCGCTGCCGACATTGCCGAGGATTATGCCAGGGAGCGCCGCCAAGGTGGACGGCCGGACCAGCCGCCGGTGCCGATTTCCAGCCATCCGGATGTGCAACGCCAGCTATATGAAATGCGCAGCTCCACGGAAATCCTGCGCGCCGCCATTCTCGAACTTGCTACGACCATGGATATCGCCCGGCTGGAGCCGGAATCGGGGCTCGATGATTTTACCGGCTGGATGCTGCCGCTGATCAAGAATTTTGGCGCGGCGGCGGGCTTCGAGACGGCGAATGCGGCGATCCAGGTGCTCGGCGGCGTCGGCTACACCCGCGACTGGCCGCTCGAACAATATCTGCGCGACGCCCGCGTCATGACCATCTACGAGGGCACGACCGGCATGCAGGCGCTGGACTTCCTGACCCGCCGCCTCTGGCGCGACGAGGGCAGGGGGCTGGCTCTCTTCCTGCAGAAGGCTCGCGACGAGATCGATGCCTATTCCGCCGAACACCCGCAGGCTTCGGAGACCGTTCTCGCCATCCTCGACGGCTTCGAGCGTTTGAGCGGCCGGATGACGGCGCTGCAAGCCGATCCCGATGCGGCCCTCTATCGCGCCGACAGCTATATGCGGGCCGCCTGGGCAGCGGTTTCGGCCTGGATGGCGCTGCGCCTCTCCGAGGTGAGGGCGGTGGAAAGCCTTTCCGCGTTGTTCGCATTCCATAGTGCGCGCTGCACCTGAGCCGTTCACCTGCGCGCATGTGGCGGAAGTTGCGAAACCCCGGAAAATATGCGCGTGATGCCGGTTCCGATTTTTTCTCGAAACGAGAAAGACAGTGAACATACTTCTCGACATCGGCGCCTTCCTGGCAACCGCCCGCGCCGGCAGCTTTTCCGCCGCCGGCCGTGACCTGGGCGTCGCGACCTCGGTCATCACCAAGCGCGTCAAGCGGCTGGAAGATCATCTGAACACGCAGCTTTTCGTGCGCACGACACGCCGGCTGGCCTTGACGGTTGACGGCGAACGGCTGAGGCCGCGCCTGCAGCTTCTGGTCGGCGAGATCGAGGAGACGCTGGCGACGCCCAATACGCATGAACTCGGGCTGACCGGATCGTTGCGCATCAAGGCGCCGACGACGCTGACCTCGATGTTCTTCGGGGATATCTGTGCTGCCTTCCAGGCGGCCAATCCGCGGGTGAAGATGGAGATCGTGCTGATCGACCGCTCGGTCAACCCGCTGGAAGAGGGTTTCGACGTGGCGGTCGGCGCGCTGCCGCAATCCTATGCCTATGTGATCGACCACCCGCTTTGTCCCTATCCGCGCGTCCTCTGCGCATCGCGGGGTTATCTCGCCAGCCGCAAGCTGCCGAAGATGCCGACGGAACTGGTCGGCCATGCGTGCATCACCTTTCACACGATCGGCACGACCTGGACCTTTCAGATGGAGACGAGCACGCTCAACGTCGAAATCACCTCGAATTTTACCGCCAATGACAGCCGTGTCCTGCTCGCCGCCGCCCGTCAGGGGCTGGGGCTGGCAATCCTGCCGAGGTTCCTCGCGCAGTCGGATCTCGATAGCGGCATGCTCGAAGAGGTGATGCCGGAGTTTCCGGTCGAGCCGCTCTGGGTGAAGGCCTCCGTGCCGAGGATCAAGATGAACAAGGTCGTGGTGTCGGAATTCGTATCCTACGTGCAGAAACGGTTTGCGGAAGGGGTGCCGGATCAGGTCATTCCGGCGTTCTGAAATATCTCCGAACGCGTCCGCGGCTTCGCGTCCATGCCTACCGTTCTGCTTAACGCCAAGCCGCGTGGATTCTTAGCCCCAACCTTTCTCGAAACAAGAAAGCTGATCGCATCACTTGCCGGGTTCAAGGCGAGGCGGCTTGCGATACGATAATTCCTAATGCGCCGGGAGGGCGCGGCATCGGAATGGGAGGCTTTGATGGCGGAAACGCTGAGCAGGGAAACGCGGATCGTCCGGCGCGAGAAGTCGGCGCCGTTCCGCAAGCTCAAGGCGGATATCTGCGTCGTCGGCGCCGGCATCGCCGGGATTTCCGCCGCACTCGAGGCAGCCCGGCTCGGCCGCAGGGTCGTCATCGTCGATGGCCAGGCGGCGCTTGGCGGGCAGGCGGTCAACTCGATCATCGCCACCTTCTGCGGCCTGTTTTCGAACGGTACGCATGGCTACCAGTTCACCTACGGCGTCGCCGACAAGCTGCTCGCCCATCTCGAAAGCCAGGACCGGTCGATCTATTACCGCCACGGGCCGAACACGACGGTCGTTTATTACGACGAGGTCGTCCTCGGCCGCTGGATGGAACAGAGCATTCTCGAAGCCGGTATCGAGGTCGTGCTCGGCGCGCAGATCCTCGACGTGCATGTGGAAGGCCGGCGCGTCGTCCAGACCGATTTCATGACCCGCTACGGCGGCGTCTCGATCGAGGCGACCGGCTGGGTGGAGGCGAGCGGCGATGCCGCGCTCGTCTGGCAGGCCGGTTTCGCTTGCCGCCAGCCGGAAAAGGGCGGCGTCTTCGGCACCCAGATGGTGGTGCTGGAGAATATCGACGAAGCCAGGCAGCCGACCCGCTACGAGATCGGCGACCGGATGAAGGAAAAGGCGGCAAATTACGGCCTGCTGCGCCGCGAAGGCCTCGGCTTCACCATTCCCGGCCGCGGCATTGCTGCCATGAACATGACCCATGTGGAAACGCCGCTCGATCCGGTCGAGGCCTCGAAAAAGGCGCTCGAAGGCAAGGACCAGGCGGCCCGCGCCGTGGAATTCCTGAAAGCGGAATTCCCGGAATGTTTCGGCAATGCTCGCATCCGCTCCTTCGGCCTGCCGGGCATCCGCCAGACCCGCTGGATCGCCGGTAGCCATCACCTGACCGTCGACGAGATCCGGGCCGGCACCAGGTTCGACGACGCGGTCGCCCGCACCGCATGGCCGATCGAGTTGCACGACCACGGCGACGGGCACCACTGGATCACCTTCGATGAAGAGCATGCCCATTACATCCCGCTCGGCAGCCTGACGCCGGACGAATGCGACAACGTCGCCGCCGCCGGCCGCTGCGTCGATGCGGATTCGGCGGCTCTGTCGAGCATCCGCGTCATGGGCCCCTGCATCGCCATGGGCATGGCCGCCGCCAACGCGCTTGACCTTGCCGGCACCGGCAGCGTGCACCAGATCGATCTCGCGGCATTGCGCGAAAGGGTTTCCGATAACGTCGAAAAGAAACATTATCGCTGGACGGGTGCGGAAACGCGCGCCGCATCGTGAGGAGGGTCCGATGAATCTGACAGATCACGAAAAGGCCATGTATGACGGCGAACACGGCCGCGCCAAGGCGCGCGCCATGGACCTGCTCGTCCGTTACGGCGAGGCGCTCGGCGCCGAGCGTCTGGTCGAGACCAACAATGTCGCCGGCGCCTTCAACGCTTCGACCCCTTCCGTGCAGGCGATTGCCGAAAAGGGCATGGAGCACGTCTACTCCGAGCTGAACCTCGACAGCGACGAAGTGGTCGATGTGCCGCATATGGTGGCGCATACCTGCCAGCTGATCACCGGCATCGACAACGACAATTGGGAACTGCAGGGCGTCGACAAGGCGCTGGTCGATATGCAGCGCGCCAACGAAAAGTACCTGGGGCGGCGCGGCGTCAACATGTTCGCCACCTGCACCCCCTATCAGGTGGGCAATGTGCCGGTGAAGGGCGAACACTGCGCCTGGATGGAATCCTCCGCCGTCATCTACTGCAACTCGGTCCTCGGCGCCCGCACCAATGTCGAGGGCAAGGAGAGCACGGGCGCGGCCGCGCTCACCGGCCGCATTCCCTATTGGGGTTTCCACATCACCGAAAACCGCCGCGGCACCCATCTCGTCGAGCTCGATATCGAAGTCGACGACATGATGGACTGGGGCCTGCTCGGTTATTACATCGGCGAAGTGATCGGCGAGGAGATCCCGGTGCTGAAGGGCAGCAGCCATCGGCCCGATCTCATCAAGCTCAAGCATTTCGGCGCAGCGGCGGCTTCGTCCGGTGGGGTGGAGATGTACCATATCCCCGGCATCACCCCGGAAGCGGATTCAATCGAGGAAGCTTTTGGCGGCCGCGAGGTCAAGGGCACCTTCCGTTACGGCGCCAGGGAACGGCGCGAGACCTATGAGAAGCTGCAGAGCTCGACCGAGAAGAAGGTCGATTTCATCATGCTCGGCTGTCCGCACAATTCCATCGACCAGATGGCGCTGATCGCCCATATGCTGGAGAACAAGAGGATCCATTCCGATGTGCAGCTCTGGGTGCATACCCCGCGCGCGATCAAGCAGGTCGCCGAGCGCAACGGTTATATCGACGTCATCCGCGAGGCAGGCGGCGTCGTGATGAGCGACACCTGTCCCGCCATTTCCCGACGCCTGCCGGCGGGAACCAAGGTCATCGCAACGGATTCCGCCAAGCAGGCGCATTACCTGCCGGCGATCACCGGCGTACAGGGCTGGTTCGGCTCGGTCAGCGATTGCGTCGATGCGGCCCTGACCGGCCAGTGGAACGGGAGGGTCTGATGGATATTGCGACGGAATCCAAACCCGAGACGATCGAACTCAGGGGCCGCAAGGTGGTTGCCGGCCGCGCCGAGGGTGAGGCGCTTGTCACCACCGAGACGATCTCCGGCTGGGGCGGCATCAACGAGCGCACCGGCACGGTGATCGAACGCCGGCACGAGATGCGCGGCGTCTCGTTTGCCGGCAAGATCCTGGTCTTTCCCGGTGCCAAGGGCTCGTCCGGCTGGTCGGCCTATTTCCATATGACGCGATTGAATGGCGTCCAGCCGGCGGCGATGATCTTCACGCGGATGACCACCAAGATCGCGCTCGGCGCCGTCGTTACCCGTGTTCCGGCGATCACGGAACTCGATCAGGACCCGCTTTCGGTGATCGAGACCGGTGACTGGGTGGTGGTCGATGCGGATGCCGGCACGGTGACCGTGACCAAGAAATCTCCCAAGTGATGGTCTCTCCCACCGGCATCCCACTCGACGGCGGCGCCGAGAGCCGACTATAACGTCCACCATCACAGGTGGGAGGAGTAGACATGTCGAAAGTGGCAATCGTAACCGGCGCGGGCTCGGGTGTCGGCAGGGCCGTCGCCATCGGGCTTTTGAATGCAGGCTATCGGACCGTGCTGGCCGGCCGGCGCGAGAGCGAGTTGCGAGGTACGGCGGAACTGGCCGGCGGCGAATCGCTGGTTGTTTCGACGGATGTCACCGATCCGGCCGCCGTGGATGCCTTGTTTGCGGCGACGGAAGAGGCCTATGGCCGTCTCGATCTTCTGTTCAACAATGCCGGCCGCGGCACGCCGGCCGTTCCGATCGACGAATTGCCGCTTGAAACCTGGCGGGCCGTCATCGACCTCAACCTCAACGGCGCCTTCTATTGCGCCCGGGCGGCCTTCGGAATGATGCGGCGGCAGAACCCGGGCGGCGGGCGGATCATCAACAACGGTTCGATCTCGGCGCATGTGCCGCGCCCGTACCAGGCCGCCTACACCGCCACCAAACACGCCATCACCGGCCTGACGCGCCAGATCGCGCTCGACGGGCGGGCGATGAACATCGTCTGCGGCCAGGTGGATATCGGCAACGCCGATACGCCGATGACGGTGCGGATGAAGGAAGGCGCGCTGCAGGCCGATCTGACCACCGCCGTGGAACCGGTCATGGACCCGAAACACGTCGCCGATGCGGTGCTTTACATGGATGGTTTGCCTCTGGAGGCCAATGTCCTGTTCATGACGGTGATGGCAAACGGCATGCCCTACGCCGGCCGCGGCTGAGAGCGGCCTCGGTCGCCTTGATCTCGCCCCGAAACTCCGCCAGCGTCAGAAGATAACCGGAAGGAAACATCGCATGCAGCAGGCTTTGGTGCTCGAGAAAAAAGGCGTCCTCTCGCTGCGGGAGATCGATCTCCCGACCGAGGTCGGTCCTGGCGACGTGAAGATCGCCATCGATACGGTCGGCGTCTGCGGCAGCGACGTGCATTATTACACCCACGGCGCGATCGGTCCCTTTGTTCTGCGTGAGCCGATGGTGCTCGGCCACGAAGCGGCCGGCATTGTCATCGAAATCGGCAGCGAGGTGAGGAGCCTGAAGGTCGGCGACCGTGTCTGCATGGAACCCGGTGTCCCGAACCTTTCCTCGCGCGCCTCCAAGCTCGGTCTCTACAACGTCGATCCCGACGTCCGTTTCTGGGCGACGCCGCCGATCCACGGGGTGTTGACGCCGGAAGTCGTCCACCCCGCCGCGTTCACCTACAAGCTGCCCGACAACGTCTCCTTTGCCGAGGGTGCCATGGTCGAGCCGTTCGCGATCGGCATGCAGGCCGCAAGCCGCGCCCGCATCCAGCCTGGCGATGTCGCGGCGGTGATCGGTGCCGGCCCGATCGGCATCATGGTGGCTTTGGCGGCGCTTGCCGGCGGCTGCGCCCGCGTCTTCATCTCGGACCTCAGCCCCGACAAGCTGAAGATCGCCGGCCAGTATCCGGGCATCATCCCTGCCAACATCACCGAACGACCGTTTGCCGAGGTCATCGCCGAAGCGACCGGCGGCTGGGGCGCGGATGTCGTGTTCGAGGCGAGTGGCAGCCCGAGGGCTTATGCGGGCATGCTCGATCTGGTACGCCCCGGCGGCGCCTTCGTGCTGGTCGGCCTGCCGGTCGAACCGGTGCCTTTGGACGTCTCAAGCGCCATCTCCAAGGAAGTTCGCTTTGAGACGGTGTTCCGCTACGCCAACATCTTCGACCGGGCGCTGGAACTGATCGCGTCCGGCAAGGTGGACCTGAAGCCGCTGATCACCGGCACCTTCGATTTCAGGGATTCGATCAAGGCCTTCGAGCGCGCCGCAGCCGGACATCCCTCGGACGTCAAGCTGCAGATCGTGCTGAACGGCAAAGTCTGATCAGGCGGCGCGCACGAAGCGCTTCGACAGCGAGGCCGGCCTGTGGAGCGGCACGCGGCGAAGCATTTCGAGCGCGAACAGGCGGGCGTTCTGCTTGGCCTTGTCGAGATTGCTGATACGGTTTTCGTCCATCGTGTAAAGCGTGCCGCCGAGATCGAAGATGTCGCGGAAGGCGGCGCGTTCGATGATCGGCGTGTCGAGCACCTCGACCTTGCGTTCCGCCAGCAGCATCTTCACCGCGAGCAGGGCGCGGGTCGTGACCATCGAGTTGACGCGGGTCAGCACCACCGAATGCGGCACGCGCAGATTGGCCTTTTCCTCGAGATAACGCAGCAGTTCGAGCACGTTTGCACCGCCCTGGGCATCCATGGCGCAGCCCTGGATCGGGATCAGCACGTGGTCCGAAAGACCGATCGCCTTGGCAAGCAGCGGGCTCTGCGCGCCCGGCAGGTCGAGCACGAAATAATCGGTCTTGTGGCGGTTCTCGGAAATATGCCGGTCGATCGACGCCTGCGTCACGTAGGAGATGACGTTGAGCTTGTCGTTGCGCGGGGAGAGCATGTGCCAGCGGGTGATCCAGTATTGCGGATCGGCATCGAGGATGGTGACGCGGTAGCCTTGCTCAACGAGTTCGGTGGCAAGAAGGAGTACGGCGGTGGTCTTGCCCGCTCCGCCCTTGGTGTTGGCAAAGGTAATGACTGGCATCGTGGGTCCCTGTCCGGCTACGAGCGTGGAATTGCTCTCTCACCGCACCCTCATGATGCGTTGTCCCATTCTTGCCAAACATGGTTAACGAGCCGTGAAAAATCCGTTGCCAGATCTTACCGCCGACGATCGGCGGCGAGGATTTCCCGGGCGACCTGTTCGAGCGGCACGACCTTGTCGACGCCGCCGTGGGCGATGGCTTCCTTGGGCATGCCGAAGACCACCGAGGATGCTTCGTCCTGGGCCACCGTGTAGGCGCCCGCCTGGTGCATCTCGTTCATGCCGCGGGCGCCGTCGTCGCCCATGCCGGTCATGATCACGCCCATGGCATTGCCGCCGGCCGAGCGGGCGGCGGACCGGAACAGCACATCGACCGAAGGCCGATGGCGGCTGACCAGCGGACCCGAACGGATCGAGACCTCGTAGCGCGCGCCGCGCCGTTCGAGCAGCATGTGTTTGTCGCCGGGGGCGATCAGCACATGGCCGCGCAGCACCGGATCGCCGTCGGCAGCTTCCTTGACCTCGACTTCGCACAGGCTGTTGAGGCGCTTGGCGAAGGCGGCGGTGAACTTTTCCGGCATGTGCTGGACGATGACCATGCCCGGCGAATTGGCCGGCAGGGCTTCGAGAAGCTCGCGCAGCGCCTCGGTTCCGCCGGTCGAGGCGCCGACGCAGACGACCATTTCCGTGGTCTTCGCCATGGCTCCGGCCCTGGGAGGCGGAAGCACCGCATCGGCCGTCAGCTTGGCGGTCGTGCCTTCCGAAATGCGGGACGGGCGCAGCCGGCCGACGCGGGCGCGTGCGGCTCCCTTGACGGCGGTGCGGATCCGCTCGCCGGATTCGGCAAGATGGTCGGCCGCGCCGATCTTTGGCTTCAGGATGATATCGACGGCGCCGGCCTCGAGCGCCTGCATCAGCGTCTCCGAGCCGGTTTCGGTCAGAGACGAGCACATCACCACCGGGATGGGATGCTGGGACATCAGCTTGCGCAGAAAGGTGATGCCGTCCATCTGCGGCATTTCCACATCGAGCGTGATGACGTCGGGGATTTCCTCGCGCAGCTTGCGCGCCGCCATGAAGGGATCGCTGGCCGCCCCTATGACCTCGATATCCGGATCCGCCGACAGGACCGCCGTCAGGGTCTGGCGGACGCTGGCGGAGTCATCGATGATCAGAACTCGGATTTTGCCGCTCATGGTTCATACCCGCTTGAACACAGTATTTGCCACCTGCCGGATCGGCAGATCGAAGCCGGTCACGGTTTCAGAATGACCGATGAACAGATAGCCTCCGGGAAGCAGTGCCTGGCAAAGGCGGGACAGCACATGCTGCTGGGTCGGCTTGTCGAAATAGATCAGCACGTTGCGGCAGAAGATCATGTGCATCATGTCGCCGACGGGGTAGGCCTCGTCCATCAGGTTCAGCCGGGCGAAGCCGACATGGGAACGCAGTTTCGGCGAAATCCGCATTTCGTGCCGCCGGTTGTCGGACGAGCGCATGACATATTTGCTCATCATGTCGGCCGGAACCGGTGCGAGCAGATCGCTCTGGTAGATGCCGCGCTGGGCCTTCTGCAGGACGTCGGTCGAAAGGTCGGTCGCGAGCACGAAATAGTCCCGTTCCGGCACCGACGAGCTCAGGAATTCCGAAAGCACCATGGCCATCGTATAGGGTTCGGCGCCCGTCGAGCAGGCGGAACTCCAGGTGCGGATGCGCCGGTCGGCATAGGTTTTCACGATGTCCGGCAATGCCGTCTGCACCATGTAGTCGAAATGCTTCGGCTCGCGGAAGAAGTCGGTCTTGTTGGTGGTCACCGCATCGATCAGGAAGATCGCCTCCGCCTCGATACCGCCATGCTTGAAAAGGTAGTCGCAATAACTGTCGAAAGTCGGCATCGCCGTGACGCGCAGGCGCCGGCGAAGCCGTCCTTCGAGCATCGTCAACTTGCTGTGCGGCATCTTGATGCCGCTATAGTCGTAGATGTACTTCGAAAGCAGATCGAAGTTGCGCTTGCTCAGCCGGTCATCGAGCGGCTGGCTCCTCATTGCTGCACTCACGCACATGCCCCCGTACAAGAACCCATTCGATCAGGCGGCTTCGGTCATGCGACCTGCGACTGCGGCCCGACATCGGCGAGCGCCGGCCCGGAATCCGAAAACAGCCTTGCAAGGTCGACAACGACAACGAAGCCGCTCTCCCGGCGCACAACCCCGGCGATATAGTCGGAGCGCCACCGCACCCCGATGTCCGGCGCCGTCTCGATCTGTTCCTTGCGGAACGGCACCACTTCGAAGACCCGGTCGGCGACGAGGCCGAGCACCAGGACGCGATCGGCGACCGGTACGTCGAGGACAAGGATGCGCGTGTGCGGCGTCTTCAGCGTTCTCGTCATGCCGAGGCGAAGACGAAGGTCGATCACCGGCACGCCCTGTCCGCGCACATCGCGCAGGCCGAGGAGATATTCCGGGCCGTGCGGGATCTTGAACGGTTCCTCGTGGTCGAGGATCTCGCGGACCACCTCGACGGGGACCGCAAAAATCTCGTCGCCGAGGCTGAAGGTTACGAACTGGGATTCGGAGGATATGCCTGCCATTACGCGGTCTCCCTGAAGTCGTCATCGTCCGCGTCCGGGCCGCCCATCGACAGGTCGAGGGCAAAACCTTTCACGCGGGCCTGTTGCGCTGTGACTGAATGGCCGGCCGAATAGGCCTTGGGCGCCGGCTGGGGTCTGGATTTGGCCGGTGCGGGCTTGGCGGCCGCGACCGGTTGGCTCCGCTGCTTGGATCCGGCCCGATCGACCTTGAAGAAAGCGATCGAGGCCTGCAGTTCTTCCGCCTGCGCGGCAAGTTCTTCCGAGGTGGCCGACATCTGTTCGGAGGCGCCGGCATTCTGTTGGGTCACCTTGTCGAGCTGCTGGATCGCTTCGTTGATCTGGCTGGCGCCGATATCCTGTTCGCGGCAGGCCGCCGAGATTTCCGACACCAGTTCGGCGGTCTTCTGGATGTCCGGCACCAGCTTGTTGAGCATTTCGCCGGCGTCGGTCGCGACCTGCACCGTTTCGCCCGAGAGCGCGCTGATTTCAGCAGCGGCGGCCTGGGACCGCTCGGCGAGCTTGCGAACTTCCGAGGCGACGACCGCAAAACCCTTGCCGTGTTCGCCGGCACGGGCGGCTTCCACCGCCGCGTTCAGGGCGAGAAGGTCGGTCTGGCGGGCGATTTCCTGGACGATCGAGATCTTCTCGGCGATCGTGCGCATGGCGCCGACCGCACGGCCGACGGCCTGGCCGGACGCTTCGGCGTCACGCGACGACTGGCGGGCGATCTTTTCGGTCTGGGCGGCGTTGTCGGCGTTCTGCTTGATGTTGGCTGCCATCTGCTCCATCGAGGCGGAGGCCTCTTCGGCCGAGGAAGCCTGTTCGGTCGCACCCTGGGAAAGCTGTTCTGAGCTTGCCGAAAGTTCCTGGCTGCCCGAGGAGACGTTGTTCGATGCCCCAAGTGCATCGCCGACGACGCCGCGAAGCCGCTCCACCATGCTCTGCAGCGCAAGCCCGAGCGTATCCTTGTCGGAAAGCGGTTTCGGCGAAATGGTCAGGTCGCCATTGGCGATCTGGTCGGCGACATGCGCCGTCGTGCGCAGGTTGGTCACCATGCTTTGCATGGCCAGGCCAAGCGTATCCTTGTCGGAAAGCGGCTTGATGTCGATCGAGAGATCGCCCGTCGAGATCCGCTCGGCGACCGTTGCCGTATTGCGCAGGTTGCTGGTCATCACGTTGACGGTGTCGATCAGGTCTTTGATCTCGTCATTCGTCTTGATCTCTACATTCTGATTGAGATCGCCGAGCGCGACCGCATTGGCGGCGGATGCGATCTTCCCGAGACCGCGGCTGATGCCGAAGGCGATCCACAATGCGGCGCCGACAGCGACAGCCGCGGCAAAGCAGGAAAGAGCGACAACGAAGTTCCGTGTGCTCTCATACTGTTCGTCGGTCGCCCGATCCATTGCCTTCATCTGCTCCTTCGCGGCTTGAACGCGCTTCTCGATCGCGTCCTCGATCTGATCGATAATTTCGCGGCCATTCCCGCTGATCAGAGCGATGGCTTCAGCCGACTTGCCGGCCTTGACGAGTTCGCGGATGCGGCCATCAAGCGTGCTGATGAGCTGAAATTTCGCATCGACCTCCCTCCAGGCGTGCCGACCTTCTTCCGTCGAGGCGAGGCGCTGGAGCCGATCCAGGGTATTCTTGAAGTTCAGCTGGTTTCTGTCACTGGCCTCGGCATAGGTTTCGAAGTCCTTGGGCGTGCTTGCGTTCGCCATGTTCAACTGCGCACGCGTTAGACGAAGCTGGAGGTTGCCGAGGTCCTGCGCCGTTTCGAGCCGTGCCGCCGGTCCCTCGATCAGTTTGCCGATCGAATCGTTGAGATTGGATAGGCTGTAGATACCGAAGCCCGCAACGCCGATGAGGAAAGTGATAATCAGGCCGTAAGTAAGCGCCAGTTTCAGTTTGATGGTAAACCGCATTTCAAATCTCCAGCTTCCTTCAAAAGGCAGGGTTTTCAATTTCAGATGCGATTGGAAAAAGCCTGTTGGGAAATGGTCCCGTGGCAGTGCATCTCCAGTGTCCGCACCAACGCTTTATTTTGGCTATGACGGGCCGCCGAAGCGGCCCCACTCATCTGCCGGGAAAGCCTCAAGCGCTTTCCCGGAAATCGTCGTCATCACCATCGGGACCGCCCATCGACAGATCGAGGGCAAATCCTTTGGCACGTGACTGCTGGGCTGCGACGGAATGGCCGGACGGACGGGGCGCGGGAGCCTTCGATGGCTGTTTTGCGCCGAGCTTTGCTGCTGCCGGGGCCCTGGCGCCTGGCTGAGGCCGGGCCTTCGCATTGGTGCGTTCCACCTTGAAGAAGGCGATCGAGGCCTGCAGCTCTTCCGCCTGCGCGGCGAGTTCTTCTGAGGTGGCAGACATCTCTTCGGAGGCGCCGGCATTCTGCTGGGTCACCTTGTCGAGCTGCTGGATCGCTTCGTTGATCTGGCTGGCGCCGACATCCTGCTCGCGGCAGGCCGCGGAGATTTCCGACACCAGTTCGGCGGTCTTCTGGATGTCGGGCACCAGCTTGTTGAGCATCTCGCCCGCTTCCGTCGCGACCTGCACCGTCTCGCCCGAGAGCGCGCTGATTTCAGCAGCAGCGGCCTGGGACCGTTCGGCGAGCTTGCGGACTTCCGAGGCGACGACCGCAAAACCCTTGCCGTGTTCGCCGGCGCGGGCGGCTTCTACCGCCGCGTTCAGGGCGAGCAGGTCGGTCTGGCGGGCGATTTCCTGGACGATCGAGATCTTCTCGGCGATCGTGCGCATGGCGCCGACGGCGCGGGCGACGGCCTGGCCGGAGTTCTCCGCATCGCGGGAAGACTGGCGGGCGATCTTCTCGGTCTGTGCGGCGTTGTCGGCGTTCTGCTTGATGTTGGCTGCCATCTGCTCCATCGAAGAGGAAGCTTCCTCGGCCGAGGAGGCCTGTTCGGTCGCACCCTGGGAAAGCTGTTCGGAGCTTGCCGAAAGTTCCTGGCTGCCCGAGGAGACGTTGTCCGCTGCCGAAAGAGCGTCGCCGACCACGCCGCGCAAACGTTCCACCATGCTTTCAAGCGCAAGCCCCAACGTGTCCTTGTCGGAGAGCGGTTTTGGTGAAACGGTCAAATCACCATTGGAGATCTGGTCGGCGATAATCGCCGTGTTGCGCAGATTGGCTGTCATCGTGTTGATGGTATCGACCAGATCCTTGATCTCGTCATTTGTCTTGATTTCGACATTCTGATTGAGATCGCCGATCGACACAGCCTTGGCGACGCCCATGATCTTAGTGAGGCCTCTGCCGATGCCGAGGGCGATCCAGAACGCTGTCGCCGCTGCCGTGATGACGGCCACCACGGCGATCGTGATCATCAGGCTGCGCGTGGTCCAATAGGTGGCTTCCGCCTCATCATTGGCCTTCTGCATCCGGTCGCGGTTGATTTGTACGGCTTCGTCCAGTTGCGTGGAGAGTTCGGTGATCGCCTTGCGGCTTTCTCCGGCCGAAAGGGCGAGTGCTCCCTGCATATCGTCGCGCTTGACGGCAGTATCGACCTTTTCGTTCGCGGCGTGGTTGGTCGCGGCAAGCGCACGCGTTTCATCCCAGAACGGCTTCTGATCTGCGGATGCGGTCGAAGCCAGTTCATTCAGCAGCGTGATGAACTGCTGCTCCAGCCTATCGCCGTCGCTGTAGAACTTTTCGATCTCCTGCGGCGAGGTAGCGAGCAGCATGTTCTTCTGCGCGCGGATGCGATTGAGCGACAGGATGTTCATCTGTTGGATTTTATCGAGTCGCGTCGCCGCAACTTCGGTGACGTAGGTCATCGCTTCATTGGCGGCGCCAAGACTATATATCCCATAGCCGGCCGTACCGACCAGCATGCTGACAAGAAAGCCGAAAGCCAATACCAACTTGGCCTTGATCGTAAATCGCATAGCCCTATCCCCTCAAGGCAATAAAGTGCATCGGTCAGTGCTTCCCTCCCGGGTGGGCGGTAAGCGGTTGAAAGCGAGAAGACCGAAACATTCACCCTTCTGCGATGGTCCGGTTGCCCGGATAGTCTCCCCCCTGCATGGGGGAGATGATCCCGGATTCCTGTCAATCCGGGGTCGCTTCAATTCATCAGGCGCTTTCGCGGAAGTTCGCGTCGTCGGCATCCGGCCCGCCCATCGACATGTCGAGGGCAAAACCCTTGGCGCGGGCTTGCTGGCTGAGCACCGAATGATCGGCCTTGTGAGACTGCTGGCCCGCAGGGCGGCGCATCTGGGCCGGCTTGGCCATGGGCTTCTGTGCCGCAGCGGTGGCCGGAGCCCGCTTGGCCGACTTCTTGCCGCCTGCCTGATCGACCCGGAAGAAGGCGATCGAGGCCTGCAGCTCTTCCGCCTGCGAGGCGAGTTCTTCCGAGGTGGCCGACATCTCTTCGGAGGCGCCGGCGTTCTGCTGGGTCACCTTGTCGAGCTGCTGGATCGCTTCGTTAATCTGGCTGGCGCCGATATCCTGCTCGCGGCAGGCGGCGGAGATTTCCGAGACCAGTTCGGCGGTCTTCTGGATGTCCGGCACCAGCTTGTTGAGCATTTCGCCGGCATCGGTCGCGACCTGCACCGTTTCGCCCGAGAGCGCGCTGATTTCGGCAGCGGCTGCCTGGCTGCGTTCGGCGAGCTTGCGGACTTCGGAAGCGACGACCGCAAAGCCCTTGCCGTGTTCGCCGGCGCGGGCGGCTTCCACCGCCGCGTTCAGGGCGAGAAGGTCGGTCTGGCGGGCGATTTCCTGGACGATCGAGATCTTCTCGGCGATCGTGCGCATGGCACCGACGGCGCGGCCGACGGCCTGGCCGGATGCTTCGGCGTCACGCGACGACTGGCGGGCGATCTTTTCCGTCTGGGCGGCGTTGTCGGCGTTCTGCTTGATGTTGGCTGCCATCTGCTCCATCGAGGCGGAGGCTTCTTCGGCCGAGGAAGCCTGTTCGGTCGCGCCCTGGGAAAGCTGTTCGGAGCTTGCCGAAAGTTCCTGGCTGCCCGACGAGACGTTGTCGGATGCCGCAAGTGCATCGCCGACGACGCCGCGCAGACGCTCGATCATGGTGTTGACGTAGCCAAGCAGTTCGCCGATCTCGTCCTTGCTGGTGATCGTGGCAAACTTGGTCAGGTCACCGTCGGCGACGTCCTGCACTGCGGTCACCGCATTGCGCAGACCCTTGTTGATCGAAAGGGCGATCCAGAGAGCGGCCAGCACGGCGACCAGGAAGGCGAAGCCGGCGACCGAGATCATGATCAGGCGGGTCTGGGCGTAATCCAGATCGGTCTGCTTGTCGGCGTCATTGAGGCGGCTTTCTTCAAGCTTGACCACGTCGTTGAGCAAGGCATCGATCTCGTTGGTAACCGCGCGTGCCTCGTTGGAGGAAATACGCAGCGCCGTGGCCGGATCTCCACCCAGCATCGAGGTGCGGATGCGGTCGTCCTGCTTGCGGAATTCCGCCGTGAAGCCGGCAAGCTTGGCCCAGAGGGCTTTGCCCTGTTCCGTGGCGCGGGCTTCGACCGATTTCAACGACTCATCGAATGTGCGGCGAGCTTCGTCGCCCTTGGCGATATATCCCTGCATCTCGGCGGGATTTGCCGCCAGGAGCAGGTTCTTCTGCTGGCGGATCTGCTGAAGCTGCTCATTGTTCAGGTTCTGAGCCAGTTTCAGGCGCAGGGCCGGCCCCTGCAGCACATTTTCGAGCGTGTCGTTGAGGTTGCCAAGGCTGAGGATGCCGTAGGCGGCGGTCGCCAGCAGCATTATGATGATGAAACCGAATGCTGAGGCCAGCTTAAGCTTGATTGAAGCGTGCATTTTTTGAATCCATCGAAAGGGTGGTCAACCGTGGGAAGCCCCGGTGGCGGAATGGTCGTGCTGCGCGGAGAAGATTGCCTGGAGATTGGGGAGGATGATGAACTCCGCCCCCCGCTTGACGAGGCAATCGATGAAATCCGGCCGCCAACGCATGCCCACGCTCGGCGGCGGTTCGCCGGCGGCGCGGAGCAGGGTGGTGACCTCATGCACTTTATCTGTGCGGATGCCTGCAAGAACCGGTTCGCCGCCGATGTTGATCGCGATGACGATGATCCGGCTGTCGATCGTCGGCTTCGTCGCTTCCATGCCGAATGCAAGCCGGATATCGGCCAGCGGAATGACCTTGCCGCGGAAGTTGATGACGCTGCCGACGAAGGCTTTTGCGCCGGGAACCATGGTCTCGGGGAGGAGATCGAGGATCTCCTGCACGCTCACGGCTTCCAGCGCGAACATCTCGCCGGCGATGTCGAATGTCAGGACTTCCAGCTCGTCGCGGCCGCCCCAGAGGTTTTCGGAGATCTTTCTGACTGCTTCGTTCATCCGGCCGCGCGCAGATGCGCCTCCTGTTGTTGTCCTTCCGCCACGAGATGGCCGACGTCGAGGATCAGCGCCACGTCTCCGTCGCCGAGAATGGTCGCACCCGAGAAGGTGGCGACGTCATGGTGGAGTTTCGACATTCCCTTGATGACCGTCTGGTGGTCGCCGATGATCTGGTCGACGACCAGGCCCACCCGTTCGGAACCCGTCGAGATGACGACGACCTTCTGGAAGGGATCGGGCTTGGTGCCGGTGCGGAAGAGGTCGCGAAGCCTGAGGAACGGCACCAGGCTGTCTCGCAGCGAGATGAAGCTGCGGCCGCGTGAGCGCATGTCTTCTTCGATCGGAAGCTCGAGGCATTCCTCGACCGCCGAAAGCGGAATGACATAGCGACCGTCGCCGACCCGCACGAGCAGTCCGTCGATGATCGCGAGCGTCAGCGGGATGGCGAGCGAAATCTCGGAACCCTTGCCAACGTGGCTCGTGACGTTGATCGTGCCGCGCAGTGCGTCGATCGTTCGCTTGACCACGTCCATGCCGACGCCGCGGCCGGAAAGGTTGGTGACCGTCTGGGCCGTCGAGAAACCCGGCTGGAAGATCAGCTGGTAGAGCTCCTGATCGGTGAGGCTGGTATTGGGTGCGATCAGACCGGAGGATTCCGCCTTGGCGCGCACCCGCTCCTTGTTGATGCCGCGGCCGTCATCCTTGATGGTGATGATGACTTCGCCGGCCTGCTGGCGGGCGGAAAGCAGGATGTGGCCCGCCTCCGGCTTGCCGGCGGCGCGACGTTCCTCGGGCGTCTCCAGACCGTGGTCGCAGGAGTTGCGCACGAGATGCACCAGCGGATCGGCAAGGCGCTCGATCACGCTCTTGTCGACTTCCGTGCTCTCGCCCTCGGTCAGCAGTTCGATCGTCTTGCCGGTTTCATGCGCCAGATCGTGCACCAGCCTGCGGAAGCGGCCGAAGAGCTGGGTGACCGGCACCATGCGCAGAACCATCATCGTATCCCGCAGCTCGCCGGAAAGGCGTTCCACGTCTTCCGAGACGGCCCGCAGCTGCAGATCGCCGCTGCCGCCTGCGAGCTGGCTGAGGCGCGACTGGGCGATCACGAGCTCTCCGACCCGGTCCATCAGCTCATCGAGCTTTTCGGCGGGCACGCGGACGTTTTCGGCGGTCTTTTTCTGCTTCGCATCGACGAGGGCCGGAGCAGTTGGAGCAGCCGGTGCCGTTGCAACGGCCTGTGATGCAGCGGCAGGCCGGGCTTCCGCAACCGGAGCTTCGGCCTTGGCCGGCGTGCTGGCGGCGAGCGGAGGCTCCACCGTGACGACGTCGAGCTGCATCTCGTCCATGACGAAGATGAACACGTCGTCGATCGCCGAACGCGGCTGGGTGGTCAGGAGCTCGACCTCCCAGGAAATATAAAGATCTGTCGGGGCGATAAGGTCGAGCGATGGGATGGCGGACCGGTTCGCCACGATCTCGCACTCACCGAGTTCGCGCAGTTCGTCGAGAAGCGGCAGCGGATTGGTGCCGTTTGCCATCGCATTCTGCGGCAGGCTGAAGCGGATCTTGAAATGGTTGCGGCCCGCCGCTGCCTTGGGGTTGGCCGCGCCCGGATTGTTGGCGCCATCGACGGCGGCCCGCAGATTGGCGAGGAGCGCTTCGCCCGTTGCCTCATGGGGGCCATTCGGCGTATCGACCAGGGCACGCATGTGATCCTTGGCTTCGAGAACCGCGGTCACCAGTTCCTGGGTTGCCGGAACCTCGCCCTTGCGGACGCGGTCGAAGGCCGTCTCGCAGTGATGGGTGAAGGCGGCAAGGGCATCGAAGCCGAACATGGCCCCCGATCCCTTCAACGTGTGGAGGCCGCGGAAGACCGCGTCCACCTGATCCTTGTCGCCGAGGTTTACGTTCAGGTCGAGAAGCCCTGCTTCGATCTGTTCCAGAAGCTCGGCCGCTTCTGTCCTGAAAACCGCGATAGGATCGGGAAAGCTCATCTTCCGAGTACCTTCCGGACGATCTTGACCAGGCTTTCCGGGTCGAATGGCTTGGTGAGCCAGCCGGTGGCACCGGCGGCCTTGGCTTCCTGCTTGATGTCGTTGTCGGACTCCGTCGTCAGGAAGATGACCGGAACGCCCATATGGGCCGGCATCTTGCGCAGTTCCCGGATCATCGTCAGGCCGTCCATGTTCGGCATGTTGAGATCGGTGACGATCAGGTCGAACTGGCCCGCCTTGAGCTTGGCGATGCCGTCCAGTCCATCGACTGCCTCGGTGATCTGATACCCCGCATTGCTGAGCGCGACGCGCGTCGTCAGACGGATGCTGGCGGAATCATCGACTGTTAGGATGCTGGCGCTCATTGAATACCCCCTTGATGAAGCCAGAATTTCAGGTCCTCGGCGGACATCCCTTCGAGGAAGCCGCTGCGCTTCAGGACATCGAGCGTCGAGCCGCTGGCGGGACGGGCCAACGCGATGCGCTTGCCGGTTGTATCGGCGTAGATGCGGGCCGCTTCCATGAGCTGGATGAAGCTGGTGTCCACCTGGCAGTCATCGTCGAGTTCGATGGTTGCGGAGGCGGTTCTGTCGAGAAACTGCAGCATTTCCTGCTGGACGATGGTGATCGCGCGAACGGTCAGGTTCTGCGGAAGGCGAAGGCAATCTTCTTTAACATCGGAAGCAGGCATTCTTACCTCAACATAATTCCGAAAGAGCTGAAATAGCTGGCCGAATTTGGACTTGCATCGTTAATGGCGAGTTAATCGGCTATGGCGACTTTTCGCGAAACAATACTTACAGGTTGTATTTTGCCGCGCCGGAGAGACGGAAAAATTAACCACAAGTCGCAAATGAGAACGAATATTCTGCGAGAATTAACCCCTGGGCGCTCAAGGTATCTCTCGAACGGGACAAACTGTATCGGCAACTTGCTGGTGCGGGGCTGTCCCGGAACAATACAGGCGAGTCATCGTCGATATCTTCAGAGACAGAGGTCCCGCGGGACCTGAAAGGTGAGGCAAAGTGGCTGTCAGGGCATCCATTTTCGACATCGCGAGCAGTTCGACGGGCGTTCTCGCCTTCGTCGACCGGATGGAAACGGCGCGGTCGCGTATAGAGGAACGCTTTCTCGACGGTGGGGCGGCGCTCCTGTCGATCCTCGACGTGCTGAACAAGCTGATCGGCTCCCTCGACCAGTTGACCGGTTCGCTGGATGAAGGAACGGCAAACGCCACGATGGCCGAACTGAAGAGCACGGTCGAGCGGCTGTCTGACCTGACCAGGCTCGAATCCGGACGACAGGTCGGCTTCCAGGAAATCGCCTGCGCGGAGCGCAAGGTCCGGCCCCAGATCGAAGAGATGCAGGAAACGCTGCGTTATCTGCGCACCTTCGCCGTGACCGCCAAGATCACCGGTGCCGGTATTGCCGATTTCGCCGGCTTCGCGGAGGAAATTCTCGCAAGGATCCAGGAGGGCTCGCGCCAGGTCAACGATCTGGCCGGCAAGCTGAGCACCCTCGGTCACGGTCTTGGGCCGGTAATGGTCAAGGGAAAGGCGATCCTGGCGAGCTACGACCAGACGGTACCGCAGATCGTCGTCGGCCTTTCCAACGGCGCGGCTGAGATCGGCAAGCACCGCAAGCTGCTGGTCGAGCGCGCCGCAAGGGTGCGCGCCGTCGCAAGCGGCATCCAGTCGAAACTCGCCTCGACGCTGTCGGCCATGCAGGTCGGCGATATCACCCGCCAGCGCATCGAACATTGCCAGTCGGCCCTGCGCATCCTTTCCGATTATCTGGAGTCGCCTGCGGCCGCCAGGCTGACCGGCGACCAGCGCGAAAGCCTTTCGCTGATCATCCGCAAGCTCGTATCGCTGCAGCTCAATCAGTCCATCTCCGACTTCGATCGCGATACCGCGAAGATCGTTGCCATCGTCGCAAGCTTCCGGTCCGATCTGTCGCAGATCGAGGCGTTGCGTGCGACGATGACCGATGCCGACAGCGGCGACAACGACAACGCGATCCGCCAGCTCGAGAGCGGCGTGGCCGCCGCTCGCGGCGCGGTGCGCGAAATCGAGGAGGTTGCCCACCACGCCGGCGAGCTCAGCCGGTCGACCAGCGATACCGTCCGGGAACTTCTCGACGGCATCGGCATCGTCAAGGTCGTGCGCACCGACATCCACTACATGGCTCTCAACACCAACCTCCGTTGCGGCAAGATCGGTGAGGAAGGCAGGGCGATCAACGTCGTGACCGCCGAACTGCGCAACTTCGCGGCGGTGCTCGACGAGACGGCCGAAAAGATCCTGATCGAACTCCAGACGCTCGAAATCGCGGCCAACAAGCTGACCAGCGTCAACGGCGAAGAGAGCGAGCAAAGCCTCGATCAGCGTCTCGAAAACGCGCTTGAAAACATCCGCGCGGTCGGCGACCGGATGGATGCCCAGATGTTGGCGCTTGGCGATCAGAGCAGGACGGCGGTCGGCGAGATGGATATTTCGCTCGCCCGGCTGAACTTCAACGCCGAGCTCGGCGAAGTGCTGCGCTCCTGCGCCAATGAGATGGAACTCGATGAGGACGTCTTCGAAGCGCCGGGTCTCGAAGAGGCGCTTGCGGACGTCGGCGGCCGCATTGCCCGCCTCTATACGATGGTGAGCGAACGCGAGCTGCATGCCGCAGTGCTCGGCACCGAGCCGCCGGTGGAAGCCGCTGCCGTCACGACCACCATGTCTGACGACGATATCGACGACGCCCTGTTCTGATCGGCCCGGCCCCAGCCGGAGCCGGTTGAATGCTGCATTCGGCGGCTTACCCTGTTAAGATAAAGCCGACAGGGCGCCTTGACCTTTGGGCGTGCCTGGGTCATGTGACCGCCTTTGCTGACGCAGCGCTTGGAATACGGGACGAACCCCGCAAGTGCTCTAGAAGAGAAACAAAATGAGCAAGCCCACATCCTCGGCGCCGTCGCAGCGCATGCTTCGCGTTGGCGAACAGGTCCGCGCCGCCATTACCCAGGTCCTGCAGCGCGGCGAAGTGCGCGACGACCTGATCGAAAAGACCGTGATCTCGGTGTCCGAAGTTCGCATGTCGACGGACCTGAAGATCGCCACTGCCTACGTGACACCCCTCGGCCTGCCGGATCACGCGGCGGTCATCGAGGCGTTGAACCGCCACGCCAAATACATCCGCGGCCGTATCGGCGGCCAGCTCCGGCAGATGAAATACATGCCGGAAGTCCGCTTCCGGGATGATACCAGCTTCGACAACTACAAGAAGATCGATGAGCTGCTGCGCTCGCCGGAGGTCCAGCGGGATCTCGACGGCGGTAGTGAAGACAAAGAATAATCAAGAGAACGCATGTCCAAACCCCGCAAACCAAAGGGCCGCCCGGTTTCCGGCTGGCTGATCCTCGACAAGCCGGTTGATTTCGGCTCGACCGAGGCCGTCTCCAAGATCAAGTGGCTGTTCAACGCCCAGAAGGCCGGACACGCCGGCACGCTTGATCCGCTCGCCTCCGGCATGCTGCCGATCGCGCTCGGCGATGCGACCAAGACCGTGCCTTACGTCATGGACGGCCGCAAGATCTATGAATTCGCCGTCAGCTGGGGCGAAGAGCGCTCGACCGACGACCTCGAAGGCGAAGTCACGGCTTCCTCCGACACGCGTCCTGACGAACAGTCCATCCGTGATCTGCTGCCGAAATATACCGGCACGATCAGCCAGATCCCGCCGCAGTTTTCGGCCATCAAGATTGCCGGCGAACGGGCATACGACCTCGCCCGCGATGGCGAGACGGTCGATATCCCTTCCCGTGAAGTGGAAATCTTCCGGCTGACGCTGCTCGGCGTCACCGCGGACACGGCGCATTTCGAGGTGGAATGCGGCAAGGGCACCTATGTGCGCGCGCTTGCCCGCGATTTCGGCCGCGATCTTGGCTGCTATGGCCATATTTCCGAACTGCGCCGCACCTTCGTCGCGCCGTTTGCCGAGGAAAAGATGGTGCCATTGGCCGATCTCGTGGCGCTCGAAGAGATCGAGGACCGCGAAGAGCGCCTGGCAGCGCTCGATGCGTTCCTGATCGATACGGCCGAAGCCCTGTCCAGCCTGCCGCATCTGCCGATCACCGACGATCAGGCGCACCGGTTGAAGATGGGCAATCCGGTGATCCTGCGCGGTCGTGATGCACCGCTCGCGGAGGCCGAGGCCTATGCGACGGTACGTGGCAAGCTGATTGCCATCGGCGAGATCGGCCAGGGCGAATTCCGCCCGAAGCGGGTCTTCGGCTGAGCAGAACATCGCTCTTCCAATCCGGGCATGAATAGTTTATAGGCAGCGCCAGCAAGAAGGCAGCCTCTGGCGTTCATTTTGCTTTCATGGCCAATGCTGGACGACATCCCGGCCTTTGGCGTCCCTGTTTCCTCTCAAAAGAAAGGACATCCGATGTCGATCACTGCCGAGCGTAAGACTGCGCTGATCAAGGAATATGCAACTGTCGAAGGCGACACCGGTTCTCCGGAAGTCCAGGTTGCGATCCTGACCGAGCGCATCAACAACCTGACCGAACATTTCAAGGGCCACAAGAAGGACAACCACTCCCGTCGTGGCCTGCTGACGATGGTTTCGAGCCGCCGCTCGCTTCTTGACTATCTCAAGAAGAAGGACGAAGGCCGCTACACCAAGCTGATTGGCAGCCTGGGTATTCGCCGCTGACAAATCTTCCGGCGGGACTGGCAACGGTGCCCGCCGGACGCCTTTTTCGGGCATAGGCCCGATGAAAACGCTGGAACCGTGCCCTGACATCTGCGCGGTAAAAATCCCGGCGGACCCGGATGGGCCGGATCTGCCAAACAAACCGTTGACCTGTCATGGGGCAGGATTGCCGGATGCTTTCGGCCAAAGCCCTCGGGGCTTTAGCCGCGGCTCCTTTTGAGGATGCCGATGACGCAAAAGCCTCCCGTTGTCTTGCCCATGATGTGTCACATTGATTGCGGTCGACTGTGCGCTGCGCCCGATATCGGCGATGCGTGTGCTCCCGCATTGAAGGACAAGACATGTTCAATACACATTCCGTCGAAATCGAATGGGCAGGCCGCCCGCTGAAGCTGGAGACGGGCAAGATCGCCCGCCAGGCTGACGGCGCGGTTCTCGCGACCTACGGCGAGACCGTCGTTCTGGCGACCGTCGTTTCCGCCAAGGCTCCGAAGCCGGGCCAGGACTTCTTCCCGCTCACCGTCAACTACCAGGAAAAGACCTACGCTGCCGGCAAGATCCCGGGCGGCTATTTCAAGCGCGAAGGCCGTCCGAGCGAAAACGAAACCCTCGTTTCCCGCCTGATCGACCGCCCGATCCGCCCGCTTTTCCCGGAGGGCTACAAGAACGACACTCAGGTCGTCGTCACCGTCATCCAGCATGACCTCGAGAACAACCCGGACATCCTGTCCATGGTCGCCACCTCGGCAGCGCTCACCCTTTCGGGCATTCCTTTCATGGGCCCGATCGGCGGCGCCCGCGTCGGCTACATCAACGGCGAATACGTTCTGAACCCGCATCTCGACGAGATGGACGAGTCGGTTCTCGACCTCGTTGTCGCCGGTACGCACGATGCCGTTCTGATGGTCGAATCCGAAGCCAAGGAACTCAACGAAGAAATCATGCTCGGCGCCGTCATGTTCGGCCACCGCGGTTTCCAGCCGGTCCTCGACGCGATCATCAAGCTCGCTGAAGTCGCCGCCAAGGAACCCCGCGAATTCGAACCGGAA
Organism: Neorhizobium sp. LjRoot104; assembly: GCF_964253725.1. Classification (NCBI taxonomy): domain Bacteria; kingdom Pseudomonadati; phylum Pseudomonadota; class Alphaproteobacteria; order Hyphomicrobiales; family Rhizobiaceae; genus Neorhizobium; species Neorhizobium sp. LjRoot104. Next base: position 4,174,226 of record NZ_CAXURS020000001.1, read on the forward strand.
GATCATTCCGAACTCGAAGCCGAAATGCTGCAGCATTTCGAAGCCGAGCTTCGCGAAGGCTACAAGATCACCCAGAAGGCCGACCGCTACGCCGCCGTCGATGCCGTCAAGGCGAAGGTCAAGGCTCACTTCTTCCCGGAAGGCGTCGAGCCGAAATACAATGCCGAAGTCATCGGCGCCGTCTTCAAGCACCTGCAGGCCAAGATCGTTCGCTGGAACATCCTCGACACCAAGAGCCGTATCGACGGTCGTGACCTCGAGACCGTCCGCCCGATCGTCTCGGAAGTCGGCATCCTGCCGCGCACCCACGGCTCGGCCCTCTTCACCCGCGGCGAGACCCAGGCGATCGTTGTCGCCACGCTCGGCACCGGCGAAGACGAACAGTACGTCGACAGCCTGACCGGCATGTACAAGGAACGCTTCCTGCTGCACTACAACTTCCCGCCCTACTCGGTCGGTGAAACCGGTCGCATGGGTTCCCCGGGCCGCCGCGAAATCGGCCATGGCAAGCTCGCATGGCGCGCCATCCGCCCGATGCTGCCGACGGTCGAGCAGTTCCCCTACACGCTGCGCGTCGTTTCCGAAATCACCGAGTCCAACGGCTCGTCTTCGATGGCGACCGTCTGCGGCACCTCGCTGGCTCTGATGGACGCAGGCGTGCCGCTCGCCAAGCCGGTTGCCGGTATCGCCATGGGCCTGATCCTCGAAGGTGAGCGTTTCGCCGTTCTCTCCGACATCCTCGGCGACGAAGACCACCTCGGCGACATGGACTTCAAGGTTGCCGGCACCAACGACGGCATCACCTCGCTGCAGATGGACATCAAGATCGCCGGTATCACCGAAGAGATCATGAAGGTTGCGCTGAGCCAGGCACAGGGCGGCCGCAAGCACATCCTCGGCGAAATGGCGAACGCCATCACCGAGAGCCGCGGCCAGCTCGGCGAATTCGCCCCGCGCATCGAGGTGATGAACATCCCGGTCGACAAGATCCGCGAAGTCATCGGTTCGGGCGGCAAGGTCATCCGCGAAATCGTCGAAAAGACCGGCGCCAAGATCAACATCGAGGACGACGGTACCGTCAAGATCGCCTCGTCTTCCGGCAAGGAAATCGAAGCGGCCCGCAAGTGGATCCACTCGATCGTCGCTGAACCGGAAGTCGGCGCCATCTACGAAGGCACGGTCGTCAAGACCGCCGATTTCGGTGCTTTCGTCAACTTCTTCGGCGCCCGCGACGGCCTCGTGCACATCTCGCAGCTCGCTTCCGAGCGTGTTGCCAAGACCCAGGACGTCGTCAAGGAAGGCGATAAGGTCTGGGTCAAGCTGATGGGCTTCGACGAGCGCGGCAAGGTTCGCCTGTCGATGAAGGTCGTCGACCAGGCCACCGGCCAGGAAGTCAAGAAGGCTGACGGCGAAGCCGCCGAATAAGGCTTGTCTCCTTCCGAGACATCGAGGCGCGGAAGCTCTTCCGCGCCTTTTGTTTATCTGCTGTTACGAGACGAAACCACGAGACGAACCATGAGCCGAGACGCCCTCAAGACCCTGTTCCACCCCTTCGACACCGGCGCAGTTCCCGCGCCCGGCGAAGGTGAGCGTGTGCTCTTCCTCGGCGCAGAAGGCGGCAATGCCTTGCCCGAAGGGTTTGCAGCCGAGATCACCGCGGTGCAGCCGTTCCGGCCGCTGTTCCGGACCTTGCGCGAGGGCGCCTATCCCGAGGCCGAGGGCGAAGGCTATGACGTGGGGCTGGTGCTCTGCGGCAAGCATCGCGGCGAGAACGAGAACCGCGTAGCGGAGGCTCTGGAGCGCGTCAGAACCGGCGGCGTCATCATTGTCGCCGGCGGTAAGGAGGACGGCATCCAGCCGCTCCGCAACACGCTCCTGAAGCTCGGCATCGAACTCGACTACACCCCGAAGTATCACGGCGTCGCGATATGGTTCGCCAGGCCCGCCAATGCCGATGCCGCGATCAAGGCGTTGAAGAAATCGACCGTGGTGATCGACGCCCGGTTCGAGGCCGCACCCGGCATGTTCTCCCACGATCGCGTCGATGCGGGCTCCGAACTGCTCGCCGGCCGCCTGCCGACCGACTTCGACGGCAACGCCGCCGACTTCGGCGCGGGCTGGGGTTATCTGTCCGTGATGCTGGCGGAGAAGTCGAAGCGCGTGAACCGCATCGATCTTTTCGAGGCCGACCATCAGGCGCTGGAATTTGCCAAGCGCAACATCGCGCGCAACTGCCCGGACCTCAATGCCCGCTTCTACTGGCAGGATCTCGGCGCCGAGCCGCCGAAAGAGAAATACGATCTCATCATCATGAATCCGCCGTTCCACGAGGCGCAGGCAGCTGACCCGGAACTCGGCAGGACGATGATCCGCACCGCCGCCGCAGCGCTCAAGAACGGCGGCCGCCTGATGCTGGTCGCCAATCGCGGCCTGACCTATGAACCGGTGCTGGCCGAAGGTTTCCGCGAGAGCGGCGAAACTTGCCGTAATGCGCGCTTTAAGGTTCTATGGGCGAAGAAGTAAGCCGGCTCTAAGCTGCCTCGATATCCTTGCGAGCAGCGCTGGCCAGGAAGGCTGAACGCGTCAGTCCGCGCTCCTTTGCGGCTGCGTCGATCGCGTCGAGCATGCCTTTTTCGAATGTCACGTTGGCGCGCACGACCCGCGTATCGTCCTCGATGAAAGGAATACGCGCCAAGAACGCTCCCTTGGCGAGTTCCGCGCGGATCGAGTTACGAGACATCAGTTCTTCATAGGAGGAGGGGGCCGGCAGCGCGGCATCTTCCGCCCAGAGCCGAAGCGCTTCGATCGCATTTGCAGTTAGGTCATCCTCGATATCTGCTGCAGAAAAAACCGATGGCAGGTCGGGGAAGCTGATGCCGAAAGCGCTATCACCGTCTTTATGCACGAGAGCAATGAAGTATTTCATCGGTCTACCTCAACCCATCCTGCCTGCTTGGCTATCGCGAGTGCGGTCCCAACAGGCAGATCTCTCTTCGGATGCGGAACGATGATGGTTTGCGCACCCTTGCGGAGCTTGTGGTGTGAGCCCTTAATGGAGACGAGTTCGTAACCGTCGCGTTTCAATCTGGCGATGATCTTGTGACTGTTCCGCTCCACGGACACACCTTTGCTGTGCAGCAGACATAGCACGGCAGAGAGGAGGGATCAAGATGCGCATTATTATGCGCATCCCATTCACTCCGAATCCGCATTCCTGAGCCGGTCGAGGCTTGGCAGCGAGGTGATGTTGTAGCCGGCGTCCACATAGTGGATCTCGCCGGTCACGCCTCGGGAGAGGTCCGAGAGCAGGTAAAGCGCCGATCCGCCGATATCCTCGATGGTCGCGGTGCGGCGCAGCGGCGCGTTCTTCTGGTTCCAGGAATAGATCGCCCGGGCGTCGGAAATGCCGGCACCCGCGAGCGTGCGCACGGGGCCTGCAGAGATCGCGTTGACGCGGATGTCGCGCGGGCCGTAGTCGGCGGCGAGATAACGCACCGAGCTTTCCAGTGCCGCCTTGGCGACGCCCATGACGTTGTAGTTCGGGATCACCCGCATCGAGCCGCCGTAGGTGAGCGTCAGGATCGCGCCGCCATCGGTCATCAGGTCCGCCGCCCGTTTGGAGATTTCCGTGAAGGAAAAGCAGGAGATCACCATCGTACGGCTGAAATTGTCGCGCGTCGTGTCGGCGTAGAGGCCCTTCAGCTCGTTCTTGTCGGAAAAGCCGATGGCGTGCACGACAAAATCGAGCTTGCCCCAGCGCTCCTTGATCGCCGCGAAAGCAGCGTCCACCGAGGCAATGTCCTCGACATCGCAGGGGACAACAAAATCCGAATTGACCTCGGCGGCGAGCGGTTTCACCCGCTTGCCCAGCGCATCGCCCTGGTAGGTGAAGGCAAGCTCGGCGCCCTGAGCTGCGACGGCCTTCGATATCCCCCAGGCAATGGAATGATTATTGGCGACCCCCATGATCAGGCCGCGTTTCCCCTGCATGATTCCTGTCATGGATTTACCCGTTGAAGCGCTGGAAGACGAGCGTGGCGTTCGTGCCGCCGAACCCGAAGGAATTGGAAAGGACCGTGTCGATCTTGGCGTCGTCGATGCGCTTGCGCACGATCGGCACGCCGTCGAATTCCGGGTCCAGGTTTTCGATATGGGCGCTTTCGCCGATGAAGCGTTCCTGCATCATCAGAAGACCGTAGATGGATTCCTGCACGCCGGCACCGCCGAGCGAGTGGCCGGTCAGCGACTTGGTCGATTGGATATGCGGGATCTTGTCTCCGAAGACCGTGCGGATCGCACCGATCTCCTTTGAATCGCCGACCGGCGTCGAGGTGCCGTGGGTGTTGATGTAATCGACATCGCCCTTCACGGTCGCCAGTGCCTGGCGCATGCAGCGGATAGCGCCCTCGCCCGACGGGGCGACCATGTCGTAACCGTCCGAGGTCGCGCCGTAGCCGACGATTTCCGCATAGATCTTGGCGCCGCGGGCCTTGGCGTGCTCGAGTTCTTCGAGAACCAGCACGCCTGCGCCGCCGGCGATGACAAAACCGTCGCGATCGACGTCATAGGCGCGCGAGGCCCTGTCGGGATCGTTGTTGTACTTGGTGGACATCGCGCCCATCGCGTCGAACAGGTTCGACATGGTCCAGTCGAGGTCCTCGTGGCCGCCGGCGAACATCACGTCCTGCTTGCCCCACTGGATCATCTCCGCCGCATTGCCGATGCAGTGCGCCGATGTCGAGCAGGCGGACGAGATGGAATAGTTGACGCCGTGGATCTTGAACCAGGTGGCAAGCGTTGCCGATGCCGTCGAGGACATCGCCTTCGGCACCGCGAACGGGCCGATGCGCTTCGGGCTGTTGTTCTTGAGGGTGATCTCGGCGGCTTCGATCAGCGTGCGGGTGGACGGGCCGCCCGAGCCCATGATGATGCCGGTGCGTTCGTTCTCGCCGATATCCTTGTCTTCAAGGCCGGAATCCGCGATCGCCTGTTTCATGGCGACATGGTTCCAGGCGCCGCCCTGGCTGAGGAAGCGCATGGCGCGGCGATCGACCAGTTCGGTCGGATCGAGCGTCGGCCTGCCCCAGACCTGGCACTTGAAGCCGTGCTCGGCGAAATCGGGAGAGAAGGAAATGCCGGACTTTGCCTGACGCAAGGATTCGGTGACTTCGGCGGCGTCGCTCCCGATCGAGGATACGATACCGAGACCCGTTACAACTACCCGTCTCATCTCATCAAAACCTTTTCTGCTTGTACTTCTTTGGCCGCGAAGCAGGATCAGGCGGCCTTTTCCTTCGACAGGCCTACACGAAGGTCTGTCGCCTGGTAAATGGTTTCGCCATCCGCCTTGAGCCAGCCGTCGGCGGTGCCAAGCACCAGACGACCGCGCATGACGCGCTTGAAGTCGATGCCATACTCGAGCAGCTTGGTGTCCGGGCGGATCATGCCCTTGAACTTCACTTCGCCGGTCGACAAGGCCATGCCCCGTCCGGGTTCGCCGAGCCAGCCGAGGAAGAAGCCGGTCAATTGCCACATGCCGTCAAGGCCAAGGCAGCCCGGCATGATCGGATTGCCTTCGAAATGGCAGGGAAAATACCAGTCGTCGGGCCTGACGTCGTATTCGGCGCGAAGATAACCCTTGTCGAAGGCTCCGCCCGTTTCCGAAATGTCGGTGATGCGGTGGACCATCAGCATCGGCGGCAGCGGAAGCTGCGCATTGCCGGGTCCGAACAACTCGCCATGGGCGCAAGAGAGAAGTTCTTCGTAAGAGAAGCTGGACTGCCTGGGTGCCATAAATTTCCGTTCCCCCCGTTGAACCGTAGACCTTTTGTTTCAGCAGCTTTAGTGCAAGATCGATCGGAATTGAAGCGTAACGATGAACTTGCGCTCCGCCTGGGGATGGCAGCCGAGCCACTGGAACATGCGTTTGTTCTGGTCCGCATATAGGAAGCTAAAGGCGCAAACCAGAGGCTTGTGATGGAAATCGCGCGTTTTTGGCCCTCCCGCGGCAGGTATCCTCCAGAAACTATTGAAAGTGTTCGCCGTAAAAGTTATATCGAAAAGTCAAGATACCTGATATGGCCGCGAAACGGCAGGAGCTGACGGGCAATATGGCAGAAGCCGTTACGGACATCGAGACGAGACTGCGCCATTGCGGCCTGCGTCCGACGCGGCAGCGCGTTGCGCTTGCCGACCTGCTGTTCGCCAAGGGTGACCGCCATCTGACCGTCGAGGAACTGCACGAGGAAGCCACTTTCGCCGGCGTGCCCGTCTCGCTCGCGACCGTTTACAATACCCTGCACCAGTTCACCGAGGCCGGCCTCATCCGCGTGCTGGCGGTCGAAAGCGCCAGGACCTATTTCGACACCAACATTTCCGACCATCACCACTTCTTCATCGAGGGCCGCAACGAGGTGCTCGATATTCCGGTCAGCAATCTGGAGATCGGCAACCTGCCGGAGGCGCCGGAAGGCATGGAAATCGCCCATGTGGACGTGATCATCCGCCTGCGCGAAAAGAAGAGCTGACGGGCCTACTCTTTCCCTTTGTTTCCCCGCATGGCCTCGTCCTGCTCCCGCCCGGGCCGCGGCCTGTAGCGCGGCAATGTCCAGCCGTAGTGGATCGCGCCGCCGCGCAAGCCGAAGGCAAGCGCGGCACCCAGCCCCGAACTCGCGTAGAGCGGCAGACCGAGCGCATTTGCCGCGGTAAACCCGCAGGCGCCCGCGAGCGCTGCGGTGATATAGATTTCCGGCCTCAGCAGCACCGAGGGTTCGTTGGCCAGAAGATCGCGCAGGATGCCGCCGAAGGCGGCAGTCAGCGCTCCGGTGACGATTGCGATCGTCGGCGATCCCGTGGCGGCAAGCCCTTTTGCCGCGCCGAGCACGCTATAGGCGGCAAGCCCTACCGCATCGAACCAGATCAGCAGGCGATAGCGCCATTCCACCCTATGCGCGGTGCAGAACACGAAGGCACCGGCAATCACGCAGATCAGGATATAGGTCGGATCGAGCACCCAGAAGACCGGCATCCGTCCGAGAATGATGTCTCTGAGCGTGCCGCCGCCGAGCCCGGTGACCGCCGCGAAGAACAGGAAGCCGACAAGGTCGAGCTGTTTTCGCGAGGCGGCAAGCGCGCCGGTCGCGGCAAAAAGCGCGATGCCGGCGTAGTCGAGGATCATCAGCAGTGACATGTCAGACCTTGTGATCCAGCGTCGCGCAAGTGCAGGCCGTTAGCATAACCGCCGATCGTTGCGTGCGTCACCCTTCGATGCGTGCCGTGAACAGATGAATTTGCAGAGGTCGACCTGTGAAAAAGCTCTTGATCATTGTCGTGCAGGCGCTCGCCCTGGTGTTTGCGCCGACACTTGCCTCCGCTCAGCAGCCGCAGCGTTTCAGCGATCCGGAAATCTACGAGAAGGACTACTTCCGCAAGGAGTGCAAGACCGCCGGTTTCGGACCGGCCTTCATGAAGCGTTTCGACATCAACAACGACGGCATGATCGACCTCGTTTCCAACCAGTCCGAAATAACCTGCGACGGGGTCAAGGGTCCGCGCTGCACCAGCGAAGGCTGCCCCTACAATTTCTATGTCCAGATCAAGGAAGGCGGCTACGTCATGGTCGCCACGGCCCAGCTCTATAAATACGATTTCGTTCAGTATTTCGGCAACATGGTCTTCGAATTGACCATGCATCCCCGCTTCTGCGGTCGCAAGGACGCCGCGCCGTGCGAGATGCGCGTCAGGGTGCGCGGCCTTGATTTCAATATCCTCTCGAAAAAGTAGAGCGGCCCCGCAGAAGGCTCATCCCGGAAAGAACGAACCGATGCGCCCGGCGAGGTAATAGGCGGTCAGGCTCATCCATTCCCGCGCGGCGGTCGTCGTCAGCTGCGCATTCAGCGCCGGCTGGGTGAAATCCAGCGACAGGTGGACGACGCCGCTGGTCCGGTAATCGACCGGCCAGGGGGCGACCTCGATCCCGGCCGCCCGGAACAGCCCCATCGATCGCGGCATATGGAAGGCGGAGGTGATCAGCAGGCAGTGTTCGAGCCCCTGGGCCTTCAGAAGCTCGGCCGTATTCAGCGTATTCTCATAGGTCGTGCGGGACGCATTCTCCTTCACCAGCCGATCCGCCGAAATGCCGAAGGCAGAGAAGAACCGTTCCGAAGCCTGTGCTTCGCCTTCATACTTGCCGCTGATCGAACCGTCGCCCCCCGATATCAGGATGCGGGCTTCCGGATGATTGCGGGCCAGTCGCAGCGCTTCCACGAACCGGTCCGCCGCCTGGTTGAGCTCGACGCCGCCACGCACGGTCGTCACCTCGTTTTCGAGCACGCCGCCGAGCACGACCATACAGGTAACCGGCTGTGGCTCCTGCGCGGGCTTCGGAAAGCGATCTTCCAGCACCTGCAGCGCCACCGTGCCCGTCGTCGTGAAAAGCGTCACGAACAGAACCAGTGCGGTCAGGAACGCCGAAAGGCCGCCGAGCCGGCGCCAGCCGGCGAAGACCAGAACTGCGGCGAGGGCGCAGAGCAGAAAAGCGAACGAAAGAGGCTGGGCAAACACCCAGAAGAGCTTGGAGAGCAGGAACATCGATGTCCTTCGGAACGATCAGGCGCGGCGTCGGGCGGAAACGATCGGCTGCTGGAAATGCAGGTGCAGCGGGCGCGGCAGAAGTGCCGTCGCCAGTGCAACAGCAAGGGCCAGAACCGAAACGATCCAGAGCGCATGACTGCCCGCGTATTTCGTCAAAAAAGCGCCCGTCACCGCGCCGCATGCCATTCCGGTCCAGGGAACCGTCTGGATCAGCCAGCCGGTCGGGTTGCGGTCGCCGATCAGCCAGCGGCCGATGCCTCGGCCGAAGCGGGAAAGCGCGCCCGTCACATAGGTAAGCCCGATCGGCAATCCTTCGATATGTTCGACAGTCGCGTTGATCATGCCCATCGAAAGCACGACCATATAGAATTGCAGCCGCGGATAGCCGGTCGTCGGAACGATGGAAGCGGCGGCCAGCAGCAGCGAGACGCCCGCGAGCACCACGAAAGTGCGGCGCGCAGAGACCGTGTAGGCAAGTACGATGCCGAGCGCGTTGCCGAGGATGAAGACCCACAGCGCGATGAAGAGGATGATCGCATGGCTGTAGTCGCCATCGGCGAAGGAAATCGCCGCGCGGGTCGTGTTGCCGGTCATGAAGGAGACGAAATCGCCCGAAAGAAGCAGGCCCACCGCATCCGTCATCCCCGCCACGAAGGAAATGGCGGCAACGAGCGCCAGACCTGTCACGGTCCGCCGCCTGCGGATGATGCGTCTTCGTCTTTCCCTGGTCATGGAGGCCTTTCCTCCGCTCACTTTCTGCGCGAATCACGCTTGGTGGCGTTGATCTAGGACAATGCCGGACAAGTGGAAAAGAAATCGCAAATCGCGCGCCGAAGCGAGTCCTATCGCGCGTCCACCCAGGCTTCGATGCCGCGTGCCGCGGCCCGGCCCGTCGCAAGGCATGCAGTCAGCAGGTAGCCGCCGGTCGGGGCCTCCCAGTCCAGCATTTCTCCTGCGGCGAACAGGCCCGGAAGCGGCTTCAGCATGTAGTTGTCGTCAAGATCGCTCCAGGCGATGCCGCCGGCCGACGAGATCGCTTCCGCGATCGGCCGCGGACGGACAACAGGGATCGGCAAAGCCTTGATCCGTTCCGCCAATTCCTCCGATGCCATGCGGTTGGCATCCGGAAGGAGTTCGCGAAGCAGCGCGGCCTTCACGCCCTCAAGTCCGGCGCCCTTGCGGACGCGGTTGGAGAAACTCGCTTTGGCATCCTGCCGGGCAAGGTCGCGGGCGAGCCGCTCCAGCGTGCGGCCCGGTGCGAGGTCGACCGTCAATGCGGCCTGCCCTTGGGCGAAAAGTCGGTCCCGAAGTGCCGCGGAATGGGCATAAACGAGGCTGCCTTCGATCCCGTGTTTCGAGATCACGAATTCGCCCTGGAATGTGCCGGCGTCCGAGGTCGTGGACACCGATTTCAGCGGTTCGCCGGCGAAACGCTCGCAAAACGCCTCGCTCCAGGCGACATCGAAACCGCAATTGGCCGGCTGCAGGTCGGCGACTTCAATGCCCTTGTCTCTCAGCCACGGCGCCCAGGCGGCGTCCGATCCAAGCCTGGGCCAGCTGGCGCCGCCCAGCGCGACGAGAGCAGCATCGGGTTCGACGGTCACCGGCCCTTCCGGCGTTTCGAACCGATAGCCGTTTCCGGCAAACCCAACCCAGCGATGCCGCGTCCTGAGCGTCACGCCCTGCGTCTCCAGTCGGCGCAGCCAGGCGCGCAGCAACGGCGAGGCCTTCATGACTTTGGGAAACACCCGGCCGGAGGTTCCGACGAAGGTTTCCGTGCCGAGCCCTGAAGCCCAGGTCCGCACGTCGCCCGGCGTGAATGCGTCGAGGGCGGGGCGCAGCCGAGCGGAGGCGCTTCCGAATCGCGCCGCGAACTTTGAAAAATCTTCCGAATGGGTGATGTTCAGCCCGGATTTGCCGGCGAGCAGGAATTTCCGCCCGAAGGTCGGCATCGCCTCGTAGACGGTCACGGCATGGCCGGCAGCGGAGAGAACCTCCGCCGCCATAAGACCCGCCGGGCCGCCGCCGATGATCGCGATCTGCTTCGTCATGCCTTCCGGTTACGGCAGATCAGTCCGCTTTGCCATAGCCTCCGGCCGTCGGCGTCTGAACGGTTACCGCTTCGCCCGCCTCGATGACCGTCTGGGCACAGCCGCCGAGTTCTTCGAACGTGCCGTCCAGGCGTCGCACCGTGGTCTTTCCGACCTCGCCCGTTTCGCCGCCCGAAAGCCCGTGCGGCCGGATCGTCCGGTGCGAGGAGAGGATGGCGCAATCCATTTTTTCGAGGAAGCGGATGGTGCGTTTCGTCCCATTGCCGGCAGAGAACTTGCCCCTGCCGCCGGAGTTTTCGCGGATGTGGAAATCTTCGAGCAGCACCGGATAACGCGTTTCCAGGATTTCCGGGTCGGTGAGGCGGGAATTGGTCATGTGCACATGCACCGCATCCGTGCCCTCGAAGCCGGTTCCGTCATTGAAGACGCCGGCCGGCGAACCGGAGCACAGCGTCTCGTAATACTGGTAGGTCGCATTGCCGAAGGTGAGGTTGTTCATCGACCCCTGGCTTGCCGCCATCGCCCCGAGCGCGCCGAACAGCGCATTCGTCACATGCTGGCTGGTCTCGACATTGCCGGCGACGACCGCCGCCGGATATTGTGGCTTCAGCATCGAGCCTTCCGGCACGATGATCCGGATCGGCCGCAGGCATCCCGCATTCATCGGAATGGAGCTTTCGACCATGACGCGGAAGACATAGAGCACCGCTGCCCGGGTCACCGGCTCCGGTGCGTTGAAATTGTTCTTTTTCTGCGGACTGGTGCCGGTGAAGTCGACGGTTGCCTCGCGCTTCGCCTTGTCGACGGTGATCTTCACCTGGATGACGCTGCCCTGGTCGGTCGGGTAGGAGAATTCCGAATCGCCGAGCTTTTCGATGACGCGACGAACGCTCTCTTCCGCATTGTCCTGCACATGGCCCATATAGGCCCGCACCACGTCGAGCCCGAACTGCGCGATCATCTTGCGCATTTCGTGCACGCCCTTTTCGTTGGCGGCGATCTGGGCGCGCAGGTCGGCGACGTTCTGGGCGACGTTGCGGGCAGGATAGGGGTGGTTGGAGAGAAGATCGGTGATGCCCGCTTCGTCGAACCGGCCGCGATCGACGAGCAGCACGTTGTCGAACAGCACGCCCTCTTCATCGACGGTCGTTGCCAGCGGCGTCATCGACCCCGGCGCCGTGCCGCCGATATCCGCATGGTGTCCGCGCGAGGCGACGTAGAAGAGGATATTCTTGCCGTCCGCGTCGAACACCGGCGTCACGACGGTGATATCCGGCAGGTGCGTGCCGCCATTGTAGGGCGCGTTCAGCGCAAACACGTCGCCGGGGCGGATCTTGCCCTGGTTCTGGGCGATTATGCTTTCGACCGAGCGGTCCATGGAGCCGAGATGCACCGGCATATGCGGAGCGTTCGCCACCAGCGCGCCGTCCGCGTCGAAGACGGCGCAGGAGAAATCCAGCCGCTCCTTGATGTTGACCGAGGACGAAGTGTTCTGCAGCGTCACGCCCATCTGCTCGGCGATCGACATGAACAGGTTGTTGAACACTTCGAGCAGGACCGGGTCGGCCTGGGTGCCGATCGGTTTAGCGCGGGAAAGCTCCGCGACGCGCTTCAGCACCACGTGATTCAGTTTGGTGATCTCGAAAGCCCAGCCATCCTCGACGACAATGGTCTGGTGCGGCTCGACGATCAGGCACGGGCCGCTGGCTCTGGCGCCGGGACGGATGTCGGCGCGGCGGTAGACCGGCGCTTCGCGCCATGCCCCGCCGGAGAAAAATTTCGTCTGTTCGGCCACGGTCGGCGCCCGGTCGTCCGTCTCGAATGCCGGTTCGTCGGAATCGGCGCCGCCGCCGATCGCCTCGACCTCATAGGCCTCGAAAATGATCTCGCGGTTTTCGAAGATGAAGCCGAACTGCTTCTTGTGGGCCGTCTCGAAGGCGAGTGTCATCTCCGCCGCATCGGCGAGAGTTACGGGCAAGGTCGTATCCGTGCCCTGGTAGCGGAGATGAGCGCGGTGAAGCACCTCGGTTTCCGATCCGGCGACGCCCTGCGACGACATTTCCTCCAGCACGCTGGTCGTCAGCTCGTCGCGGATGACGCCGAGCATTTCCAGCGCCGCCGCGAGCTCGTGCGATACCGTGCGCTGGCGGGTGGCGCGGATATCCGCAAGACCCATGCCATAGGCCGAAAGGATGCCCGAAAACGGGTGGATCATCACGGTCGAGATGCCGAGCGCATCGGCCGTCAGGCAGGCATGCTGGCCACCGGCACCGCCGAAGCAGGTCAGCACATAGTGCGTGACGTCGTAGCCGCGCTGGACGCTGATCTTCTTGACCGCATTCGCCATGTTCTCGACGGCGATCGCCAGGAACCCGTCGGCCACTTCTTCCGGCGAACGGCCGTCGCCGATCACCCTGGCCATGTCCTCGAAGGCGGCGCGCACGGCATCCGCATCGAGCGGCTGGTCGCGGTTGGGGCCGAAGATCGCCGGGAAAAGCTTTGGCGACAGCTTGCCGAGCATGACATTGGCGTCGGTAACCGTCAGCGGCCCGCCGCGGCGATAGGCCTTCGGACCGGGATTGGCACCGGCCGAATCCGGGCCGACGCTGAAACGGCCGTTCTCGAAATGCAGGATCGAGCCGCCGCCGGCGGCCACCGTGTGGATCGACATCATCGGCGCCCGCATGCGCACGCCGGCGACCTCGGTTTCGAAGGAGCGTTCCAGTTCCCCGTCATAATGTGACACGTCGGTGGACGTGCCGCCCATGTCGAAGCCGATCATCCGGTCGAAACCCGCAAGCCGCGAGGTCTCGACCGCGCCGACCACGCCGCCGGCGGGACCGGACAGGATCGCATCCTTGCCCTGGAACAGCCGCGCCGCGGTCAGCCCGCCGGAAGACTGCATGAACATCAGTTGCGCGCCATCCTTGTCGGCCGCGTCGAGGCCGGTGCCGAGTTCGCCGGCAACCTGCTCCACATAGCGCCGCAGGATCGGCGAGAGATAGGCATCGACGACGGTCGTATCGCCGCGCCCGACCAGCTTGATCAGCGGCGAAACCTCATGGCTGACGGAAACCTGCGTGAAGCCGATCTCGCGGGCAATCCCGGCCACCAGTTGTTCGTGAGCCGGGTAACGATAGGCATGCATGAACACGACGGCGACGGCACGGAAGCCGGCATCATACTGTTCCTGCAGCTGGCCTCGGATCGTCCCTGCATCCGGTACCGCCTCGATCGTACCGTCGGCGCGGACGCGTTCGTCCACCTCGACCACCTGTTTGTAGAGCAGTTCCGGCTTGATGATCTTCTTGGCGAAGATGTCGGCGCGCGCCTGGTAGCCGATTGCCAGCGCATCGCGGAAGCCGCGGGTGGTGACAAGCAGCGTGCGCTCACCCTTGCGCTCCAGCAGCGCGTTGGTGGCGACGGTCGTGCCCATCTTCACCGCGCCGATCGCATCGGCGGGGATGGCGGCGCCGGCCGGGACACCGAGAAGCTCGCGGATGCCCTGCACCGCGGCATCGCGGTAGGCCTCCGGATTTTCGGAGAGGACCTTGTGGGCGACGAGCGTGCCCTCCGGCTTCCGGCCGACGATATCGGTGAACGTGCCGCCGCGATCGATCCAGAAATCCCACTTCGCTTGTGTCATGTCCCACCTTTTTAGAAACTCGATTGCCCTAACGAAAACATTTCATCGATAAAACGTCAATGATTAGTTGACAAGAAAATGCCTTTTGAAGCATCCTGCTCTATAACGGGTAAGAATGCCGCAAAGAGCATCCATCCCAACAACCGGCAACCGAGGGGAGCCGATCATGTCGCTTTGCCGATCCTTTCACGGGAGGACGATCCATGTCCTCCATTGATCCGCGTCACAGTGTCTTTCCAGAGCCCGTCCGGCGGGGTCTCGATGGCCTGTATCTTGCCGCCGGTTACCTGGGCGGGGCCTTTCTTGTCGGGATATTCGTGATCATGCTGTCCCTGTCGGCGGGGCGCCCGCTCGGCATCGACATCCCAGCCGGCGACGATTTCACCGCCTGGTGCATGGCCGCGACCGCGTTTCTGGCGCTTGCCCATACGTTCCGCTCCGCGGAACTTATTCGCATGGGACTGCTGATCGACAGGATCGGTGGCCGCACGCGCAGTATCATCGAAATCTGCTGCACGGCGATCGGCACTTTGGCGGTCGGTTATTTTGCCTGGTATGCCGTGGACATGACCTGGACGTCCTGGAAATTTAATGACGTCTCGCAGGGCGTGATCGCCGTGCCCTTGTGGATCCCCCAGATCGGCATGTCCATTGGACTGGTCGTCCTGGAGATCGCCTTCGTGGATGAACTCCTGCATCTCCTGTTCGGAGGCGCGCCACGATACGAAAAACCGGCTCCGACCACCAAGGAAGAGATCATCGAACGCGTCATGGAAAGTGGGGTCTGATCATGGATACCACATATCTGGTCGAGATATCCGGCTTAATCCTTGGCGCCATGCTGCTTCTCCTCGGGGGAGGGGTCTGGATTGGTGTCACCCTGCTCATCTGCGGCTTCATTGCCATGCAGTTCGCTCCGGCCGGCATCCAGATCGGTGCGGCCATGGCGACCAACGCCTGGAGCGGCAGCGCGTCATGGAGCCTTGCCGCCCTGCCCCTCTTCATCTGGATGGGGGAGATCCTTTACAGGACGAGGCTGTCGGACGAGATGTTCCGCGGCCTGTCGCCCTGGCTCAACTGGCTTCCGGGCCGGCTGATCCACGTCAACGTTCTCGGCTGCGGGCTTTTCGGAGCCGTCTCGGGATCATCCGCGGCAACCACGGCGATGGTCGCCAAGATCACCCTGCCGGAACTCAGGAAGCGCGGTTACGACGAGACGATCAGCCTCGGATCTCTCGCCGGTGCGGGTACGCTTGGTTTTCTGGTCCCGCCGTCGATCCCGATGATCGTCTATGCCGTTGCCGCAAACGTCTCGATCATCCAGATGTTCATGGCGGGGCTCGTTCCGGCTGTCATCGTGATGGCCCTTTATATGGGGGCGATCATCGTCTGGTCGCTGATGAACCCGGACAAGAGCCCGGCGCGGGCGCCGAAAACGTCGTTCGCGAACAAGTTGAGGGAAACGTTGAACCTCATCCCGCTTGCGCTGCTCATCCTGACCGTCTTTTCGGCGTTGATGCTGGGCTGGGCGACGGCAACCGAATGCGCCGCCTGGGGCGTTCTCGGCGCACTCGTCATTGCAGCCTGGCAAAAGGCGCTGACCTGGAAGAGCTTCGTCGAAAGCGTCATGGGCGCAACGCGGATGACTGCAATGGTCATGCTGATCCTCACGGGTGCCGGCTACATGTCGATTGCCATGGGGTATACCGGCATTCCGAACGCGCTTGCGGCATGGGTGGACAGCTTTCATCTCAGCCCCTATGCGCTGATTGCGGTCCTGACGCTGATGTATGTCCTGCTCGGCTGCGCCATCGACGGTCTGTCGATGATCGTCCTGACCACGGTGGTCGTCCTGCCGATGATCCAGCAGGCCGGGTTCGACCTGATCTGGTTCGGGATCTTCCTGGTGCTGATGGTCGAGATGGCGCAGATCACTCCGCCCGTCGGCTTCAACCTCTTCGTGCTGCAGACGATGAGCGGCCGCGACAGCCTCACGGTCGCCCGCGCGGCGCTGCCCTTCTTCTTCCTGCTTCTGGCGACCGTCGCCATCCTCACGATCTTCCCGGATATCGTGATGTTTCTGCCGAAAATGGCTTTCCCGGGGTAACTAGAGAGAGAAAAAAGGGAACCGATATGAGGAAAATGATATCCAAACTTGTTCGCTCGGGCCTCGCCGGCGCAGCGCTGCTCGCCGCTTCCGGCACCGCCTTTGCCCAGACCGCCTGGGTCCTGCCGTCGGCCTATCCGCCGGCAAACTACCATGTCGAGAACCTCATGCAGTTCTCCAAGGACGTGGAGACGGCCTCCGGCGGCAAGCTGAAGATCACCGTCCATCCCAATGCCTCGCTCTTCAAGGCGCCGGACATCAAGCGCGCCGTCCAGACCGGCCAGGCCCAGGCCGGCGAAGTGCTGATCTCGCTGCACGAGAATGAAAACCCGGTCTTCGGCATCGACGTCGTGCCGTTCCTGGCAACCAGCTTCGACGCATCGAAGAAGCTCTATGCCGCCTCCAAGCCGGCAATCGAAAAGGCGCTCGACGCCCAGGGTCTCAAGCTCCTCTATGCGACGCCGTGGCCGCCGCAGGGCATCTTCACGAAGAAGGACGTCAACAGCACGGCGGATCTCAAGGGCCTGAAATGGCGCGCCTACAACGTCGGCACCTCGCGCATCGCCGATCTCGTCGGTGCCCAGCCGGTCACGGTCCAGGCGGCCGAACTGCCGCAGGCTCTCGCAACCGGCGTCGTCGATGGCCTGATGACCTCGAGCGCCACCGGCGTCGATAGCAAGATCTGGGAATCGCTGACCCACTATTACGATACCCAGGCCTGGATCCCGAAGAACGTCATCTTCGTCAACAAGGCAGCCTTTGCGGCGCTCGATCCGGCCGTCCAGAAGGCCGTCACCGATGCAGCCGCTGCCGCAGAAACTCGCGGCTGGGCGCTCGGTGCCGAAAAGACCGCCGCCTACATGGAAACCCTCAGGAAGAACGGCATGAAGGTTCTCGAACCGAGCGCCGATCTCAAGAAGGGTCTCGCCGATGTCGGCGCCAAGCTGACCGAGGATTGGTCGAAGAAGGCCGGCGCTGACGGTGCCGCCATTCTGGACGCCTACAAGAAGATGTGATTTGAGGGGCGCCGCAGGCATCCGCCTGCGGCGCACTCGTCCCGGGAGGAAAAATCATGTCATCCGAAAAGAATGAATTCGGCCCGATCGTTTCCTCTGGCCATCTGGCGAGCGGCGCATTGCCGTCGCTGTCGGAGATCGAATTCGGCATGATCATGCTGAACCACGCCTTCAGCCGCTGGATGGTGCGGTGCATGTCGGCTGCCGGCGTGCCGGACCTCTCGCCGATCGATATCCTCGTGCTGCATAATATCAACAGCCGCAACAAGGCCAAGACGCTGGCCGATATCGCGCTGGTCCTCAACATCGAGGATACGCATGTGGTGACCTACGCGCTGAAGAAGCTCGAACGCCTGAAGCTGATCAAATCCGGCCGCCGCGGCAAGGAAAAGCTGGTCATGGTGACGGAGGCGGGCGCCGGGGCCTGCAGGCGATATGCGGCGGTGCGCGAGGAACTGCTGGTCAAATCGGTGCTGGCCACCGAGGTTTCGGGCGAAACCCTGTCGGCCATGGCGGCGCGCCTGCGCGCCCTGTCCGGCCATTACGACCAGGCCGCCCGCGCCGCCGCTTCGCTTTAGGAAAACAGCGCATCCATCAACGGGTGGCCGGCATCCTCCATGCCGTCGAGAATGGTGAAATGGTGCTTGTCCGGCTCCTCGACGGCTTCCGTCTCGGCGCCCAGCCCTTTCCAGATGCTGGCCAGCAGCGCGTTCTGGCGGATGAACTCGGCGCGCTCCCCGGCACCCACCCAGCAGGTCACCCGCGCTTCCGGCAACGGCTCAAGCAGGGCGGGGCTTTCGCGATAGGCTTCGTTCCGGTCGATCCGCTGCTTCTCGTTCATCTTGGTGGTGAGGAGCGGACGCAGGTCATGCACGCCGGAAAGCGAGACGACGTTGGCGATACGGCTGCGAACCGCTTCCGGCAGTGGCGAGGTGGCGGAAATCATCCGCGTCACCAGATGCCCGCCGGCGGAATGTCCGATCAGCCGGATCGGTCCGTCGATCTCCTTCGCCGCGGCTTCGATCGCGCTGCCGATTTCCACAGTGATTTCTGCAATGCGGTTTTCCGGCGCCAGTGTGTACATCGGCATCGCGACCGCATAGCCACGCTCCACGGCGCCGCGGGCGTAGTGCGACCAATAGCTGTTATCGAGACCAATCCAGAAACCGCCATGCACAAAAACGACAAGACCTTTGGGCGCGCCTTCCGACAAGAAAAGATCGAAGCGGTTGCGCGGCTTGTCACCATAGGCAAGCCCGAGCCTTGCTCTGCCGGTAACGGTGAGCGTCTCGCGATATAGCCGCGCAGGCTCCACCCAGGCGGCCGGCCAGCGGTCGCCCTGGGGAATATTGATGCCGTTCGCATAGGCATTGTCCCAGTCGCTAATCTTATGGCGCATTTGGCTTTTCTCTCCCTTTTCAGTGCTTTTTAGGCGCATTTTTGCACTATGCCTTTGTCAACGGCAATTCGGTAGGCGGCAAAAACGGCGCCCCGGAAAATTATTACAAACTTAAAATTTCTCTCTTGCAACCTGAATCCAGCAGTGCTTTTTTGAATGAAAGGCGAAAAGCCGCAACGATAAAAATGACTTTGGGAACATAAATATGCTGGGACCGTCAGGCCATCAGGATACGTTTGCCCGCGACAATCTTCCGCCCTTCGAACAGTGGCCGGAGATCAAGCTAGAAGGCTTCGACTATCCGGAATGGATGAATGCAGGCGTCGAGCTCACCGACCGCATGGTCGAGCGCGGTTTCGGCGACAACACAGCCCTGATCGGCAATGGCCGCCGCCGCACCTACAAGGAACTGTCCGACTGGACGAACCGCATCGCCCGTGCCCTCACCGAGGATTACGGCCTGAAGCCCGGCAACCGGGTGCTCATCCGCTCCGCCAACAATCCGGCCATGGTCGCTTGCTGGCTGGCGGCAACCAAGGCCGGCGCCGTCGTCGTCAATACCATGCCGATGCTGCGGACCGGTGAGCTCGCCAAGATCATCGACAAGGCGGAGATTTCGATCGCGCTCTGCGATACGCGCCTGATGGACGAACTTGTCGCCTGCGCCAAGGAAAGCCGGTTCCTCAAGCAGGTCATCGGCTTCGACGGCACCGCCAATCATGATGCCGAACTCGATCGCGCGGCACTCAACAAGCCCGTGCGCTTCGAATCGGTGAAGACCGGCCGCGACGACGTCGCCCTGCTCGGCTTCACCTCCGGCTCCACCGGCGTGCCGAAGGCGACCATGCATTTCCACCGCGATATCCTGATCATCGCCGATGCCTATGCCAAGGAAGTGCTCTCCGTCACGCCGGACGACGTTTTCGTCGGCTCCCCGCCGCTCGCATTCACCTTCGGGCTCGGCGGCCTCGCGGTCTTCCCTTTGCGTTTCGGCGCGGCCGCGACCCTTCTGGAGCAGGCGACGCCGCCGAAGATGATCGAGATCATCGAGACCTACAAGGCGACGATCAGCTTCACCGCGCCGACCGCCTATCGCGCCATGCTGGCGGCGATGGATGCCGGCGCCGACCTGTCGTCACTGCGTATCGCCGTGTCCGCCGGCGAGACCCTGCCCGGCCCTGTCTTCGACGAGTGGGTAAGGAAGACCGGCAAGCCGATCCTCGATGGCATCGGTGCCACCGAAATGCTGCATATCTTCATCTCCAACCGGCTCGGCGATTCAAAGCCGGCCAGCACCGGCAAGCCGCTCACCGGCTACGAGGCGATCGTTGTCGATGACGACATGAACGAAGTGCCGCGCGGCACGATCGGCAAGCTGGCGGTCAAGGGACCGATCGGCTGCCGTTACCTCGCCGACGACCGCCAGAAGGACTATGTCAGGGACGGCTGGAACCTCACGGGCGACAGTTTTGTCGAGGACGAGGACGGTTATTTCCACTTCGCCGCCCGCTCCGACGACATGATCGTCTCGGCCGGCTACAACATCGCCGGCCCGGAAGTCGAAGCAGCGCTTCTGAAGCATGATGCCGTGCTGGAATGCGCCGTCATCGGTGCGTCGGACGAGGCGCGGGGCACGATCGTCGAGGCGCATGTGGTGCTGGCGAAAGGCTTCGAGGCAAGCGAATTGCTCGTCAAGATCCTGCAGGATCACGTCAAGGCGGTGATCGCCCCTTACAAATATCCGCGCTCGGTCGTCTTCACCGATGCGCTGCCGAAGACCGAGTCCGGCAAGATCCAGCGCTTCCGCCTGAAGCAGAAGCCCCCGGCGTAACCATAGTGAATAACTGTTGAATTCCACCGTATATCCAGAGTGGAAGTTTCCACGCAAATGTGGAAGACAAAGAAGACCCGGCGGATGTTCAAGTCCGTCGAAGGCATCGGGAACGACACAAAAACAAACGGGAGTTCGTCACATGAAGAAAATCCTTGCCGCGGCCACCTTGGCGCTGAGCATGAGCACCACCGGCATGGCTTTCGCCGAGCCCTTGAAGATCGGCATGATCACCACGCTTTCGGGCGGCGGCGCCGGCCTCGGCATCGATACGCGCGACGGTTTCATGCTGGCTATCAAGAATGCCGGCAACAAGGACATCACCGTCGTCACCGAGGACGATGCGCAGAAGCCGGAACTGGCCGTGCAGATCGCCGACAAGATGATCCAGAGCGACAAGGTCGATATCCTCACCGGCATCGTCTGGTCGAACCTTTTGATGGCGGTTGCTCCGAGCGCGGTGGCCCAGGGCAAGTTCTACGTATCGACCAATGCGGCGCCTGCAGCACTTGCCGGCGCCAACTGCAACAAGCTCTATTTCAACGCCGCCTACCAGAACGACAACCTTCATGAAGCCATGGGCGAATATGCCAACAAGGGCTACAAGAAGATGTTCATCCTCGCCCCGAACTATCCGGCCGGCAAGGATTCGCTGACCGGCTTCAAGCGTTATTACAAGGGCCAGCTCGCCGCCGAGGTCTATACCCAGGTCGGCCAGACCGACTATGCGGCCGAAATCGCCCAGATGCGCGCCTCCGGTGCCGACGGCATCTTCGTCTTCCTGCCCGGCGGCATGGGCATCGCCTTCATGAAGCAGTTCGCCCAGTCGGGCGTAAAGATCCCGGTCATGGGCCCGGGCTTCTCCTTCAGCCAGGACGTCCTGCCGGCCATCGGTGACGCCGCGGTCGGCGCCAAGGCCTCCGGCCAGTGGGCTCCGGATTTCGACAACGCCGCAAGCAAGAAGTTCCTGGCGGACTTCCAGAAGGAATATAACCGCCTGCCGTCCATCTATGCCGTCCAGGCCTATGACGCGGCCCAGCTCATCGTTGCCGCGGCTTCCAAGGCCAGCGTCAAGAACGCCGATGCCTTCGGCGCCGAACTGAAGAAGGCGGATATCCAGTCGCCGCGCGGAAAATTCAAGTTCAACACCAACCAGCATCCGATCCAGGACATCTACCTGACGGAAGTGGTGAAGAACAACGGCGTCATCACCAACAAGACGGTGGAGAAGATCTTCTCCGACCACGGCGATGCCTATGCCAAAGACTGCAAGATCTAAGGTCATCCTGTGACTTTGGCACTCGCTCTCGAGCAATTGCTCAACGGCCTGCAGCTCGGCGTCATGTTGTTTCTCATGGCCGCCGGGCTGACGCTGATCTTCGGCGTCATGGGCCTGATCAACCTTGCTCACGGCTCGCTCTACATGGTCGGCGCATTCGCCTGCGCCACCGTGGCGGCCTGGACCGGCTCGTTCTGGATCGGCCTGATCGCCAGTCTCGCCGCGGCGGCGGCGGCCGGGGCGATCGTCGAACTCGTGGTCATCCGCAGGCTCTACGACCGCGACCACCTCGACCAGGTGCTCGCCACATTCGCGCTGATCCTGATGTTTTCGGAAGGCACGCGCTGGATTTTCGGCTCCTTCCCGCTCTATCTCGATATCCCGCCGCTTCTGCAGGGCGCGGTGGCGCTGCCGGGCGGCGCGGAGTACCCGGTCTACCGCCTGGCGATCATCCTTGCCGGCGCGATCGTCGCCTTCGGGCTCTACCTGCTGATCTCAAGGACCCGTCTCGGCATGCGCATCCGCGCCGGCGAAAGCGACCGCGAGATGATCGGTGCGTTAGGCGTCGATATCCGCACGCTCTATACCGTCGTCTTCGCCCTCGGCGCGGCCCTTGCCGGTCTTGCCGGCGCCATGGTCGGCGCGCTGCAGTCGGTGCAGGTCGGCATGGGCGAACCGGTGCTGATCCTCGCCTTCGTGGTCATCGTCATCGGCGGTATCGGCTCGATCAAGGGCGCGCTTCTCGGCGCATTGCTGGTCGGCGTCACCGATACGATGGGCCGTTTCCTGCTGCCGAAGCTGCTGGCGCTGTTCGTTGCCCCGGCACAGGCCGGCATGATCGGCGGCGCCGCGGCCTCGATGCTGATCTATATCGTCATGGCGGTCATTCTCGCGGTCAAGCCGCGCGGCCTCTTCCCCGCGGCGCATGCGTAAGGCCCAAGGTTTGACGATGATCCTGAACCGCGAAACCCTCATCAACCTCGCCCTGGCGGCGCTGCTGCTTGCCGTGCCGTTTGCGGCGGACGCGCTCGGCCAGCCGTTCTACATCACGCTCGCAACCCGCATCGCCATCCTCGCGCTCGCCGCGACCGGGCTCAACCTGGCGCTCGGCCTCGGTGGCCTCGTCTCCTTCGGCCACGCGGCCTTTTTCGGCATCGGCGGATACGTCGCCGGCATCCTCGCGGCACACGCCTTTTCCGGCGACGCGCTGCTATTCGGCCTGTCCGGCACGAAACAGATGTGGGTGATCTGGATCGTCGCGGTGATCCTTTCCGGCCTTGTCGGCCTGGCGATCGGCGCGATCAGCCTTCGAACCTCCGGCGTCTATTTCATCATGATCACCCTCGCCTTCGCGCAGATGGTCTATTATTTCGCGGTCTCCTGGCCTGCCTATGGCGGCGAGGACGGGTTGTCGATCCTCGTCCGCAACCAGTTCCCCGGCGTCAACACGATGCGGCCGCTGAACTTCTTCCTGATCTGCTACGTGATCCTGCTCGCGGCACTCGGTCTTTTCGCGCTGGTCCGCGCCTCGCGGTTCGGCACCGCGCTGCAGGCGGCCCGGCAGAACGAGGTGCGTGTCGCGACCGTCGGCATCCAGCCCTATCGCATCCGGCTCACCGGCTTCGCGATCTCGGCGGCGGTCACCGGCCTTGCCGGTGCGCTGTTTGCGGATCTCAACCGCTTCGTCAGCCCATCCATGCTTTCCTGGCACATGTCGGGCGAACTGATCGTGCTGATCATCCTCGGCGGCACCGGCCGGCTGTTCGGGCCGCTCGCCGGTGCGGCACTCTACGTGATCTTCGAATATGCACTCGGCGGCCTCACCGAGCGCTGGCAGTTCTTCCTCGGCCTCATCCTGCTGGTCGTCGTGCTCTTCGCGCGCGGCGGGCTTCTGGGCCTGCTCGCCGGAAAGGCCAAACATGGTTGAGCCGGTTCTCCAGATCTCTAATCTCGTCAAGAATTTTGGCGCGCTGCGGGCGACCGACGGGGTGACGCTCGACCTGCGCCCCGGCGAGATCCACGCCCTGATCGGCCCGAACGGCGCCGGCAAATCGACGCTCATCCACCAGATCTGCGGCACGCTGCGGCAGGATAGCGGCACGGTGCGTTTTGCCGGCCAGGATATCGGCGCGCTCGGCGTGGCCGATCGTGCAAGGCTCGGTCTCGGCCGCACTTTCCAGGTTTCCTCGATCGCACCTGATTTTTCCGGTCTGCGCAACGTCATGCTGGCGGTGCAGGCGAAGCAGGGCTCCAGCTTTCGTTTCTTCAAGCCGGTGATGCGTGACAAAACGCTGATCGACACCGCCATGGCCATGCTCGAACGTGTCGGCCTCACGGCCCGCGCCCGCGTCCCCGCCGCCGAGCTTTCCCATGGTGAACGCCGGCAGCTCGAAATCGCCATGGCGCTGGCGCTCGGCTCAAAGGCCTTCCTGCTCGACGAACCTATGGCGGGCATGGGGCCGGAAGGCTCGAAATCGCTGACCCGTTTCCTCGATACGCTGCGACAGGAAGCACCGATCCTGCTGGTCGAGCACGACATGGACGCCGTCTTCGCGCTCGCCGACCGGATTTCCGTGCTCGTCTACGGCCGGATCATCGCCACGGGAACGGTGGAGGAGATCCGCCGCGACCCGACCGTGCGCACCGCCTATCTCGGAGATCACGCCTGATGCTGCTGGATGTCACCAGGATCGAAGCATTCTACGGCGCAAGCCAGGCGCTTTTCGGCGTCGACCTTGCAGTCGCGGAAGGCGAAGCCGTCGCACTGATGGGCCGCAACGGCATGGGCAAGACGACCACCATCCGCGCCATCTGCAACCTCAATCCGCCACGTGCCGGCGCGGTGAAGATCGGCGGCACCGATACCAAGGGCAGGCGGCCGCATCATGTCGCCAGGCTCGGTATCGGCCTCGTGCCGGAAGGCCGCCGTTGTTTCCCGAACCTCACGGTCCATGAAAATCTGGTCGCCGCCGCACGGCCCGGCCAATGGACGCTGGAGCGGGTCAACGAGCTGTTCCCCCGGCTTGAGGAGCGGCATGCGCAAATGGCAAGGTCGCTGTCGGGCGGCGAGCAGCAGATGCTGGCGATTGGCCGCGCGCTGATGACCAATCCGCGCCTCTTGATTCTCGATGAGGCGACCGAAGGCCTTGCCCCGGTGATCCGCCAGGACATCTGGAAGGCGATCCGGCGGCTGAAGGCCGAAGGTTTGTCGATCCTCGTCGTGGATAAGACACTTTCGGAGCTTTTGCCGGTTGCGGACCGGTGTGTCATCCTTGAAAACGGAAGAAGCGCCTGGAGCGGCAGGCCCGCGGACCTGACGATGGAACTGCAGGATCGATATCTCGGGGTATAGGCATGGAAGCGGAAGCGGCAAGCGCCGACCTGGAACTGATCGCCCATGGCCCACATGGGAAAAACAAGCCCGAGACGCGGCTGTGGCTGCGCATGCTTTCCACCACCAAGCTGATCACCACGGAAATCCGCCGGCGGCTCCGCACCGAGTTCGGCGCGACGCTTCCGCAGTTCGATCTGATGGCGCAGCTCTATCGCGAAGCGGACGGCTTGCGGCTCGGCGAGCTCTCCAAGCGCACCATGGTGACGAACGGCAATGTGACCGGGCTGGTGGAGCGGCTGGAGACGGACGGTTTCGTGCAGCGGGTCACGCCGGATGGAGACCGCCGTGTCACCGTCGCCAAGCTGACGCCGGCCGGTACCGAGCTTTTTGTCGCCATGGCCGCCGCCCACGAGGGCTGGTTGCGCGATATCATGGCCGATGTCGATCCGGCGATGATCGCTTCCCTGTGGTTGGAGATCGGCGCGGTGAAGGCTTCCGCCAGCAACCATCTTTCCGGCAGCGCCTTCGAATAGTAAGGCTCTTCTCCGGGCGCAACAATTCGGGGTTAAGAGATGGCAGACCTGCAGGCGATCGTCGATGAAATCCATGCGAAGCTGACGCCGCGTCTGGGCGAAGGCAAGGTGGCCGACTACATCCCGCAGCTCGCCCATATCGACCCGAAGAAGTTCGGCATGACGATCGTCACCGTCGATGGCGAGGTCCACAAGGTCGGCGATTGCGACGAACCCTTCTCGATCCAGAGCGTCTCGAAAGTCTTCACCCTGACGCTGGCGCTCGGCAAGCATGGCGAGACCACCTGGAACCGCGTCGGCCGCGAACCCTCAGGCTCCGCCTTCAATTCGATCGTCCAGCTCGAGCACGAGGAAGGCAAGCCGCGAAACCCGTTCATCAATGCCGGCGCCATCGCGGTCAGCGACCTTGTGCTGGCCGGGCATACGCCGCGCGAGGCGATCGGCGAGATCGTCCGTTTCGTCCGCTACCTTGCCGATGACGATTCGATCGCCATCGACCCGGAAGTGGCGAAGTCGGAGCAGGCGACGGGTTTCCGCAATTTCGCGCTCGCCAATTTCATGCGCTCTTTCGGCAAGCTCGATCACCCGGTCGAACATGTGCTCGGCGTCTATTTCCATCATTGCGCGCTCGCCATGACCTGCACCCAGCTCGCCAAGTCGGCCCTCTTCCTTGCCGCATCGGGCCGCAACCCGCTGACCGGGCACACCGTGGTATCCAAGCAGCGGGCGCGGCGCATCAACGCGCTGATGCTGACCTGCGGCCATTACGACGGATCGGGGGATTTCGCCTACCGTGTCGGCCTGCCCGGCAAGAGCGGCGTCGGCGGCGGCATCATGGCGGTTGCACCTGGCAAGGCTTCCGTCGCCGTCTGGTCGCCGGGCCTCAACCACAACGGCAACTCGCTCCTCGGTTCGCTGGCGCTGGAAATGCTGGCCACCAGAACCGGCTGGTCGGTGTTCGGCCAATAAAAAAAGCCCGACCCGAGCCGGGCTTTTGAGTTTTGCGGCAGCGTTGTAATCAATCCTCGCTGGCTGCCATTTGCGAGAGCACGTTGCCGCGCCCGCGGAAGCGCAGGACGAGCGGCAGGATGAGGGCGGTTGCGGCCAGGGCCAGCAGCACCGCGGCGATCGGCGTTTGCACGAGGGTCGTCACGTCCCCCTGGCTGATCGCCAGCGCGCGGCGAAGCTGCTGTTCCGCCAGTGGTCCCAGGATCAGGCCGACGATGACCGGCGCGATCGGATAGTCGAACACCCGCATGATGTAGGCGACCAGCCCGAAGACCAGCAGCATGCCGAGTTCGAACACCGAGGGGTTTGCGCCGATCGTGCCGAGCGTCGCGAACACCAGGATACCGGCGTAGAGCCAGGGCTTGGGAATGGTCAGCAGCTTCACCCACAGGCCGACCAGCGGCAGGTTGAGCACCAGCAGCATCAGGTTGGCGATCAAAAGCGAGGCGATCAGGCCCCAGACGAGCTGCGGATTGGTCGCAAACAGCAGCGGTCCCGGCTGCAGCCCGTATTGCTGGAAGCCGGCAAGCATGATCGCCGCGGTCGCCGAGGTCGGCAGGCCGAGCGTCAGGAGCGGCACCAGCGTGCCGGCGGCGGATGCATTGTTGGCAGCTTCCGGGCCGGCGACGCCCTCGATCGCGCCATTGCCGAATTCTTCCGGATGTTTGCTGAGCTTCTTTTCCGTCGCATAGGACAGGAAGGTGCCGATTTCGGCGCCGCCGGCCGGCATCGCGCCGATCGGGAAGCCGATCACGGTGCCGCGCAGCCAGGCTTTCCAGGAACGTCCCCAGTCCTGTGCCGTCATCCATACCGAGCCCCTGATCGCTTCGATCTTGTCCGGCGCCGAGGCGCCCTGGGCAGCGATGAACAGCGTCTCGCCGATCGCAAACATGGCGACCGCCATCGTCGTCACCTCGATACCGTCGAGCAGGTCCGGAACGCCGAAGGAAAGCCGGTTCTGGCCGGTTAGCTGGTCGATGCCGACGAGCGAGAGGGCAAGTCCGATGAAGAGCGAGGTGAGGCCGCGCAGCGTCGAATTGCCGAAGGCCGACGAGACGGTGACGAAGGCGAGAACCATCAGCGCGAAATATTCGCGCGGACCGAAGACCAGCGCCAGCTTGACGATGTAGGGCGCGATGAAGGCAAGCGCCAGGGTGGCGATCAGGCCGGCGACGAACGAACCGATCGCCGCCGTCGCCAGCGCCGGGCCGCCGCGTCCCGCCCGGGCCATCTTGTTGCCTTCGAGCGCGGTGACGATCGAGGCGCTTTCGCCCGGCGTGTTCAAGAGGATCGACGTCGTCGAGCCGCCATACATGCCGCCATAGTAGATACCGGCGAACATGATCAGCGAGCCGGTCGCGTCGAGCTGGTAGGTGACCGGCAGGAGCAGGGCGACGGTCGTTGCCGGACCGATGCCCGGAAGCACGCCGACCATTGTGCCGAGCGTCACGCCGATCAGCGCATAAAAGAGGTTCATCGGCTCCATTGCCGACGCGAGCCCCTGCAAAAGGAATTCGAATGTGCTCATAATCTTACTCTCAAGGGCCGGTCACTGGATCAGGTGTTCCAGCGGACCTGCCGGAAGCGAAAGTTGCAGGACACCGGCAAAAAGCCACCAGATCGCGAGACAGACGACGATGCCGACTGGAATGCTGATCCACAGCCTGCGGGCGCCGAAGCCCGCCGCGGCGAGGCCGAACAGCGTGCCCGTGGCGATCGAGAAACCGGCGATGCGAATGAGGATCATCTGCGCCAGGAGGCCGGCGACGACCCACGCGACAGGCCCGAGCTCCTGTTTTTCGCGCGCCGGAAAGTCACGACGAAATGCGGCGAAGACGGTCCAGATCGCAAGCCCGATCAGCGCGAAGCCGATCCAGTTCGGAACGGTGGCGGGACCGACTTGGCTATAACCACCCATGTCCCGCAGCCGGTCGACATCGAGGAAGATGACGGCAGCGACAATAACGAGGATGGCGGCAATAACAAGCGCCGCCCAATCGGGGCGGCGCTGCTCGGTGGTCGTTTTGTTGGTGTCGAGGCTCATTTGACCAGTCCGATATCCTTCAGGATGGCTTCGGTCGCAGCGATATCCTTGGCAAGCTGCGCTTCGAATTCCGGGCCGGAGAGATAGGTGTCGATCCAGCCCTTGCTCTTCAGGTTGTCCTGCCAGGTCTTGGACTTGGCGAGCTTTTCGACATCGGCGGTCACGGCCTTCTTCTGCTCGGGGGTCAAGCCTGGAGCTGCGGCGACCATGCGCCAGTTCTGGATCACGACGTCAAGGCCGGATTCCTTCAGCGTCGGGGCGTTGATGCCTTCGATCTTCTTGTCGGAAGAGATGGCGAGGAGGCGGAGTGCGCCGGCCTTGATCTGGCCTTCGAACTCGCCGTAGGACGAGATGCCGGCCGTGACCTGGCCGCCGAGGATGGCGGCAAGTGCTTCGCCGCCGCCGGAAAACGCAATGTAGTTGACCTTGGTCGGGTCAACGCCGGCAGCCTTTGCGATCAAACCGGCCGTGATGTGGTCCGTACCGCCGGCCGAACCGCCACCCCAGGAAACCGCGCCCGGATTTGCCTTCAGCTTGGCCGTCAGGTCGGCAACCGACTTGATGTCGGAAGAAGCCGGAACGACGATCACTTCGTACTCACCGGTGAGGCGGGCGATAGGGGTGACGTCCTTCAGGGTGACCGGCGACTTGTTGGTGAGGATGGCGCCGACCATGACGTAGCCGCCGACCATGAGGGCGTTTGCATTGCCCTTCTGCTGGCTGGCGAACTGGGCGATGCCGATCGTGCCGCCGGCGCCCGGAACGTTCATGACCTGCACCTTGCCGGAGATTTTCTCAGTCTGCAAAGCGGTCTGCATCGTGCGGGCGGTCTGGTCCCAGCCGCCGCCCGGCGCTGCCGGAGCCATGATCGAGTAATCGGCCGCAGCGGCCGGAAGTGCGATTGCGCCCGCGAGAAGGGAAGCAAGGAAGAAATGTTTCAAGGGTCGATCCTCCGTTGGCGTCTTGATCCGACGCGAAATGTTTATTCTGACGAAACCAGGGAGAAGCGAAAGACCCGACGGGAGCCGCCGGTCCGATGTCCTCCCATCGTGAATCGGGTCCCCGCCTCCACGGGTGCCGAATGCCCTAAGCCAGCATATGAAGCTGACATGTACCTGACATTTTTCGCTGTCTGACGATTTGGCAAGGGGTTTCGGCCCGCAGCCGCCGAATTTTATGGCTATTGCAGCCGAAGGACCTCGTTCCAGCGGGAAATCAGCCGCGCCCGCTTCACCTGGTCGAGGTAGACCATCAGCCCGAGGCTGACGGGCACGGGCTTCAATTGTCCGCCGAGCATCTCCCTGAGCGTCGTCGCGGTATTGTTGCCGGCAACTTCCGGGCTGACGGCCGGGATCTGCAGCTCCCGGGCCATGATCGTCTGGCCTTCCTTCGACATGAAGAATTCCAGATAACGCTTGCCGAGATCCGCAGCGGCGGCCGCCTTCGGCACCAGCCCGATGCGCGACATCACCACCGTATAGTCCTTCGGCAGCACGATGCCGACATCCGGATGGCGCGAGGCCCAGTCGGCTGCGTAGGAGCCGAGTATGTTGTAGCCGAGCAGGAACCGCCCGTCGGCGACGCGTTCCAGGATCGCCTGGCTGGTCGAGTAGAGTTTCACGCCCGCCGCACCCATCGCCCGGATCACCGACCAGATGTCGCCGAACTGTTCCTGGTCGCGGGCCATGAACAGGAAACCGACGCCGGAGCGTTCGATGTCGTAGGTGCCGATCCGGCCGTAGACCGCGTCGCCGCGCTTCTGCAGGAATTCGACCAGTTCCGCGCGGGTCGAGGGCGGGGAGGAATCCTTGAAGCTCGGCTTGTGATAGACGAACACGGCCGGCTCGAAGGTCAGCGCATAGGCGGTGTTGCGCCAGTTGGCCCAGGCCGGCCATTGCCCGCTCATCGGCAGGTCGCTGCGTTGCGCGTACCCGTCGTTGGCGAGCTTTACCTGCAGGTCCATTGCGGAAGAAAAGGCAAAGTCGGCGGTCCTGTTGCCGGCATCCGTCTCCCGGACGATCCGGTCGTAGATCTCGCCCGTCAGCATGTCCTCGTAGCGCACCGCCACATCCGGGTTGGCCGCCTGGAAGCCGGCGATCATCGGCTTGGCGAGCGGCTCGTCCAGCGAGGAATAGACCGTCAGCATCGGCGCGTCGTCCCGCCCGGAAAGCGCCTTGAACAGCGTCGTATCCGCCGCGGCGAGACCGGGCGAGAGCGCAAGACAGAGGAATGAGAAAAGCAACCCTTTCATCGGGCCACAATGCCCCACCGCGACGGTTGGGACAAGCCGACCGGAAGGCGCGTCACATTCTCGCCACAGGGGCCTCAATGCAGCTCCCGCCAGCTTGTTTTCCGATGCCGTGCCATTATCTGTGGGCGGTCTTTTCACGCCGGAAGACCCGGCGTCCCCTTCGTCAACAAAGGTCTCGCCCCATGTCGCTCACCCTCTACGATATCACGGTGCCGGTCTTCATCCGCGCTTTCGGAAACCTCACTGACATCCTCAAGAAAGGCGAAGCTTTCGCCGACGAGAAGGGCATCGCCCACAAGGAACTGCTGGAAGCCCGCCTGGTTCACGACATGTATCCGCTGACCTCCCAGATCCAGCGCGCCAGCGACGCGGCGAAATTCGTGCCGGTTCGCATCGGCCAGATCGAAAACATCCCGATGGCCGACGAAGAAGTCACCTTCGCCGACCTGCATGCCCGCATCGAAAAGACCGTGGCTTTCCTGCAGAGCGTCGATCCGGCTACGATGGCGGACCGCGAAGACGCGGAGGTGATCCTGAAGACCCGTAGCGGCGAGACGAAGTTCACGGGCAAGAGCTATGTCCTCGGCTTTGCGCTGCCGAACTTCTATTTCCACGTGACGACCGCCTACGCGATCCTGCGCCACAAGGGCGTTCCGATCGGCAAGATGGATTATATCGGCCGTTCGCAGTAACCACCGCAAAGGCTCCTCAGTGACATCGCCGCTTCCGCGTTTATAATCGTCTGCGGAAGCGGGGAGATTTCGTGCGTATTCTTCTGGTCGAGGACAATCAGGCGCTGGCCGAGGGGCTGTCGACGATCCTGCGCGGCAGCGGTTACGCGGTCGATGCGGTCGCCGATGGCGCGTCCGCCGAGGCCGTCGCCGCGGCGGAGACTTACGACCTCGTCATCCTCGACCTGAACCTGCCGGAAATGGACGGGCTCGACGTGCTGCGCGCCATGCGGGCACGGGCGAACAAGGCGGCGGTGATGATCCTCACCGCCCGCGGCACGCCGGAGGAGCGGGTGAAGGGGCTCGATCTCGGCGCCGACGACTACATGATCAAGCCGTTCGATATCTCCGAATTCGAGGCGCGCATCCGTGTCCTGCTGCGCCGCCAGGCGGGCCTCAGAAGCTCGATCGTCAACTATGGCGGCGTCACCTTCGACCTCAACTCGCGGACCTTTTCCAGTCAGGGCGTGCCGCTCGACCTGCCCGCACGCGAGGTGGCGCTGCTGGAACTGCTCTTCCTGCGCGCCGGCAAGGTGGTCTCCAAGGACGCGATCATGGCGTCGCTGACCGGCTTCGACGACGACCTCTCCGCCAATGCGATCGAGCAGTATGTGAGCCGCCTGCGCCGGCGTCTCGCCACGCACGGGCTCACGGTGAAGACGGCTCGCGGCATCGGCTACTATCTCGAAACCACGGCACCGACGGCATGACATCCGTCTCTCACGCCGACCAGCCCATCCCGCCGATTGCCGCCTATTCCCTGCGCCGCCGGCTGCTCGCCTGGCTTCTCGTCTCGACGGCGGTGATCGGCACCGTCGCCATGATCGACACCTGGGACGAGGCGGTCGATACGGCAAACGAGGTGTCCGACCGGGTGCTGGCCGGCTCGGCGCTGGCGATCGCCGAGCGGGTCATCGTCGCCGAGGACGGTTCGCTCGAAGTCGATATCCCGTATGTGGCTCTGGAAATGCTGACGTCGGCGGCCCAGGACCGGGTCTTCTACCGCGTCGATGGGCCGCCCGGAAAATTCATCACCGGCTACCAGACGCTGCCGTCGATCCCGCGCAGGGAAGGTCAGGCGGCCGCTTTCGAGAATGCCACCTTCCGCGGCGAGCCGATCCGGGTGGCCGCACTCGCCCGCTCCGCCTCCACGGGCATCAATTCCGTGCCCTTCACCGTCACTGTCGCGGAAACCACCATCGCCCGCCAGCAGTTGACGCAGACGATCCTGATCCGCTCGGCGCTGCGCCTGCTGTTCATGATCGTCGGCGCGGCGATCATCGTCTGGGTGGCGGTCACGCTGTCGCTCCGGCCGCTCTACCGTTTCAGCGAGGCGATCGCCGAACGCAGCCCGGACGATCTTCACCCGATCAGCGAGCGGGTGCCGAACGAGGTGCAGGGCCTTGTCGATACGGTCAATTCCTTCATGGTCCGGTTGGAAAGCGCGCTGGAGGCGCTGAGGCATTTCACCGGCAATGCCAGCCATCAGTTGCGCACGCCGCTCACCATCATCCGCACCCAGCTGGCGCTTGCCGACCGGGCCACCGAACTTGCCGAGGTGAAGGACGCCGCCCGCAAGGCCGACGAGGCGGTGGCGGATGCCGAGCGCATTCTCGCCCAGCTTCTGCTGATGGCGAAGATCGACGCGGCAACCCGCTCCGCCTCGATGCAGCGGGTCGATCTGACCGCGCTGGCGCGGGGGGCCACGGCGGACAACGTCCCGCTTGCCGCCGATGCCGGCATCGATCTCGGATTCGAGGGGGAGGGGGAAATCATGGTCTCCGCCGAGCCGCTGCTGATTGGCGAGTTGATGAAGAACCTGATCGGCAATGCACTACTCTATGCCGGAAACGGCGCCGAGGTGACCGTCCGCGTCACGCTTGAAGACGGCGCCGCGGTGCTGGACGTCGAGGACGACGGCCCCGGCATCCCCCCGGAAAAACGGGCCTCCGTTCTCAGGCGGTTCGATCGCGGCGACCGCTCCGACAAACTCGGCACCGGCCTCGGCCTGCCGATCGTCGAGGAAATCGCCCGCCTGCATGGAGCGGAGATGACGCTCGGGGATGGGCGCGATGGCAGGGGGCTAAAGGTCGAAATAAGGTTTCCGATAGCCGGCTAAATTTGCGCTGTAATGTGGAGCAATTGCCCCTCATCCCCCTGCCGGGACCTTCTCCCCGCATGCGGGGCGAAGGAGGATGGAGCGCCGGCGTTGCCACATATCCCTTCTCCCCGTCAGAACGGGGAGAAGGTGCCCGGTAGGGCGGATGAGGGGTCACACCGAACCCAAAAGTTATTCCTGATGCACCTTCGCCCCACCGATCCAGGTGCTCTTCATGCCGAGCTCGTTGGTGAGGATCACGAAATCCGCATCGAAGCCGGGTTTCAGAGCCCCCTTGCGGTCGGCAAGCCAGGCCGCTTCCGCCGGATAGGTGGATGCCATGCGCAACGCCTCCTCGACCGGCAGGCCGAGCACCTCATGCGCGAACCGCACCGAGGAGATCATGTCGATATCGGCGCCGGCGAGCGTGCCGTCGGCAAGCGTCAGGCGCCCGTCCTGCCGCAGGATCTCGCGGCCGTTCAGCGTAAAGCTCTTCATGTCGGTGCCGATCGTCGACATCGCGTCGGTGACGATGAAGATCCTGCCAGGCCCGTTCTTGGCCCGGAGCGCGACGCCCATCGCGGCCGGGTGGACATGGATGCCGTCGGCGATGATACCGGCATGGAGCGAACCGATATCGAGTGCCGCGCCGACGACGCCCGGCTGGCGATGGCCGAGCGGGCTCATGGCGTTGAAGAGATGGGTGACGGTGCGAACGCCTGCCTCGGCATAGGCCTTGGCTGTCTCGTAGGTCGTGTCGGTATGGCCGAGACTGACCATGAAGCCAGCCTCTGCGAGCCGCGCGGCTTGCTCCGTCGTCACGTTCTCCGGCGCGATGGTGATCATCATCGCATCGAACTGGCCTTGGCAGGAGAGCATCAGTTCGATGTCCTTCTCCTCCATCGGCCGGATCAGCTTCGGATCGTGCGCACCCTTGCGCGCCACCGAAAGATGCGGGCCTTCGAGATGCAGGCCGAGGAAACCCGGCACGCCTTCCGCCTTCGCTTGGCGGCCGGCCTCGACGGTCCTCGAGGTGATCTCGTAGGTATCGGTGATCAGCGTCGGCAGCAGCGCCGTCGTGCCGAACTTGGCGTGCGCGGCGCAGATCTGCCTGAGGCCCGCTACCGTCGGTTCTTCGTTCAGCAGCACGCCGCCGCCGCCGTTCACCTGCAGGTCTATGAAGCCAGGTACGATCAGCCCGCCTCCGGCGTCGATCCTCTCGATGTTTTCCGGCAGTTCGGCGGTCGAATGGATCGCCTCGATCTTGCCGCCCGCAAAAATCAGCGCCGTATCTTCGTGCCAGAGGCTGCCGTCGAAAATGCGGGCGCCGACAATGGCCTTTCGCGTGCTCATAACGTTTCCGTCACCTTCTTCAACGCCACGGGCGCATCCGGGTTGAACCCCTTGGCGCGAGACCAGGCTTCGACGAAACCGTAGAAGGGCAGGATGAGGGTCAGTGCGTCGGTGATCGGATGGCCGGTCGCCACGAAAGGCAGTTTGCGGGCGGCCTTGACCTGGTCGGATGTCGCAAAGGCGAGCGCGCCCTTGGCCGAAAGGCTGTCGGCGATCTCGACGGCCGAGGCTTCAGCCGCGTCGCGCGCTGCGAAGGTGACGACTGGAAAACGCTTTTCGACGAGCGCCACGGGCCCGTGCAGCACTTCCGCCGCCGAATAGGCCTCGGCATGCATGTTGG
Source organism: Neorhizobium sp. LjRoot104 (assembly GCF_964253725.1). Classification (NCBI taxonomy): domain Bacteria; kingdom Pseudomonadati; phylum Pseudomonadota; class Alphaproteobacteria; order Hyphomicrobiales; family Rhizobiaceae; genus Neorhizobium; species Neorhizobium sp. LjRoot104. The sequence goes on from NZ_CAXURS020000001.1 coordinate 4,209,839, forward strand.
AGGTTTCCTTGAACTTCAGCGCCGCCTCGCTGGCGATCGCCAGCGCCGGGCCGCGGCCGAGCATGTAGAGCGATTCCGCGTCGCCGAGCTCGTTCGCAAGCGCGCTCCAGTCGAGCTTGACCGCCTTTTCGAAATGCGCCGGCAGGTCGCGGACGGCGGCCTTGAGCGCCTCGTCGCCGACCCATTCCGACAGCAGCGCGAGGCCAGCAACGATCGAGTTCACGAAGGATTTCGTAGCGGCGACCGCAAGTTCCGGTCCGGCATTGATATCGATGGCGTAGTTGGAGGCGCCGGCGATCGGCGAGGGAAGCGTATTGGTGAGCGCCACGGTGACGGCGCCGGCCTTGGCCGCGGCCTCGGTCATCGCGACGATATCCGGGCTTTTGCCGGATTGGGAAATGGCAATCGCCGCAGCGCCGTCGAGTTTCAGCCTGGCGCCGTAGATCGAGGCGAGCGACGGCCCGAGCGAGGCGACCGGCCGTCCGGCGGTCAGTTCGACGGCATATTTGATGAAGGTCGCCGCATGGTCGGAGGAACCGCGCGCAATGGTGATCAGGAAGGCCGGGTCTTTTTCGCGCAGCGCGCGGCCGGCCGCGGCAAGCTCGGCCGCCGAGCCTTCGAGCAGGCGTGCCGCCGCTTCCGGTATCTCGTCGATCTCCTTGCGCATGTTCGTCATATTGGTCAGCATAACATCGTCCTCGAAGGTCAGTTTTCGCCGAGCGAGAGCTCGGCCACGAAATCATAGGCGTCGCCGCGATAGAGCGAGCGGGTAAGCTCCACCACCCGGCCGGAGGCCAGATAGGAAACCCGCTCGATCGAAAGCCCGGCGGAGCCGATCGGCACGGCCAGCAATCCCGCATCCGGGTTCTTCATATTGCAGGCCGATATCCGCTGTATGGCGCGCACCGGCCGGGCATCCTTTTTTTCAAGCTCGACATAAAGCGAACTGGTCACAGCCGAAGGATCCGGCAGGAAATCGGCGGAAATGCTGGCGCGCTCGATTGCAAGCGGCATGTCGTTGCCGAGCCGCAGACGGCCGAGCCGCGCAACTTTTTCCCCCGGCGCAAGACCGAGCATCATCATCTCTTCCGGCGAAGGGTGGAACAGCCCGCGTTCCAGCCATTCGGATCGCGTCACCAGGCCGCGCCGCGCCATGTCCTCGGTAAACGACGTGAGCCGGGTCAGCGGCTGCTCGACGCGCGACATCGGCTTGACCACGAACGTGCCGGAACCGTGCCTGCGGGTGAGCAGCCCGTCCTTGACGAGATCGTCGACCGCCTTGCGCACCGTGACGCGGCTGACATTGGCATAGTCGGCGAGGTCGCGCTCGGCCGGCAGGGCATCGCCATGCCCGAGCTTGCCGGTGCGGATCGCGTCTTCGAGGCTCTGGCGCAATTTTCGATAAAGCGGGCCGGTGCCTGCCGATTGCAGGCCGTCGAGCGGCAGGATGGCGGCGAGTGTCTGGTTCATGCGCGAAGCTCCGCCCGCGGACCATAGGTCTTGACGGCAAGCGCCACCGCGCCGGTCAGCGCGTCGGCCAGCGGCTCGGACAACCGGGCGCGATGCCGGTCGGCCAGATATTCGGGATAGAGAGGCGCAAGCCCGCCGAGCAGGCAGAGCCGGCCTTTTCCCCTGGTGATACCATTCACGACATCGAGCGCCTCGTCGATGCCCGTTGCCCCGGTCTTGAGGATGCGGATCGCCGCCTCGTCGCCCGACCGCGCATATTCGAACACTTTCGGCGTATGACGCCCGAAGTCGCCTGGTTTCGCCAGCCGGGCGAAATCGACCACCTTTTCCGGATTGCCGTCGAACTCCGCCAGAATGGCCTTCGACAGGCCGGTCATCGGGTGGATATTGTCATAGGCGAGCAGGCTTTCCTGCAGCGCGAGCTGGCCGAGCCGGGCGCCGCTGCCGAGATCGCTGACCTGGAAACCCCAGCCGGCGACCGAATGCAGCCTGCCCTGATGCCGGGCGATATAGACGGTGCCGGTGCCGACGATGCCGATCGCCCCATCATCGTCGCCAATTGCGCCCTGCAGCGCGATCACGCCGTCAGACACAATATCCGACTGCCTGAACGGCAGACGTGCCTGCACGTAACTCACCGCATCGCCGACATTGTTGCCGGCAAGCCCGAGCACGGCGGAGGTGGAGGAAAGGTCCGGTTCAAGCCCGGCTTCGGCAAAGGCAAGGCGGGAGGCCTCGGCGATATGCCTGAGAGCCGTGTCGGGGTCGGTCAGGATATTGGAAGCACCGCTTTTGCCGCGGCCGAGGATGGTGCCGTTTTCGTCAGCCAGGGCTGCACGGCAACTTGTTCCGCCCCCATCGATTCCGATAAAATAGTCCGCCATGGGTACCTCCGAGGTAAATAATACCAAAAAAGTACCAATAACCAAGCGCGATTTCGAAAAACCCGGGAACTCTGTTTCATGCATTTGAAAATATTGCTTTATTTTCGAGGATTTCGACTGAAATTATCGATCCGTTCATAAAAGTTAATTTTCCTTCTGGACAATTGGTATTTTTTTGGCATCATTTTGGGTGAGAGGGAGAAACCGGATGAGCAGAGCTGCAACCGAGGCAAGGCATGGGAAAGCGGAGGGGCTGGATACGCTTGCGTCCGCGGAAATCCTTGCGCTTCTCGCGTCCGGCCAGCAGGCGGCGGCCAGGGTTGTCGACCATGCCATCCCTGCGATCGCCAAGGCTGCCGATCTCGCCGCCGCCGCTCTGAAATCGGGCGGCAAAGTGGTTTATGCCGGTGCCGGCAGCGCCGGTCTCGTTGCGATGGCCGATGCCATGGAACTGCCCGGCACCTACGGTATCCCGCCGGAACGCATCGCCATCCTGTTTGCCGGCGGCCTTTCCGCTATCGCCGATCTGCCGGGCGGTCCCGAAGATGACGCCTCGCTCGGTGAACGCGACGCCGATATCATCGATGCGGCGGATTGCGTCATCTGCGTTTCCGCGAGCGGTTCAACCCCCTATACCGTTGCAGTCGCCGAGACCGCGAAACGCCGTGGCGCGAAACTCGTGGCGATGGCCAACAATACCGGAGCGAAACTGTTCGAGGGCACCGATGCGGCGATCCTGCTCGAAACGCCGCCGGAAGTCGTCGCCGGCTCCACCCGCATGGGGGCAGCGACCGCCCAGAAGATCGCCTTCAACATGCTGTCGACGCTGACCGCCGTCAAACTCGGCCACGTGCACGACGGCCATATGGTCAATCTGCGCGCCGATAACGGCAAGCTGCGCGCCCGGGCTGCCCGCATGGTGGCCGATATCGCCGGCATCGGTTTCGACGAGGCGCGTGACCGGATCGAGACTGCTGAAGGTTCGGTTAAAGTGGCGGTCCTGCTCGCAGCCGGCGCCGCTGATGTCGAGGCCGCCAAGGCCTTGCTTTTCCGTTCGCAAGATGTGCTGCGCGCCGCACTTGCCGATTTGCAGGCGTCCAAGAGTTCCATGAAGCGCGCCTGAAAGGCGCATATAAAAGGGAGAACATCATGACACGCATATTGAAAAGCATTCTTTTTGCCACCACCATACTCGCACCGGCGGGCTTCGTCGCTACCGGAGCGTCGGCACAGACCGCGACGCTCACCATCGAGAGCTGGCGCAATGACGACCTGCCGATCTGGCAGCAGAAGATCATCCCGGCCTTCGAAGCCAAGAACCCGGGCATCAAGGTGACCTTCGCGCCGATGGCGCCGACGGAATACAATTCCGCCGTCAACGCCAAGCTCGAAGCCGGCACCGCCGGCGATCTCATCACCTGCCGCCCGTTCGACCTGTCGCTCGCCATGTTCCAGAAGGGCCAGCTCGCCTCGCTGAACGACCTGCCCGGCATTTCCAACTTCTCCGACGTCGGCAAGTCCGCCTGGAGCACCGACGACGGCAAGACCACGTTCTGCGTGCCGATGGCCTCGGTCATCCACGGCTTCATCTACAACAAGAAGGCCTTCGCCGATGTCGGCGTCCAGGTCCCGAAGACCGAGGACGAGTTCTTCGCGGTCCTCGAAAAATTCAAGAAGGACGGCAAGTACATCCCGCTCGCCATGGGTACCAAGGACCAGTGGGAAGCGGCGACCATGGGCTATTACAATATCGGCCCGAACTACTGGAAGGGCGAGGACGGCCGCAAGGCGCTGATCGCGGGCAAGGAAAAGCTGACCGACGCCGCCTGGGTCGAGCCCTACAAGACGCTCGCCAAGTGGAAGCCCTATCTCGGCGACGGTTTCGAAGCCCAGACCTATCCGGACAGCCAGAACCTCTTTACGCTCGGCCGCGCCGCCATCTACCCGGCCGGCTCCTGGGAAATCGCTCCGTTCAAGGCGCAGGCCGATTTCGAAATGGGCGCCTTCCCGCCGCCGGTCAAGAAGGCCGGCGATACCTGCTACATTTCCGACCATAACGACATCGGCATCGGCCTCAACGCCAAGGGCAAGAACCTCGAAGCCGCCAAGAAATTCCTCTCCTGGGTCGCTTCGCCGGAATTCGCCGATCTCTATGCCAACGCCGCACCGGGCTTCTTCAGCCTGAACTCGACGCCGGTGAAGATGACCGACACGCTCGCCCAGGAATTTGTCTCCTGGCGCCAGAACTGCAAGCCGACGATCCGCCCAAGTGCGGCCATCGTCGGCCGCGGCCAGCCGAACCTCGACCTCGAAATGTGGCGCGTCTCGGCCAACGTCATCAACGGCACGCAAACCCCGGAACAGGCCGCCGCCGAGACCCAGAAGGGCCTCGACAGCTGGTATAAGCCGGCGAAGTAAGCCTCCGTCTCTGGCGATCGAAGACTGCCCCTCACCCTAACCCTCTCCCCGCTTGCGGGGAGAGGGGACTTGCCCCACGATGCCTTTGAAGCACGGAAACGGCGCGGCATTTCCCTTCTCCCCGTTAGGACGGGGAGAAGGTGCCGGCAGGCGGATGAGGGGCGATTCGCACACTCAGCTAAAAGCAAACCACCGGAACCCAGACCCATGAGCGATACCGAAATTGCCGATATCGAAACGGTTCCGGTGAAACGCCCGACCCGCTGGCATATCGCCGTTTTCCTGGCGCCGGCCTTCCTCGTCTATACGGCGGTGATGATCCTGCCGCTGATCGAGACGCTCAGGCTGTCGTTGTTCAACATCGTCGAGGGCCAGCTCGCCTTCGTCGGCCTCAACAATTTCAAGACGCTGTTCGGCGATCCGCGGCTTTCCGCCGATTTCTGGAATGCGCTGCGCAACAACGTCGTTTTCTTCATCATCCATATGCTGGTGCAGAACCCGGTCGGCATTGCGATCGCCGCGATGCTGTCGCTGCCGGGCCTGCGGTTCGCCGCCTTCTACCGCTCGGCGATCTTCGTGCCGACGCTGCTCTCCTTCGTCATCGTCGGCTTCATCTGGAAGCTCATCCTGTCGCCGATCTGGGGCATCGCCCCGAGCCTGATGGATCTGGTCGGCCTGAAATGGGCCTTCGCGCCCTGGCTCGGCAAGGCCGAGACCGCGCTGATCGCCGTATCGCTGATCTCCGTCTGGCAATATGTCGGCATCCCGATGATGCTGATCTATGCGGCGCTCCTCAACATCCCGGACGAAGTGCTGGAAGCCGCCGAATGCGACGGCATTACCGGCTGGAGCCAGTTCTGGAAGATCAAGCTGCCGCTCATCCTGCCCTCGATCGGCATCGTTTCGGTGCTCACCTTCGTCGGCAATTTTAATGCTTTCGACCTGATCTACACGGTGCAGGGGGCGCTGGCCGGCCCGAACGGCTCGACCGACATTCTCGGCACGTTGCTCTACCGCACCTTCTTCGGGTTCCAGAACCAGATGGGCGACCGGTCCATGGGTGCCACCATCGCCGCGGTGATGTTCCTGATCATCCTCGCCGGCGTCGCGCTTTATCTTTTCGTCATCCAGCGGCGCATGCGCCGCTACCAGTTCTGAGAGGAGCGAAAGACATGTCGAAAGCCCGCTCCGCCCCCGTCCGTGCCGCCTTCATCCACCTGGCGCTGATCGCCTATACGCTGGTGGCGCTGTTTCCGGTTTTCCTGACGCTGGTCAACTCGTTCAAGAGCCGCAGCGCGATCTTCAGCCAGCCGATGGCCCTGCCGACCCCCTCGACCTTCAGCCTGATCGGGTACCAGACCGTAGTGAGCCAGGGCAATTTCGTCGGTTATTTCCAGAACAGCCTGATCGTGACAGTCGCTTCGATCGCGCTCGTCCTGCTGTTCGGCGCCATGGCCGCCTTCGCGCTCTCCGAATACCGTTTCCGCGGCAATACGCTGATGGGCCTTTATCTCGCGCTCGGCATCATGATCCCGATCCGATTGGGCACCGTGGCGATCCTGCAGGGCATGGTCGCCGCCGGCCTCGTCAACACGCTGACGTCGCTGATCCTGGTCTATACCGCCCAAGGCCTGCCGCTGGCGATCTTCATCCTCTCGGAATTCATGCGCACCGTCTCCGACGACCTGAAGAGCGCCGGCCGCATCGACGGGCTGTCGGAATATGCGATCTTCTTCCGCCTCGTCCTGCCGCTGGTGCGCCCCGCCATGGCGACGGTCGCGGTCTTCACCATGATCCCGATCTGGAACGACCTCTGGTTCCCGCTGATCCTCGCCCCGGGCGAGGGGACCAAGACCGTGACCCTGGGCGCCCAGATGTTCATCGGCCAGTTCGTCACCAACTGGAACGCGGTGCTCTCGGCCCTGTCGCTGGCGATCCTGCCGGTCATGGTTCTCTACGTCATCTTCTCGCGGCAACTGATCCGCGGCATCACATCCGGAGCCGTCAAGTGACATCGTCCACCCGCCCCATCCGCGTCCTCGTCGCCGGCCTCGGCAACATGGGCAGGAGCCATGCGCTCGCCTATCACGACAACCCGGGTTTCGAGATCGCCGGCCTCGTCAACCGCTCGTTGCGCGACCTGCCGGCCGGGCTCGAAGCCTACCCGCTCTTCACCGATTTCGAGCAGGCGCTGAACGAGACGAAGCCGGACCTCTGCTCGATCAACACCTATTCCGATACCCATGCTGACTATGCGGTGATGGCCTTCGAGGCCGGCTGCGACGTCTTCGTTGAAAAGCCGCTGGCGACCACGGTCGCCGATGCCGAGCGCGTCGTCGCGGCGGCGAAGAAACACGGCCGCAAGCTGGTGATCGGTTACATCCTCCGCCACCACCCGTCCTGGATGCGGCTGATCGAGGAGGCCCGCAAGCTCGGCCCGCCCTACGTTTTCCGCATGAACCTCAACCAGCAGTCCTCCGGCGCCAAATGGGATGTGCACAAGGCGCTGATGCAGACCACCTCGCCGATCGTCGATTGCGGCGTGCACTACGTCGATGTCTGGTGCCAGATCACCGATGCGAAAGCCGTAGAAGTCCGCGGCATGGGCCTCAGGATGACCGACGAAGTGGCGCCGGACATGTACAACTACGGCCATATGCAGGTCCTGTTCGAGGACGGCTCGGTCGGCTGGTACGAGGCCGGCTGGGGGCCGATGATGTCGGAAATGGCCTTCTTCGTGAAGGACGTGATGTCGCCCAAAGGCTCGGTCTCGATCCTGGTGGACGCCAAGGCGAAATCCGACGATATCGACACGCATACCAAGACCTCGGTCATCCGCGTCCATTCCGCCGAGACCGGCCCGGACGGCCGGTTCGTGCGGCGCGACGAGGATCTCGCCATGACCGGCGAGCCGGATCACCAGAAGCTCTGCGATCTCGAACAGGCCTATGTGCTGAAGGCGATCCGCGAGAATATCGATCTCACCCGGCACATGGACGACGCCGTCCAGTCGCTGCGCATCTGCCTCGCGGCGGACGAAAGCGTGCGCACCGGCGCGCCCGTCCGCCTCTGACAGCCCGGTTTGTAAGGAAAACGCCCTTGGGTTCGCTTCAACTGAAATCCATCCGCAAGGCCTTCGGCAACAATGAAGTGCTGAAAGGCATCGACCTGGAGGTCAAGGACGGCGAGTTCGTGATCTTCGTCGGCCCGTCCGGCTGCGGCAAGTCCACGCTGCTGCGCGTCATCGCCGGCCTTGAGGACGCAACGTCCGGCTCGATCCGCATCGACGGCCAGGAAATGGCGACGACCCCGCCCGCCAAGCGCGGCATCGCCATGGTCTTCCAGTCCTACGCGCTTTATCCGCACCTGACGGTCAAGGACAATATGGGTCTTGGCCTGAAGCAGGCGGGCACCGAAAAGGCGGAAATCGATACCCGTGTGACGAAGGCCTCGAGCATGCTGTCGCTCGATCCCTATCTCGCCCGCCGCCCGGCCGAGCTTTCCGGCGGCCAGCGCCAGCGCGTCGCGATCGGTCGCGCCATCGTGCGCGAGCCGAAACTCTTCCTTTTCGACGAACCGCTGTCGAACCTCGACGCGGCCCTGCGCGTCCAGACCCGCCTGGAGATCGCCGGCCTGCACCGGCGGCTGAAGGCGACGATGATCTACGTCACCCACGACCAGGTCGAGGCGATGACGCTTGCCGACAAGATCGTCGTGCTGAATGCCGGCGCGATCGAGCAGATCGGCTCGCCGATGGAACTTTATAACAAGCCGGCAAACGTCTTCGTCGCCGGTTTCATCGGCTCGCCGCAGATGAATTTCATCCCGGCCGAAAAGCTCGGCCAGTCGGGCGCCAAGACGATCGGCGTCCGCCCCGAACATATTGCCCTGTCGCGCGAAAGCGGCGACTGGAAGGGCAAGGTCATCCATGTCGAACATCTCGGCGCCGACACGATCGTCTATCTGGAAACCGAGGCGACCGGCCTTCTGACCGTGCGCCTGTTCGGCGAACACGCCTATGCGCCCGATGACGTGGTGTTCGCGACGCCGGACAGGGCGAGCCTGCACCGCTTCGAGGCCAACGACCGCGCCATCGTCTGAGGGCTTTTCATTCGCATTCCAGGGAAACCGCTGCGCTTCCCCTGGAATAGCTTTAATCGTTGCTCGCCAGCAGCTTCGCGCCGCCGGCCGCCTGCACGGCCCGGCTGCCGAAACGAATGCCCGCCTTCAGGCAGGCCTCTTCGGACGCCCCGTCCAGCCAGGCATCGATGAAGCCGGCATTGCAGGCGTCGCCGGCGCCGGTCGTATCGATCACCGGCACGGTTTCCGCCGGCGCATGCAGCATCCGGCCGTTCGACATCAGCCAGGCGCCTTCAGCACCACCCTTCAAGAGGACGAGCGGAAAGGCGAGCGATAGTTTGCGGATCGCAACTTCCGGATCGGCCGAGCCGGTGATCGCTTCCGCTTCTTCGAGATTGGGCAGGAACAGATCGACGCCTTCGCAGGCCTGCAGCAGGCCGCGGTCATAGATCAAAGTCGCATCCCAGCTCGGATCGAGCGACACGGTTAGCCCCTTTTCCTTGGCGCGGGAAACGAGATCCGGGATTTCGTGCAGTGTCGCATATTCGGCGATGTGCAGGTGGCGCGCTTCGTCCCAGTCGAGAGCCGCGTCGAGCGTCGCAGGCAGGGCAGGCCCGGCGCGGCGGGTGAGGAAGGCGCGGTCCTGGCCGACCACGGCCGCGACCGTCACCTGCGGGCCGGCATCCTGCGCATGTTCGATGAAACGCAGGTCGACGCCGCTCTCCCGGATCTGCTCCTCGACGCCCGCCGACAGAGAATCCATGCCGAGCCGGGCGGCCAGCGCCACCTTGCGGCCGGCATGCGCAAGATGGGCAGCCGCGATGAAGCCGCCGCCGCCGGCCGCGATCTCCATGCCGCTGGCATAGATCTCGCGCCCGAGCACCGGCAGGTGGTCGAGACCCGTGAAGATCAGGTCGCAATAGATCCGTCCGATGCTGAGCACCGCGGATCTGGTCTCTGCATGCGTCATCATGAACGGCCCAGAAATCTCTCTGTGCTGGCATCGAAGAGGTAGAGGTCGCCGGGGGCGGCTTCGCAGGTAAGCGTACTTCCGACCGCCGGCACGAATTTTTCGCGCACGGTCGCGATGATTGGGGTGTCGGCCACATCCAGGTGCACCAGCGTTTCCGGTCCCAGGGGTTCCACGGCGGAGACCGTTCCGGTCACCGTGAAACCGCCGCTGCCGGAGACCGTCGCGTGCGCGATCAGGTCATGCGGGCGCACGCCGATCAGGATATCGCCGGCCGGCGCCATTTCGACGCCCGAAACCGTCCGACGGCCGCGCACGAGGTTCATCGACGGGCTGCCGATGAAGCGGGCGGTGAACACATCGACCGGGGCATCGTAAAGTTCCGAAGGCGTGCCGACCTGCAGGATTACGCCATCCTTCATCACCACGATCCGGTCGGCCATGGTCATGGCCTCGATCTGGTCGTGGGTGACATACACGGTGGTGGTCTTCAGCCGCTGGTGCAGCCGCTTGATCTCGATGCGCATCTGGGCGCGAAGCTGGGCGTCGAGGTTGGACAGCGGCTCGTCGAACAGGAAGGCGGAGGGGTCGCGCACCATGGCCCGGCCGATCGCGACGCGCTGGCGCTGGCCGCCGGAAAGGGCGGCGGGCCGGCGGTCGAGCAGCGCTTCGAGGCCGAGGATCTTGCCGGCCGCCTCGATCCGCTTGTCCTTCTCGGCCTTGTCGAGCTTCGACGTGTAAAGGCCGAAACCGATATTCTGGCGCACCGTCATATGCGGATAGATCGCATAGTTCTGGAACACCATGGCGATGTTGCGCTGCTTCGGCTCGCGTTCGTTGACCACTTCCGAGCCGATCTTCAGCGTCCCGCCGGAGATTTCCTCAAGTCCCGCAATCATCCTGAGCGTCGTCGACTTGCCGCAGCCGGACGGGCCGACGAAGACGACGAATTCGCCGTCGGCAATCTGGAGGTCGATACCCTTGACCGCCTCGACCTTGCCGTAGCGCTTCACCAATTTTGTCAGTTCGATCGTCGCCATCAGCGGGCTCCCGTCAGGGCGGTGAATTTCTGGTTCAGTTCGGCGGCGGCCTTCGCCTTGTGATCGGCAGCCTTTTTCGCTTCGGCGTCGAAGGCTGCGAGCTTGTCGCGATAGGCTGATATGGCAGCCTGCATCGGCTCAGGTGCCGGGCCACCGAACCGGGCGCGCACGGAAACGAAATGTTCGGGCGAGACGATTTGCCTGAACTTCTGGAGATCGACGGACGGCTTGCGGCCGGCCGAATGTTCGAAGGCCTTGAGGAAGGGCTCGTAGCCGTCATTGGGCAGGTCGCCCTTTGAAGCGACGACGCTCTTGGCCGTCGCTGCGGCGATCTCATGCGCCTCGCGGAACGAAAGCCCTTCGATGCGCACCAGCGAGTCGGCGAGCTCAGTAATGGTGATGCAGGACCGGCGGATATTCTGGTCCACCCGTTCCGGATCGATGCTGATCTGGCTGATCAGCGCGGCGAGCAGGTCGAGCACGCGGGAGGCGGAGGCGAAGGCCTCGTAGCCCATGCCCTGCGTTTCGCCCTCGCTGTCGTTCATGTCGGTAAACGGCGTGTTGTGCATCACGTCGAGCACGGTGCGGGCCCGGCCCATCGTCTGGCTGGCGAGGTGGCGCAGATGCTCGATCGGCACCGGATTGCGCTTCTGCGGCATGATCGAGGAGATCTGCACCAGCGCGTTCGGCACGTAGATCTGGCCGACCTCGAAGCTCGTCCAGAACTGAAAATCCTGGATCAAGCGGCCGAGATGCAGGAACATCAGCTCGATCGCCGAATAGGTCGAGGTCGTATAATCGACGGCGGCAATGCAGGAATAGGAATTCCTGAGCGGCGCCGAAAAGCCGAGCAGTTCGGCAACACGGGCGCGGTCGATCGGGAAGCCGGACGTGGTGATCGCGGCAGCGCCCATCGGCGACAGGTCGACGATTTTCCGGGCTTCCGCGAAACGCTCGATATCGCGGACCAGCACTTCGATCGCGGCTGCGAGATAGTGTCCGAACGTCGTCGGTTGGGCCGGCTGGCCATGCGTATAGGCAACGATCAGCGTCGCCTTCTCGCGCTCGGCGGCATCGATCATCGCGGAGAGCAGCTTACGGGCCTTGCCCATCAGCGCGTCGATCTTGTCCTTGAGGCCGAGCTTGAACAGCGTGTGGTCGATGTCGTTGCGCGACCGGGCGGTATGCAGGCGCCCGGCGATATCGACGCCGATACGGGCCTTCAGCTCCTTCTCGATCAGGAAGAAGAAGTCCTCCACCTCGCCGGTATAGACGAGTTTCGACGGGTCGATTTCCGTGTCGATCGCTACAAGCGAGTTGGCAATCTTGGCCGCCAGCTCTTTGTCGAGGATGCCCGTTTCGACCAGCATCACGAGATGCGCCCGGTCGATCCGGCGAAAACCGTCCACATGATGGCTCTTGGCGCCGTCGAAGAGCGGCCTGAGCACGGTTTCCTTGTAGACCGGATCGGGGAACTTGCTGGTGTCGGAAAGGCGCGGGTTGATGTCCGCCATGGTTTTATCCTTTCAGGCCTGCCAGCATCACACCGCGGACGATGTAGCGCTGCAGGACGAGGAAGACGAGAAGCGTGGGAAGGGTGGCGATCGCCGCCCCTGTCATGATCATTTCCCACTGGATGGACTGCTCGACCGCGAAGCTCGAAAGCCCGACCGGCAGCGTATAGAGTTCCTTGCTGGTGGTGACGATCAGCGGCCAGAAGAACGCCGTCCAGTTGCCGAGGAAGGTGAAGATCGCGAGCGCCGAAAGCGCCGGCGTCACCAGCGGCAGGGCCACTTTCCACCAGATCTGGAATTCGTTGAGCCCGTCGACGCGCGCAGCCTCGATAAAATCGTTCGGCACGGTCTCGAAGAACTGCTTCATCAGGAAGGTGCCGAAGGCGGTCATCATGCCGGGGAACATGATGCCCCAGTAGCTGTCCAGCCAGCCAAGCTGGCTCGACATCAGGTACCACGGGATCACCAGCATCTCGGTCGGGATCATCAGCGTCGAGAGGATCGCGAGGAAGATGAAATAGCGGCCGCGGAACTCGAATTTGGCAAGCGTATAGCCGACAAGGCTGTCGAAGAAGCAGTTCGAAACGGTGACGACGACCGCGATCAGCGTCGAATTGAAGAACCAGCGCAGGAACCGCCCGTCGGCGAGCACCGAAATATAGTTCGCAAGCGTCGGCGCTGCGGGAATGAGGCGCAGGTCGTAGATCTGGTCGGCCGTCTTCAGCGAGGTCGAGAACATGAAGGCAAGCGGCGAGACCATGATCAGGCCACCGATGAACAGCACCGTCCAGGTGACGATCAGGCCGGGCCGGACCTTGCCATGGCTGAGGCGAGTGGCTTCGCTCATTTTTTTTCCCTCAGGATCCAGAGCTGCAGCAGCGAAACGATCAGCAGGATGGTGAACAGCACCACGGTCTGCGCTGCGGCATAACCCATCGCATAGGAGTTGAAGGCGGTCTGGTAGATCATCAGAACCAGCGGCTTGGTCGATCCGAGCGGTCCGCCGGGATCGTTGGTGGTCATGTTGTAGACCTGGTCGAAAATGCGCAGGAAACCGATCGACGAGAACACCACGAGAAAGACGGTAGTCGGTTTCAGGAGCGGCAGGGTGATCTTGCGCAGGATCGCCCATTCGCCAAGTCCGTCGATCCGTGCCGCCTCGTAGAACGTGCCCGGAATGGCGCGCAGGCCGGCCATGAAGATGATGATCTGGAAGCCGAGGCCCGCCCAGATCGCCGTCACCATGATCGAGAACAGCGCCTGGTCGGTGGAGCGGATGAACGGCTGCTGCGGAATGCCGAGCATGCCGAACACATCGTTGATGATGCCGATCGGCGGCGGCTGGTAGAACCAGCGCCAGACCCAGGCCATGGCCGCGGCCGTGGTCAGGAACGGCAGGAAATACAGCGCCCGGATGAAACTGTGCATGAAGCGGACGCGATCGAGGAAGAAGGCGATCGTGAAGGCGAGAACGAGGCTGATCGGCGTGCCGACGATCAGGTAGGTGAACGTGTTCTTGAACACCTTCCAGAACTGCGGGTCCTTGAAGAGCTTGATGTAGTTGGCGAACCCGATCAGTTTCGCCGGCCGCAGCAGGTCCCAGTTGGTGAACGACAGGTAGAAGGCCTGGAACGTCGGATAGAAGCGGATGATCGCGTAGAAGAGGATCGGCAGGGCAAGGAAACTCCAGACCCAGACGAGGCGCCGCGTCCGCATGGAAAAGCGGTCGCCAAAGGATGTCTCTGGGGATCCGCCGGGGCGGCCGGACGCCGCCCCCTGCTGTTCAATCGCTGCCATGACCGGCTCCGTGTCTTACGGCTTGGCCGCGTCGATGATTTCCTGCTCGGCTGCAGCCGCCTGTTTGATCGAGTCCTCGACGGACTGGCCCTGCAGCAGCACGCGGTTTGCCATGTCGATGGCGTTCTGGCGCTGGGCCTGCTCATCCATGAACAGCGTGGTGTGAGCGTATTCCAGGCCCTTCAGGAACGGTGCGTAGATCGGGTCCTTGAGGTTGGTCTCGGTCAGCGCTGCGGAGCGGAGCGCCGGCAGCTCGCCGACGGTCTTCAGCCAGATGTCCATGGCGGCAGGCGAGGTGATATAGGCCAGGAACTTCTTGGAGGCTTCGAGCTCCTCGCCCTTCGCCTTGGCGCTGATGCCGTTGGCGAAATAGCTGGCATAGTTGGACCGCACGCCCTGCGCATTGGCCGGCAGTTCGGTCACGCCCCATTCGAAGTCCTTGATGCTCTTGAAGGCGCCGAGGCGGAAGGTGCCGTCGATGGTCATGCCGGCTTTGCCGCCGCGGAAGGCAGCCTGGCCTTCGTCCATGAAGCCGGCCGCGCCGATCTTCTTCTCGAGCTGCAGGCTGGTGTAGAATTTCAGCGCCTTGATGCCGGCTTCGCTGTTATAGGCAACCTTCTGGTCGTTGTCCGTATAGGGCACGCCGCCGAACTGGCGGATCAGCACCTCACGCCACCACTGGTGGTCCTGGCCGCCCATGTCGAGCGTCGAGCCCTCGACGAGGAGGTTGCCGGAAGCGTCGCGCTTGGCGATCTTCTGGGCGGCGGCGACGTATTCGTCGAGCGTCTTCGGCGGGTTGTTCGGGTCGAGGCCGGCTTCGGTGAAGAGCTTCTTGTTGTAGAACAGGGCGAGCGAGCGCACGGCGGTCGGCAGGCCGTAATAATCGTCACCGCGTTTCATCGCCTTGACGATCGGGAAGAAGTCGCTCTCGATCTTGGCATGCGGGAAGGCATCCTTCGGCAGCGGCGCGAGAAGGCCGCCGGCGACGAACTTGTCGAGCCAGCCGTAGAACAGCTGCATGACGTCGGGACCATTGCCGGCCATGTTGGCGGCGATCACGCGCGTCTGGTAATCGGCATAGGGGAAGGTGACCTGCTTGACCGTGATGCCCGGATTGGCCTTCTGGAATTCACCGATGAGCTGGTCCATCGCCTTCACGCGCGTGTCGAAGACATACTGCCAGTACTCGATTTCCACCGCCTGCGCGGCATTGAATGCGAACGTGCTGAAACCGGCGACGAGACCGGCGAACAAAGTTGCCTTGCGCATGTGAGCCTCCTTTTGCCCCGCCGGGTGCTCCGGTCTTGGGGTCTGATTGTTCCCTGCATTCGGACGCGACCTGCAGCCCGATGCGCTTATTGGTTTCGGGAGGCGATCCTCCCTTAGACGTGCTGCGGCACCCTCCGCCGCAGCCTTCCTTACGCTTTCCTGAGTGCCGCGGTTTGTCAATAAGATAATTTACTTGAATTATTCTATTGCGGGAAACGGTTCCCCGGCGTTATGAATTCCGCCAACCGAAGGTGGCGAAATGACCATACACACGATCGGCACACACCCGGTGGCCATCGGCAAGAACCCTGAACGGAGCCGCGAGCACAATCGCCGCGTCGTACTGGATGTGGTGCGCCGTCATGGCACGCTCGGCCGCGCCCATATTGCCAAGCTCACCCACCTGACGCCCCAGGCCGTCGCCAATATCGTCGATGAACTGGCGGGCGAGGGGCTGCTGATGGAAATGGGCCGGCTGAAATCCGGCCGCGGCCAGCCGCCCATCCAGTTCGCGGTCAACCCGCAAGGCGGCGCCACCATCGGCGTCGAAATCGCCGCCGACCACATGGTGACGGTGGCGCTCGATCTCTCCGGCGGCTTGAGGGCAAAGCGCATCACGCCGCTGAAAGATACCACGCCCGGGCATATCCTGTCGGCCTTCGCGGCGGAGCTGACAGCGGTCACGGAACTGGCCGGCACCAGGCTTCTCGGCACCGGCGTCGTCATGCCCGGCCCGTTCGAGATCGACGGCATGACCTCGGTCGGCCCGACGACGCTGCCGGGCTGGGCTGGCCTCGACGCCGCCCAGGCGCTCAGCGAAGCCTGCGGTCATGCGGTGATCGTCGAGAACGACGCGACGGCGGCCGCCGTCGGTGAGCGGCTGTTCGGCGCGGGCCTGGCGATCTCCAATTTCTGCATGATCTATTTCGGCGTCGGCATCGGCCTCGGCATCATCCAGGACGGCGCGCCTTATCGCGGCGCCTTCGGCAATGCCGGCGAGATCGGCCATGTCACCGTCGTGCCGAAGGGCAGGCCCTGCCCCTCCTGCGGCCAGCTCGGCTGCCTGGAAGGTTATGTTTCCGCCTATGTGCTGAAGGAAAAACTGAGCTGCGTCGGTATTTCCAACAGCGAGTTTTCCGATCTCGAAAAGCTCCATGCCGACCGTCATCCGGTCGTCGAGGAATGGATCGACGAGGCGGCGACCTATCTCGGCCCGATGGTCGCCATGCTCGAAAACATCCTCGATCCGCAGACCGTCATCCTCGGCGGAGCGCTGCCGGATGCGATCATCGAAGACATCGTCGCGCGCATGGGCAACCTGCCGACCTCGGTCGCCAGCCGCAGGCAGCGCGACCTGCCCCGCGTGCTGCGCGGCCAGACCGGGCAATTGACCGCGGCACTCGGCGCTGCCGCCCTTCCGCTTTTCGACATGGTGACGCCCAAGCTCGAAACCTCGCTTGCGGCGCTCGCCGATATTTCCGCCTGACATATTGGAGGACCTTTCATGCTGACCGCCCGCGAACGCATCGAACGGCAGATGGCCGACCCCTCGCTCGTTAGGCTCCATCGCAAGCTTTCGCGATTGAAGTCGATGGTCACCATGATGAATACCGGCGCCCACCCGGACGACG
Organism: Neorhizobium sp. LjRoot104; assembly: GCF_964253725.1. Lineage (NCBI taxonomy): Bacteria > Pseudomonadati > Pseudomonadota > Alphaproteobacteria > Hyphomicrobiales > Rhizobiaceae > Neorhizobium > Neorhizobium sp. LjRoot104. Next base: position 4,226,912 of record NZ_CAXURS020000001.1, read on the forward strand.
AGCAGAACGGCATGCTTGCCTGGTTCCGCCTCGGCCTCGGCATGCGGGTCATCATCGCCTGCTCGACGCGCGGCGAAGGCGGCCAGAATGCGCTCGGTCCCGAACGCCTCGGGCCGCTTGGCGTTATCCGCTCCCGCGAACTGGAAGAGGCGGCCCGCGCGATCGACAGCGACGTCTCCTGGCTTGGTCACGGTCCGACCGACGCGGTCCACGATTTCGGCTTCTCCAAGGATGGCGACGCGACCTTCACCCGCTGGGGCGAGGCCCGCATCGTCGAACGTCTTGTGCGCGCCTACCGCATGGAACGCCCGGATATCGTCATCCCCACCTTCCTCGACGTGCCCGGCCAGCACGGCCACCACCGCGCCATGACCCGGGCCGCCGAGACGGCGATCATGCTTGCCGCCGACCCCAATGCATATTCTGAACACTTCACCGAAGGCCTGAAGCCCTGGAAGGTCGCCAAATATTACCTGCCGGCCTGGTCCGGCGGCGGCGATACCTATGACGACGAGGTGCCGCCGCCGGATACGACGGTGACGGTTCTCGCCGAGGGCCGCGACCCGGCCACCGGCGCGGACTATGACCGGATCGGCGAGTGGTCGCGTTATTACCACGCCTCCCAGGGCATGGGCCACTGGCCGAGGCGGCCCGAGAGGGCCTGGGAACTGCATCTGAAGCTTTCCGCCGCGGGCTCGCATGCCGAGCGATCCGTTCTGGAGAATCTGCCCGCATCGCTTGCGCTGCTTGCCGATATCCCTGATCTGACCGTCAATGTCGCGGAAGCCCTGCGTTCAGCCGACGCCGCCATTTCCCTGGCGGTCGCGGCCTTTCCGGATCGCGATGCGATCCTCGGCGCGCTCACCGAAGCCGCCGGCTGGCTGGATACCGTGGCGGCCACCGCGACCGGGCACTTCCAGGAACTGCACGGTCATCGTATCGCCCGCAAGCAGCGGGAAATCGATGCCGCGATCATCGAGGCGGCTGCGATCTTCGAACGCGCCCATGCCGATCCCTCCGTCATCTCTCCCGGTGGTGCCGCCACGCTCACCGTGGAACTCGGTGAAGGCGCGCCGGACCATTGGGTGGGTGTCCGCTCCGTCCTGCCGGCGGGTGTCTCGCCTTCCGTCCAGTCGCTTGCCGGTGACGGGGTGCTCTCGTTGACCGCGGCGGCGGACGCGCCGCTCTCGAGCCTCTACCTGCCTGCCTGGTCGGCGCTCGGCGGCAATGGCCATGCGCATGTGGAGGTTTCGGCCGAGATCGGCGGGCGGATCGCCACCGCCGCTTTCGACCTCGAAGAGCCCTTCGCGGTCACGCCCGCCCAGTCGCTGACCCTGCTGCCGGATGCACTGGTCGTCCCGCTCGGTACCAAACAGACGGAATGGACGATCAAAGCCGATATCTCCGGCGTCAACGCGCCCGTCTCGTTCAAGACGCCCGCCGGCTGGGTGATGAAAAAGACCGATGGCGGCTGGATCGCCTCCCCGACCGATGCGGCGAGGCCCGGCCTCGTCGAGGTCGAACCGCAGGTCGACGGCCATCCGGCCTTCCAGGTCACGCCGATCGCCTACCGGCATATCGGCCGCACCAGTTTTCGTGCCCCCGCTACCCTGAAAATCCTGTCGGTCGATCTGAAACTGCCGGAAGGCGCGCGGATCGGTTATGTCGGCGGCGGGGCCGATCGCGTCGGCCTGTGGCTCGCCCGCATGGGCCTCGACGTGACCGAACTTGACGCGCAATCCCTCTCCGGCGATCTGTCGCGCTTCACCACCATCGTCGTCGGCATCTTCGCCTTCGGAATCCGCAAGGACCTGGCCGCTGCGACCGAGCGCCTGCACCGTTTTGTCGAACAGGGCGGTCATCTCGTGACCCTTTATCACCGTCCGACGGATGGCTGGGACCCGAACGGGACGCCTGTCCGCCGCATCGAGATCGGCTCGCCGTCGCTGCGCTGGCGCGTCACCGATCCGAGGGCGGAAGTCACCGTGCTCGCACCCGACCATCCGCTGCTGAAGGGACCGAATGTCATCGGCCCGGAAGACTGGCAGGGATGGGACAAGGAACGCGGTCTCTATTTCGTCTCCCGTTGGGACGATGCCTACGAGCCGCTTCTGGCCATGCATGATGCCGACGAACAGCCGCTCAAGGGCGCGCTGATCTCCGGCGCCATCGGCCGCGGTCGCCATACCCATACCAGCCTCGTGCTGCACCACCAGCTCGACAAGCTCGTTCCCGGTGCCTTCCGGCTGATGGCGAACCTCGTGCAGCCGGCGTGAGCACCGAGGCAGTTCCCGAGTCGGATAGTGAACGGACCTCGAACGCCCGCACCGGCATCGGCTGGCTGCTACTCGACATGACGCTGGTCTCCGGCGGCATGACGGCGCTGGTCAAGGCGCAAGGCGCGACCTATCCCGCCTTCCAGCTCGTCTTCATCCGCGCGATGATCGGACTGTTGTTCATCCTGCCGCTGATCTGGCGGCACCGCGCCGAAATGCGCCGCGTAAAACACCCGTGGCGCAACATTTTTCGCATTTCCTGCAATGCCGTGGCGCTGACCAGCAATTTTCTCGCCATCACCATGCTGCCGCTCGCCATGGTCAATGCGGTCGGCTTTTCCCGGCCGCTGATCACCATGGCGATGGCGGTCGCGATGCTCGGCGAGAGGGTGAGCCGTATCCGCTGGCTCGGCGCCGGCCTCGCCTTCATCGGTGTGCTGATCGTCATGGCGCCCGGCACATCGAGCTTCGATGTCGAGGTTCTGGTCGTGCTGGTCTCGGTCGTCTTCGGTTCGCTGGCGATCATCCAGACAAGGGCGCTGAAGGACGAGAACACCACCGTCATGATGGTCTTCTATACGGTCGGCCTCGCGGTCATCACCGCCGTGCCCGCCGTCTTCACCTGGCAGCCGGTCTTGCCCATCGACTGGATCCCGCTGCTCGGCATCGGTTTCCTTGCCCAGCTCGGGCAATATTGTTTCCTGCGCGCCTATCGGATCGCCGACGCCAGCGTGCTCGCCCCCGTCGGTTACCTGTCGATCGTCTTCGTGACCGTCACCGGCTATGTCTTCTTTGACGAAGTGCCGGAGGTGCGGGTGGTGATCGGCGTGTTGATCATCCTGGCAGCCCTCCAGGGCGCCGCCTGGCTCGACCGCCGCCGCCGCCGGGCCCTCAGTAGGAAGGCTTGAGTAAAGGTCCCCTACAGCAAAGGGATGTGATGCGATGTGGACGTCGTCGAACTATAATTGCAGAACCTTATCCGTCTGGGCACGTTATCGCGATGACAGGAGGCGCTCATGGTCGCTGTAATGTTCGTTCTGGCAATCGTCGCGGTTCTGGCGGGCATCTTCGCACTGGTCATCCAGCAGATGGCCGGCGTGCGTCGCCAGCAGTATCTGTACGAGGTCGCCGCCGATAACCTGGCTTGCACGAGCCTGCCGGAGCTGGAACGAAAGGTCGAGCGCCAGAGGGCAATTCGCAAACGCACCCACAGCCGGCTGGCCGGCCACTCGCACAGCGGTTTAATAGAGAGGTAGGCGAACAGCCGCAGATTGGTCCATGACGACCGGCTTTTCCATGTCTTGGAAGGTCTGGCGGACCCAAGCGGGCCGTCCACGGATACCAATCAACCTGCTGAAATGAGGCTTCGTCCGAGAATTGGCGGGGGGCTCGGGGCTCATCTCAATGGAGAGAGCTTCGTTGATTTCATAGGCAACTCAAACATTGAGCCACCAGAAACATTTTTTGACACGGTTTCTATCGTAGGCCAGAGTACAATAAGTCGCTCTGCTTGCTTCATCATTGGGGATTTATACAACCCCGAGGACAGAAACATGCCGATGATTTTCGAAGATTGAAAAGCGGCCTTTTCGGCTCGATTGCGAGTGATGCGGCGGCCGCCCGAAATAAATATCCATCCACCTTCACTGCTGAGTTCGGATATAAGATCAACGTCCTTTATATTGGCAACGAATTTGTCTCTTAGAGCTACAATCTCATGGTCAGTACCCATCAGCGCTTGAAAAGCTCTCGCAATTCTCGGTGAAAGGTTGTGGTCAAAGAGGACTTTCACGCCGCCAGCATTTCCTCAAATGCTACCGCATCACGGACGACTGATAGGGGCACTTCATATAACTGCGAAACGGCTTTCTCGGACCCCTCCGCTGTTACCGCTTGGGCTAACGCAATCGTAGGCACGTTATATATAGCGGTGGTGGGTTGGCCGAATACTAGGGAGGGGTCGATGATAATTGACGATTTTCCCTTGTAAGGGCGCCACCGGCTCACAGCATCGTTTTCAATATCGAGGTCCTTGAAGGTCCGTTCTATGACCGCCTTTATTGTATATTGCTTTTGCTTAAGATCGAGAAGCGTCTCGTCTCCCGATGCGGTCGCACTTTCCAGAAAGATTGTTCTACCATCGGTTTGAAAACGCCGCGTTGAGAAGGGACGTTCATCCTTCACACACTCTTTAGCGTAGTCTAAACAATGGCGAATTGTCTTCAAGCCGAGACCGGCTTTGATGAATTCTTGAACAAATCGAAGTTCAATTAGATCGCGAAAACCAAGTTCAATGTGATCGTCGTGCCTGGGCAACTGAGGGGCCCATAGCGGCTCAACATGGAAGGTTTCCCCTTTGTGGCGATAATTGTATCCACCAAGCCATCTTCGAATATTGCGCACGGGCGCATCCAGCAAGCGTGCAGCTTCACTTGCGGAATAAAAGCCGATCCCGACCGGTGGGGCGTCTTCTCTCATGGCGAGTTATGTCCTGTACGTTGCAGCACACATCATTACCCATCGAGGGCGAGTCACGTCAAACCAAATGTGCTTTGTCGATTCGTGAACCGAGCTTTGATTGGAACAACGCATTTAGTCTGAAACGCCGGTCGGAACTGGTCAGAGCTACTCGCGATTTGGTGAGTGAACACCTAAAATTCCTGGTAAATTATCGAGTGAAAAAGTTTGGTGGAGCTAAGCGGGAGACAACCTCGCCCTGGAAATTTCTCTTTAACGGCAAATTCTTATTGAAATTCAGTCCGCCACGGGACTAGATATGGGTACTTTCTTGGGTACTCGGGGGCTTTGTGGCACTCTCATCTGATCGTATGTTTCTGGAGCTTCATGGCAACCAATGGCGCGTTGTTGTCAACGTCCCGAAAAAACTGCGCCCGAAACTCGGTACAAAGTTAAAGCGATCACTGGGGACCGATAGCCTAAAGGAGGCAAACCGCCTCAAATGGGATGTCATAGCTGACCTCAAAGCCACCATTGCGCACGCGGAAAACCCATCGCTATCGCTGGCGGCGGCCCAATCAACAAGCCGCGAACAGGCATTGCATAAGGCCGCTCGATTAGCTGAGCAGCGCAAGAGTGCCTTCGATCCGGCCCTCCGAGATGAGATTGATGAGGAGATCGATTGGCAGGCGGAATCCCTTGCAGGTCGCCCCATCGCAACCGACGAGAACGGCCATGAAGTTTTCGACCCCGGGCGCTTACTCCTGGCGAAGGATTTCTCCCAGGTAGCACGTGGGGATAGAACACCAATCGACCTTCATCACGAAAAGTTCCTGGCAGCATCGCACGTTAAGGCCCGCACATTGGCGGACGATAGGCGATCGATAAAATTCTTGAAGGATTGGTGCAGTAAAGCGGGTGTTCCGCCTTATCTTCAGGCTATGACCAAGAAGGAGGCCGTACGGTTCTGCGACGAGCTTCCGGACCTCACCGCCAACCTGACCCCGGTAACACTCAATAAATACGTAAGCCGCCTCTCGGTGTACTGGACCTGGCTAGAGAACCGGCACGAGGTCGAGTCCAACATTTGGCAAGGACGTCGATTGCGTGAACCGCAGCAGACCACCGATCAGAAGGAGCGTCCGTTCACCGATGACGAAATGAAGACTTTGCTGAATGGTCCCGCTGAGCCCGAAATGGACGACCTCATGAGGATTGCCGCCCTCTCGGGTGCCCGCTTGGACGCTATCGTGTGTCTCAAGGTGAAAGATTGCCGAGATGACGGAGTGTTCGTATTCAAACCTCAGAAGAAAGAGCCTGGGCCGCGGCTCTGCCCTATCCACCACGACCTAGTCGAGATCATCGAGCGGAGGAAGGAAGGCAAGGGGCCCGAAGACGATATTTTCCCAGAGTGGCCCGGCGTGAAGAAATCCACTTCCCTGCGCGAGCGCTCTTTTAAGACCTCCAACGAATTCACCGCATATCGCCGCGAGGTTGGCGTTGAGGATCGACGCGAGGGCAAACGCAGGGGTCTCGTGAACTTCCACAGCTTCCGCCGGTGGTTCATCACCAAAGCCGAGCAGGCAGGGCAGCCAGAAAGCACCATAGCTGTTGTAGTCGGGCACAAGCGGCAGGGCATGACCTTTGGGGTGTACTCTGGAGGGCCGTTGCTGGAGCAGGCGCGGCTGTGCGTTGAAGCGGTGGAGCTGCCGGTATGAATTTCGAAGCCAGTACCTCTAGGCAGGCCGGACGCAATGTTGAATTAGTGCTTTAGGAAAATCAAATCTGTCCTCTCTGCTCCAACAGCAGTTGTAAGATTTCGGTACCATTTCGATGACGGATAGCCACGAACGGAATAGACCGCCTCGCTAAAGATCGTGTGCCACCTTCCGCCTGCGAGTACAGCGACCTCTTCGTCGAGTTCGGCAACCATCCCAATTGCGGAAGACGTCATCGCCAAGATTGGCCCTCTTGCCGCGGGAAAGGGCCTAGATCGGGTCAGCTGTTGGACAAATCTTTGCCCATCGAGAAGCTTAATGCTCCTTATTACATGGTCAGAATCGACAGCAAAAAGTGCGCTCTTTGAAAGAAAGATGCGGGATACTTTCCCGAGTAGCCTGTCGTCGTTGACAACTTTTTTTGTCCGATCGCTTATTTCTGCATCGTAATCTTGGACACTTGAAATCTCATACTGTTCGGAATCTTCGCCTTGAGCCTGCTCATCGACGGGGGCCGCGATTAGCTCAGTTCGGTGATAGTCGGTTTTGAAAAACTCGACGTCATTCGCTTCCGGGACATTAGTTAACCTGTCAGCTACAAATTCTGTTGCGAGCGAATGGTTGGCAAATTGCTTGAATTTTGGTCGCCAAGAAGGGTCCGGTGAACTGGCTCCAGCCGCATAGAAGCCCCCATCGTACGCGCAGGCGGCACTTATGGTTCCATATTGGCACCGAAACTGCACGCATCGTGCGTCGTGAACAACCTCACCACCCAACTGGCCATTCGCACGACGACCAAGCGCCACGTGAGCAAGATCAGAACGGCTCAGCGCGGTTAGCTGCCGGATACTATTGTCGGTAGCTACAAAAACGCGTCCATAGTAGCAGCGCATGTCGAGAATGGAGCGGAAATCCAGGCGGGTATCAAATATGCGCGAGTAACGCTCAACCTCGTCCAGTGTAACCTCGATTGCGTCTGGGATGAAGTCTGGATTAAAATCCGAGAAGGGATTTAAAATCTGGTCGTTTCGTGCAAAAGCCATCGCGCATTGGTGAGCTACACCTGCATCGGAGAACTTTGAATTTATAAACTTAAGCATGTCGAAGGACCAGGTGTCCCCTTCTGGACTTATGAGCCATAGGAAATCGAAATACAGAAAGGCCTCTACGAAATTGCCAGGCAAAGATAATCGTTTTGTGATCATATCTTTGCGCTCCTTATCCGCTTAGCGATGATGCCGTTGATCTTCCCGGCCTTGAGCCACAACTCAATTATTGATTCAGGGACCCGATAGTCTCTTGAAGAGCCTTTTATCGGGTATCCATGCCAAGGGACTAGAGGGTTGGCATTTAAGGGAAAAAAAGAGAAACGCTCCTGGGTTGTGCCAAGTGCAAATATGCCATCGCGCGTTCCCCAATAGTTACCGTCTACGCATGCCCAGTTTTCGGCATCACACACACAAAAGAGTTGGTACTCTTCGTCTCGACTAAAGCCTTCACTCCAACGACTCTTCCCGGGTTTGGGTGCATTTCGGTGGTAATTGAGTGATTTGTAGGTCTTCCCACTATTATTTGGGCCGAATAAGAACCCGTCTACTTCCATCGCCACCATAAACCGCCTGCAATAAACGAAATTGCCATACTTTCTTCGTACTTAATTGATTTGCAACCTGCAGAAAACCCACTCGCGCTCGCGAAATGCGCACAGATTCCTGTGGGCCTATCATCCATGAACCGGCACTTCGGTCTTTGCCTCGGGTCGACGTCGGGACTGGCCTTCAATCGGCATGCCATCCAGTTGCGCTCAAGAGCACCATCGCGCAGGATTTTGGGTTGGAGAGCACAATTGGCTGATCGCAGGCACAAGCGTAGGCGTCGAAAGTGCCTACAGCAATCAGCTAAACTAGCGCCAGTAGAAGCTTCCTGTAAACTTGGAACCATCGCCCCCGCCCCTCCAGCACCCACGTTTCAATATTACATTAGGCTCGCGATGAGTTCCAAAATTCTTTTAGCAACCCGATCGAGGCCGATACCGAGGGCCTCTTCAACCTTCTTTTTCGCAGCTTTCTGAGCAACCTCCTGGGCAACGCGCGCAGTCTTCTTCAAGAGGCCCGGTTCGACCATGGGCGACTTGAGTACGGCAAGAGTGGTCTCCAAGATGGCGATCAGCTGGGCGCGCTCGATGTCGGTCAGTGCCGCTTGGTCTTCGTCTAGATTCGTTGCCTTCGCCAGTAGCACCGCCTCTTCAAGCCATTCCGAGACATCCGCGATGATCTCCTTGGCGGGTGATCCGCGCCTTACATAAATCCATTGCTCCGTCCAAATCTGGATAGGCTCAGGAGGATGGGTATCGGCAATCTCCCGGATCAGAAGATCTGGATTTCCAACTTCAAGCGGTGCCGCGTTGCCTTCAGAGCGCTTTTCCAAGCTGCGAAGATATGTGTGCGTCCAGCTCAGCGCTGCAATCATCACAGGAGCTCTGAGCTTTGCCTCGTGGTTTTTCAACTTGTTCGTCACTGAGGGATTGACCCCGAACGCGTGGAGGATGCCGCGCGCGTCAAAAGCCTCGTAGACCGCTACCGCCTCCGGTACATACGTCATGGGCATGAGTTTGTCGTGGAGGTTCACAGCTTGGAGTCGGCTAAGGCTGCGCCCAATACCCTTCAACATCTCGCGGATTTCTTCGGGGGAGAACTCAGGGTCTAGCAATTTGATGCCTTAATAATCCGGGTTGAGGCCTTGGACGGCACACTGAGGTTTGACTGCAGGCGGTGACGAGGAGCCAACGCGGCGTGGGTCATAGGGTGCGAGAAGCCCGATAGCCGCTGCAGATGAGATACCAGCAAGCATCCCTATCATCACTTTCCTCCCACCCTGGGGCGCAGAGAACAACGCGGTGGAACTTTGCGTTACATAGACCGTGATTAGCGAGAAGGCGTGGATCATCCATAAACCACGGCCTAAGGTCTTTGCTCTTGGCCCACTTAGGAACTGCCCTCCAGTCCGCCTCACCGCCGGTCTCGCTTAAAGGCCCCACCGCGCAGGACTTCCAGTTTAAGTGCACAATGGGCTGATCGCAGGCGCAAGCATGTGGTGCTCCGAGGAATGTCAGCAAGCTGAATCCCAATAGCAGTGCCCTATGAATACTAGCCCCCATCACTCCCCCCGCGCCCTAAGATTGGCGAAAAGGCAGACTTTAGGGCTCTTGTCGAAAGACGCAAGGGATCACTCTGTGTGATCGTAGGTGTTGTAGATCGCCTATCTTTCATCTGCATCTTCAAGAAATACTGCAAGGAAACAGGAGGGGATCTCAAGCTGATCACTTTGAGACATATCTTTTGCCGCCCTCTGATCAGCCTGCCTCCGAGGTGATGGTGGCGATGGGGGCTAATACAATGCCATTGTCACTATAGGGCAGCCCTAGAGCGCCATAGCGGGGAGTTATTTGGTGCAGGCATTTCAAGCGGCTTTTCCGCCACTGCAAGCGGTCGGCCCACCACCCGGGCGCTAACATCGTTCATGACTCTGATTGCCAATTCCTTTTGACTAACCGCCACCATGATACCATCGTGCATTGGCAACGCGGGCACGCCCCTTGTGGTCAGCTCGGTTAGAGTGCCGACAAGGATTTCGCTTTCGAGCGCCATCAGTTCAAAGCCGACATTGGTATCGAAGAGCGTGGCAATCGCTGGATGGAGCGCCGTTGCAGCGGCCTTAAAACGCTCCATGTTCCATCCCTCGGGCAACGCCTCCTTGGTGCCGGAGGGCAACCGCCGCGCCACCTTGTCGCGGAAGAACAGCGAGACCATCAGCGATTTGACGGTCTTGCGGTGCCCCTCCAAGCCTGGAATTGCGTACAAGTCGCCTTTGGCCGGCGCGACCCCCTGGCGGCGGTAAGCGAGTTGGATGAACATTGACACGAAATCAAGGTCAGCGACGGGCTCCCCATCAATCGTGAGCCGCCATCGTTGATGCTTTGGAAGATCTTCCCAGAAGCCGCCATAAAGTCTTCCATGACGGTCGAACACATGAGCATCTTGGGGCTTATCGATGCGGAATTTTCGCACGAGCTGGATAGGGCCGGTTTGCTGGCCGTTGAGGCGGATGTCGGCGCAGTTCAGAGCTTTGTTGATCCTTGCCATCTGGGACCGCAACTTGTGTGCCTCCTCGCAATCCTCATAATCGACTGGTGATTTGCGGCCGCTCCTTCTGCTTCCCGCCCACAGTTCGACTGTCTCTCGGCCTTCGAGGTGATGGAGATCGGCGCTGAGTACGCCATACTCTTGAACGAGCCCTAGGAAACGGGGCGTAGGGGCCACCACTGTTCGCCGTTCCTTGAAGACAGCCTTCTCGACTGTCACGAGGCCCGCCTGTCTTGCCTCCTCAATCACCAGCCTCAAGACATCAGCGTTGAAGTCTCTCCGGTCGTATCTGGTGAGCTTCTCATTCACAAGCGGCACCGCCAGGCCGACATACTGAGAGAGACTAAGCGCAGCCTTTACAAGGTTAGCCGCGAGCGTCTTCAAGCAGAGTTTACGGCGCTCCTCCGCGTCAGCTCTGGGCTTTCGTCCTTCGGTGATGATCGGACGCGGAAGCTTTCCAAAAATATAGTCAGCCAAGGCGACGAAACCATCGCCACGAGCGGCCAACCACGGATCATAATGCAGGACATGAAACAGCGCCTTTTCGTCCGCTTCTCTTTTCGGGGGCAAGATATGCTCCAACATGTGCGTCCCCACCCCCGCTAGGTGATCAAACGGCGGTGAGGACTTTGTTGTTGATCAGGATGCCTTGGCTATAGGCGGATGCGATGGATGCGGCCCGAAACGCTCGGTGCGCATTGCGATTATCTCGGGCACGGCTGCACGGGCTAGCTCGTCGCACGCGTTTTCCAGCGTCTCCCCCATCTTCCTCAGGACGTGCCCTGAAGAGCGAGGATAGGCGTGAAGCTCGGCAGGACGGGTGCCCCCTGTTTGCAGGTCCCAAACATCCCATTTTCGGTGGGTACCGCTAGCGAGCCGATGGACAGCCTTCGCGGCCTGCACGATGCGAAACTCACGGGTGCGATGACTGCCGAAATCGTCCTCAATGAGAGCTGTGACCCCGAGATAGATGGCTATGAGCCGCCGAGTGGGGATTTCCGCCGCTCGTATGCGCGCAAAGGCGATTCGAGAGCGTTCCTTCGCCGATTTGCCCCGCAACCTCGTAGATGGCTCCACGTGCCCCGAGCTAGCCATAAAGTGCTCCAGCTCCCAATAGGTCCTCCGATAGCCAGGGTCCTCTCGTTGCTGCTTGATCCAGCGTTCCGCACTCTTCAGGTAAGGCAACAATTCGGAAGCCGTGTAGGTTGGATGCCAGTGGGAGCCGTGCCGCGATTTGTGCTGGACGTGGTACCGACAGTGGTAGCAAGAAAGGCCGGTCCCTTCCGACACCTCAACTTTCCGGCAACATCCGAGCACCGCACATCGTCGCTCTTCGGTGATCTCCAGAGGAAGCGCCGCATTGCTGCGACGCCCCCTGCATAGGCCTTCAGCCATCTGCGTCACGATTGACCGCTTCGCGCAACCGTTCCCGAGCGGCATCGCCAATCGCCCAGAGTTTCTCCCTATCGTCGCTTGAACTCGCCTCGAAGGCAAAAAGCTCCAGCTCGCTTCCACAGGCGAGCGTGTAGACGGCTTTGATCTGCTCACGATGCACGTAAGGCTTTTTGTCGCGTTTTCTGAAGTCTCTTTGCTTTAGGCTGTTCAGCCCCCCTCCGAACACATGGTGTAATTCATCCTGGGGAGCGAACATCGCCACGGTTGAGCCTGTTAGAACGTGCTCATGCGCTTCAGAATAACCACTGTAAAGGCCAAGATTAGCAGGGCCATCAAAGAGGACGGGGGGTACTTTGTCGTTCGAGGCGATCATCTCGCCGCCGACTCCGTAAAGGCGCCAAGCGTAAACATGCTGTGCAGCGTGAAACGGAGATTTGTTGAGCCCAGCCACTGAGAGAAAGAGCTTGTACGTTGGCACAGCCCATTCAATGGCTAGAGGTGATTGGTAGGATATTTCATTTCTCCTTTTGGCAGATTCAGGATGCCTCGTGGCACCCAATGCGCCGCAGAGATAATCCAATTCGTGCCCGGTGTCATTAGCTTAGGTTAAATAAAGTAGAAATTTTATAAATATATTTCTTAGTGAGTGGAATTCGGTCATGTAACAGGTGGAGCAATTTCGTATCAATGACCCCACCACCTACCCCAATGCACCTAACTATGAACTATATCTCTCAACCTATACAGACACCAAGATAGGAGGCACCCATGTCGACCCACCTCTATGCATACCATAGCTGTGGAGGACAGGACTATACCACCCCCCTAAGCCCCCACACCTCTAGGGTCTGGCACCCGATGGTCTAGACATCCCCTCGATCACGGCCTCACACCTCTCTTCCTCCGCACCCACAGGCCCCTAGACTCGGCACCCCCACCCAGAGCATGCCCACCCAGAGCACCCCCACCAGAGCACCCCCACCCAAACCGCCACCCACCCATCCGCCATGGTGCCGCACCCCTTGGAGATCCGAGTAGGGCAGCGTGACCAGATACGGTTAGAGGATAGCCCTCACCACTTTCGGCGGGGGATATTGGCAACCTCCAAGGGATATCCTAAGAAGTGGCAGAGCGCAGACGCGGCGCTCCAGGGCTGGAACCCTGAGTCTAGCGGTAATGGCTCCCACCGGAAGGGAACCATCCTTGACCTTAAGTTGGTCCGGGGGCCTTGGTTATGTCCAGGTTCCACCGAACTAAAAGCTTAGGGCCGACTAGACTCGGATTCCAACCCCGGATCATGGGGTCATGGAGGCTATGCTTGCGAGGGCGCTCGTAGGCCAAGGCCTCAGGGGAACGCCTATGTCTGATAAGCTCACCACTAGTACACCGAAGGTTGATGCCGAGGACGCCACCACCGGACCTCCCCGTGCGGGATTACCCCCACTCGCGATAGTCGCTCTGGGCAGCATTGGAGGGTTCGTGGCGTTAGCCCTAGTGCTCAACCTTACTCGGTTAGGATCAGTCGGCAGGTATCAAATGGTTGGCTCAGCGAATGGCGAGATGGTTGTTCGTATGGACACTACCACCGGCGAGCTTTCGGCATGCTTTGGGTTCGGTCTCAAGCCTTCGCAGTGTTTCCCTTGGGCGCATGACACGCGGGCCTTCAAGACGGTCCCACCCTCGCAAGCCGGTCAATAGGGAGATCACGAATGAGAGAGACGGCGCTGATTTCCCGCGGAACTTCGCTCCTATTCCGTATTTCCTTACTGGCTTTAGCTTCGTGCTCAGCCGATGAGTTGGCGGATCGAAAGCACGCCTGTGCCGACTACGTTAAGTTCGAGGTGCTGAGTCAGGAGGATAGGTCTCAGTGCATCGGCGACGAGCAGACCTTCAAGGCCGCTGCAGACAAGATCGCTACTAGGATGGCGGAGAACGTTTATCCTATCTTGACGGAAACGGCTCGGCGCACGGCGGCATCGGTCAGCAGAGTCAACCACGACGTATACTCAGAGCTTTCTGGCGACGTGGATTCTATTTCAGCATCCTTAGACGGTAAGGGATTGCCGCCCCACTTCTACGTCGATATCGAGCAGGTAACTTTCACTCCGCCAACAGATAAGGGCGACTCTCCGCGTAGTGCTTGGCAGATAGGCGGCTCTCGCAGAAACATCGCGCAGGATGCCTGGACGCTCGACATTTCCGGCATCGGTCCGCACGACTTTGAGCAAGCCAACGAAGTTTGCTCTATGCTTGCCTATTCGAGCGCGCTCCCGGGCTGTAGCGCTCGCGTTTTCGTGGAGGCTGAACCCGGCTCGATCTCACAGATGCCAGAATTGAAGGTGATGGCTATTAAATTCGCCCCTCCGACAATTGACCAGGCTCGGGAAATCTTCCTCGAAAGCGAAATGAGCCGGTGGCCACCGAGGCCCGCTAGCTAGCCTTAACCGCCTTCGAACCTGAAGCGTCTTTAACGACGCGGAAATAGCTGGCGCGGCTTATACCAAGCTCGGCCTGTATCTGGGCGGGTGTTTTGCCATCGCGCTTCAAAGCGAGCACCTTGTCGGCTTGCCGTCTCGCGGTGGGTGCCCTGCCTGTGTACTTGCCTTCTGCTTTTGCCTTGGCAATTCCTTCCTTCTGCCTCTCCAGCATCAGTTCCCGCTCAAACTCAGCGATCGACCCCAAGAGATGCAACATGAGCTTTCCGGTTGGCGTTGACGTATCCAGATTGAGGGCGAGTATCCGCAACTCGACGCCTTTGTCTCGTAGCCGCGCTGTGATCGCCATGAGGTCGGCCACTGAGCGGGCGAGGCGGTCGAGCTTGGTAACGACCAGAACGTCTCCCTCGCGAACGTAGTCCAGAGCGCGCTCCAATTCCGGCCGACTGTTTGCCACCGAGGAGATTTCCTCTCTGAAGATTTTGTTGCACCCCGCCGCTTGTAAATCACGGAGCTGAGCTTCAAGGCCCGCCTTCTGGTCTGCTGTTGACGTACGGCCGTAGCCAATCATTGCAGTCGTCATCGTCCCTCCGAGGTGTCTCACTAGGGTCATGGTGAGGCAGTGTATGAGACTATTGGTATCAAAAGTCAACATTGAATTTGTGTGAGACTCGTTGGAGGTGCCAAAAGCGAGACTCACAAGGGCTTGCCCCAATGAGACCCGCTGTGCGAGAGAGCTTGGCATTCAGCCAGCCAATGGGAGGTGCGACTTGGACCCGCAGATACGGACCTCGAAAGATATTTTCACCACGGTCATAGCACCTGACCTGCCACTGGAGTGACTGCGGCCGTCGCAAGGGAGGTCATCGAATGGGCCGAAGGAAGCCGCCGCAAAAGGAGAGAGCTTGGCTATCTTAGTATAGCGACGGCCGTTGCCCTCGAAGCGTTTGCCATAGAGTTTAGGGATCTAGAGGAGAGCATGGAGGCACATTACAATAACACCGATCTGTGGGCTCAATTTCCATTCCAGCCCCACCTGAGTTTCCCACCGTTTGCGATTGGCGTTTATTGGAACCCAAATTGTTGAATGAACTTTTGTGTGACGCCATCAATTTGCTAGCATCTAGAAATACCGCCTGTCTTTTTCCGATATAACTTATTTAAGCATACATTTCCTTTGCCGGCCCGAGCTTGCACTGGCAAGATGCGTTAAATGACATGCGCAAAAGGTGGTCAGTGATGTCGCTAAATACACACAGAGGGGGCGGCATGCCGAATTATTTTCCTCTCGATCCCCTGGGCCGGGTTGACCCCGGACTCCCGCGAATCCTATAGAACGACCTCTTCACGGGAAGCGACAGACATCCCCGTATAGCCGCACCTGTACGTTTCGGACAAGGAACCGCCGCTATTGCAAGCGATCACGTTCCCACGGCGAGTCGAGTGAAAAATGAATTTTATGGAAAATGAGAGCGCGCAAAAGCTTCGGGGCGGGTACTACACGCCCTCGGACCTTGCTGCGTTCATTGCTCGATGGGTAAAGGAAATCTCTCCGAAACGAGTCCTTGAGCCGAGCTGCGGCGACGGCGCTTTCCTTGGCGCGCTTGCTGCCGTGGAAGGATTCGAGAAGGCCAAGATCACAGCATTCGAGCTAGATGAGGATGAGGCTAGAAAAGCCAAGGCCCGCGCCTCCGACATAGGAATTAAGGCTGAAATCCATGCCGAAGATTTCCTTGGCTGGGCCATCGAACACAGAAAAAACGCCCGCGACAAATTCGATGCCGTCATAGGAAATCCTCCGTTCGTCCGCTACCAGTACCTGCCCGAAATCTTCCAGCACCGGTCCGAACAGATTTTCGGTGAACTGGAATTGCCGTTCACGAAGCATACCAATGCTTGGGTGCCCTTCATCCTCGCCTCAATGTCGATGCTGCGCGCCGGTGGCCGTCTGGCGATGGTGGTGCCTGCTGAAATCATACATGTCACCCATGCGCAGTCGCTCCGGTCGTATCTCGGCCGTGAATGCCGCCGCCTTGTCATTATCGACCCCGAAGAGCTGTGGTTTGCCGATACACTGCAGGGTGCTGTTATCCTGCTGGCGGAAAAGCGCGCAAACGAGGCGGAGAGAGCCGAAGGTCTCGGTATATACGCGGTCAAGGGGCGCGAGTTCATCGACTTCGACCCTACCTCTGTTTTCGAGGCTCCCAAGGCCATCAACGGCAAGACCGTGCAGGGCAAGTGGACACGCGCGCTTCTAGGCGTCGAAACCCGTTCGCTGTTCGATCAGCTGGGTGAGCTTGATGAGGTTTACCGCTTCAAGGATATCGCGAAGGTCGATGTCGGCATCGTCACAGGCGCAAATAAGTTCTTCCTCGTGCCTGACGAGACGGTAAAGGATTACAAGCTCGGCAAATGGGCGCATCCGATGTTCGGCCGGAGTGAGCATTGCCCCGGCGTCATTTACGACGAACGACAGCACCGCGCGAATTCCGCTAAAGGGAATCCCACCAATTTCCTTTGGTTTAACGACCAGGAGGAAGCCCTGCACGCCACAGCAAGGACTTATATTGCAAAGGGCGAGGCGGAAAACCTTCACACCCGCTACAAATGCCGGATAAGAAAGCCTTGGTACACGGTGCCCTCGGTCTACTCGACCGAGATCGGCATGCTCAAGCGCTCGCATGACACGCCAAGGCTCATCCTCAACACCATTGGCGCCTATACCACCGATACCGCCTACCGCATCCGTACCAGCAAGGTTGTCGCTGAAAAGCTCGTCGGCTCCTTCATCAACCCACTGACCGCCCTGAGCGCTGAGTTGGAAGGTCGCCATTACGGTGGCGGCGTGCTGGAGCTGATTCCGTCTGAGATTGAGAAGCTGCTTATTCCGCTGTCGGATAGTGCTGAAATCGACCTCCAGGATTTGGATAAGTCCATCCGGACGTATTCTACCCACAGGGTTCTTGAGCGGCAGGGCCGTATCATTCTCGGTGCCCTCGGGCTGTCGCGTGATGACCAGCACCGTGTACTGGAGGGGTGGCGGAGCCTTCGTGACCGCCGCCACCGTACTTCAAGCGAGCCTCTGGCCGAAGAGGCTTAGTCGATTTCGATGATGAACTGTGTCGGGTCAGCCCTGTCCCGATACAGCGCCAGCGTCCGGCCGATCAAGCTCGCGTCCGCAACATAATCCCTCATGGGCCCCCAGCTGAGGCGCGTCATGGCGTTGTTCTGGAGGTAGGATGGGGATGTTGTGGAGTTTGTGTGCCGCACGACCATATCAAACACCCCGTGGCTGACCCCCTTGAGGACAAGCTGGAATTGACCCCAAGCCTCATCGACGGTGGGTGAGCGGTATATCCAGTTGAGCGCGTCAAACACCTTATTGCGGAAGTAGGGGCGGTGGTCTTCCTCTTCCGGCAACAGTCCCTTGTCGAGATTAATGGAGCCCGTCTTATTCGTGTTCGTGCCGGTCGGGATGTTCAAGTCCCGCTCGGTCAGCGGCTTCGATTCCCACACGAGGTCGAGGTTGACGCCGGTTGCGGGAGCTGCTGCGGTTGGAGTTGCAACAACCACCGGTGCCGGAGCGGCGGCAACAGGCACAGCAACGGGTGCAACAGGTGGTTTAGCAGGTCGTGCCGCTCGTAGCCTGCGGTGCATAGGTGTGGTTTTGAGCTTGATGCGAGGTACAGGGTCGCTTCCGCTCTTTCCGCCCGAGGAGGTGGACGGGTGGGGAGGCGGCACGGCCAGTTCGTCCGCTACGCGGCCGTTTACCTTCAAATCTTCAATCTTCGCCGGATGGTCCATCAGCAGCACGTGCTCGACGTAATCCTTGGGGATGGCGAGCAGCTCCGATTCGATTTCCTCGACCACCTTCAAGTCTTCGGGTTTGCTCAGGTCGAACTTGAACAGCATGCCGGCTTCGATATTGTTGTTCAGGCCGCCCAAGGTCAGGTTGGCGCTGCCCATCACCAGCCCAGCCTTTTTCGCGCCCCTTACGAAATAGAGCTTGGGATGGAAAACGACCGTACGGGAGCCGGTATCGACCGCATAAACTGTGCTGCCCGCGATCCCGTGGATCTTCATTAAACCTTGATATGAAGTCACTTCGTTCCGGATGCCCGCAAACACCGTCAGCAGCGGTGCGTATTTTGTGAAGAGGTCTTCAAGCGGCTCGACGCCGCTCTCGGTCATATAGGCAACGCTAACCAGTACACTCTTGATGTCGTCTATATCGAATAGCTCTCGTACTGCGTCCTTGTGTGTCCGCTCAGTAAAGCCCTGTAAAATGAACTCCTTGGTAGCCATCGTCATTCCGAATCAGATTGCAAGTGACTCGATTCTTAACGCTTCTGGGTTGTGGCGAAACGGGCCGCTAGGCTTACTCACTGGATTCTTCGGCGCGAGTTCTGGGCAGAGCACACCCGATCACTTCTGTATGACAGCGAACAATCTACAGTGTCAGCAGATGGGTCGATGTCGCTTCATTTGTTCGAACCTTTTTCCCGCACTTGAACGTCATCTGAGCAGGCTTACAGGGGTGTGGTCTAGCGAGACGAGTCGCTCTTGCTGCGGGAGAAGGTTTTGGGGCGAGATATAAGGCGAACCTCGTTCAAGCCTAAGGGCTCAAGCTTCCCGGTGTGGGCAATCCGGTGGCATGTAGGACAAAGGCAAATCAGGTCATCGATTGTCGTTAGTACAGATGATGAGGCTTTCCCAAGCGGATGCACGTGGTGGACATCAATGATGAATCTCCCTCCGCCAACATCAAGGCGGAAGCCGCATGCTTGGCAGGTGAAATCATCGCGCAGTTTTCGAGCCTCAACCAAGCTCGGATCACGGAGCCGCCTGAGGTACGTTGCCTCAGCGGCGATGCCTTCAATACCTTCACGATAACGGACCTCGACTTGGACGATGGAGGTCGCCGATGTTAAAAAGGTCGGCATCAAGCCCCAAATACCTCGACCGTGTCCTTGCACGCTATAAAAGACTTCCTTGCCTCTGAAATTGCTTGAACTTTTTGCGTGGTCTTCGACTGTTCGTCTGATCGACGCCTCTGCCTTTGGAGTCCAAGAAGCCCCTCGGGCGAGTCGCCGCCGCTGGGCGAGAGGATAAACCTCCTTATAGGAGCCTTCGCCGCCGAGCTCGTTATAGACGGCAATGAGATCATCAAGCCAAGTCGTCACGTAGAATGCCCCCACTATTCAAAGCATAATGATGCATCCGATGCCGGCCTCCAATAGGGCGTTCCGCGAATTGGGTAGCCGCTACACCGGATTTTTATGAACGAGAACAGGGGCGGCGGCCGACGCCATCTCGCCTGCATTTGGGTCCCATCCACCCCCACCGGGGGGAAAGCCTCGCAGCCGCTACTACGTGGTCATCTCTCAGATATCTGACCCCGTACATTAGCCGGGGACTTAGAGCCCGGCCGTGGGGGTGCAGCGGCCCGCACCGGAGAAGGAATCAGGTTTGTAGAATCGACTTTCATCCTCCACGTTGATATTCACGCGATAGATCGACTTGGAGAGTAGAATGGCATTTAAGGCTACCGTTTATAAAATTCTCATAGCTAGCCCAGGCGATGTCGATGAAGAGCGCCAAGCGATACCCGACGTGATTGCTCGCTGGAACAACCTTAATGCCGAGTCATCAGGAGCTGTGCTGCTTCCGGTTAAGTGGGAAACGCATTCTGCGCCGCTCATGGGGAGTCGGGCTCAAGCTGTGATCAACGAGGTAGTCGAAACATGCGACATGGCCATCGGGGTCTTTTGGACACGATTAGGATCGCCCACCGGGGTAAGCGAAAGCGGAACGGCTGAAGAGATAGAGTGGTTTATTAGGAACAATAAGCCGGTCATGCTGTATTTTTCGTCCCGCAGCATCGATCCAACTAAACTGGATATTGACCAGTATAAGGCGCTCAAAACTTTCGAAGCCCGAATGCAGAAGATTGGGCTCACGGGCTCCTACACCAACCTTACCGATTTCCGCGAACAGCTCCTAAACCAGTTATCTATCAACGTCCAGAAGCTGATAAGCGGCTCGAATTCGCCGGTGCCGTCGCAGCGGGAAGTGCGAGAGCGAGTAAAGTCAATCGAAGCCATTTCTAAAGCAGGTCAGCTTTACATGGAGGACTACGAAAAGGACGGCAAAGTAAAGTCCTTCCTTGTCAAAGGTGACACGAAAGACATCAAGGATGAGCTAAAAGACATGGGAGGAAGGTATAATGGTTCTCTCGGTGGCTGGATCTTTCCTAAGACGCGAGAAGTGGAGCTCGCCGAGTTCCTAAAGAACCAAAGAAAAAAGTAATACGCATCGACGGGGGCCTTTTCTCTTGCAATAGGCCCCATCAAGGGGGTATCGGGTGGAAACCTCGCCGCCGCTGCTACGTGGTCACCTCTCAGATGCGTGACTCTTCAGCTATCCTCGGAGTTTGAGCCTAGGGCGCCCGCAGCGGGGTGATTGCCAGCAGCGGGCGCATCGGCTGGAACATTAAGCAAGCTACCGGGGAGCCTGAAGTTACGATGGCGTTTTCCGCCGCGTAAAAGGACGATCTGGCCGTCCTCATTCTGGATCGAAACCGCGCCCCTCCGCCCGTGCACTTCGACTGACCAGGCGTTGATAAGCTGAAGGTTATCTTCCTGTAGGAACAGCATCAGGTTGGCGATATCGGAGATTGCCCGGTCGATACCTTCAAGGGCCTCCTCAAGAAAATCGCAAAGGCGGAACAGATCGCTGTCAACCTGCTCGCAAAGCCAGAGGATCGCCTCGTTTTCGGCGGTCCAATTGAGGTTCGCCAGGGCCGCCGTGAGGTTAGAGAGATTTGCCTCTACGGACATGGGTCCCCGGCTTCCGCCCCGTAGAATGGTCGCACCCTGGACGGGGACCGAGCCGAATGTGCGCTCGACAGTCCTTAGCCCCTCGACGCCTCCGGCGCTCTTCTCGGCCGCCACTCTCTCTTGAACTTTAAGGTATCCACCATCACGGACAGTGCGATGTATATCTCGGCAGACCCCAATACGCAGGCCGACGCGAATAGCCTTAAGCACCTTATCTAGATCGCGAACAGAGGGTTTCAGCTTCGCCCAGTAGGCCACCAGTTCGGCGGGAAGTCGCCAGTTTGCTTCGATAAAGGCTTCGGCCCGCCGCCGCCTCTCTGCGTTGGTATTTCGCGTGAGTGCCCGCGTCAGACTGCCCTCCACAAAGAATCCATGACCGCAACAATGCCCGACCGCATAGAGAGCTTTTGACTCCTTTGAGTAGAGCAGATGACCTTTCACGTATTTAGGTTTGGTCGGGCTGCAAATTGGGCACGGAGCATAACCGTGGAGACCTGTTACGGTTCGCGGGATCACGAAGTCCTGGAGGATAACCTCAATGTCATCCGTGGGAGGTTTCTCGTGGGTGATGTACCGCCAGGTGTGTGGGAGGTCCCTGCGAATATGGTCTAGGAACTCAGACTTAAGGTACTCAGGCTTTTCGTCAAAAACGCGTTTGACATCCTGCATCATGCCATGCCCTTCGTCGTTGCCTGACTCGCATCGGTTGATGGAATCATTCCCTCCACCAAAAATAGCATAAACACTGGGCTTGGGAACAAACGGCTGAACATAGTAGGAACACACGCGAACCATTGGCCAACTCGAAGAACAGAGTGAGCACGGCTTCGCGCCGGTTGGGCGGGTAGGGTGCATTGAAGTGAGGCCGCAGGTTCGCCGAGTCTAGGCGTCACGAGAGAAAGGCGGCCCACCCGTCTTGGAGAGGGGAATATGCCTCAAGAGTCTCAGATGAAGCCCTTGCCACCGCTTGAAGTTTTGCGCCTTGTTTCAGCAACCCGCTCTTCATGGACCTCTTGCCAAATGCGGTATGTCTCCGCGACCATCATTTCCAATTCGTCTAGCGAATAGAGGTCTACGCCGGCATCGCTGTACGTTTGGACAGAGCGGCCGTTCTCATCATTGTCCACAAAGCGGACGATACCTAGGTTCACCTCGGCGAAGTCAGCGTCAGCCGCGCGGATACGCTCGTGCATCATAGAAAACACGAAGCGGCGGCCCAGCTCGGTGAGGCCCCTGCTCCGCCGGGGGTCAATGAAGATAGCGAAGGGCTTCTCGTCAATGGCGAGCACCATGGGAAGCCAAAAGCTGACCTTGCGGCCTATGCCCATGGCCAACGGGAAGAAATCGTGATGGCGGCCGGAAATCCCGCTATCCTTAGCGTACTCGTGCAACGCCTTGGCGATCTGCTCGTTGTTCCTGAACTCGTCGCCCTGCTTGCAAGCTCGCATAAGGCGATCCTTGACTTTCTCAAATGGCGTCTCAGGTGCGGCAAACATCCCGGGCTGAATATTGAAGATATCCGAAAAGCATGCTCTCACCGGCTTGTAAGAGAAGGTGGAGAAGCCGGTTTTCATCTGCCACAAGGCATTGCGCTTCATCTCCGCAGGAAGCGGGGCGATGCGGGCGAGGTCAGTATCAGGCAAAAGGGGTATCGTCACTTGGGTCTCCAGATAACGGCTTCAGCCCGATGGACACCTTGTGGTGCTGGAATCGGTCTAGAATCACATTATCCGGTATCCGGAGCCCTAACGCAACTTCAGTGCTTGCTCGGTCCACCACGTACCACCAGGGCGAGTCCTTGGCATGCGACAGGTCCACGAGGCGACCAGGTGACATTTGGCCGTAAGAGTTCAGCACCTGCTGAACGAGTCCTATAACGAATGGGTCGGCAGGTAGCGGCAGTTCTTTCGCTTTACCTGTTAGAATGTCTTGGGCAGCCGCCCGAAAGGTGATCGCTGCCGACCCCGCGTTCTTGAAGGCCTTGTACGCAGCGGGATGAACGGGGCCGTATTGCCACGCTTCGAAATATCCCGACACCAACGGCGTCTTTGTGCGAACGAGGTAGATGCCGTGTGCGAAATAGAGAAGCTTTTGGAGGACAAGGTTGCTCAGCCCGATGCTCAGCCTGTCGGCCTCATCAAGCATCAGGTTGGCTAGCGCCCGTGGGTCATATCCTGATGTCATCGCACTGGCTCAAGCTTTCGGGACCAACAGACGGTTGCCAGTCTATGTGCCCAAAGCGAATCATAAGGTATACTGAACACGGTTAACAGTTCAGGGCGCCTCAGCCATGGGAACTCTTTATGGGTACTTTCTTGGGTACTTGCACTCGCAAGCGGGGCCTGTATCCAGCTGATAATGCACAACAATTTTGAATCAAGGAAAGGTTGGTGGAGCTAAGCGGGATCGAACCGCTGACCTCTTGCATGCCATGCAAGCGCTCTCCCAGCTGAGCTATAGCCCCATCAGGGTGGTCCGGTATTTGCCGGTCCTGG
This sequence comes from Neorhizobium sp. LjRoot104, assembly GCF_964253725.1. NCBI lineage: Bacteria > Pseudomonadati > Pseudomonadota > Alphaproteobacteria > Hyphomicrobiales > Rhizobiaceae > Neorhizobium > Neorhizobium sp. LjRoot104. Next base: position 4,250,669 of record NZ_CAXURS020000001.1, read on the forward strand.
GAACTCCCTCGGGGCGCTGGTGAAGCGCTGGCCCGCTGGAGTGGCGGCTTATTACTTCCGGTTTACGGAGAGTGCAAGCCGAAATTTGATGGCCCGGCAATTTTTATTGAATTGCCGGGCTTTAACTTGGATTACCGATCAGACTTCGTCGTCGTCGCCGGTCACGCCGATGATGCCCGACATGTCGTCGTCGTCTTCATCCTCGTCGGCTTCCAGGAAGGTATCGTCGTCGTCATCGCCGATATCGACATCGTCGTCATCGCCGATATCCGGGATATCGTCGCCGCTGGCCGCCTCGTCGCCCTCTTCGAGCGAGACGAGTTCGACTTCCGGATTTTCGGTATCGACTTCCTGGACGTCTTCTTCCTCGGCCTGTTCCATCTTCTTGGCGGCGCTGTGCTCCTCGAAGAAGGACAGCGGCCAGGATTTGCCGGAATAGGGAGAAACGACCGGATCGCGGTTCAGGTCGTAGAATTTCTTGCCGGTATCGGGGTCGGTTCGCTTGGTTCCGAGTTCCGCTTTTGCCACAGTCAGAGCCTCATGGGATGGCCGAATAGTTCGGCGCGCCGCTTGTATCGCGGCTTTATAGGGTGAAAATCTAAGCCGGTCCCCATAAGGCCTGCGGTCTTTGTTGTCAAAGACAAACTTTTCATGGGCCCCATAAGGGCGAAAGCGGTGACCGATCCCAGGCTTTATGTTAGTCGGGATAGCAAAATTCCACCACGACGGGCAGGCCCCGCCGCCTGCCGCGGGCGGAAGCGACAAGAGGTCGAGACCATGTACCAGCCGCCGCATTTTCGCGAAGAGGATCTGCGCACCCAGCACGCGCTGATCCGCGCCCATCCGCTCGGTCTGCTGGTGACATCCGGCGATTCAGGCCTGCTCGCCAATCCGGTGCCGTTCCATCTGGATGCCGAGGCCTCGGTCAACGGGACGCTCCGGCTGCATCTGGCGCGCGCCAACGGCCAGTGGAAGGACATTCGCGATGGCGCTTCGGTTCTCGCTGTCTTCCAGGGCGCTGAATCCTACGTCACGCCCTCCTGGTACCAGACCAAGCGCGAGACCGGAAAGGTCGTGCCGACCTGGAACTATGCGATCGTCCAGGCCAGGGGCCCGGCGCGCATCGTCGAGGACGCCGACTGGCTGCTGTCGCAGATCAACGCCATCACCAGCCAGCATGAGGGGAGCCGTGCCATGCCTTGGGCCGTCACGGACGCGCCCGACGATTTCATCCGCGCCCAGCTGAAGGGCATCGTCGGCGTCGAAATCGAGATCGCCGGGATCGAAGGTAAATGGAAGGTCAGCCAGAACCGTCCGGTCGGCGATCGGGAAGGCGTGGCGGCAGGGCTAGATGAAATGCCAGGCCAAGGCGATATGGCGGATCTCGTCCGCCGGTATGGAGCGATGCGGGAAGCATGACCGGCTGCGCTCATACGGACGGTACGGGGCGTGGCAAGGATTGGCAGGAGGATGGCGCAGGCCGTATCATCTTCAAGCCTGCGGCTGGCTCACCTGCGGTGCTGATCTCGAAGGCGGATCACGCGTCTATTTCCCTCGCCCGCATGATCGTTTTTTGCAGCCTGTCTGCGTCGTTTATCTTAGTGGTCTTTGCCAACGGACGATGGTGGCACGCCGGCAATGATGCCGCGGGCGGGCTGGCGGTCCTTGTTGGGCTCATGGCGATCAATGCCATATTGGCCGCTAGGGCCTATCGCTTAAAGGAGAGGATTGTCGAAGCTGCCGAGAAAGCGTCGGTCGATATTGAAATGGGGTCGATGGCGCGTGCAACGGAGATTGTCTGCAGGCGTTTTTCGTCATGGTTGCTGGCGCTGTTCGCCGCCGTCGCGCTGGCTTTCGATATCTGGATGACGTGGGATATTGTTCGGCTGTTCTCCTTGGGACCGGACCCTACCCAATTGCATCGACGGCATGTTTCAGGACCTCTGAGCGGCTTGATTGTGCTGGCGCCATTGATCTATCTGACCTATCGCGCCGCCTTCGAACTGCGGCGCCGATTTTGCAAGGAACCTGCGGACCGCCGATGACCAATACGTTTACGATCGCCATCGACGGCCCCGCGGCGGCCGGCAAGGGTACGCTGTCGCGTTTGATCGCCGAAGCCTATGGTTTTCACCATCTCGATACCGGGCTGACCTATCGCGCCACCGCCAAGGCGCTGCTCGATGCCGGCCTGCCTCTCGATGACGAGCAGGTCGCCGGGAAGATGGCGCGTGAGGTCGAACTCGCAGGGCTCGATCGTGATATATTGTCCGCCCATGCGATCGGTGAGGCAGCCTCGAAGATCGCCGTGATGCCGTCGGTCCGCCGCGCGCTGGTGGAGGCGCAGCGTGCCTTTTCCCTGAGGCGGCCGGGGACAGTGCTCGACGGCCGGGATATCGGCACGGTTGTCTGTCCCGATGCTCCGGTGAAGCTCTATGTCACTGCATCCGCGGATGTCAGGGCGAAGCGCCGTTACGACGAGATCGTCGGCAAGGGCGGCGAGGCGGATTATGCCGCGATCTTTGCAGACGTGAAGAAGCGCGACGAGCGCGACATGGGCCGGGCCGACAGTCCTCTGAAGCCCGCCGACGATGCGCACTTGCTTGATACCTCGGAAATGAGTATAGAGGCCGCGTTTCGGGCAGCGAAGACCATCATCGACGCCGCCCTGAAGAGACAATCGATATAGAATAGTCCGAAGTTCAAGTCCCCGCGCCGGATTGCCTCCCACGGATAACCCCGATGAGAGAGGCGGACTTGAACCTTTGGGCATGTGCAACACGAACCACCGGCGCTGTATGGGCCCGTATCGGGACCCTCAGGAGATTTCATGGCAGTATCTAACCCCACGCGGGAGGACTTCGCAGCCCTCCTCGAAGAATCCTTCGCTTCCAACGATCTGGCTGAAGGCTACGTCACCAAGGGTCGCGTCACCGCGATCGAAAAGGACATGGCCGTCGTTGACGTCGGCCTCAAGGTCGAAGGCCGCATCGCGCTGAAGGAATTCGGCGCCAAGGGCAAGGACGGTTCGCTGAAGGTCGGCGACGAAGTCGAAGTTTACGTCGAGCGTATCGAAAACGCGCTGGGCGAAGCGGTTCTGTCGCGCGAGAAGGCTCGCCGCGAAGAGAGCTGGGTCAAGCTCGAGCTCAAGTTCGAAGCTGGCGAGCGCGTCGAAGGCGTCATCTTCAACCAGGTCAAGGGTGGCTTCACCGTCGATCTCGACGGCGCCGTTGCCTTCCTGCCGCGTTCGCAGGTCGACATCCGTCCGATCCGCGACGTCACCCCGCTCATGCACAACCCGCAGCCCTTCGAAATCCTCAAGATGGACAAGCGTCGCGGCAACATCGTTGTTTCGCGCCGCACGGTTCTCGAAGAAAGCCGCGCCGAGCAGCGTTCTGAAATCGTTCAGAACCTCGAAGAAGGCCAGGTTGTCGACGGCGTCGTCAAGAACATCACCGATTACGGTGCGTTCGTTGACCTCGGCGGCATCGACGGCCTGCTGCACGTCACCGACATGGCATGGCGCCGTGTGAACCATCCGTCGGAAATCCTGTCCATCGGCCAGCAGGTCAAGGTACAGATCATCCGCATCAACCAGGAAACCCACCGCATCTCGCTCGGCATGAAGCAGCTCGAGTCGGATCCGTGGGATGGCATTGCCGCCAAGTATCCGGTCGGCAAGAAGATTTCCGGTACCGTCACGAACATCACCGACTACGGTGCATTCGTCGAGCTGGAGCCGGGCATCGAAGGCCTCATCCACATTTCCGAAATGTCCTGGACCAAGAAGAACGTCCATCCCGGCAAGATCCTGTCCACGACGCAGGATGTCGACGTGGTCGTTCTCGAAGTCGATCCGTCCAAGCGCCGTATCTCGCTTGGCCTGAAGCAGACGCTCGAAAACCCGTGGCAGGCATTTGCCTACTCGCATCCGGCCGGCACTGAAGTCGAAGGCGAAGTCAAGAACAAGACCGAATTCGGCCTGTTCATCGGCCTCGAAGGCGATGTCGACGGCATGGTTCACCTCTCCGACCTCGACTGGAACCGTCCGGGCGAACAGGTCATCGAGGAGTTCAACAAGGGCGACGTCGTCAAGGCTGTCGTTCTCGATGTGGACGTCGAAAAGGAGCGCATCTCGCTCGGCATCAAGCAGCTCGGCAAGGACTCGGTCGGTGACGCTGCTGCTTCCGGCGAGCTGCGCAAGAACGCTGTCGTTTCGTGCGAAGTCATCGCCGTCAACGACGGTGGCGTGGAAGTGAAGCTCGTCAACCACGAAGACATCACCTCCTTCATCCGCCGCAACGACCTGGCACGCGATCGCGACGATCAGCGTCCGGAGCGTTTCTCGGTCGGCCAGGTCTTCGATGCCCGCGTCGTCAACTTCTCCAAGAAGGACCGCAAGGTCATGCTGTCGATCAAGGCTCTCGAGATCGCGGAAGAGAAGGAAGCCGTCGCTCAGTTCGGTTCGTCCGACAGCGGCGCTTCGCTCGGCGACATCCTTGGCGCGGCTCTGAAGAACCGCGGCAGCAACGAGTAATCGAAGCTTCCCTGAGAATAGAAACCGCCGGATGCAAGTCCGGCGGTTTTTTCATGGGCGGTTTTTGAGACGTGGAGCTCAGGTCCAGCCGGCCATGCGCCAGTAGAGGTCGTTCGCCCGCTCCGCATCTTCGGCGCCTTCCTGCGAAGCGTCGCTGCTCTCGTCTTCCTGGGCGTGGTCCTCGTCCGGACGTTCCTCGCTGAACGCCTGATCGCCGGCTGAATGCTGCTGTTCACCGTCCTCGTCGGTCTCCGAAATCGCTTTCGTCCGGCGCTCCTCCGGGTCCCGCTCGCGCTCCTCCGGCGGATAAGCGACGTAGGGCAGGGCAACGCCCTCGCGAAACGCGTGCGGCAGGGCGATCGGGAGCGCGAGCTGCTCGGTGAGTTCCGTCGCGCCCGTGGGCTGACCGGTCGCGTTCGCGGAAGAGCTGCCGGTGCGGCCCGTCGAACCGGTGCCTGCCGCCTCGCCGGTGGCCGGCGGCATGGATTTCGCGGCGGCGGCACCGGCGGCCTCGCTCGCCTGCATGGCGGATTTTCCGATGAGCTCCTTGTCGGTCAATTCCCGCAATGCCTGCCGTTCAGGCAACTGCCTTGCCGCAACCGGCAGGCTGTCGAGAAGGTCGCTGGTGGCCTCGGCAAGCACTTCCGCGAGCCATACGGTCGCTTCGCCGCTGGCCATCTTCTCGGCATCGAGCCCACGCGCTCCGCCTTGTTGTTCGAGGCCGCGCTGGGAAAGCCGGGCCAGTGCCGGACCGTCATAAAAGACGGGTTGAGCCGTGCGTCGATCCCCTGGAACTGCGTTCGCGGTCTGCCGGTTTTCGTCCGCGCGTGCGGCGGCCGGGCTTTCCGGTGCGTCTTCGGTTCGCACGGCCGCAAGCTCCGGCGTCTCGCTTTCGGCGAGTTCGGCCGCTTCCTGCGCGGATGCCGACGCGGCGTCCACATCGGTCTCGGCGTTCGCCTGCAATGCAATCTCGTCGATGGAGGCCGCCAAAGCCTCGACCTCCGCGGAAAGCGCGGAAGTATCCTGAGCGGCGCCGGAAACTGTCGTCGCGGGCGGTGCTTCCGCATCCTGCGGAACGGCTTCCTGGACAATCTCCTCCAGCACCGCTCCGCCGATCGCGGTTTCCTCGCCGGGCTGCGCGGCCTCGGCCTCTGCCGCAGGCACGGACGCCTGGCCGGCTGCGGATGGTGCCGCATTCGCCGGCTGCGGCCAAGTGCTCTGCCCCTGTTCCGCCCCGGCGTTCTGCCGATAGGAACTGACGACGGCCTTTGCCACGAGATCGCGCTCGAGCAGCTGCGCGGTCTCCAGCTGTATGGCGACGCGGGCAGCTTCAGGACCGGCCGGATTGTTGAGAATTTCGGTGAGCAGGCGTAGCGAAATGCCCTTGACCAGCTGGTTGAGCGTGCGTTCGAGGGCCGCCTTTTCGGCCGGGTTCATCGCCTTGACCGCCTCGGAAAGGCGCTGGGCATAGTCCGCCAGTGCCTCGCCTTCGCGGCGGGGGACCTTGATCAGCCTGCCGATGGTTTCGGCGAAGATGGAAAAACCCTGTGCGAGCTGGAGCTGCGCCGAAAGCGAAAGGATATCCAGCCGCCCCGCCGACATCGGCGAGGAACCGATCAGCCCGCTATTGGCCGCGGTATTGGCCACGTCGATCCGCTGGCGCAGCATCGGTTGTTGCGACGGTGTCTGGTAATCGACGAATGAACTGGTACGAACCGGGGGCAGCATCGTCCGCTCCAATGTCTGATAGAGACGATAGGACAACTCGGCCGAACGGGTTCTTGTCTTTTCGCAACGAACGGCGTTGCGACCGGAACGCCTCATGGCGTCGCCAGTGCCGATACACAGATGTGACTGTGGGGCAAAAAGGTTAACAACTCGCTAACGGGCTCCGCCTTTCGCTGACGGTTCAGCGAAAATGATCCATTGCGATGCAGATGAGGGCGGGACGGGGGGTTATTGCAGGATCACGCAGCCAACTTCTTCTTCAACAATTCATAGATGCCGATCTCGTCCACACGTACCGGCGCGATGTCGGCATCGGATTCGTCGGAGTTCCGGGCCGCAAGCTCCTCTATCGCTTTCGCGGCCATTTCACTGGTCGGCGCTTCGGTGCCCGCCAGGACGGCGTCGGAAGCGGAGGATTCGTCACTGGTGGAGCTGCCCTCGGGCTCGAGGTCGCCGGTATCGGAACTGGCAACCTGTTCGGCGGCGGCGGCAAACAGGGCCAGTAGCGCCGTATCGTCCGCGGATGCCGCGTCGGACGCGCCATCGGCGGCCGGTTCGGCACTGGCCTTGTCGTTCTTCTTCTCGATGACCTCCTGGATCTTCTGGACGTCTTCGAGTTTCTTGCCGGCTTCGGCGGCCTTGATGTCTGCCTGGCGTTCGGCGCGTGTTTCGGCATCCTCGACACGGGTCGGATCATAGCCCTGCGGACCGAGCTTCAATTCTTCGAGCGACTTCGGATCGGCGACATCCTCGAGCCGCTGCACGACGCGCTCAACTTCCGTGTCGAGCTTGCCGCCATTGGCCTTCCGGTTGAGGCCGTCCATCAGTCGCTGGTTGTCGTCGCCGTAAGGGTTCTTGATCGCCGCCAGCAGCGTGTCCATCGAGATGCCGATGTCATCGAGGCCGAGATCTTCGGCGAGTTTGCCGATCTCGTCCGGCATCATCTCTTTCAGGGCATCTTCCAGCGCTTTTCCGAGTTTGTAGGAAGAGCGCGCTTCGTCCGTATCGATGCCGAGCTTGGCGGCCAGGCGGTCGACGAGTTCGATCTTCAGCTCGTTGGGGTCGGTCCTGGTGACGCCGAAAAGGGCGGAGGTAATCTTGTCGCGGGCGCGCCGGGTGTCTTCGCTGGCGCTGATACGGGCTTCGGCAACCGGGTCGCTTTTCTTGCCGGTCCGCTGTTCCTCGTCCTTCCTGCGCTGCTCCTCGATACCGTCGAGCATCGATTGCATCATGTTGGTCGCGGCAAGCCCATAAGTCTGCTGGGTAGGAAGCAACATGGCCCGAAATCCGGTCTCGTCGAGAGGTACACCGCGGGCAAAATTAGATTTGAAGGGTTAACGGAAGGTTACCGGCAACTAGAACTTATGTCGCCTTATTTATTCGGGCGGCCGCGGCTTCACCACCAGCGTTACCAGCACAAAGCTTACATAGAGAAGCAGATACCAGGACCCGAGCTTGCCGAACGATACGACGTGCCATGTCTCCTGTGTCGGGTAGATCCAGGTGCCTGTCAGCGTTCCGATATTCTCCGCAAGCCACAGGAAGACCGAGGAGAGAAACGCGGCAAGCACCAGCGGCATGCGCAAAATTGTCCGATCGGTGGTGAAATGGATATTCACCCGCCGGAACACGATCACGGTCGCCGCAAACAGAAGATAGCGGATGTCCGGCAGAAAATGATGGCTGAAGAAATTGGCGTAGATTGCGATTGCCAGAAGGCCGGTCTGCCAGATTGGCGGATAATGGCTGAAGCGCATGTCGAAGATGCGGATCGTGCGGGCCATGAAGGAGCCGATGGCGGCGTACATGAAGCCGGAAAACAAGGGCACGCCGCCGATCTGAATAAGCGACGTTTCTGGATAGGCCCATGACCCCATATGGACCTTGAATATCTCCATCGCAGTTCCAGTGACGTGGTAGACGAGGATGACCCGGGCTTCGTCCCAGCTCTCCATCTTGAAGCGCAGGAACAGGACCTGGATTGTCAGGGCGGCGAGAAACAGAAAATCGTAGCGATGGACCAGCCAGCCCTCTTGCCAGATGGCTTTGGTGATGAGCAGCAGCGCCAGCATGATCGCCGCGAACAGACAGGCCCAGGCCTGTTTCAGGCCGAACAGGATGAATTCCGAAAGCCACCACGGAAGCGGCGCGAGCGCGCCGCGAATGAGACGTCGCAGTGGCTCGAGATAAGGCCCGGTCTCGTGTGCCGCCGGGCGCTCGCGATAGCGTTGATCCATCTGCCCGTCAGACCATCTCAGCTATGGGCGAAGATATCGGCCTCTTCCCAGCCGAGCAGATCCAGCTTTGCCCGCGTCGGCAGGAATTCGAAACAGGCCTGGGCAAGTTCGACACGCCTGTCGCGCATCAGGCGGTAGCTCAGCTTGTCGCGCAGCGCATGCAGGTGCAGCACGTCGGAGGCCGCATACTCGAGCTGCGCCGGTGAAAGAACCTCGGCTGCCCAGTCGGATTGCTGCTGCGCCTTGGAAACATCGACGTCGAGCATTTCCTTCAGATTGTCTTTCAGTCCGTGCCGGTCCGTGTAGGTGCGGGTCAGCCGCGAGGCGATCTTGGTGCAGAACACCGGCGTCGTGGTCACGCCGAACGTATGGAAGAGCACGGCGATATCGAAACGGCCGTAGTGGAAGATCTTCTGGCGCATCGGATCGGCAAGCATGGAGACGAGGTTTGGAGCCTCTTTCTGGCCGGCCGCGATGCGGATCACGTCGGCGGAGCCGTCGCCCGGCGAAAGCTGCACGACGCACAGCCGATCGCGGCGGGGCACGAGACCGAGGGTTTCCGTATCGATGGCAATCGCCCCCGTATAACGCGCCGCATCCGCTGCCGGAATATCGCCTTCGTGATACCTGATCTCTGCCATGTCCGTCTCCGTCCGTCCGTCTGTCGGACCCGCTATAAACCACGTTTTTCCTAAGCGATACGGTGATCTTGGGAGGGCGGTGCAGGAGGTGCCGAAAAGCCTCGCCGGGCGATCGGATGGGTCCGGGGCATTTGCTCAGCTCTGCGCCCAATGCATTGCTGCATTGCAGCAGGGTGGGTTGGCGTGATTAAACGATTAGCCTATATCTTTGGTCATCGAGCGACGCACTCCTCCTCCCAGTGTTGCTCGATACGGATCGACAACATCCTCCTCCTCCCAGTTGTCGATCAAGTTTAAAGCCTGGCGCACCCTCCTCCCGCGCCAGGCTTTTTCCGTTTCTGGAGCAGGATTCCCCTTATAAAGCGCTATTATTCGCCTCATGGCAGCCGAGTTCGTGCGGGTTGCGATCCGTGACTGGCGTCACGTGTGTGTCACGCGACACCGATATACGAACCTCGCCTTCCCTTTGAACTTTTCGTGAGGTTACTATGCGCAAGATTTTTGCCGCCCTGGTCGTTTCGACCGTGCTCGCCGGCGCCGCCCAGGCCGCCACCGTATATCCGCTGGATCGCGCCACGATCCTCGCCGGTTCCCCGTTCGACTTCAAGGTTGAGTTCAATTCGGTCGTGAAGCCGGAAGACATCAGGATCACCGTCAACGGTCAGGACTACAAGGCCGTTCTCGGCAAGGAAGTCCAGTTCGTCGCGGAAGAAAAGAACAAGGACAAGCTCCTCGGTTCCGCCGTCATTCTGCGCGGCCTGACGCTCGCCAATGCCGGCGACTACAAGGTCGAGATCTCGGCCGGTTCCGAGACCAGGACCGTCACCTGGAACGTCTACGGCACGGGCGCTGCCCCGAAGGCCAGGAACGTCATCTTCCTGCTCGGCGACGGACTGTCGGTCGCACACCGCACCGCTGCCCGCATCATGTCCAAGGGCATGACCGAAGGCAAGGCAAACGGCCGCCTCGCGATGGACGACCTCGATCGCATGGCTTTTGTCGGAACCTCGGCCACCAACGCGACCAACACCGACTCGGCCAACACGATGTCCGCCTACATGACCGGTCACAAGACCGCCGTGAACGCGATCGGCGTCTACGCCGACCGTACGCCGGACCCGTTGGACGATCCGCGGGTCGAAACGATCGCCGAAGCCCTCCGCCGCCAGACCGGCAAATCGATCGGTATCGTCGCCACGTCGGAAATCGAGGACGCCACCCCGGCTGCCGTCGTCGCCCACACCCGCAACCGTAACGACAAGGCGGAAGTCGTCGGCATGCTGCTCGACGTGAAGCCGGAAGTCGTGCTCGGCGGCGGTTCCGCCTATTTCCTGCCGCAGGCGGCTGCCGGTTCGAAGCGCAAGGACGACAAGGACTTCATCAAGCTCTTCAAGGATGCGGGCTACAGCGTCGCTACCGACAAGAACGAGCTTGCCGCCAACGTCAATGCCAACGGCCTGCTCCTCGGCCTCTTCCATCCCGGCAATCTGGACGTCACGCTCGACCGCGAATTCCTGAAGAAGGGCACCGTCGACAAATATCCGAACCAGCCGGGCCTGGTCGCCATGACCAAGGTCGCCCTCGATCGCCTCTCCAAGGATCAGGATGGCTTTTTCCTGATGGTCGAAGGCTCCTCGATCGACAAGATGTCCCATCCGCTGGACTGGGATCGCGCCGTCATCGAAACCATCGAGTTCGACCAGGCTGTCGCGGTTGCCCGGGACTTCCAGAAGACCCATCCGGACACCCTGATCGTCGTCACCGGCGACCATACCCACGGCGTTTCGATCATCGGTACGGTTGACGACGAAAAGCCGGGCACCGAGATGCGCGAAAAGGTCGGCATATATGCGGAAGCCGGCTTCCCGAACTACAAGGACGAAAACGGCGACGGCTATCCGGACAAGATCGACGTCTCGCGCCGCCTGTACCTGGCCGCCAACAACGGCCCCGACCATTACGAAACCTTCCGCCCGAAAATGGATGGCCCGTTCGTTCCGGCCATTCAGAACGAGAAGAAGGAATACGTCGCCAACGAACAGTACAAGAATGTCCCCGGCGCGGTTTTCGTCCAGGGCAATATTCCGAAAAGCGGCGACAGCGGCGTGCACTCGGTCGACGACGTCGTCCTGCAGTCGTCCGGCCCCGGTTCGGAAGGGTTCAAGGGTTACATGGAGCAAAGCGACATCTACAAGGTGCTCGCCGATACCTTCGCCCTCGGCAGCAAGCAGACCAACTAAGGTCTGGCCGCCTGCCGCGCCCGTGGTAAAACAATGTTCCCGGCCGGGACACGGCCGGGAACACCGTTTCAGGAGGTTTCATGGAAAAGCGCTTTTCCCGGGGTTTCAGCCGGCGCAGCTTGCTCGGCCTGGCCGCCGCCGTTCCGCTGTTGGCGGCAGCCCGTTCCGCCTTCGCTGCCGATGACCTTGGTTTCAACGAACTCTATGGCAAGTATGGCGTCCTGGGCCTCGAATTTTCCGACAAGGTGAAGAAGCTGGCGGGCCAGCCGGTGGCGATCCGCGGTTTCATGGCGCCGCCGCTGAAGGCCGAAGCCGCCTTCTTCGTGCTGACCGAAGTGCCGATGGCGCTTTGCCCCTTCTGCTCCTCCGATGCGGACTGGCCCGACAACATCATCGTCATCTATCTCCACCGCAAGCAGACATTCACCCAGGTGAACGAAACGATCGAAGTGCGCGGTACCCTCGAGGTCGGCTCCTGGAAGGATCCCGAGACCGGATTTGTCAGCCTTTTGAGGATCCGGAACGCGGCTTACCAGGCCGCATGACCATGCTTTCCCTACGTATCGACACTCTGGCCAAATTTTTCCCCGGCCTCGAAAGCCCCGTCCTGCTGGTCGATTTCCTGGCGATCGCGGCCGGCGAGCGCGTTGCCGTCACCGGAGGTTCCGGGTCCGGCAAGAGCACCTTCATCAACGTCGTCACCGGGCTCGAACGCCCCACCTCCGGAAAGGTCGTCTGGAGCGGCGAGGATATCGGGCGGTTTTCCGAGACGGCGCGCGACCGCTGGCGGGCAAAACATGTCGGCCTCGTCATGCAGGACTTTCATCTTTTTCCCGGCCTTTCGGCGGTGGAGAACGTGCTTCTGCCGGCACGGCTGGCGCGGGTCGCCGATGCGGCCCTGACCGCGCGTGCTCATGATCTCCTGAAGGGCGTCGGCCTTTCCCGCCCGGACCAGAAGATCGAGACCATGTCGCGCGGCGAGATGCAGCGCGTCGCGATTGCCCGCGCCGTCCTGCGCAAACCGGGCGTGATCGTCGCCGACGAGCCGACGGCCAGCCTCGATGTCGAGGCGGGCGAGGCGGTTGGACGACTGCTGCTCGACATGGCGGCGGAGGCCAAAAGCATGCTGATCGTCGTCTCCCATGACCAGCGGCTGATCGATCGTCTGGACCGCCGCATCACGCTCAGCGCCGGCCGCATCGTCGCCGACAGCCTGCGCGAAGAGGTGGCCGCATGATCCGTTTCATCCTCGCCGACCTGCGCCGTCTCTGGGCCGGCGCCGTCGTCGTCGTGCTTCTGGTCGCGCTCGCCACCGCTCTTGGCGCCACCGTCACGCTGCAGGAACGCGCCTTGCGGCTCGGCAGCGCCCGCGCCGCCGACAAGTTCGACCTGGTCATCGGCGCGGCGGGCAGCGAAACCCAGCTGGTGCTCTCGTCGGTCTTCCTGCAGCCGGCGCCGCTGCCGCTGATGCCGGGCGAGGTGCTGGCAAGGCTCTCGAAGGATCCGCGCGTTACCTGGGCGACGCCTGTCGGTTTCGGTGATTCCTTTGCCGGCTATCCATTGGTCGGCACCACGCGCGCGCTGATCGACAGCACCGTTTCCGGTTTTGCCGCTGGCCGCATGTTCGAGAAGGAGGGCGAGGCGGTGGTTGGCGCGGCCGTGAAGCTGCCGCTGGGTGCCGAGATCAAGCCGATGCACGGCACGGCGCAGATGGGCGGAGAAACCCATGCGGGCGTCGTGTACCACGTGACCGGCAAACTGCCGCCGACTGGAACGCCCTGGGATCGCGCCATTCTGGTGCCGATCCAGGCCGTCTGGCACGTCCATGGCCTCGGCCACGATCACGGTCACCAGGAAGAAGAACATCACGAAGGCGAAGCGCCACAGGTGACGCAGGCCGCCGCCGCCACGGACGAGCATGGCCACACGCCGCTGGAAGCGGCGCGCGAGCATGCCGGGGATCATCGGCATGAAGGCGAGGCCGCCGAGGCCGGCGGTCACGACGAGCATGGCGACGAGGATCATGATCATCATGGAGCCATCGACGCCGACGCGCCGATCGACGAAAACTTCACGGCCGATGCGCCGGGCCTTCCGGCGGTCCTCGTCAAGCCGAAGACGATTGCCGATGCCTACAAGCTCCGCCAGGAATATCGAAACGGCAATACGCTTGCGGTCTTCCCGGGCGAGGTGCTCACCAGCCTCTATGCGACGCTCGGCGATGCCAGGATGGTTCTGAGCGCCGTCGCGGCCGGCTCTCAAGGGCTGGTGGCGGCCGCCCTGATTCTCGTCACCGTCACCCATATCGGCCAGCGCCGGCGCCAGATCGGCGCGCTGAGGGCCTTTGGCGCGCCGCGTCTTTCGGTTTTCACGATCGTCTGGCTCGAGCTTTTCCTGCTGGTGGCGGTCGGCATCGGCCTCGGCTTCCTCACCGGCCTTGCCGCCGCCCGGCTGATTGCCGATGCGTTTACCGTCAGGAGCGGCATCATCCTGCCGGTCGGCTTTACCGGTGAGGATTGGCGCATGGCGCTGATCCTGCTCGGTGCAGCGGCGGTCTTGTCCGCCGTGCCGGCCATTCTCGCCTACCGCCAGTCGCCGGCAGCGGCGCTTCGCGCCTAACCCAGCGCCCTGATCGCCGAAATCACCTCGTCCTCGACATCGAGCCCCTGCTCGATCGCTTTCCGGCGCGCGTTCTGGCCGCGCCGGCCGGGCAGGCGCACACCTTCCTCGGAGGCCATCTCGCTGGCGAGTTCGGCGATCCGTTCGGCGGCCGAAGCGGTGCTCGCGGAGGGATCGATGACGATCAGCGTCTGGCCGACCGAGGGCGGCGGGCCTTTTTCGTCCATGAACGAGCTCGCCTCGTAGGAGAAGTTCGATCCGGTCAGGCCCGCCGAGAGGATTTCCACCATCAGCGCCAGCGCCGCCCCCTTGGCGCCGCCTGAGGGCGCCATCAGGCCCTTGTGAGCCGCGTGCGGATCGGTCGTCGGCTTGCCGTCGGCGTCGAAGGCCCAGCCTTCGGGAATGCTCTCGCCCCTCTGGCGGGCGGCCATGATCTTGCCAGCCGCGACGGTCGATAGAGCGAGGTCGATCACCAGCGGATCCTCGCCGGCAACCGGCGTCGCGAACGCGATCGGATTGGTGCCGAACAGCCGCTTCCTGCCGCCCCAGGCGGCCATGGAAGCCGGCGCATTGGCAAACATCAGCGCCACGAGACCCTGCTCGGCGAACCGCTCAACGGTCAGCGCCATGACGCCGGCATGATGCGACCGATGGACGGCACCGAGCGCAATGCCCTGTTCCCGCGCAATCGCCGGTAGTTCGGCGACTGCGATATCGAACGCCGGGTAGGCGTAGCCGAGTGCCGCATCGACGAGAAGCACCGCCGGACGCCGGCGGGATGCGGCAGCCTTGGCCTTGCCGTCCACCTTGCCGGTGCGCGCCTGGCCGAGATAGGCGGGAACGCGGCGGAGCCCGTGGCCGTACTGCCCGGCAGCTTCCGCATGCACGAGCGCATGGGCGACGGATCGGGCGGTTTCGGGGATAACTCCGTTGGCTTCGAATATGCTCTGAACGAGCATTTCGGCGTCATGGAGAGTGATGTGCATAGCGAATATCCGGGCAATTCAAATAGGGATATTCCGCCTATAGCCGATCCTCATTGGCAAGTCAGTGGCTGATCGAGATAACTTAGCACTCCCGGCGGCGGCGTTGGAATTGGCGAGGCCCGCTGAACCGCCGAAACGATGTAGTCATCGATCGCAGAGTCACCTGAAGACCGTGTCACGGAAGCTCTCGTGACGTTGCCGCTACCGTCGAAATAGAAGCGCACGGTTACACTACCGGCACCGCTTCCGGGGCAACGGCGTGCATATCGCTGGATCTTCACACCCACGCGAGATTTCCACTTGGCCGGTGAGACCGACGGCGAGAAGAAGCCCGTGGAATTCTGGCTCGCCGCCGTCCGCTCCGATTGCTTGGTCTGGATCTTCGCTTCGGCCATGTCCGGCCGGGCCTGCTGCTGTTGTTGCTTCGGCTTCTGGACCTTCTTCACCGGCTCCTTTTTAGGCTCCGGCTTCTTCGGCTGTTCCGGCGGCTTTTCCGCGACCGGCGGCGGCATGGGCCGCACCGCCGGCAACGGCACTTCGACATTGTCCAGCGCCGCCGTCATCTGCTCGTCGATCGGCTTGATCTCCTCGATCGGTTCCGGCGGCGGTTCGGGGATGGTTTCGGTGACCTGGGGCTCCGGCTCCGGCGGCGGTTCCGCCACGGGCGGCTCTACCGGTTCGGGCTCGACCGGCTCCGCGACTTCCTGCGGCGGCGGTTCGACCGGTTGCTCGACGGGTTCGGCAGCCGGCTCCGGCTGCGGTTCCTCAATCGGCTCCGCCTGCTCGCTCATCACCTGTTCCTGCTCCTGCACGTCGGGAGAGATCTGCTCTTCCTCGGTATTGGCGGCTTCCGGCTCCGGTGCCAGCTCGATCATGATCGCCGCCGGAGGCGCGTTGTCGGCGGGCACTTCCGGCTGTTCGCGCATCAGATAGGCCGCGGCACCGAAATGCACCGTCAGCATCAGCAGCCCGGCCGCGCCCCACAGCGCCAGCTCGCCGACGCGTCCGCCCGGACCTGCCTGCGAGACGACGAGGCTCATGGATTGCCTCCGGCTGCCGGTAGGGCGGGTGCGGCCGCAGGAGCATTTCCGGCAGGCGTCGTCGCAGCTGGGGCGGCCGGCGCCGGCAGCGTTTCAAGCCCGACAAGCGCGATCTTGAGGTAGCCGGAATCGCGCAGCAGGTTCATGACCTCCATGAACTGGCCGTAGTCGACCGCCTTGTCGGCCCGCAGGAACACGCGGGTGTCCTTCTTGCCCTCGGTAACACGGTCGAGGGTTGCCGCCAGCTGCTCGCGCGCCACGGCGTCATTGCCGATATTGAGGCTCAGGTCTTCCTTGACCGTCAGGTAGAGCGGCTCGTCCGGCCGCTCCGCGGGCTTGGCGGTCGAGGCGGGAAGATCGACGTTGATATCGACGGTCGCCAGCGGCGCCGCGACCATGAAGATGATCAAAAGCACCAGCATGACGTCGATGAACGGCGTCACGTTGATCTCGTGGTTTTCGGAAAGCTCGTCGCCGTGCTGTTCGCGGATACCGCCGGCCATGTCAGCCTCCCGCCACCAGCGACACCGGCGCCTTGCGGCCGCCGGGAGGAACCTTGCGGAAATCGAGGTCGCGGCTCACCAGTCGCTCCACACCGGCTGCGGCATCCGCCAGCAGCTGCCGGTAGCCGGTGATCGAACGCGCGAAGACGTTGTAGATGACGACCGCCGGAATGGCCGCGACGAGGCCGATCGCGGTCGCAAGCAACGCTTCCGCGATGCCGGGAGCGACGACGGCAAGGTTGGTGGTCTGCGATTCGGAAATGCCGATGAAGGCGTTCATGATGCCCCAGACCGTGCCGAACAGGCCGACGAAAGGCGCGGTGGAGCCGATCGTCGCCAGCACCCCGGTGCCGCGCGACATGCGCCGGCCGGCATAGGCCTCGATGCGGGAAAGCGCCGAGCCGACCCGTTCCTTCACGCCGTCGCCATGGGCATGGTCGAGGGCGGCTTCGGAGAGCTGCATTTCTTCCGCCGCCGACCGCAGCATCAGCGCGGCGGGGCCACCGCGGCCTCCGGCGACGCCGACGGCGTCCGAAAGCGTGCGGGAGGCGCGGATGACCTTCAGCGTCCGTGCGGCGCGGCTGCGGGCGCCCGCGAGCTCCAGCGTCTTGGCGAGCCATACCGTCCAGGTCACCAGCGAGGCAAACGCAAGCCCGATCATCACGCTTTTGACGACCCAGTCCGCCGCCATGAACATGCCCCAGGGGGAAAGGTTGTGCGGCAGGTCCGAACGCTGCCCGGGCTCCAGGAATTGCGTGAACATGTCGATCGGCTGGCGCGCCGCCGGTGCCGGTGCCGGTGATGGTGCCGGTGCCTGGGTCGGGCTGGCAGGCGCGGGCTGCGCACTGTTGCTCGCCGGCACTTCCGCCGGAGCGGCGGGTTGCGGAGCGGAAGCTTCCGGCGGCGGGGCGGCGGAGTTGTTCGGCTCTGCGCCGGGCGCAGCGGCGGCTGGCACAGTAGCTGGTGAAGCTGCGGGCTCGTTCGGCGCCGTGCGGGAAGTTGTCGGCGCCGTCTGCGCGGCGGGAGCGGGGGCCGGGTGCGCACCGGAAGGCGAGGCCGCCTGCGGCGCGGGCGGTGCTTGCGTCGACGCATCCGGTGCCTGCACCTGC
This sequence comes from Neorhizobium sp. LjRoot104, assembly GCF_964253725.1. Taxonomy (NCBI): domain Bacteria; kingdom Pseudomonadati; phylum Pseudomonadota; class Alphaproteobacteria; order Hyphomicrobiales; family Rhizobiaceae; genus Neorhizobium; species Neorhizobium sp. LjRoot104. The sequence goes on from NZ_CAXURS020000001.1 coordinate 4,268,309, forward strand.
GCCATCACCGTCGAAGCCGTCAGTGCCAAGGCCGCGAGAACGAGCGGGAGCCGGCTCCTGATTGGCTGGCGCATCGGAAAAGCGGGCTTCAGGGCAGCGGTCATGGCAGGCATTACTCCGGACTATTCGGCATGGCGGACAGCGCTGAAGCGCTCGTCGGCAATGACGGAAACGGGACACCGGAACGCCGCCGGCCACTGCCGCCGGGTTCGCGATGTTGCAGCTACCGGATAATAAACATGAGTAGAATTGGCAACTAATAAATCTGCCAGCTGCCGATCAAATTCACGCGTGTCGGGGGCATTTGCCCCGTTCACGCGTGCAATGAGCGTCCGTTGCCTTGGAAAACCGGGCGAGCGGACGCGCCTAACGCGCCAGCCAGCCGCCATCGACCGGTAGAACGACACCATGCACGTAGTCGGATGCCGGCGAGGCGAGGAATACGGCGGCTCCGCCGAGTTCTTCCGGCTGGCCCCAGTGCCCGGCGGGAATACGGCTCAGGATCGCCGCGCTGCGATCGGGATCGTCGCGCAGCGCCTCGGTATTGTTGGTCGAGAAATAGCCGGGCGCAATGGCATTGACGTTGATGCCCTTGGCCGCCCACTCGCAGGCGAGCAGCCGGGTCAGGCCGGCAAGACCGCTCTTCGAGGCGGTATAGGAAGGGATGCGGATACCGCCCTGGAAGGAGAGCAGCGAGGCAATGTTGACGATCTTGCCGCCCTTGCCCTCGGTGATCAGCCGGCGTGCAAACGCCTGGGAGAGGAAGAACACGGTCTTCAGGTTGACGTCCATCACCGCGTCCCAATCGGCCTCGCTGAAATCGATCGCGTCGGCCCGGCGGATGATCCCGGCATTGTTGACGAGGATATCGGCACGCCCGGTCCATGCGACCGTTTCGCTGATGATCCGATCGACCGGTTCGAGCGTCGAAAGGTCCGCCTGGATCGACAGGCTGCGTCCGCCTGCCGCGCTGACCGCTCTTTCAGTCTCTGCCATCGAGGAGCGGCCGACCAGCGCCACGTCCGCGCCGGCCTGCGCCAGCGCCACGGATATTGCCTGGCCGAGGCCCGTATTGGCGCCGGTGACGATCGCCGTCTTGCCCGTCAGGTCGAATGAAATCGGCATGGTGTCCTCCTCCGGAACTGGAAAATGCGGATAAGGGTAGATGCTTACCGTCGCGAGCTCTCCGTTAGAAGCTGAAAATTTTTGTCAGGGTCAGGCCCCCAGTCCCCGCCGCCAGCTCCTCACGAGAAACCGGATACTCGAAATGTCAGGAGCCGCCCGTGAAGGTCACGGACGGCTCCTGTAATTGTTCGGGCTGTTGGCCAGAGATCACAGCGTACGCGTGATATGCTCCACGCGGAAGCATTCGATCGTATCGCCGACGCGCATGTCTTCGTAGTTCTCGAAGGCCATGCCGCACTCCTGACCCATCGGCACTTCGCCGACTTCGTCCTTGAAGCGCTTGAGCGTCTTGAGCTTGCCTTCGTGGACAACGACGTTGTCGCGGATAAGGCGGACGCCCGCTCCGCGCTCGACCTTGCCTTCGACGACGCGGCAACCCGCGACCTTGCCGACCTTGGTAATGTTGAACACTTCCAGGATCTCGGCATTGCCGATGAAGGTTTCGCGTCTTTCTGGCGAAAGAAGACCGGACATCGCCGACTTCACGTCATCCACCAGATCGTAGATGATGTTGTAGTAGCGGATCTCGATGCCGGAGCGCTCGGCGGCCGCACGGGCCTGGGCGTTGGCGCGCACGTTGAAGCCGATGATCGCCGCGTTGGAAGCCTCGGCAAGCGAGATATCCGATTCGGTGATGGCGCCGGCGCCCGAGTGAACGATGCGGGCACGGACCTCGTCGGTGCCGAGCTTGTCGAGCGATGCGATGATCGCTTCGATCGAGCCCTGCACGTCACCCTTGATGACCAGCGGGAATTCCTTGAAGCCGGTATCCTGCAGCTTGCTCATCATCTGTTCGAGCGAACCGCGCTGGCCGGACTGGCGGGCAGCCGCCTTGTCGCGGGCAAGACGCTGGCGATATTCGGAAATCTCGCGAGCGCGGCTTTCGTTTTCGACGACCGCGAACTTGTCGCCCGCAGCCGGCGTGCCGGAAAGGCCGAGCACTTCGACCGGGGTCGCCGGTCCGGCTTCCTTGACGTGGTCGCCCTTGTCGGTGACGAGCGCGCGAACGCGGCCCCACTGATCGCCGGCAACGATGATCTGGCCCGGCTTCAGCGTACCCTTCTGGACCAGGACGGTCGCAACCGCACCGCGGCCGCGGTCGAGCTGGGCTTCGATGACGGTACCTTCCGCCGTACGGCTCGGGTCGGCCTTCAGGTCGAGGATTTCGGCCTGCAGCAGCACGGCTTCGAGCAGCTTGTCGAGGTTCGTCTTGTTCTTGGCAGAAACCTCGACGTCGAGCACTTCACCGCCGAGCGATTCAACGAAGACCTCGTGCTGCAGAAGCTGCTGGCGGACCTTGTCCGGCTTGGCTTCGTGCTTGTCGATCTTGTTGATCGCCACGATGATCGGAACACCGGCCGCCTTGGCGTGGTTGATGGACTCGATCGTCTGCGGCATCACGCTGTCGTCTGCCGCGACCACCAGGATCGCGATATCCGTCGCCTGCGCACCGCGGGCACGCATCGCCGTGAAGGCGGCGTGGCCGGGCGTGTCGATGAAGGTGATCTTCTGGCCGTTCTGTTCCACCTGATAGGCGCCGATATGCTGGGTGATGCCGCCGGCTTCGCCGGAAACAACGTTGGCATGGCGGATGGCGTCGAGCAGCGAGGTCTTGCCGTGGTCGACGTGACCCATGATGGTGACGACCGGCGGGCGCGACACCATTTCGCCGGCATCGTCGGTCTTGTTGAAGATGCCTTCTTCGACGTCGGATTCCGAAACGCGCTTGACGGTATGGCCGAATTCTCCGGCAATGATCTCGGCGAGGTCGGCGTCGATGACGTCGCCCGGCTTCATCATCTGGCCTTCCTTCATCAGGTACTTGATGACGTCGACGGCGCGTTCGGACATGCGCTGCGACAGTTCCTGAATGGTGATGGTTTCCGGCAGGATGACTTCGCGCATGACCTTTTCGCGCGTTTCCTGCATCTGGCTGCGGCGGAACTTCTCCTGCCGGCGGCGGGTCGCGGCCATCGAACGGCCACGGGCGTTGCCGTCCTCGTCGGTGCTGACCGTGGTCACCGTCAGCTTGCCGCGGCGGCGTTCGTCCTCGGTCTTCGGGCGAGCCGGAACCTTGGCGGGAGCAGCGACGGGCACTCGGCCACGGCCGGGTGCGCCACGCGGCGGGCCGCGATCCTCGTCTTCCTCGTCGGCACCCTTGCGGCGGCCGGCAACCGGCAGTGCCGCAGGCGCGGCGCCGGGAGCTGCAGGCCGCGGAGCCTGGGGACGTGCCTCGCCCGGACGGGTCGCAGCGGCACCAGCGGCGCGTTCGACCGGCTTTTCGGCAACCGCGGGTGCAGGAGCCTCGGCCGGCGCGGGGACCTCGACCGGCTCGACCTTGGGTTCGGCGGCGCGGCGGGCAGCCTCGGCGGCTTCCTCGATCTTGCGGCGTTCTTCCTCGGCCTGGCGGCGAATCTCGTCTTCAGCGCGCTGCTTGGCCTCGATGACCTCGCGCGCCTGCGCTTCCATCAAGGCGCGGCGACGGGCTTCCATTTCGCCGGCGGAGAGGTCGTGCAACACGGCCCCGCCCTGACGCTGCTGCGGACGCTGCGGCTGGCTGGATTGCGGGCGCTGCGGCTGGCCGGACTGCTGCGGACGATTGGATTGCGCCGGGCGCTGGCTGTTCTGCGGCTGTTGCGGCCGCTGGTTCTGCGAACCCGGCTGGTGGACGCGTGCCGCGGGAGCGGCCGCTTGCGGCTGGGGCTGCGGCTGCGGCGGGCGCTGGGGAGCGGCCGGCTGTGCGACAGCCTCGACCACCCGCGGCGCGGGCGCCGGGGCTGCGGGGGTGATTGCCGGCTTCTCGTCGAGCGGCCGGGTCGGCCGCCGCTTCACTGTCTCGACGACGACGGCCTTGGTGCGGCCGCGACCCATGTCCTGCCGGACGGTACCCTGGCTCATCCCAGATGGCTTCAGTGTAAGGGTCTTCTTTACGCCGAGTGTCTTATCGTCTTTGTTGTCGGTCATTCCGTTCCTGTTCCTTCGGACAGGAACGGATGGAAGCCATCAGAACCCGTCGTTTAATCCGTACATATCGATGTGCGTCCGGCTAAAGCCGGTGACCGCGTCATTGTTTCGGCATGTCAGCGACACCTTTTGTCTGGGACAGACCGCCCACGCGGTACTGTTCAAGTAGGTTTGCGCGCTTCACTACACCCTCACCCGCCTGCCCCGCAAGCGCGCAAGCATGGATAAAAGCATTCTGGCCCATCACTTCGTCCAATTCCGCGCTCGTGAACAGCGAAAAGGACGGAATGTCTTCCCCGGTATTCGAACCGAGCTTCCAGGCCTTGCGGGCCTGGTCTATTTTCCGCACTCCATCGGCGGCCGCATCGGCCGCGTGGAACACTGCGAGTGCAGCGCCCGAGCGCACGGCGGCGTCCACCTTCGTGGCGCCGGTAACGAACTGGCTCGCCTTGCGCGCCATGTTCATCATGCCGACGAGATCGGCGGCGAGCAGGCGATCGACCAGCGCTCCGAGATCGGCATCCGCCTTCGCCTCGGCCTTGAGGGCCCGGGCGAAAAGCTTTTTCTGGACTGCCCGATCGACAAGCGACCGTTCAGCCTTGATCCAGCAGCCCCGCCCCGGGAGCTGGCGTTTCAGGTCGGGCACGACCGCGCCGTTCGGACCAGCCACGAAGCGGATCAGCGTTTCCGGCGATCCCGCCTCGCGGGTGACGATGCACGTACGGTCGTTCACGACGATCTCGCCCAGGTCATCATCGACAGGTCCGTCATCGTTATGGTCCGGCTCGTTCGCGAGCGGGATCATTCCTGCTCTACGGCGTCTGCCTCCTCCGCCTCAGCTTCCGGCTCGGCGCCCTTTGCGAGATCTTCCTCGGTGATCCAGCCTGCGGCGAGGCGGGCCTGGACGATCATGTTCTCAGCCTCGACGCGGGAAACGTCGAACTTCGAGAACAGGCCTTCGAACTTCTTGGTGACGCCGTCCTTGCGTTCGCTCCAGCCGACCAGGTCGTCGGCGGCGCAGCCGGCAAAGTCCTCGATCGTCTTGATGCCGTCCTCGCCGAGCGCGACGAGCATCTGGCCGTTCAGGCCGTCGATCTGGCGCAGTTCGTCCTCGACGCCGAGCTCCTTGCGCTTGGCGTCCATCTCGGCTTCGATCCGCTCCAGGTATTCGCGGGCGCGGGTCTGGATTTCGGTCGCGGTGTCTTCGTCGAAACCGTCGATCGAGGAGATTTCGTCGAGATCGACGTAGGCGAGTTCCTCGACCTGCGCAAAGCCTTCCGAAGCGAGCACCTGGCCGACCATTTCGTCGACGTCGAGCGCGTCCATGAAGAGGTTGGTGCGCTCGTTGAATTCCTTCTGGCGGCGCTCCGACTCTTCGGCTTCCGTCATGATGTCGATGTCCCAGCCGGTCAGCTGCGAGGCGAGGCGGACGTTCTGGCCGCGGCGGCCGATGGCGAGCGACAGCTGCTCGTCCGGAACCACGACTTCGATCCGCTCCGCATCCTCGTCGAGAACCACCTTGGCGACTTCGGCCGGCTGCAGCGCGTTCACGATGAACGACGCCGGATCCTGGGACCACGGAATGATGTCGATCTTTTCGCCCTGCAGTTCGCCGACGACGGCCTGGACGCGGGAACCGCGCATACCGACGCAGGCGCCGACCGGATCGATCGACGAGTCGTTCGAGATCACGGCGATCTTGGCGCGCGAGCCCGGGTCGCGGGCGACCGACTTGATCTGGATGATGCCGTCGTAGATTTCCGGCACTTCCATGGTGAACAGCTTCACCATGAACTGCGGATGGGTGCGCGACAGGAAGATCTGCGGGCCGCGCTGTTCGCGACGGACGTCATATACGTATGCACGGACGCGGTCGCCATAGCGCATGTTTTCGCGCGGGATCATTTCATCGCGGCGGATGATGCCTTCGCCGCGGCCGAGATCGACGATGACGTTGCCGTATTCGACGCGCTTGACGGTGCCGTTGATGATTTCGCCGACGCGGTCCTTGAACTCGTCGAACTGGCGGTCGCGCTCGGCTTCACGCACCTTCTGCACGATCACCTGCTTGGCAGACTGCGCGGCGATACGGCCGAAATCCATCGGCGGCAGCGGATCGGCGATGAAGTCGCCGATCTTGGCATCGACGTTGCGGTCGAGCGCGAGAGCCAACGGGATCTGCGTACCGTAGTCTTCGGCGTGCTCGACGACTTCCAGCAGGCGCTGGAGCCGGATCTCGCCGGTCTTGGAATTGATGTCGGCGCGGATATTGGTTTCCGAGCCGTAGCGGGAGCGGGCAGCCTTCTGGATGGCGTCGGCCATCGCAGCCAGCACGATCTCGCGGTCGATGACCTTTTCGCGGGCTACAGCATCCGCTATCTGCAGAAGTTCAAGCCGGTTTGCGCTCACTGCCATTGTCGTTGGTCTCCGTCATTCGCATGCTTGCGAGGGGGTGCTTCTCGGCACCGGGTTGGTTCGGTTATTCTTCGTCTTCTTCGCCGTTCTGGTTGGCGGCCTGTGCCTTGGCGAGCTTGTCGGCCCGAAGCGCGTCGCGGATCAGATCGTCGGTCAGAATGAGCTTTGCCTCGGCCAGCGCCGAAAACGGGATCGTCACCCGTGGTTCCTCGCCATAGGCGACCTGATCCCGCTCGATCGTGAAACCGTCCGCATCGCTTTCGGTAATCCTGCCGCGGAACCGCTTGCGATTGTCGATCATGATCGACGTTTCGCATTTGACCAGATGGTTCAGCCAGCGGGTGAAATCCGACTTGCGCACCATCGGGCGGTCGATGCCCGGCGAGGACACTTCCAGATGATACTCCCGATCGATGGGATCTTCTACATCCAGGACCGGCGAAATCGCCACGGATACGGCTTCGCAGCCCTCGACATCCATGGTCCCGTCGTTGCGCTCGGCCATGATCTGCAGCGTCGCGCCGTTCTGGTTCAGCATCCGCACGCGCACCAGGCGATAGTCCATGGCGGTCAGGACGGGCTCGATGATTTCGGCGACCCTGAGGTCAAGCCCGGTCTCGATGATGAGCCGCGGCTCGTGTTCGGTTTGCGGCATAAGCTCTCCGGCAATCATTGCCCCATGGCTGGGCCCAATGTCTGGGTTACAGTGATCGCCTAACAAAAAAGAGCGGGTCCGGTGGGGCCCACTCTTCATCGGACGATCAAGAATATGGGGTGCATATACGCTTTCGGCCCCCCGATTGCAAGAGTCGCATAATCTGGGGGTGGTACGGCTGGAATTTGCTTCCGCCGGGTCTATAACCGTTCGGAACGACGCACGAAAGAACGAGGACAAAGTGCCCGATCGGATATCGACCCTGGCTCCCTTCAGGCACCAAACCTTCAGAACCATCTGGATTGCCAGCCTCGCTTCCAATTTCGGCAGCCTGATCCAGGCGGTCGGCGCGGCGTGGATGATGACCTCGATCACCGATTCCGAGGACATGGTGGCGCTGGTCCAGGCCTCCACCGCGCTGCCGATCATGCTTTTTTCGCTGATCGCGGGCGCGCTTGCCGACAATGTCAACCGCCGGACCCTGATGCTGACGGCGCAGTTCTTCATGCTCGCCGTCTCGCTCACCCTGACGCTATTTGCTTATCTCGATCTCCTGACGCCCTGGCTGCTTCTGACATTCACCTTTCTGCTCGGCTGCGGCGTGGCGCTCAACAATCCTGCCTGGCAGGCCTCGGTCGGCGACATGGTGCCCCGCGAGGTGCTGCCGGCTGCGGTGACGATCAACAGCGTCGGCTTCAACATTACCCGCAGCGTCGGCCCCGCGATCGGTGGGGCGATCGTCGCGGCAGCGGGCGCGGCCGCAGCGTTCGCTGCCAATTCCATGAGCTATTTCGCGCTGATCTATGCATTGATCCGCTGGAAGCCGGAAGGCCGCGACAATGCGCTGCCGCGCGAGACGCTTCTGCGGGCGCTGTCGGCCGGGCTCGGCTACGTCGTCATGTCGCCGAACATTCTCAACGTGCTGTTCCGCGGCCTTGTCTTCGGCCTTTCGGCGAGCGCCGTCCTGGCGCTTCTGCCGATCGTCGCGCGAGACCTGGTCTCCGGCGGCCCGTTGACCTACGGCATCATGCTCGGTGCCTTCGGGGTCGGCGCCATCGCCGGGGCCATGGGCAATTCGCGGCTGCGCGAAAAGCTGTCGAGCGAGTCGATCGTCCGCCTGTCCTTTCTGGGTTTCGCAGCCAGTGCGGCGATCATCGGCCTGAGTTCAAGCACGCTGCTGACCGCGATCGTCCTCCTCGTGCCCGGCGCCTGCTGGGTGCTGGCTCTGTCGCTGTTCAACACGACGGTGCAGCTTTCGACGCCGCGCTGGGTCGTCGCCCGGGCGCTTTCCTTCTACCAGACGGCGACTTTCGGCGGCATCGCCGGCGGAAGCTGGGTGTGGGGCATCCTGTCCGACACGTTCGGGGTCTCGATCGCGCTGACATTGTCGAGCCTTGTCATGCTGCTTGGCGCCGTGATCGGCATGCGCCTGCCGCTGCCTCAGTTCAGCGACGCCAATCTCGACCCGCTCAACCGTTTCAACGTGCCGATGCTGAGCCTCGACCTGCAGCCCCGCAGCGGACCGATCGTCAATATGGTCGATTACATTATCGCCGACGAGGATGTCCCGGAATTCCTGGCGCTGATGTCGCAGCGACGCCGCATCCGTATCCGTGACGGCGCGCGGCAATGGGCGCTGATGCGCGATCTGGAACATCCGGAAATCTGGACGGAGACCTACCACACCGCGACCTGGGCGGATTACGTGCGTCACAACCAGCGCCGCACCCAGGCCGATGCCGAGGCCTGGGATGCGATCCGCGCGCTTCATCGCGGCGAGGAAGGCCCGCGCGTCCACCGGATGATCGAGCGCCAGGCGATCCCGCCGAGCGACGACATTTTCCACAAGTCGCCCCCCGACCTGCACCACTGACGCCAATGATTTCCTTCCGAAAAGCCCGTCGTTCAGATCTTCCCGCCATCATCGACCTGCTCGCGGACGATATGCTGGGCCAATCTCGCGAAGTCGTCTCCGATCCCGTCGATCCACGCTACGAGCAGGCCTTTGCGGCGATCGAGGCCGATGGAAACCAGCTTCTGGCGGTCGCCGTAGACGGAGAAGGCAAGGTCCTCGGCTGCCTGCAGCTTTCCTTCATCCCCGGCCTGTCGCGCGCCGGCATGTGGCGCGGCCAGATCGAGAGCGTGCGGGTCGCAGCCCGCGAACGCGGCACCGGGTTGGGTTCGCAGTGCATCGAATGGGCGGTGCAAAAGGCCGCCGAGCGCGGCTGCCAACTGGTGCAGCTCACCTCCGACAAGGCGCGGCCGGACGCCATCCGTTTCTATGAGAAGCTCGGCTTCATCGCCAGCCACGAGGGGCTGAAACGCAGCCTCTGACTACCTGATCTTGCCTTTCAGCGACGGATCGGGAAAACAGGTCGGCGCAAGCCCGTTCTTCGCCTGCCAGTCGCCGAGCGATCGGCGGGTCTTGTAGCCCGGCAGGCCATCGACATTGCCGACATCGTAGCCTTTGGCGACCAGTGCCTTTTGCATGGCGAGAACGTCGGAGCGCAGCATCTTGCCGACATCGCCCCAGGGTGCCTGGAACGGACCCGCACCGGAGGCGATCCGGTCGGCGAGATTGCCGATGAACAGCGCATAGAGATCGGAATTATTGTATTCCTTGATCACGTAGAAATTCGGCGTCACCACGAATTCCGGCCCGCTGCGCCCCGCCGGCACCAGCATCATGCCATCCGCCTTGAGATCGGCCGCGGGAAAGGCCTTGCCGGAAATGCGGGTTATGCCGGCCGCCGCCCAGGCCGAGATCGGCTTGGCGAGATCGGGGCCCTCCTGCGCGCAGGAGACCTTTGCGGGGATCGTCACCTCGAACCCCCAGTCGCGGCCGCGTTGCCAGCCTTCCTTCTGCAGGTAGTGGGCGATCGAGGCGAGCGCGTCCGGCACCGAATTCCAGATGTCGGGACGACCGTCGCCATCGAAGTCGACCGCATATTTCAGGTAGCTCGACGGCATGAATTGCGGCTGCCCGAGCGCACCGGCCCATGAACCCTTCATCGTCGCGGCATCGACATCGCCCCGTTCGATCATCTTCAGCGCCGCGATCAGCTCCTCGCGGAACATCTCCCTGCGTGTCGACATGAAGGCCTTCGTCGCCAGAACCTGGACGGCGGAATAGGGCATCCGCGCCCTGCCGAACCCGGATTCCCGGCCCCAGATGGCGACGACGATCTCGCCCGGCACGCCATAGGCCGCCTCGATTTTCTTCAGCGTCGCCGAATAGCTGTCCGCCAGCCCGCGTCCGGTGGCGGCCAGTCCCTGCAGCCGCTTTTCGGAAAAATAGGCGCCCGGCGAGGAAAACTCCGCCTGGCTCTGGTCCTGCTGCTTCGGCGGGGCAGTCCCCGGCGGGACGAGGTCCGGCAGGTCCCAGTTGAGCGTCACGCCCTGGAAAGCCGCTCTCAGCGTCTTCTCCGAAATCCCGGCCTTCCTGGCGGCAGGACCCAGATCGCCGGCGATCCATCGCTGGAACTGCTTTTCGACATCCGGCCGGTTCTGGGCGAGGGCGGGGAGGGGGAGGAGGGCCGTGATTGCAGCGAAAACCAATGCGACCGCTCGTCCTGCGGCACCCCCCTCTGTCCTGCCGGACATCTCCCCCTCAAGGGGGGAGATCGGATGAGGTGGGCTCCCTGCCCAAATCCCGGCAAGCGATATGAAGAGGTTTAGCAGGCGTCGCCTGACGGAGGCCGACGCATGTCTCAGTCGCATAAGAGGGAGCGGGGAGCGTGCCTCTTGCCGATCTCCCCCCTTGAGGGGGAGATCGCCGGCAGGCCAGAGGGGGGCGAGCTTGCTCATCGTTGTCCTCTTCAAACGCTAAATCACCGTCCGCGCCCGAAGCGCCGCCGTCAGCGTCCCTTCGTCGAGATAATCGAGTTCCCCACCCACCGGCACCCCATGCGCCAGCCGGGTGATCTTCACGTCGATGCCCGACAGCTGGTCGGTAATGTAATGCGCCGTCGTCTGCCCCTCGACCGTCGCGTTGACCGCGATGATGATCTCGCGGATGACGCCCTCGTTCACCCGGTCGATCAGCCCGCGGATGTTGAGGTCGTCCGGGCCGACGCCATCGAGCGGCGAAAGCGTGCCGCCGAGCACGTGATAGGCGGTGTTCATCGCGCCCGCCCGTTCCAGCGCCCAGAGGTCGGAGACGTCCTCGACGACGATCAGCATCGTCTGGTCGCGGCGGATATCGGTGCACACGGTGCAGGGATCGACCGTATCGACATTGCCGCAGCGCGAGCAGATCTTCACCTTGTCATAGGCCTCGCCCATGGCGCTCGAAAGCGGACCGAGCAGCTGTTCCTTCTTCTTGATCAGGTGCAGCGCCGCCCGGCGCGCCGAGCGCGGCCCGAGCCCCGGGACCTTTGCCAGAAGCTGGATGAGTTTTTCGATTTCGGGGCCGGTGACTCGCTTTGCCATTTTCTCCCTTTAGCCCATATGCTCCAAAAACGGAATCGCCGAAGGACCGCTCATGAAACTTCTCGCCATCTGCCTCGGGCATAAGGAAAAGCTGCCGGGCAAGAGTTTCAAGACCGGCATCTACAAGTCTGCCGTCAACGCCGCCGTCATGATCGACAGGCTCGGCCTCGTCGGCGATGCGGTCTGCAACACGAAACACCACGGCGGCGAGGACCAGGCGATCCTGCTCGAAGGGTCGCTGACGTTGGACTGGTGGGCGGCCAAGCTTGGCCGCGATCTAGCGCCCGGCACGTTCGGCGAGAACCTGATCGTCGAAGGCCTCGATAACCGCGAAGTCGCTGCCGGCGACCGTTTTTACGTCGGCGAAGTCGTTCTCGAAGCGAGCTGCGCCCGCTCCCCCTGCAATACGTTTGCGGTGAAGATGGGCGACCCGACATTCGTGAAGACCTATAAGAACGGCGGTCGCCCCGGCATCTATTGCCGGGTCATCCAGCCCGGCATGGTCTCGCCCGGCGATCCCGTACGCCACGAACCCTATGCCGGCGAGCGGGTGACGATCGCCGAAATGCTGGCGGCTGTCGGCAAACGTCTGTCGGACTCTGAGAGAGCCCGCTTCCTGGCCGCGCCCATCGGCCGCCGCTGGAGGCCGGTATTCGAGAACTAGCGCGTCGCGATCGCCGCCGCGGCACTTGCCATCGCGCCGGCCGAAACCCGGTTGGCGATCCTCACGGCCCGGGGGCTCTTCAGGAACTGGCGGGCCTTGGCGGCAAGCAGCACCCAGGCAAGGTCGACGACAACGAGAACCACGAACATCGCGGCGACCAGTTCCAGCCAGCCGGTCAGCATCACGCCGCCGAGATCGATGATCGACGGCAGCAGCGCCACATAGAACATCATGATCTTGGGATTGCCGAGCGTCACGGTGAGGCCGGCGAAAAACATTCTCAGCACCGAGCGATTTTCCGGAAGGTCTTCGCCGGAGCCGGCAGGTTCGGTGAACCACATCTTCCATGCGAGATAGAGGAGATAGGCGACGCCAGTCCACTTGATTGCCACGAAGACGACATGAAAGCTCTCGGCAATGGCGGCAAGACCCGCGACCGCAAACGAAAGCCACACGGCCTCGCCGACCCACATCGCCGCGAGAAACGGCAATACGTCGCGATAACCCTTGGACAGAACGCGCGCCACGAGCGCGGCTATGCTGGGACCAGGCGAACCTGCGGCGACGAAAAGTGCCGCCGCGAAAACCAGAAGCGATGTCAGCGTCATCGGAACCTCCCTATTCCATCAGGCGATGATCAGAACGGCATCTTGAAACCGGGCGGGATCGGCAGGCCGGCGGTCAGTTCCTTGGTCTTTTCGGCGGCGATCGCCTCGGCGCGCTCCTTGGCGGCCTTGTGGGCGGCGACGATCAGGTCCTCGAGGATCTCGACATCGTCTTCCTTGAACAGCGACGGATCGATCTTCAAGGCCAGCATGTCGCCCTTGCCGTTGAGCCGCACGGTCACCAGCCCGCCGCCGGATGTGCCTTCGACGTCGAGAGCGGCGATTTCCGCCTGCATCTGCTCCATCTTGGCCTGCATTTCCTTGACCTTGCCCATCATGCCCATGATGTCGCGCATCTCGACTGTCCTCTTCTCTTATAGCTCGATGTCGTCGCCGGGCAGGATGTCGCCCTCTTCGGATTCCGCGGTCGCCGGAGCCGGCAGGTCCTCGGTCTCATCCTCTTCCGCCGCGCGGATGCGCACGTCGGTGATCCTGGCGCCCGGGAACTGCGCGAGGATCGCCGCCACGTCGGGATCGGCGCGGGCGTCGGTGAACTGCGCTTCCCGGACGCTCTTTTCGGATTCGACCAGCGTCGGCTCCCCGGCCTCGTTGCTGAGCGTCACCCACCAGGTGATCCCGGTCCATTCCTCCAGCCGCGCCTTCAGGTCGCCGGCAATCGTCTTCGGCGCGTCGCCGGAAAGATTGATCTCCAGCCGGCCCGGTTCGATCTTCACCAGCCGCACGAAATTGCGCAGCAGCGCCTTCAGCCGCGGATCGCGGTTCTTGGAGCAGAGATCGGCGATATCCGAGAGCGAATTGACCGGCACTTTCGGGACGGGCTTTTCGGCCGGCTGTTCCTCCACGCGGCCGACGGGCATTTCCCGCGGCGTCGTATTCGGCACGGCCTGCAGCATGGCGGTTGGACCGCCGGAAGGAAGGCGCCCGCCCGCCATCTCGGTGCCGCGGGCATTGACCGGCGACTGCGGCGCAGAGACCGGCCGGCTTCCACCACCACCGGCGCCATTGCCGTTCGGAGCCGGCGCCCGCTGGCCGTCGCCGTTGGAAAAATCCGCAAGCCTGCGGGCGGCGTCTTCCGGTGAGGGAAGATGGGCCGCATGCGTCAGCCGGATCAGCACCATTTCGGCAGCCCCTGCGGGCCGCGAGGAGTTTTCCGCTTCCGGAATGCCCTTCAAGAGCATCTGCCAGATGCGCGACAGCGTGCTGACCGCGACGCCCTCGGCAAATTCCCGGCCGCGCACGCGTTCCACTTCGCTGATCGAAGGATCGTTGGCGGCATCCGGGATATATTTGAAACGGGTGGTCAGATGGGTGAAGTCGGCAAGGTCGGTCAAGACCACGACCGGATTGGCACCGGCCTCGTATTGCGCCGTGAATTCCGAAAGCGCCGCCGTCACGTCGCCGCGCAGGATATGTTCGAAAAGATCGACGATGCGGGCGCGGTCGGCCAGTCCCAGCATGCCGCGCACTGTCTCGGCAACGACGCTGCCGCCGCCATGGGCGATTGCCTGGTCGAGCAGCGACAGGCCATCGCGGGCCGAACCTTCCGCCGCACGCGCGACCATCGCAAGCGCCTCCGGCTCGGCCGGAATGCCTTCCTTCTCGAGGATCGTCGTGAACAGGCCGACCAGGTCGGCGGCGCTGATGCGGCGCAGGTCGAAGCGCTGGCAGCGCGACAGCACGGTGATCGGAACCTTGCGGATTTCGGTCGTCGCGAAGATGAATTTCACATGTTCCGGCGGCTCTTCGAGCGTCTTCAACAGGCCGTTGAAGGCCTGCGTCGAGAGCATGTGCACTTCGTCGATGATATAGACCTTGTAGCGCGCCGAGACCGGGCGGTAGCGCACCTGCTCGATGATCTCTCTGATATCGTCGATGCCGGTATGCGAGGCGGCGTCCATCTCGATCACGTCGACATGCCGGCCCTCCATGATCGCCTGGCAATGTTCGCCGGGGATCCTGAGGTCGATGGTCGGCTTGTCGATGTCTGAAGTCTTGTAGTTCAGCGCGCGGGCGAGGATGCGGGCGGTCGTCGTCTTGCCGACCCCGCGAACCCCGGTCAGCATATAGGCCTGGGCGATGCGGCCGGTCTCGAACGCGTTGGTCAGCGTTCTGACCATCGGCTCCTGGCCGACCATCAGGTCGGAAAAATCCTTGGGGCGGTATTTGCGGGCGAGCACCCGGTATCCGCTGCCTGTGGCGGGGTTGGCGGCGGAAGTGCTTGAAGATGTAGGCCCGGTATCGCTCATTCAGTCCTGCCAGCCTGCGCGGGCCAATCCTGAGCACGGTCTTGACCGGGCCGGAAGCTGACCAAGATGGTAGTACAAGTAAAAGGGTGGGAGGCTGGCACGGCGACCCGTGCCTGGCTCGTTAGGGCTGCTTCCTTCCGGACCTGACCCGGTTGGCGAGTGGCTCGTCCACCACCAACCTCCCGCATCCCATATCGTCAATAACGCTTCCAAATGCAAGCCAACCCTGTAAAAAACTGCTATCGAACAGAAAAACAAGGGAGGAAAGTTTGAGCGAATTCGAACTGGACGGCAGGATTGCCCGCGATTCCGATCTTGTGACGGAGCTCACCCTCTGCCAGCTCCGCATCCAGAACGACAGCCGCTGGCCCTGGCTGGTCATGGTGCCTGAGCGTCCCGGCATGACCGAGATTTTCGACCTTTCGCCGGCAGAACAGGCGCTGCTCTCCACCGAGGTCAACAGGGTGGCCGGCGCCCTGAAGACCGTGACCGGCGCCACCAAGATCAATGTCGGCGCGCTCGGCAATATCGTCCGCCAGCTGCATGTCCATGTCATTGCAAGGTTCGAGGGCGACGCGAACTGGCCCGGCCCCATCTGGGGATTCGGCCAGGCGCAGCCTTACGGCGAATCGCAGAAGCAAGATTTCCTCAACAAACTGGTTGAAGCCCTTTCATGACCGTAACCCTTTTCGACACCGACGCACCCCATCCCGAACCGAGCACGCTGACGGCTTTTTCCGGCAACAAGCTGGATCGCCGGGCCGAATACAGAGAGGACGACTGCGTCGAAAAGGCGCTTGCGGTGGAAGGCGCCCATATCCTCGCCTTCACCGGCAGCCGGGTCATCCTCAAGCATGACAGTCAGATCCTCGATCCGCTGTTTTCGCCCTATGAGCTTGCAGAACTGAAGCCGGATTTCGACAATGCCGTACTGCTCGGCTATCACGAGACCGGCGAGCCGCGTATCGCCGTCCCGGTGCTGATCCCGGCCGAGGAACTGGCAGGCCACTACAAGCCGACGGAAGCCCGGGCGCTTTTCCGCGACCAGCTGATCGAAGGCGAACTGCAGGGCGAGATCGCCCAGGCGGTTGCACTGCTCAACTGGAATGCCGCCAACAGGTTCTGCGGCAAATGCGGCTCGCCGACCGACACCAGGATCGGCGGTTACAAGCGGGTCTGCACCCAGTGCCAGCACATGACCTTTCCGCGCACCGACCCCGTGGTGATCATGCTCACCATCGATACCGAGCGCGACCGCTGCCTGCTCGGCCGCAGCCATCATTTCCAGGAGGGCATGTATTCCTGCCTCGCCGGCTTCGTGGAGCCGGGCGAGACGATCGAGGATGCGGTGCGCCGCGAAACCTTCGAGGAATCCGGCATCGAGACCGGGCGGGTGCGCTACCACGCCTCGCAGCCCTGGCCGATGCCGCATTCGCTGATGATCGGCTGTTACGCCGAGGCGAAATCCACCGAGATCAGGATCGATCCGCAGGAAATGGCCGATGTCCGCTGGTTCGGGCGGGCCGAGGCTGCCGCCATGCTCGATGCCGGCCCGGACGCCCCGCTTTTCGCCCCGGTCAAGGGCGCGATCGCCCACCGCCTGCTCCGCGACTGGATCGAGTGGGGTGACGAACGGTCAAGCGAAGCTTGAGCAATCGATCCAGTGAATCGATTGCAGTGAGGAACGCCCGGAGCGCAAGCGGAGGGCCGGGCGGTCAGGCAAACTCGACGCAATGACCCGAGGCAGAGCCGCAATGCCTCAGGCCGCCGAATGACAAAGACAGGGGGCACAACCTCATGACCGTTGCCCGCTCCGAGCGTCTTCTGGCGCTTCTCCAGACGCTCCGGCGTTACCGACAGCCGGTCAGCGGCGCCAAACTCGCCGCCGAAACCGGCGTCAGCCTGCGCACCCTCTACCGCGATATCGCCAGCCTGCAGGCTCAGGGCGCCTTCATCGAAGGCGAGGCGGGTCTCGGCTACGTGCTGAGGCCCGGCTTCATGCTGCCGCCGATGATGTTTTCGGAAGAAGAGATCGAGGCGCTGGTGCTCGGCTCGCGCTGGGTGGCGAAGACCGCCGATCCGCGGCTTGCCGCCGGCGCCGTCGATGCGCTCGCCAAGATCGCCGCCGTGCTGCCGCCGGACCTCAGGCAGGAACTCGATAATTCGACGCTGCTTGTCGGCACGCCGCGGCGAAGCGAGGGCGTGGCCGATCTCGCTCTCATCCGCAGGGCGATCCGCGCCGAACATGTTCTCGAACTCGCCTACCAAGACGAAAAGGGGGCGTTGACCCGTCGGAACGTCTGGCCGTTCGCGCTCGGCTTCTTCGACAGCGTCCGGGTCGTGATCGCCTGGTGCGAACTGCGGCAGGACTTCCGCCATTTCCGCACCGACCGCATTGCGTCAGCGGTTTCGACGGAAAGGCGCTATCCGCGCCGCCGGCCAGTCCTGCTCAAGGAGTGGCGGCAGGCCGAGGGAATTCCGCCTCAGCCATGAATGCTGCTGCCATTATCTGACAGTAGCATCCGATATTTCCGGTCAGTCCCAACCAAGAGCAATTCTCGCGAAGGGAATTGCGTCACAAGGAGAACTGACATGATCCACCCCGATTTCACCATCCTCTTCGTCGACAACCCGCTCGTCAGCGCGGATTTCTACCAGGCCCTTTTCGGCACCGAACCCGTGGAAAAATCCCCGACCTTCGTGCTCTTCGTGCTGAAAACCGGCATCAAGTTCGGCCTGTGGTCGCGCCACACCGCTGAACCTTCGGTGAAGGGCGGGCCCGGCGGCTCGGAGGTCTGCTTCAAACTTGATCATGCTGCCGGCGTGGACAAGACCTATGCCGACTGGACGGCTCGCGGCCTGCGCGTGCTGCAGACACCGGTGGAAATGGATTTCGGCTACACCTTCGTCGTCACCGATCCGGACGGGCACCGGTTGCGGGTCTATGCGATGAGCGCGGCGTAAGCGCGTGAACCAGTAAATGCCCCTCATCCGCCTGCCGGCACCTTCTCCCCGTCGAGACGGGGAGAAGGACCAAGCCGCACTGCCTTTCCGCGATCTCGACCTTGTGCAGGGCAAGTCCCCTCTCCCCGTAAAACGGGGAGAGGGTTAGGGTGAGGGGCAAGATCCAAGCTCTGTGGATCGCAATTTCAATGTCTTGCCCAGAATTTCATCCCCGCCCCTCAACCCCGTGCCTACAATCCACCCGTCCCGTTTCGGCTACACCGGCCCGCATGACCGGCGAGGCGGGACCGGTGCCCTGGCGATCTGCCGTCATGCAGGTGGGCCGTCAGGGGCTGCGCAGAAAATGGTCTCCCTCTCGCCTCAAGGCGGGGCGTGCGTGTGTCGCACACAACCCGGTATGGCATCCGCAAGGACGTAAGCCCATGCCGCCGCAGAGGAACCGGAGTTGCGCGGATAAACACACCGAACGGGGCACGTCGCGTGTCACCTAAACTAATTTATACGAGGCACACGACGTGTCCCGGCCGAACTGAAAACCGCGAAAACACCAAGGGGTTATTATGCCCAGCCGTGAGCTTCCGAGTCGATTGCATCTCCTCCTGCATGGTGCACTCCCGGCACGTCGCCGTTGCTCAGCGCGTTCGAGGCTCGAAACGCTCCGCCGGAGCGTTTTGCCGGCTAAAGGCCGTCGCCTCTCACCCCTTCTGCAGCGCCCCGCGCATCGGGTGGCCCTTATAGGTGCCCAGAACCCTGACCTTCTCGGAGAAGAACCGCAGCTCCTCCAGCGCCCGGCGCACCGGCGCGTCGTCCGGGTGGCCTTCGATATCCGCGTAGAACTGCGTCGCCACGAACTTGCCGCCGAGCTGGTAGCTTTCGAGCTTGGTCATGTTGATGCCGTTGGTCGCGAAACCGCCCATCGCCTTGTAGAGCGCCGCCGGAATGTTGCGGACGTTGAACACGAAGGTGGTGACCAGCACCTCGTCGGCATTGTTCCGCTGCACCCATTTTTCATCGCGGGAAAGCACCACGAAGCGGGTGACGTTGTCGTCGCGGTCCTCGACATTCTCGGCCAGGATCTCGAGACCGTAAAGATCGGCCGCAAGCCGCGGCGCGAGAGCCGCCATCGTCCGGTCGCCCTTTTCGGCCACCATCTTGGCGGAGCCGGCCGTGTCGCCCGCGACGACCGCCTTCCAGCCGTTCGAGCGGATGATCTTGCGGCACTGTCCGAGCGCGTGGATATGGCTGTGGACGGTGCGGATCTCTTCGCGAGTCACGCCGGGCAGCACCATCAGCTGGAAGCGGATCGGCATGAAATATTCGCCGATGATATGCAGCCGCGATTCCGGCAGGAGGTGATGGATGTCGGCGACGCGACCGGCGATGGTGTTCTCGATCGGGATCATCGCCAGGTCCGCATCGCCGTTTTCGAGCGCCTGGAACGCGTCCTCGAAGGTCGGGCAGGGCAGCGGTTCCATGGTCGGGAACATGTCGCGGCAGGCCATGTCGGAATTGGCGCCGAAATCGCCCTGGAAGGCGATGCGATTGGTGAGTGCGTTCATGGGGTTATCCGTTACGAGGAGGCCAGGCGGCCAGACAGGATCGCGCGGGCCTTTTCAAGGTCGGCGGGAGTATCGACGCCTAACGGAACCGAGTCAACGATCTCGGCATCGATGCGCATGCCGGCTTCGAGCGCCCGCAGCTGTTCGAGCGATTCGCGCCTTTCGAGCACCGACGGCCCGAGCGACACGAATTTTTCGAGCGCCGCGCGGCGATAGGCATAGAGGCCGATATGGTGATAGAGCGGCCCATTGCCGTAGGGCGCGGTGGCGCGGGTAAAATAGAGGGCCTTCAGCCGGGAGTTGGAGAGCGGCGAGCCGACGACCTTCACCACGTTGGGATTGGTCTTCTCATGTTCGTCGGTGATCTCGACGGTCAGCGTGGCAATGTCGGTCGAGGGGTTGTCGAGCGGCTTGAGCGAGGCGCGCACCGCGTCCGGCTCGATCGTCGGCAGGTCGCCCTGAACGTTGATCACGAAATCCATTCTCGCGTCCGGGTCGGCCTTCTGGACGGCCTCGAAAATGCGGTCGGAACCGGATTGATGGTCCTGCCGCGTCATCACCACATCGAAGCCCGCGGCGGCCACCGCATCGTGAACGTCCTGGTGATCGACGGCGACGATGATTCGCCCGACCTGCGCTTCTTCGGCCCGCTTTGCTACCTGCACGATCATCGGCAGGCCGCAGATATCAGCCAGAGGTTTGCCGGGAAGGCGCGTCGAGGCCATTCGTGCCGGGATCAGCACCAGCGTCCGGTCAAAAGCCGAATTCTTCATGGAAAGACCCTTCTAATCCCGTGCGAACAGTGTCAAAAAGTCTCACGCGCGGAACGATTATCGTGTTGCAACAGCAATGCAAAAGACATAGGTTCCGCCCAATTTCAAGATGGCCCGCCTCGTGACAGGCGGTTGCGAAGGAGCGGATGCGGATGAATTCCTATGTCAACATGGCGGCAGGCGCCCTGCTTGCTACGGTCTTCGTCATGATGTCGGTGTCCATTGCCTCGGAAGGCATTTTCCATTCGGAGGTACCCGAGAAGGCAGGTTTTGCCATCGTTGCCGCCGAAGAGCCCGCAGCCGGTGAAGCCGCTGCCCCCGCTGCCGCCGCCGTTCCGATCGCCCAGCTTCTGGCAAAGGCCGACGCCAAGGCCGGCGAAACCGCATTCAAGAAGTGTCAGAGCTGTCATTCCGGGGAGAAGGGCGGACCGAACAAGGTCGGCCCCGATCTCTGGGGCATCGTCGACCGTCCGGTCGCGGGACATGAAGGCTTCTCCTATTCTGCGGGCATGAAGGAGTTTTCCAAGGCCGGCGCCGAGCACTGGACCTTCGACAACCTCAACCACTTCCTGACCGCCCCAAAGGCTTTCGTGAAGGGTACGGCGATGGGCTTCGCGGGCCTCAAGAACGACGGCGAGCGCGCCAACCTGATTGCCTACCTGCGCACGCTGGCTGATTCGCCGGTTCCGCTTCCGGACCCGAACGCGGCCGCACCGGCGCCCGCCACCAACTGATCGGCAATTCCAGGAACTTTCAAACGAAATGCCCGGCGTCAGTCGGGCATTTCTGTTTTGGGCATTCGCGATCGAGGTTGGGTGAGCTCAGCCGAGCAGCCATGCCCAGAAGCCGACGGTGAGGACACCGAATGCGGTGGTCATGCTGATCACCGAGGCCGCAAGGCTGTGGCCGGAGCGGAAGCGCTGGGCGATCAGCCAGGCGTTGATGCCGGTCGGCACCGAAGCGGTCAGCACCAGCGCCGCGGTCCAGTCCTTCGGCAGGGCAAACAGAGTGCTCATCAGGAAAACCAGCGCCGGCAGTACCAGCAGCTTCAGCACCGCAGCGGCCCCCGAAAGGCCGATATCGCCCCGGATCGGATATCGCGTCAGCGCCATGCCGATCGAGATCAGCGCGACCGGGCTCGCCGCGGCGGAAATCTGATCGACGACGATGGCGATCGCCGACGGGAGATGCAGGCCGAGGAAGTTGAAGGCGACGCCGATGACAAGCGCGATCACCAGGGGATTGCGGGCAAGGTTGGAACCCACCTGCCTGAGGACCGCCGCGATGCCGCGCTTTTCGCCGCCGTCGACCTTGGCGGCTGCGCCCTCCATCAGGATCGTGCCGGCCACCATCATCAACGGCAGGTGGATGGCAAGCAGGATGGAGATCGCCACCAGCCCATCCTTGCCGACCACATGGGCGACCAGCGGCAGGCCGATGAAGACGTTGTTGGCGAAGGAGCCGGACATGCCGGCGACCACGCCGATCTTCGCATCCCGGCCGAAAACGCGGGTGGTGAGGAGATGACCGATCGCCCAGGTCATGGCGACCCCGAGGAAATAGGCGGTCCACAGCCGGAACGGCGAGGCTCCCTCGAAATGCGCATCCGCCAGCGTCCGGAAGATCAGCATCGGCACGGCGATCTTGAAGACGAATTCGCCGAGCGCGTCGCCGGTCTCTTCTTTTAATATCCCGGTCTTCGCCGTCATCCAGCCGATCAGGATCAGGATGAAGAGCGGCACGACATTCAGGAAGACGGAGGACAAGGGGCGGGCTTTCTGTGGAAACGTTTTTATGCGTCTAACGCATGTCGCGGCTTGCGACAAATGCGTTTCGTGCAGAGGAGCTGTTTGGAAGGGAGGCGTGGCGAAGATGCCGGCAAACAGGCGCCCAACAAAAAAGCGGGGCAATCCCCGCTTTCCCTCCTGGTCTCGTCCAGGACATCCGGTGGTCGGCCGCCAGTTCATCCGTGGTCGGCAACACAACCGGATCGCTCATTCTATAACCTGTGATCGTGACAACAGAGTGACGGAGCAAAACGGCCCCGATAACCGGCATTGCGGTTATTTTCCCTTCCAATCGGATGAAAACCCGAATACCGGTTTTCGCGACAAACTGTTTCCCAAGAGGATCAAGACCGGATGCCCAAGTTCGACGTGCTCACCATCGGCAATGCCATCGTGGATATTCTCGCCCGCTGCGACGACGATTTCCTGAGCGACAATGCGATCACCAAGGGCGCGATGAACCTGATCGATGCCGAGCGCGCCGAACTCCTCTATTCGAAAATGGGTCCCGCGGTGGAAGCGTCCGGCGGCTCGGCCGGCAACACCGCAGCCGGCATTGCCGGTTTTGGCGGCAAGGCCGCCTATTTCGGCAAGGTTGCGGAAGACCAGCTCGGCAAGATCTTCCAGCACGATATCCGCGCCCAGGGCGTCCACTACCAGACCAGACCGGAAGGCGTCCATCCGCCGACCGCCCGTTCGATGATCTTCGTGACGCCGGATGGCGAGCGCTCGATGAACACCTATCTCGGCGCCTGCGTCGATCTCGGGCCGGAGCATGTCGACGAAGACGTCGTTGCGGAAGCCCGGGTCACCTATTTCGAAGGTTACCTCTGGGATCCGCCGCGCGCCAAGGAAGCGATCCGCGAATCGGCCCGCATCGCCCACGAGCATGGCCGCGAGGTATCGATGACGCTGTCCGACCCCTTCTGCGTCGGCCGTTACCGGGTCGAATTCCTCGACCTGATGCGTTCCGGCACGGTCGATATCGTCTTCGCCAACAAACAGGAAGCGCTGTCGCTCTACGAGACCGAGGATTTCGAACTGGCGCTCACGAAGATCTCGCAGGATTGCAAGCTGGCGGCTGTGACGCTCAGCGAGGAAGGCGCGATCATCGTTCGCGGCGACGAGCGCGTGAAGATCGATGCCTATCCGATCAGGGAACTGGTCGATACCACCGGCGCCGGCGATCTGTTCGCAGCCGGTTTCCTGTTCGGTTACACGAATGACCGGTCGCTCGAGGATTGCGGCAAGCTCGGCTGCCTTGCGGCCGCGATCACCATCCAGCAGATCGGCCCGCGCCCGATGGCGTCGCTCACTGAAGCTGCGAGGAAGCAAGGCCTCATTTGAGGTCGGGCAGGGAAGGCCTATTTAAAGGCCTCGCCGGGATAGGCGCCCCAGATTTCGGCCTGGGCGATCCAGCCCTCGGCGCCATTGGTTTCGGCGCGGCACCAGTCGCCGTTGCATTCCTTGATCTGCAGCACGACGCCCGGCTCCAGCTTGGCAAGGATGGCCGCCGTCGCCTGCGGGTCGCGGCGCATGTTGACGTAGATGTCCTTGCCCTTGCCGCGCATCCATGGGGCGGCGACCGCGGTCCGGTCACCGGAGAGCAGGGCCTGGTTGACCCAGCCCTCGGTGCCCTCGGCATCGCGAACCCGCCGCCAGTTTTCGTATTCCTGGATGATTTCCATCGGCGTGCCGGACTTCATGTACATCCAGGAGACCGCATAATCCGTGCTCGGTCCGATGCGGATGTTGACCTTCCTCGACTTGAGGCTGACGAAACGCGGCAGCGGCAGGCCGCTCGGACCTTTGGCCGCACCCTGAGCGTAACTCGGGGCGGATGCGGACAGGCAGGCGACAAGGCCGAAGGAAAGAGCGATGAAGGAGGAAAGAATGACGCGACGCATGTGTTTGGTTCCGGCTGAGCGATCTCGGGCTTTCGGGAACCTCGCGAGGTTTTGTTTGTCTTCGCTGACGGGTCTGGTAGAAAACGCCCTGGATGAACTGAATATCGCGCGACTTGGTTAAGGACCTCCTAAAGCAGGTCGCCCGAAAGCGGGTAGCGGTTTCGGGATGGCGGCATGCGTTGAACAAAGCTTGAAGCACGAAACCCGAATACGTTCGGGTTTCGTGCTTCAAGGCGTCAGGCAGAGAGTTTCATGACGGCGAAGAAGAAACCCAAGGTCTATATCACCCGTAAGCTGCCGGATGCGGTGGAAACCCGCATGCGCGAGCTGTTCGAGGCCGAACTCAACATCGACGACACACCCCGTTCGCGCGAAGAGCTGGCGGCGGCGATGAAGTCGGCCGACGTGCTGGTGCCGACCGTGACCGACCGCATCGACGAGGCGTTGATCGAGGAGGCAGGCCCGCAGCTGAAGCTGATCGCCAGCTTCTCCAACGGCTTCGATCATATCGATGTCGATGCCGCTGCCAAGAAGGGCATCACCGTTACCAACACGCCGAACGTGCTGACCGAGGACACGGCCGACATGACGGTGGCGCTGATCCTCGCCGTCAACCGGCGGCTCGCGGAAGGGTCGCGCATCCTGACCGACAAGCCGGGTGAGTGGAGCGGCTGGAGCCCCACCTGGATGCTTGGCCGGCGGATCTGGGGCAAGCGCATCGGCATCGTCGGCATGGGCCGCATCGGCACCGCCGTCGCCCACCGTGCCAAGGCCTTCGGCCTGTCGATCCACTACCACAACCGCAAGCGCGTCAGCCCGGCGACGGAAGAGGAGCTGGAGGCGACCTATTGGGACAGCCTCGACCAGATGCTGGCCCGCGTCGATATCGTCTCGGTCAATTGTCCCTCGACCCCGGCGACCTTCCATCTTCTCTCGGCGCGGCGCCTGGCGCTGATGCAGCCGACTTCGATCATCGTCAACACCGCCCGCGGCGACATCATCGACGAGGCGGCGATGATCCAGCTTCTGCGCGACAACAAGATCGCCGGCGCCGGGCTGGACGTCTACCAGAACGAGCCGGTGGTGAACCCGAAACTCGTCAAGCTCGCCCACCAGGGCCGCGTCGTGCTGCTGCCGCACATGGGCTCGGCGACGATCGAGGGGCGGATCGACATGGGCGAGAAGGTGATCATCAACATCCGCACCTTCTTTGACGGCCACCGTCCGCCGAACCGGGTCCTGCCGGGCCGCAACTGATCAATCGAGGCGCTTCTGCATCTCGATCGACGTGGTGCGGGTGAAGCCCGGATGGGCGTTTTCCGCCGTCCTGGCGAAGCCCCATCTCGCGAAGGTCGCGTGATTGCCGGTGAGCTCAATGCGGGTTTCGAGCCGCAG
This sequence comes from Neorhizobium sp. LjRoot104, assembly GCF_964253725.1. Lineage (NCBI taxonomy): Bacteria > Pseudomonadati > Pseudomonadota > Alphaproteobacteria > Hyphomicrobiales > Rhizobiaceae > Neorhizobium > Neorhizobium sp. LjRoot104. Next base: position 4,293,880 of record NZ_CAXURS020000001.1, read on the forward strand.
TGCCGGGAGGCCGCTTTCCCTCGCAATCTCTTCCGCGATCGTCAACAGCCGGCGGCCGATGCCCTTGCCCTGGCTGGCCGGGGCGATGGCAAGCTTGCCGATATAGAGGAAGCCCGGCTCCGGCTTGCAGAAGACGCAGCCGACGAGCCTGCCGCCTTCGATCGCCGCAAACGCGGTCTCGTCGCGGGCCTTCCGGGCAAGCGAAGCGAGCGTCAGCCGATGCGCGGAAGAGGGCGGATCGATGACTCCGTCCATATAGGCAAAGGACGAAAGGATGAGGGCCAGAAGTTCATCCCAGCGCCTGAAATCCTCTCCGATCCGGGTAATCTCGATCGCTGCTCGCTCACTCACTCGGCGGCGGCCTTGGCCGTGCGGCGCTTGTATTTGATCGTGTCGAAACGGGCCGACAGCGAATCGTAGAGCATCAGCCGCCCGACCAGCGGTTCGCCGATGCCGGTCACGAGCTTGATCGCCTCCATTGCCATCAGCGTGCCGACGACGCCGGTGAGCGCGCCGACGACACCGGTCTCGGCACAGGACGGGATCAATCCCACCGGCGGTTTTTCCGGAAAGAGATCGCGGTAGCCGGGGTTGAGAACGCCGTCCGGCCCCGCCTCATAAGGTTTCATCACCGTCACCGACCCGTCGAACCGGCCGACCGCGCCGGTCACCAGCGGTATCCGGGTGAGTTCCGCGGCATCGGCGGCTGCATAGCGCGTATCGAAATTGTCGGAACCGTCGATCAGCAGGTCGAACAGGGCAAGCTTCCGCGCTGCCCATTCGGCCGAAAAGCGCTCCTCGAAATCGACGACCCGGACATGCGGGTTGAGGCGGGCAATCGCTTCGCGGGCGCTTCGCGTCTTCAGTTCGCCGATCGTGCCGGTATCGTGGATGACCTGCCGCTGCAGGTTGGAAAGGGACACTAGGTCGTCGTCGATGATCCCGAGCGTGCCGATGCCGGCCGCCGCCAGGTATTCGAGGATCGGCGCGCCGAGCCCGCCGGCGCCGATCACCAGTACGCGGGCATTCTTCATCTTCTGCTGCCCCGCGCCGCCGATTTCCGGCAGCAGGATATGGCGGCGGTAACGCTCGATCTCGTCTTGGCTCAGTTTTTCCGGGGTCAGGCTTTCCATGGTGTCACCATATCACCGGCCACCGAGCCGCGTAAGATGGATTTCAATCGCCGATACCGCCATGCGCGACAGTAAAGAACTGCGCCCGGTCGGCCAGCGCCGAAAACATGCTCCGGTCGGTGCCGGTCATGAAGGACTGGCCGCCGAGGCCGTGGACGAGATCGAAGAGAGCGGCCCGCCGGCCTTCGTCGAGATGCGCGGCGATCTCGTCGAGCAGCAGGATCGGCGCGTAGCCGGTCATGTCGGCGGTCAGCCGTGCATGGGCAAGCACGAGGCCGATCAGCAGCGCCTTCTGTTCGCCGGTCGAGCATCGCTCGGCCTCCATGTCCTTCTCGCGATGGCGCACCAGAAGGTCGGAGCGATGCGGGCCGTCAAGCGTTCGGCCGGCGGCCGCATCGCGGCCGCGGCCATTGCGCAGCATGCCGAGATAGTCTTCCTCGAGATCGGCCGCCGGACGGTCCATCGCGCCATCCATGAAGCCTTCGAGCGTCAGCACCGGCGTCGGGAACGGCGTCTCGCCGGAATTGGCCGACAGCCTCCGCAGCAGACCGAGCATTTCTTGCCGTGCGGCGGCCATGGCGATGCCGAGGCCCGCCATCTGCGCCTCAATGGCCGACAGCCAGGACGGATCGAAGCGGCCTTCCGACAGCAGCCGGTTGCGGCTCCTCATGGCGCGCTCGAAATCGCTCGCCCGGCGGCCGTGGGCAGGATCGAGCGACAGGACGAGCCGATCGAGGAAACGGCGGCGGTCGGAAGATCCGCCAGTGAACAGCCCGTCCATCGCCGGCGTCAGCCACAGGACGCTCAGGTGGTCGGTGAGCTCCTCGGTCGATTTCGCCGGCGTGCCGTTGATCCTGAGCTTGCGGGTGACGCTTTCGCTTTCGCCCGGCTCGATGCCGGTGCCGATCGAGACCTCGCCGTCCATGCCATCGACATCCGCAAAGATCGTGAACCCGCCGGCGGCGCCGACGCGGGTGACATCGGACAGCACGGCGCGGCGCAGGCCACGGCCGGGCGACAGGAAGGAGACCGCTTCAAGCAGATTGGTCTTGCCCGCGCCGTTCTCGCCGGTCAGCACCACATGTCGCCCGTCGAGCGGCAGCGCCGCTTCCGCATAATTGCGGAAATCGGTCAGCTTCAGTCGGGAAAGGGAAGTCTTCTGCGCCATCGGGAATCTTGAGGTTTCGTGAAACAGGAGCTAAGCGCTCGAAGCCTGGATGGCAAGCTCTTCCCAGCCTGCCTTCCCTCGGGGCCAGGCGGCGAGCCGAACGCGCGCTGGCGCTTATCCGTCTCAAGCCGTTGCATGTGTCGGTGGGTGCAGGCCCAGCGGCGGCTGCAGATACCCTGCGAGGCCTTTCCATTGGAACAGGTGTTTTCAATATGGCTCTAATTTATAATTACTCAAAACCTAGGGGCTATGGCTAACAGAACGTTAAAGCTTCCCTCCTAGAAATGACTATACACGCATCGCATTTCGCATCCGGCCGTGTTGATTCTTTTAACTCCGGAGACCCCCATGAAAGACCAGAACCACCAGGCCGATCTCGCCGAACGCCTTGAATTCATCGGCCTCGGCCAGGAGCAGCGCCGGTCTCTGTCCGAAATTCGGCCGACAATCAAGGATGCGATCGGCGGCGCGCTTGATGCCTTCTATAGCAAGGTCAAGGCCAACCCGCAGACGGCGAAGTTCTTCTCCAGCGATGGCCATATCGCCCAGGCCAAGAGCCGCCAGTCCTCGCATTGGGATGGTATCGCCTCCGGCAAATACGATGCCGAATATGTCGAGGCGGTTTCCACCATCGGCCGCACCCATGCCCGGCTCGGCCTCGAACCGCGCTGGTATATCGGCGGTTACGCGCTGATTCTCGACGGTATCATCCGTGCTGTCGTCAGCCGGGAGATGACCGGGTTCTTCCAGGAGAAGAAGGCGAAGGTGCTGTCCGAACATCTCTCCTCCGTCGTCAAGGCCGCCCTGCTGGACATGGACTACGCCATCTCGGTCTATCTTCAGGCCCTGAGCGACGAGCGCAGGCGGGCCGAAGCCGGGCAGGAAAAGGCCAAGGTCGAGCAGGACGCAGCGCTTGCGGCGCTCGAAGCGGCGCTGACCAGCCTTGCCGGCGGCGACCTGACATCCGAACTGTGGCAGGAACTGGCGCCGAGCTTCGCCAGGCTGCAGCAGAACTACAACTCCTCGATTTCAGAACTCGACGCGGCGATGCGCGAGATCAGCACCTCGGTGGAGCAGGTGCGCGCCGAAGCGGGCGGCATTTCGTCGGCTACCGAAAACATGGCCAGGCGCACCGAACAACAGGCCTCCGCGCTCGAACAGACGGCCGCAGCCCTCGAAGAGATTACCACGATTTCCGGCCAGGCCGCCAAGCGGACCCGCGAAGTGCAGGTGATTGCGCGCGAATCCGCCTCGGAGACGGTCCGCTCCGGCAAGGTGGTCGAGGAAGCGATTGCCGCCATGGGTGACATAGAGCAGTCCTCGCAGAAGATGACCCAGATCATCGGGGCGATCGACGAGATCGCCTTCCAGACCAACCTGCTGGCGCTGAACGCGGGCGTGGAAGCAGCCCGCGCCGGCGAACAGGGCAAGGGCTTTGCCGTCGTCGCACAGGAAGTCCGCGAACTGGCGCAGCGGTCCGCGGCAGCCGCCAAGGAGATCAAGGAATTGATCGACCAGTCTTCGACGGACGTCCACCGCGGTGTCGATCTCGTCAACAAGACGGGACAGGCGCTGGTCGGTATCGGCGACCGCGTGAAATCGATCGACGACCATATCAGTTCGATCGCACGTTCGGCCCAGGAACAGGCTTCCGGCATCGAGGAGATCAATTCGGCGATCCGCAGCATGGACCAGATCACCCAGCAGAATGCCGCGCTGATGGAAGAGACCAACGCCTCGACCGGGAGCCTTGTCGGCATCAGCGGCCGGCTGGCGTCGCTGCTCGGCCGCTTCAAGACAAGGGCTGTGCGCGAAACCCGCACCGAGCGCCCGCGCCTGCGCGCCTGATCTTCTGCCTGAAACATGGACCGGTCGGTTCCGGTCGGCTAGTGTTGTTCCGCTTTCGGAGGAGCAGCACATGACCGACCCGAACCGACCTTCCTGCATTGCCCACTGGAGCGAAATCGAAAGGCCCGATACGCGTACCTATCGCGGCGACGATGAACTGATGTCGATCGGCGCAGCGTTCGGCCGGCATTTCGGCCTGACCCGGCTCGGTATCCATCACGAGCGCCTGCCGCCCGGCCGCCGCACGTCCTTTCCACACGCCGAGAGCGACGAGGAAGAGTTCGTCCATGTGATCGAGGGCACGCCGGACGTCTGGCTGGACGGCGAACTCCACCGGCTGAAACCCGGCGATTCCGTCGGATTTCCCGCAGGCACCGGGCTGGCCCATACGTTCATCAACAACACGGACGCGCAGGTTCGCCTGCTCGTGGTCGGCGAGGCGAACAAGCAGGAGAACCGCCTCTACTATCCCAAACACCTCGAATGGCGCGAGACGCGCAGCGACTGGTGGGAGGAGGTGCCGGAAAGGCCGCTCGGCCCCCATGACGGCATGCCCGACGCGGTGCGCGCTGCAAAGGCCGCCAAGAAAGCAGCGAAGGAAACGACAGGTGAGTGACGAGGAAAGACTGATCAAGCTCGAGGAGCTTGCTGCCCACCAGACAAAGATGATCGAGGAATTGTCCGACCAGCTCGCCGAGCAGTGGAAGGTGATGGAACAGACGCGTGCAAAGCTCGACCGGCTGACCGAGCGGTTCCTGTCGCTGGAGGAATCCTCGCTGGAAGCGCCGGCGGTCACCAGGCCGCCGCATTATTGATCGTCCGGCTGCCGCTCAGGCGGCACGGGGCATGCGCCGCCTGAGCGCGACATACTCCCAGACGGCGACGAAAAGCAGGATCGCGGTCGCGAGGATCTGCATCGCGAAACTGGCGATGAAGGGTACCAGCAGGAAGCAGGCGGCGAGGAGGACGACCCCCGCGGCATGCGAATAGGGCATGAAGCGCGACGAGATCGTCTTCATCCAGGCCGTCCCGGCAAGGAACAGGATTGGTCCGCCGAGCAGCGCCAGCGCGTGGGCGTGGGAGCCTTTCTCCTGCGGATGCGAGAGGCTGAAATCCTCGCCGACCGCGGTGAGGATGATGCCGGCGACGATCGGCAGATGTCCATAGGTGAAGAGATGCTGGGCGGTCGCCTGGGGCTCGGCCGTCTCCTCCGCCTTGTCGGCGGCCTTTTCCTGGCCGTCATGGAAATAGATCCACCACATCACGATGGTGGAGAGAAATGCGCAGCAGAGCACCAGCGGCATGCCGGCATTATCCATATGGCTGGAGGCGTTCTTGCCGGTCGTCAGGATTGTCTCGCCGAGCGCAATGATGACGAACAGCGCGCAGCGTTCGGCCAGATGCTCGCCGCTGATGTCGAGCGTTTCGGGCGGCGACGCGCCGATCGACGGCACCCAGTAGCGCATCGCCGGCCCGGCATATTCGATAGCGAGGGCCGCGATCCAAAGGGTCGCCCGCAGCTGCGGCTCGGCAAGCCCTCCGGCGATCCACAGCGCACTTGAAACGGCCAGCCAGACGGTGATCCGCAAGAAGGTCATGAAGGTGGCGGCATCGGTTCCCCGGAACGCATGGAGCGCAAACACCGAGCGGATCAGCTGCATCGCGGAATAGGCGAGTGCGAAGACGAGGCCCATGTCCGTGAAGGCTTTCGGCAATGCGATGGCCAGTACGATGCCGCAGAACATCAGCGCGAAGAGCAGCAGCCTGACCGGCGCGACTTCGGTATCGAGGAGATTGGTGACCCAGGTTGTGTGGATCCACACCCACCAGAGCGCGAAGATGAAGAGGATTGCCTCGGCGGCGATGCCGAAGCTGAAATCGGAGGCGAGCGTCTCGGAGAGCTGGATCAGTGCGAAGACGAAGACGAGATCGAAGAAAAGCTCCGGAAAGCTCGCCTTGGTCGATTGGGCGTCGTCCTTGCGAAGCCAATGGCGCTTGTTTCCGGTCATGAGGTTCCTCACGGGGGGCTCAGGTCCCGGCGGGACCGGATACGGCCGGCGCTGCTATTTAGGGCGCCGTTCGTGAAAACCGAGCCCCTGTGTCCGGTATTTCAGAACTCGAGCAAGCGGCTCGTGAACTGGAAAATAACCCTCTCGATCGTGCCCGCCTGGGGGGCGGAATTGCGTTGCGCGCCGATCGTCGTGCGCCGCGTCGCCGACGCCTGCCTCCTTCTGTTCGCGATGATCCTCGCCAGCGCGTCGATCCAGTCGCTGGCCTCAAATGGACCGCTTCAAGCCGAGTTGACGAATCAAGATCGGCTCGGCATCTTGGCGCCTGCGTGGCCTACGCCGAACCTCCCCGGACCTTCCCCAGCATGGTCCTGAAACGGAGGCAAAGGGACTTCAGTCTCGGGTCGTTATCTTGGTCCGACCGTTTCGGATGTGGTTGCTGGGGAACTGCGTCCGCGACGTGAAAGGCTCAAGATGACCCAGAACGGAAATTTCAAGCGCCGTGTCCGTGCCCGTGCCGCAAAGACAGGCGAATCCTATACCGCAGCCCTCAGCCACATCCGCGAGAATGCCCCGGGCGATCCAGGGCCGCAGGCCAGGTCGGTGCGCCTGACGGTGGCCCAGACCACACCCTATGTCGATCCCCGCAACGCATCCGAACTTCGGGCAAGCGGGGAGGAGATGCGACGCCTGATGCGTGAGGCGCAAAAGGCGAGCGTGAGGGTGATCCACTTCCCCGAAGGTGCGACCTGCTCTCCCAACAAGCGCATCATGTCTTCGACCGGCCCGGATCCGGTCGGGCCGTCCGACTGGACCCGGTTCGAATGGACGGTGCTGCGCGAGGAACTGGATGCCACGCGGGCGCTGGCCCGCGAGCTCGGGCTGTTTGCGGTGATCGGTTCCGTGCACCGGCTCACTGAACCGCATCGGCCGCATAACAGTCTCTATGTCATCTCCGACCGGGGAGAACTGGTGACGCGCTACGACGAGCGCCTGCTGTCGAACACCAAGATCTCGTTCATGTACACGCCGGGCTCGACCCCGGTGACCTTCGAGGTCGATGGCGTCCGCTTCGGCTGCTCGCTCGGCATGGAGACACACTTTCCGGAGATATTCCGGGAATACGAACAGCTCGACGTCGATTGCATGCTTTTCTCGACCACCGGCGCAACGCCGGCCTTCGCAGCCGAGGTGCTGGGACACGCGGCGGCCAACCGCTACTGGGTGAGTTTTTCGGTCCTCGCCTATCCCGGTTTCATGCCGCCGTCCGGGATTGCCGCGCCGAGCGGCGAATGGGCGGCGCAATGCCCGGCGGATGCGACGCCTTCGCTTGCGATCGTCGATGTCGTGCACAATCCGGGAGAAATCGCCCGCCCCTGGAGGCGGAGGGCGCGGGCCGGCATCTATGAGCCGCATAGGGTGAACGACCCGCGCAGCGGCGTCCGCGACGCGTTCTAAGCGTCCAACGGAAAAGCCGCCTGCAACGATCTGCTGCGGGCGGCTTCAATGGGGTGGAAAGCGTGCGTCTTGTTCAACGTCTTCCTCGGGCTTGTCCCGAGGATCTGCCCGGTTTGCCTCACACACCGAACCGTTGCAGATGCCCCGGACAGGCCCGAGCATGACGGCGGTGAGGACGGCACTAGACCTCAGCTATCGAAGAATTCCTTCATCCGGGCGAAGAAGCCCGTCGATTCCGGATTGTTCTCCTTCGAGGACAGTTCCTCGAATTCCTGCAGCAGTTCGCGCTGCCGCTTGGTGAGCTTCTGCGGCGTCTCGATCTGGATCTGGATGTAGAGGTCGCCCGTCTGGCTGGACCGCAATACGGGCATGCCCTTGCCCTTCAGGCGGAACTGCTTGCCCGGCTGGGTGCCTTCCGGCACGGTCACGCGGGACTTGGTTCCGTCGAGCGTCGCCACGTCGAACGTGCCGCCGAGGGCGGCCGTCGTCATGGAGATCGGCACGGCGCAATAAAGGTCGGCACCGTCGCGCTGGAAGAACTGGTGCGGTTTCACCGACAGGAAGATGTAGAGGTCTCCCGCAGGTCCGCCGCGCGTGCCGGCCTCGCCCTCGCCCTGCAGGCGGATGCGGGTGCCGTCCTCGATGCCGGCCGGGATGTTGACCGACAGCGACCGCTCTTCGGTGACGCGGCCCTGGCCGTGGCACTTGGAGCAGGGATCGGTGATCGTCTGGCCGCGACCGTGGCAGGTCGGGCAGGTGCGCTCGACCGAGAAGAAACCCTGGGATGCGCGCACACGGCCCGAACCCTGGCAGGTGCCGCAGGTCTTCGGCTGTGTGCCCGGCTTGGCGCCCGAACCGGAACAGAGGTCGCAGGTGATCGAGGTCGGAACCCTTATCTGCGCCGTCTTGCCGGCAAACGCCTCTTCCAGCGTGATTTCCATATTGTAGCGAAGGTCGGCGCCGCGTTCGCGACCGCCGGACGAACGGCGGGCACGTCCGCCGCCCATCATCTCGCCAAAAATGTCTTCGAAGATGTCGGAGAAGCCGCCGGCGCCCGCGCCCGAGAAACCGCCGCCTCCGCCCATTCCGCCCTGCTCGAAGGCGGCATGGCCGAAGCGATCGTAGGCCGCGCGCTTCTGGGGATCCTTCAAGGTCTCGTAGGCTTCGCCGAGCTCCTTGAACTTCTTTTCGGCTTCTGCGTCGCCCGGATTCTTGTCGGGATGATATTTCATCGCGAGCTTGCGGAAGGCGCTTTTCAGCTCCTTCTCGTCAGCTGTCTTGCCGACACCCAGCGTTTCGTAAAAGTCTGCTTTTGCCATGGAGGTAACCGGCTCCGGAAAGGATTCCGGCTGCACGAAGGCAGCCGGATACTCTAGTCAACTATGGTCGAGGTCTGGCCATCAGGCAACCGGCGGATTAGGCGGACTTCTTGTCGTCCTTGACTTCTTCGTAGTCGGCATCGACGATATCGTCCTTGCCGCCCTCGGAGCCTTCGCCGCCTTCTGCCTGCTGGGCCTCGTAGATGGCCTGACCAAGCTTCATCGACACTTCCATCAGGGTCTGCGTCTTCGCCTGGATGTCATCGGCATCCGGCTCGGAGGCTTCGATGGCGGTCTTCAGCGAAGCGATCGCGTCCTCGATGGCCTTGCGGTCGGTCTCGGAAACCTTGTCGCCATATTCCTTCACCGACTTTTCGGTCGAGTGAACGAGGCTTTCGGCCTGGTTCTTGGCTTCGACGCCGGCACGGCGCTTCTTGTCGGCTTCGGCATTGGCCTCGGCGTCCTTGACCATCTTCTCGATCTCTGCGTCGGAGAGACCGCCGGAAGCCTGGATGCGGATCTGCTGTTCCTTACCGGTGCCCTTGTCCTTGGCCGAAACCTGGACGATGCCGTTGGCGTCGATGTCGAAGGTGACTTCGATCTGCGGCATGCCGCGCGGCGACGGCGGCAGGCCGACGAGGTCGAACTGGCCGAGCAGCTTGTTGTCGGCCGCCATTTCGCGCTCGCCCTGCGATACGCGGATCGTCACGGCCTGCTGGTTGTCTTCGGCGGTCGAGAAGGTCTGGCTCTTCTTGGTCGGGATCGTCGTGTTGCGGTCGATCAGGCGGGTGAACACGCCACCGAGCGTCTCGATGCCGAGCGACAGCGGGGTCACGTCGAGAAGCAGGACGTCCTTGACGTCGCCCTGCAGAACGCCGGCCTGGATGGCGGCGCCGAGAGCGACCACTTCATCCGGGTTGACGCCCTTGTGCGGCTCCTTGCCGAACAGCTGCTTGACGACTTCCTGGACCTTCGGCATGCGGCTCATGCCGCCGACGAGAACCACTTCATCGATTTCCGCCGCGGTAACGCCGGCGTCCTTGAGGGCTGCCTTGCACGGAGCGATGGTGCGCTGGACGAGATCGTCGACCAGGCTTTCGAACTTCGCGCGGGTCAGCTTCAGCGTCAGGTGCTTCGGACCGGAAGCGTCGGCCGTGATGAACGGCAGGTTGATTTCGGTCTGCTGCGAGGACGACAGTTCGATCTTGGCCTTTTCGGCAGCTTCCTTGAGGCGCTGCAGGGCGAGCTTGTCGTTCTTCAGGTCGATGCCCTGGTCCTTCTTGAACTCGTTGGCAAGATATTCGACGAGACGCATGTCGAAGTCTTCACCACCGAGGAAGGTGTCGCCGTTGGTGGACTTCACTTCGAAGACGCCGTCGCCGATTTCCAGCACCGAGATATCGAACGTGCCGCCGCCAAGGTCGTAGACGGCGATCGTCTTGCCGTCCTTCTTGTCGAGGCCGTAGGCGAGGGCGGCTGCGGTCGGCTCGTTGATGATGCGGAGAACTTCGAGACCTGCAATGCGGCCGGCATCCTTGGTTGCCTGGCGCTGCGCGTCGTTGAAGTAGGCCGGAACGGTGATGACGGCCTTTTCGACCTTTTCACCGAGGTAGGATTCAGCGGTTTCCTTCATCTTCTGAAGGATCATCGCGGAAACCTGTGCGGGGGAATAGTTCTTGCCCTGGGCCTTGACCCAGGCATCGCCATTGTCGCCCTTGACGATATCGAAGGGGACAAGGCCTTTGTCTTTTTCTACCGTCGGATCTTCGTAGCGGCGGCCGATCAGGCGCTTCACGGCGAAGAGGGTATTGGTCGGGTTGGTGACTGCCTGGCGCTTGGCCGGCTGGCCGACGAGGCGTTCGCCGTCATCGGAAAATGCGACCATGGAGGGCGTGGTACGCGCGCCTTCGGCGTTCTCGATCACCTTCGCATCTTTGCCGTCCATGATGGCGACGCAGGAGTTGGTGGTTCCGAGGTCGATGCCAATTACTTTTGCCATTTCTTCTCTCTCCTTTAAGCGAACCGTCGGAACCCCTTTAAGGCATTCCACTGACGATTCCTCGACTGGGATGGTTTCGCAGCATCGGCTGCGGTCATGCGGCGTATATAAGGACGGGTTTTTAGGACTGCAAGGCGAGAAATCGCCCGGATCCTAGCAAAAAGAACAGTTTGCCGAGCAATACTGTGAATACGCTTCACTGCCCCATGATCAGGTCGAAAAGCGTGGTCTGCCTGGGCTGGCCTCTGGAGCCTGCAACGCCGACGTCGCCGGGCGGAACGGGGCCGCCGCCGATCGCTCCCGGCGGCACGGGAGCGGGCGAATCGTAAGGGCCGCGATATTGGCGATAGTCGCGCACCGGGACGTCGCCGGGCGGTATCACGTCACCACGGCGGCCGCGATCGCCATAGACCGGCCGGTTGTCGTAGCCCTGATTGTCACCGTAGACGGGCCGCGCGCGGGCAGGCTCCCGTTCGATGGAGGCGGAGTCCTGGGCGGGCGGGCGCGGCGCCGGCGGATAATCCGCCGGAAGCTCCTCCGGCGCACGGCGGCTGCCCGGCAGGATGCCGGAAATGATGTCGCCGATGGTCGTCGACGGTGAATCCGGCTGAGGCGCGGCAGGCGGCAGATCGAGGCCGCGGCCGGTGCCGAACAGCGGCGTCGGCGTATAACCCTTCATCGCCGCCGTCATGTATTCCTTCCAGGCTTTTGCCGGAAGTCCGCCGCCGGTCACCTTTTTCATGAAGGCGCCGTCGTCGTTGCCGAACCAGATGCCGGTGGTCATGATGCTGGTGTAACCGACAAACAGCGCATCGCGGAACGACTGGGTGGTGCCCGACTTGCCGGCCGCCTGCCAGCCGTCGATCCTCGCGGCCTTGCCGGTGCCCTCGTTGATGACGCGGTTCATCATGCCGTTCATGGTCGCGGCCACCGGTTCGCTCAAGACGCGCGGCGGATTGGCGTAATCGGCCTCGTAGAGCACCTTGCCATCCGGGTCGGTGATGCGCCTGACGATATGCGGCGTCGCCTTGTAGCCGCCGTTCATGAAGGACGCATAGGCCGAGGTGAGCTCGACCAGCGAGACTTCCGAGGTGCCGAGCGCGATCGAGGCATTCGCCTGGATATCGGAATCGATGCCGAGCCGGTGGGCGAGGCTCACCACCTTTTCGGGGCCGACCTGCATGACGAGCTGCGCCGCGATCGTATTGAGCGACTGCGCGAAGGCCGAGGCCAAGGTCACAGGCCCGCGGTATTTCTCGTCGAAATTTTCCGGCGACCAGTTGCCGATCTTGACCGGTGCGTCGTTGACGATCGAGTCCGGCCGGGCGCCGGCTTCGAGGGCCGCGGCATAAACGAAGGGTTTGAAGGCCGAGCCCGGCTGGCGCTTCGCCTTGACGGCGCGGTTGAACTGGCTCGTCGCATAGTCGCGGCCGCCGACCAGCGCCCGGATCGCGCCGGTCGCATCGACCGAGACGAGGGCCGCCTGCGAGGCGTTGAGTTTGCCGCCCTCTTTTTTCAGAACGTCGTTCAGCGATTTTTCAGCGGCGGCTTCAAGCCGCATGTCGAGCGTCGTTTCGACGGTCACATCGACTTTCGGCTCGCCGATCAGGCTCTTCACCTCGTCGACGACCATGTCGGCGGCGTAGTGCTGGGCGCCCGTCCAGTAGCTCTTGGCCTTGGTCGGCGGCTGCGACATGGCGGTCTTAAGGTCGCTGTCGGTGACGTAACCTTCCTCGCGCATCGTGCCGAGCACGACCTGGGCGCGGGCTTCCGCCGCCTTCGGATCGCGGGCCGGCGACAGCCGGGACGGAGCCTTGAGCAGGCCGGCGAGCGTCGCCGCCTCGCCGAGGTTCACGTCGCGGGCGGACTTGTTGAAATAGCGCCGGGAGGCGGCCTCCACGCCATAGGCGTTCGAGCCGAAGAACACCCGGTTCAGATACATGGCGAGAATCTGGTCCTTGGTGAACTTGTGCTCCAGCCAGAAGGACAACAGAACTTCCTGGATCTTGCGCTCGAAGGTGCGGTCGGGCGACAGGAACAGGTTCTTGGCGAGCTGCTGGGTGATCGTCGAACCGCCCTGGATCGGCTGGCCGGTCAGGTTGTTGACCAGCGCGCGTGCCAGGCCGAACGGATCGACGCCGAAATGCGAATAGAAACGCCGGTCCTCGATGGCGATGACCGCCTGCGGCAGGTAGGGCGACATTTCCTCGAGCGCCAGGGCCTCGCCGCCGGTCGAGCCGCGATTGGCGACGACCGAGCCATCGACCGCGGTAATCTTCATGTTCGGAGGGCGGTCAGGGATCGACCAGGTACTGGCGGCCGGCATTTTTGCGCCGTAATAGAGCAGCAGCCCGCCGACGGCGATGCCGCCCCAGATGCCGAGCACGAAACACCAGTAGATCAGCCGCCTGAGCGGGGCGAAGAACCCGCCGCCCTGGCGGCGCTGGGGAGGCTTCCTGTTGCGGGAGGCACGGGCGCGTTCCGGCCGCTCGTCGCGATCCTCGCTTTCGCCTCTCGATGGACGTCTGCCGGGCCGGCCGTTGCCCACGACCCGTTCGTCCGCGTCGAGGCGGAAATCGTCGCTCGGCCGCGAACCTTCGAAGGATGGTTCAACGCGTTTGTCTGATCTGCCTCTGGCTGCCATGGTGAGCCGGCATACCCCCGTTACGCGCCTGTCAAAACAGGCTGTTACTGAATGTCTGATCGCCCAAACCTTGGCTGGACTCTAAATGCGGCGATTTAAGGAGGCGTAAAGGAATGGTTTATCGGCCGATACTTCTTGAACCGGTTGACTTCCGTTTCTATTTATGAGAACAAATAGAGAACATTTGGAGGGTGCTGATGAGCAGAACCGAACAGGTGATCGAACGTGCCATGGCTGCGGTGGCGGCATCGAAGGCTCTGCGCGAGGCTGAAGCGCAGCGTCGGCGCGAGACGTTCCAGAAGATCCAGATCGCCAGCCAGCGACGCCCGAATATTCCCAAAGGCATTCAGCTGCCGCTGGACCTTCATTGAAATGCCGCAACGCCCTGCAATGCCGGGCGTTGGCCGATGTCACAAAAGCTGCGCGATATCGTATCCGACCTTAAAAAAATCCGATTCCTGGTGGAACAAGAAGGCAAGATCCGCGTTTCGACGGATTCTACCTTGGAGGAGGGGAGGATATGCAGAAAATCGTCGAGGCAGTCGTCCGCAATGGCGACCAGCGTGTTCCGGTCGGGCTGGTCACTGTCAAGCAGGCGCTGGAAATACCTGAAAGGGGGATGCTGGAATTCAGCCATCCCGCTTATGAAGCCGGCAAGACGGATATTTTCGTCAGTCGCGAGACCCTTTCAAAACTGATGTGATCGCTCCGAGCGAAGCAAAACAGATAATATGATGGCAGCCTGAAACGCGAATTCGTGATTTCGGGTTCATTGCGTTGCGGGTTACCTTTGTTCCGCAACCACAGCGAAAGGAGAATGGCATGAAGACAGTTCTCATCATCGCAGCCGTGCTCGGCCTGTCGTCCACCGCGGCTCTTGCGGAATGCGCCGGCCACAACGTCACGGCTTCCGCCAAGGTGGACAGGGAAGTCACCACGGCAAGCATAGCGGCTCCGAAAATGGACCCGCGCGAGGAAGCCGTCGTGCTGAAGCAGTCCGAAGGACAGGCTAAAGTCACCGAATAGTCATTTTGCCCGCGCCGGCGATGTCGGCGCGGGTTTTCTTTCCCCTTCCGACATTCTCACTCCCCTTCGCATAAAGGTCTGGCCCTTCAGATGGGACGCTGGAGACGGAACCTCGCGTTCCGCTTGGGTGTTATTCCCGAAAAGGAGACCTCCCATGGCCAAAAAACCTCTCGCCGCCGGCTTTACCGGCGATGTCACCGAAGAGACGGGCGTTGCCGCCCGCACGAAGTCTGCCATTCATCATGTCAAGGATGAGGCGGGCATGGTCGCCGCCCACGCCGTCGATCATCCGGCCGCTACCGGTTCGGCGGTCGCGGTCGTCGGCCTGCTCGGCCTGGCGATAGGTTACATGCTCGGCGTGTCGTCCGCCTCCCGCGACCGTCGCTGGTATCGTTAGGCGCCGATGAGCTTCGGCTGATCAGCCTTTCCTCGGAACCGAGGCGGGCCACAGCCGTTGGGTCTCTGACAGGAAAGGAGACCATCATGCCCAATCGAGACCCCATCCCGGTTCCAAGCTCGGAAACGCCGCGCGGGCCGACGCGGACGGACGGCGTGCCCGATCGCACCCAGGAAAAACCGCCATTGACGCCGGCGCAGGATACCGGCGACAGCAAGAACCCGCAGGATCCGACGCTCGATCCCGCCCTGCTGCCGATTGGCGATCCGGCCGGCATGGCCTAGCAATCGCCAGGCATGCCCGGCCTGCGGACACTCGATGGACCCGTATAGGTAGTAATCCGTACGGGTCCACCCTTATATTACACCCGTCTATTGTTGTTATTGTCAATTTATTAGCCAAGGCTCAAAATCCCCCTCCTGTAGCTGGTAGACCTTTTTGTTCCTCACGCGCCGACAAGGCCGGCGCAAGTCTGTCGCGATAGAAGACCGCTGGCAATTTTCACCGGCCGTCGTTGCTGAGCAGGGCGAGGGGAATGGTCCGCCGGTCGGGCACCGTATGATCGGGAGGGTTATATGCCTACGCAGATGGTTCGAAATCCTGTCAATCCCGACCAGCTCAGCTTGCTGCAGCAGGTCTTTGACCAGGCTTGCGCCGAACACCAGATCGACAAGGCGAGCCCCGATGCGGAGGCGCTCGCGCTGATCCTGGTGAACTCCCTTCAAAAAGGCTCGGACGACAAGCAAAAGCTCTCGGCGCTCGCCGAAGCGCTGGCGAAAAGCCGATAGCTTCTGCCTTAAACGAGGAACCTATCAGTCCCTCGACAGTTGAACGGTCTCTTGATCAACCCAAGGAGGCCGTAATGGCAGAGCCCGTCAGAAACCTGAATACCCCCATGAAGTCGGATACGCCCTCTTTCGATCACCAACCCAGCGAAAACGTCAATGCCGAGATTGCGACGCTTCGCTCCGAGATCTCCAGCCTACGCGAGATGCTCTCCGAAAAGACCGGCGCTGCCTATGGCAAGGTCGCCGAGCGCGCCGGTAGCGCCGCGCATTACGTACAGAGCGAAGCGAGCTCGGTGGCCGGCACCATCCGCGAGCATCCCGCAGCCACCACGACGCTGTTCACCCTGATCGGCGCAATCGGCTTCGCCATCGGCTACGTGGTGGCGACCGCTTCGGCGGAAAGCAAAAATGCCTGGTACGACCGCTATCTAAGCGGCCGCTTCTAGGCCTGCGGCGCGCCCGTCTGGAGCGGATCCTGGCCGACATCGACCCAGGTCGCTGCGGTCAGGTCCGCCATGCGGTCGGGGCTGATGCGCACGGCGGCATTGATGGCGCCGGCCGCAGGCACGACTTCCCCGAATTTCCGAAGCGACACATCGCAATAGATCGGCAGCGGTGACGGCAGCCCGAACGGGCATACGCCGCCGATCGGGTGGCCGGTGATATCGGCCACTTCGTCGCCGCCGAGCATGCGCGGCTTGGCGCCGAAGTGATCGCGGAATTTGCGGTTGTCGAGGCGACTGGTTCCCGACATCACCACAAGTAGTATAATGTCGCCGGCGCGCACGCAGATCGTCTTGGCAATCTGCTCGGGCGCGACGCCGTGGGCGGCGGCGGCAAGCGGCACGGTCGCCGAGCTTTCCTCGGTAATGATCACGTGGATATCGGAGGCGTAGGCGGCGAAGAAGGCGCGGACGGATTCGAGGCTCATGCCCTCAAACTGGCGCAGGACGGTGCCGGCCGCAAGAGGACAGAGAAGCCATGCGGAAATTGCAATGCTGCACTGCGATATCGTGACTGTTTTTTAAGCGTCGCTACTGTATCTTCTACTCATCGAAGGGCGCACTCCTCCTCCCAGCGCCCCCGATGGGACCGACAACACCTCCTCCTCCCAGTTGTTGGTCAGTTTCGGAAGCCCGGCGCACCTCCTCCCGCGCCGGGTTTTCTGTTTTGCGCCCATTGAAATCGCTGGTAATTTTGCCTCTCCGGGCGAGCCCTGATTTTCCCGATCTTGACCTTTTTGAGCGAAGCCATTATCTGGTTCGCCATCGATATTTGTTTGATAGCCAGCACTATGCGCCTCGCGGCGTTTGCGACGATCTCTCTTCAAATACGAAACTTCAACGTTCCAAGCACCTAGCGTGGAATAGTCGGTCATATTTGCAAGGGAAAGGCATCGTTATGGCTACCGGTACTGTAAAGTGGTTCAACGCAACCAAGGGCTACGGCTTCATTCAGCCTGACGACGGTTCGCAGGACGTTTTCGTTCACATCTCTGCTGTTGAGCGCGCCGGTCTCGGCCAGCTCAAAGACGGTCAGAAGATCTCTTACGAACTCGTCAGCGACAAGCGTTCTGGCAAGGTTTCCGCAGACCGCCTCCAGGGCGCATGATCTGCTGAAGATTTCAGTGTCGAACTCGCGAAAGGCCGGCTCGTCCGGCCTTTCTGCTTTTTGAACGAAGGGTCTTCCGTTTAGAGCGATTCTAAATTAACCCCTTGTAAACGGAAACTGCAGCTCCCATCTAGGGATCAATAGCGTTTCCGACGCACCGCATGTTCGGGGCTGCACAAGCCTGAGCGAGCATGTGCGTTACGGCAAATACGGGCGACCGTGCCGTCCTGAGGCAGTTTTCATATCCGCGTTAACGGAATGTTTACTCAACCGAGGGACGATGACCGCTAGAGCCGCAGTGATCTGAAAAGGTCGGAGGCGGCCGCGTCGGAAATGCTTGTCCCATTGAGAGTGACCACGGATGTACTGGCGCCAATGAATGGGAGTGGAAAGGTCGGGCTTGCCCCGGCCTTTTTGTTTTTAGGGGCCTGATGCCGAAACGCGTCAGGCCCTTTTCGTTTCAGGCCTTCAGGTTCAGGCGAGAGGTCAGCCAGCCAGCGCCGCGATGATGCGCGCCCACGAGCGGATACCCTTGTGGAACGAACGCAGGTCGTATTTTTCATTCGGCGAGTGGATGCGGTCGTCGCTGAGGCCGAAACCGACGAGCAGCGATTCCATGCCGAGGGTCTTCTGGAAATCGCCGACGATCGGGATCGAGCCACCGACGCCGACGACCAGAGCCGGCTTCGGCCACTCCTCGGAAAGCGCCGTCTTCGCCTTGGTGAGCACCGGTGAATCATAACCGAGCTGGATCGCCGGCGAACCACCATGCTTCAGGAATTCGACCGAGCAATCGGCAGGGATCTTCGAGCGCACATAGGCGCGAAAACTCTCGCGGATCTTCTCCGGATCCTGGCCTCCGACGAGACGGCAGGACACTTTGGCCGAGGCCTTCGAGGTGATGACGGTCTTGAAGCCCTGGCCCTCGTAACCGCCGCTGATGCCGTTGAATTCGCAGGTCGGCCGCGCCCAGAGCAGTTCGAGCAGCGAACGGCCCTTTTCGCCGGCCAATTCCGACAAGCCCACTTCCCCAAGGAAATCGTCGCGTCCGACAGCCAGGCTTTCCCAGGCCGCCTTGATGTTGGACGGTGTCTCCTCGACGCCATCATAAAAGCCTTCGAGCGTCACGCGGCCGGTATCGTCATGCAGGCCGGCGAGGATTTTCGACAGGATCTGGATCGGGTTTGCCGCAGCGCCGCCGTACATGCCGGAATGAAGGTCGCGATTGGCGGCGGTGACGATGACTTCCTCGCCGACCAGGCCGCGCAGCGACGCGGTGATCGCCGGGGTATCCGCGTCCCACATGCCCGTATCGCAGACGAGCGCGTAATCGGCCTTCAGTTCGGCGGCATTGGCATCGAGAAACGGCGTGAGCGACGGAGAGCCGGATTCTTCCTCGCCTTCGAAGAGGATGGTGACGCGCACGGGCAGCGAGCCATGCACATCCTTGTAGGCCCTGCAGGCTTCGACGAAGGTCATCAGCTGACCCTTGTCGTCCGCGACGCCGCGGCCCGTTATCACCTTGCGACCCGCACCGAGTTCCTTGACCTTGGGATCGAAGGGATCATCCTCCCAGAGTTCGATCGGATCGATCGGCTGGACGTCGTAGTGGCCGTAGAACAGCACATGCGGCGCGTCGGTGCTGGCGCCCGGATGATGGCCGACGACCATGGGATGGCCGGCCGTATCGCGAACCGACGCGTCGAAGCCGAGATCCTTCAGTTCGGCCACCAGCCACTCGGCTGCCTTGCGGCAATCCGGCTTGAAGGCCGGGTCGGTGGAGATCGACTTGATACGGACGAGGCCGAACAGGCGATCGAGGCTGGCGGGCAGGTTCTGGTCGGCGCGGTCGAGGACGGAGGAAAGATCGGTCATGGGAAATCCTGTCTTTGAAATGCGGACCTCGAGGCCAGGAGGCAAAAGCGGCCCGTCGTTTCGAATGCCCGACCTTGTTAGCAAGTCCGGGACGGCGGAGACAATGGCAAAGACGCGGAGGCCGTTGGCTTCAGATCTTGCGGGCGTTTTCGACGATCATCCGCATGTATTCGATCATCAGTTCGCGCTCGAAGCGGCGGAAGCCTGAAAAAAGTGCGGCGTCCGCTTCGGATGCCGCTTCGACGGCCTGGGCTTCCAGCTCGCGGCCGAGCGAGGTCAGCGTGATGATCTGTGCCCGGCGGTCGTTCGGGTGAGGAGTGCGCTGGATAAGGCCGTCGCGCTCCATGCGGGCAAGCGTATTGGCGAGCGTCGCCTGTTCGACTTCCAGCTTGTCGAGGAGCTGTTTCTGCGTGAGACCGTCTTCCTGCCAGAGTTCGAGCAGGACGGGAAACTGGCCGGGGGAAAAGCCAAGCACCATGGCTCGCTTCTGCAAGGAGCGCGCAAAGCCTTTGGCGAGTTGACCCGCCAGGTATGTCGCCGAATGCGAGCGGTCGAATCCCATGGCCTGGTCTTCATCCCTCCCTGAACGAGCCCGGTTTGCGAGCGGTATCTGCCAGATATATCGCACGCCATGCTTTCGCCAAGCCTGTGCGAATATGGGGGAAATGACAAGTCTTTCCTGCGAAAGAGCAATAAAAAACCGCCACGGCAGGGAGGGGACAGCCGTGGCGGTTCTGATGGAAGGACAAAGGCCCGGAGAGGGGGATAGGCCTTTGTCCGGTCTGGTTCGGCGGGGGACATGCCGGCTGCCAGACTGCGGCGTGATCAATCGCCGGTGATTAGGAAATGTGGGCCCCAACCGGGCTTTTCAAGAGAAGGGGATATTACAAATCGGTAACGTTCCGGTGAGGCGCGGGAGGCCGCGCGGCGGCGAAGTTTTCGTGGACGGATCAAATGCCCCACGCTATTCCTTGCGCCATGAAAAAAGGCGATCATCTTTTCCTTGTCGACGGTTCCGGCTTCATTTTCCGCGCCTTCCACGCGTTGCCGCCGCTCACCCGCAAATCCGACGGCCTGCCGGTCGGCGCCGTCTCCGGCTTCTGCAACATGCTGTGGAAGCTCTTGACCGATGCGCGCGACACCTCGGTCGGCGTGACGCCCAGCCATTTCGCCGTCATCTTCGACTATTCGGCCAAAACCTTCCGCAAGGAACTCTACGACGCCTACAAGGCGAACCGCTCGGCGCCGCCGGAAGAGCTGATCCCGCAATTCGGCCTAATCCGCCAGGCGACCCGCGCCTTCAACCTGCCCTGCATCGAGACGGAAGGTTTCGAGGCCGACGACATCATCGCGACCTATGCCCGCCAGGCGGAAGCGACCGGCGCCGATGTCACGATCGTATCTTCCGACAAGGACCTGATGCAGCTCGTGACGCCTAATGTCCACATGTACGACAGCATGAAGGACAAGCAGATCGGCATTCCCGACGTCATCGAGAAATGGGGCGTGCCGCCGGAAAAGATGATCGACCTGCAGGCCATGGTCGGCGATTCGGTCGACAACGTGCCGGGCATTCCGGGCATCGGCCCAAAGACGGCGGCCCAGCTTCTCGAGGAATTCGGCGATCTCGACACGCTTCTTGCCCGCGCCGGCGAAATCAAGCAGGTGAAGCGCCGCGAGAACATTGTCGCCAATGCCGATCTGGCGCGGCTTTCGCGCCGGCTCGTCTCGCTTCGGCTCGACGTGCCTCTGGACCTCGATCTCGACGCGCTGGTGCTGGAGCCGCAGGACGGCCCGAAACTGGTCGGTTTCCTGAAGACCATGGAATTCGGCACGCTGACGCGCCGCGTCGCGGCAGCCTGCAACTGCGATGCCGATGCCGTTGAACCCGCCGTCGTGACTGTCGAATGGGGTCAGGCCGCCCGCGGCCCGGACCTCGATGCCGGCGGTGCGGCAGCGGCCGATACCGGCGAGGCAGCGGCGGAAGCGCCCGCCAATCCGGCCAAGGCGCCGGTCGCCAAGGGCATGGAGGCGGCAACGCCGGCCGCGCTCGCACAGACCCGCATCGAAGCCTTTGCCAAGGCCAAGCTCGATCCGAGCTGCTACGTGACCATCCGCGACCTGACGGTGCTGGACGACTGGATCCGGGCGGCGCAGCAAACCGGTCTCGTCGCCTTCGATACGGAAACCACCTCGCTCGATCCGATGCAGGCGGAGCTGGTCGGGTTTTCGCTGGCGCTTGCCGACAATATCGCCAACCCGTCCGGCCTCGAAGTCCGCGCTGCCTACGTGCCTCTCATCCACAAGACCGGCGTCGGCGATCTGCTCGGCGGCGGACTTGCCGAAAACCAGATCCCGACCAGTGAAGCGCTGGCGCGCCTGAAGCCGCTGCTGGAGGACCCGTCGGTCCTGAAAGTGGCGCAGAACATGAAGTTCGATTACCTGCTGATGCGGCGCCACGGCATCACCGTCGAAGGTTACGACGATACGATGCTGATGTCCTATGTGCTGGAGGCCGGCAAGGCGAGCCATGGCATGGATGCGCTGTCTGAGCGCTGGCTGAACCACAAGCCGATCACCTTCAAGGACGTCGCCGGCAGCGGCAAGGCCGGCGTGACGTTCGACTTCGTCGATATCGACAAGGCGACGGCTTACGCGGCGGAGGACGCCGACGTAACGCTTCGCCTGTGGATGGTGCTGAAGCCGCAGCTGGCGGCTGCCGGACTTACCCGCATCTATGAGCGGCTGGAGCGGCCGCTGGTTTCGGTACTGGCTCGCATGGAAGAGCGCGGCATCACCATCGACCGCCAGATTCTCTCCAGGCTTTCCGGCGAACTTGCCCAGCGGGCGGCCGCCTTCGAAGACGAGATCTACGAGCTGGCGGGCGAAAAATTCACCGTCGGTTCGCCGAAACAGCTCGGCGACATCCTGTTCGGCAAGATGGGCCTGCCGGGCGGCGCCAAGACCAAGACCGGCCAGTGGTCGACCTCGGCCAGCGTGCTGGAAGACCTGGCCGCCGAAGGTCATCCCCTGCCGCGCAAGATCGTCGACTGGCGCCAGCTCACCAAGCTGAAATCCACCTACACGGATGCGCTGCCGGGTTACGTCCATCCCGAGACGAAACGCGTGCACACCTGCTATTCGCTCGCCTCGACCACGACCGGACGCCTGTCGTCTTCCGAACCGAACCTGCAGAACATTCCGGTGCGCACCGCCGAAGGCCGCAAGATCCGCACCGCCTTCATTTCGACGCCCGGCCACAAGCTTCTGTCCGCCGACTACAGCCAGATCGAACTGCGCGTGCTCGCCCATGTCGCCGACATTCCGCAGCTGCGCCAGGCCTTTGCCGACGGGATCGACATCCACGCGATGACGGCGTCCGAAATGTTCGGCGTGCCGGTGGAAGGAATGCCGAGCGAAGTGCGCCGCCGTGCCAAGGCTATCAACTTCGGCATTATCTACGGCATTTCGGCTTTTGGCCTAGCCAACCAGTTGTCGATCGAACGCTCGGAAGCGGGCGACTACATCAAGAAATATTTCGAGCGCTTCCCGGGCATCCGAGATTACATGGAAAGCACCAAGACCTTCGCCCGCGAGAACGGCTATGTCGAAACGATCTTCGGCCGGCGGGCGCATTATCCGGAGATCAAGTCCTCCAACCCTTCGGTGCGCGCTTTCAACGAACGTGCGTCGATCAATGCGCCGATCCAGGGTTCGGCCGCCGATATCATCCGCCGCGCGATGGCGAAGATGGAGCCGGCACTGGAAACGGCCGGGCTGAACGGAAAGGCGCGCATGCTGCTGCAGGTGCACGATGAACTGATCTTCGAGGTCGAGGACGAAGAGATCGACAAGACCTTGCCGGTGATCGTCTCGACCATGGAGCAGGCGGCCATGCCGGCGATCTCGATGCGGGTGCCGCTGAAGGTCGATGCCCGCGCCGCCGGCAATTGGGACGAAGCGCACTGAGCCTGAGGCTCAGTGTTCCCGCGGATAGAGAGACAGAAGTGCGGTTGAAAGCAGCTCGTCGGCATAGGTGCAGGCGGTGAGCCGCGCGTCTTCGGGCATGTTCATCTCGTGACAACGCTGGTGCACGGCTTCAAGGACGAGGCTGCTGATCCCGCGGGCATGTTCGACATCCGCGTTCTCGGATGTGTCCATGGCAAGCGCCAAGGCCGTCATGGAGACGATTTCCAGAACAACGACGCGCGCTTCCAGGTCGATGGCAGCTGCCCCATCGGTACGTTGTCCCTCGCGCGGCTTGTTCTGGCCCATGATTTTTCCTTTTCATATAAGGAAAGCCACATAGAGCCGGATCAGGGACTTTAAAGAACGATCAAACGTTTTTTCGCTGACTAATCTGATGGCTCGTAAAGCAGCCGCCGAGGGCCTCGACCAGGGCCCTGCCGGCCTCTTCGAGCGATCCGCTATTGTCGATCGTCACCACATGGTAGTCGCCGGTCACGGCAAGCGAGCTGCGTTCGAGACGTCGAAGTATCTCTTCGCGCGTTTCCCGTCCGCGTGCTTCAAGCCGGGCCGCGAGCACGTCCAGGCTGGCGGTGATGTTGATGACCACCAGCGACGGATAGGCATCCTTGAACCGGGCAAGCGCGGAACGCGAGCCGTTGGCGATGACCAGCCGGCCTTGAGCCACGGCCTCTTTCGTCTCGGCGGGGATGCCGTATCGCAGGCCATGAGCACCCCAGGAGACCGCAAAACGGCCCTCCTTTTCCAGTGCCGCGAATTCCGCTTCGGAAACACCATCGTGATCCTCGCCGCCGGCCGCGGCATCGCGGGTGATAATCCGCCGTGCGAAGACGACGTCGTCGCGCCCCTCGAAATGCCGGGCGGCATAGGCCATCAGCGTGTCCTTGCCGGCCCCGCTCGGGCCGACGATCGCGACCAGGCAGCCGCTCTGCTGCTGTTCCGTTGCTGTCGGCCTGGCATCCATCAGGCGACCCGCCGGCCTTCCCGCCAGACGGCGCGCGAGACGGGAACCCCCTCTTCGTGGTGGACGCGGACGATATCGGCGCGAAGGCCGACCGCGATCCGGCCGCGGTCGTCGAGGCTGACGGTGCGGGCAGGCGTCGAGGTGACCATGGCGAGCGCCGTCGGCAGCGAGATGCTCTCCACCTCCGCGGCAAGCACGAACGGCGCATGCAGCAGGCTGAGCGGCACGTAGTCGGAAGAGAGGACGTCGAGCACGCCGCGTTCGGCGAGATCGCGGGCGGCGATATTGCCGGAATGCGACTTGCCGCGAACGATGTTCGGCGCCCCCATCAGCACGCTCATGCCCGCTCCGTGCGAGGCCTTGGCGGCATCGAAGCTGGTCGGGAATTCCGCCAGCCGCACACCGTTGTGGATCGCCTCGTCCACATGCGAGAGCGTCGCGTCGTCATGGCTGGCGACCGTGATGCCGCGCTCGGCGCAGACCTTCGAGATCGCCGCGCGGTGCGGTGTCGCGTTGCGTGCCGATTCTTCCTGGCGTTTGGCCACGAAGGCCGCGAACGCCTCGTCGCTGAGCCCGCGCTTCTTCTGATAGTAGAGCGTGTACTGATCCATCGTCTGGAATTGACGCTGGCCCGGCGCGTGATCCATCAGCGAGACGAGCCGGACATGCGGGTCGTTCTCGAAATCGACGAAATGCTCCATGCAATTGTCGGCGGAGACTTCGCAGCGCAGGTGCAGGAAATGCTCGGAGCGCAGGCGGCCATAGGCGCCGGCGGCGGCGATCGCATCCGCCATGGCCCGCATTTCGCCATGCGCAAAGCCGCCATCCTCGTCGGCACCCATGCGCAGGCAGTCGAAGACGGTGGTGATGCCGGACGTGGCAATCTGCGCATCGTGGGCCTGGATCGCCGCCGTGGTGTTCCAGCGCACGCCCGGACGCGGCGAGTAATGCTGCTCCAGATGGTCGGTGTGAAGCTCGACCAGGCCGGGAATCAGATAGTCGCCCTCGAAATCCTCGCCGGTATGGACATTGCCTTCTGAGATATCGGTGATCTTGCCGTTCCGGATCTGGACGGAACCGGAGATCACGCTGTCCTCGAGCACGATGCGGGCATTGGTGAGCACGAGTTCGGCGGTCATGATGCGGTCTTTCTGTTTTCGAAGGCGGAGGCCAGCGGAAGCCAGCTATGGGCGATGAAGGGTGCGCCGCGCTCGGGTTCGACGAATATGGCGAGACCATCGATCGTCAGCGGCGCGTTGGCGAAATCGGCGAAACGGCGGTCCAGCTCGCGGCGCATGACGGGCGCCTGTTCCGTGGGGACCTGCCCCGTCAACGTCATGTGAAAACGGAACTCGTCCATGACATAAGGATAACCCCAGCGATCGAGATTGGCGCGCTGGGCGGAGCTTAGCATATCAGGTTTACGCCGCGCGATATCGGCCTCCGACAGCGGCGCGCGAAAATGTTCGAACTCCTCGACGACGCGGCCGGCATAATGCTGGAGCTCTGGGTAGATCGTATCGGGGACGAGAGCGAAGAACCGCCCGAGCTGGCCGACAATGACGTTCGGGATATCGAAGACCGGTGTCTCTTCCGCAAACCGTTCGGCGGCATGGATCAGCTGGGCTTCCGTCCGGTCGGGATGCAGTTCGAACGGCGCCTTGAGCGTGGCGTGAAAGGCGTAGCGGCGCGGATCGGCGGTCAGTTCGTGGACGGTGTCGCGGGACAGGCCTTCGACATCGGGCGTCGGAAACGGCTCGGCCGTAAATGCGTCACGGCCGAGCCAACGGGCTGCGGCCTTCGTCAGCGGATGGTTTTCGGCGGGCGAAAAATAGAGAGCGTAGCGCAAGACGGGTATCCGGAATCAGGAGAAGGCCGGCCGACTTTAGCTGCCCGCCGGCCTGCGAAACAGGACCCCCGGCTAAAAGATTTCCATGACAGAATGATGATAATCCGGCCTGTCAGTGAGCCTTTTTGCCCATCACGCGGGAACGCAGCGCGTTGGAGAGGTTGTCGAACACGAAGACCACCAGCAGGATCAGCAGGACCATGTAGGCGACCTTGTCCCAGTCGGCATTGGTCTTCATGGATTCGAGCAGCTTGAGGCCGATGCCGCCCGCGCCGACAGCACCGATCACGGTTGCCGAACGGGTGTTGGACTCCCAGAAGTACAGCGATTGCGAGATGAAGATCGGCAGGACCTGCGGCACGACGCCATAGCGCTGCACGATGACCGGCGCCGCACCCACCGACTTGACGCCCTCGCGCTGCTTGTCATCGACATTCTCCAGCGCTTCCGAATAGACCTTGCCGAGCGCACCGGTATCCGTGAAGAAAATCGCGGCAATGCCGGGCAGTGGCCCCGGTCCGAAGGCGCGGGTGAAGAACAAAGCCCAGATCAGCATGTCGATGGAGCGCAGGAAGTCGAAAAAGCGCTTCATGCCCCAGTTGACCGGCCGGCTGGTGGTGATGTTGCGGGCAGCGACAAAGGCGAGCGGAAAGGCGATGAGGGTGGCGAACAGCGTGCCGACGAAGGCCATGACCAGCGTCTGCATCAGCTTGGAGAGAATGTCGCCATGCTGCCAGCTGCTATTGTTCAAGAAATTGTCGAGCGCCAGCGAGGCATTGGACTGGGTCGGGTCGATCCGCTCGCCGAAGAGCATCAGTCCGGCGACGCTGGTGACGCTGCGGCCCCAGAACGGCGATTGCGTATCGAAGAAGAAATTCGCCCAGCCGAGGAAACGCCGCTGCACATAGACCTGGCTGTTGCGGATTTCCGCCTGGCCGGCAAAGCCGAACCGGATATTGACCTTGTTGTCGTCCTGCACCATCCGCGCCGGCGCACCGGCCGGCAGGATGGCCCGGTCCCCTTTGATCGCCACGGGGTAGAGTTTGCCGTCGATATAGACGTCGACCTGGCTCGGGGTTACCTCAAGCCGGTCTTCTCCGCCGAAGAGCACCGTGTAGCCGCCGTTTGAAGTCGGCTTCAGCCAGTCGATCGCCGCCCCCTCGGGATATTGCCGGCGGCTCGTCCATTGCGGCACGACCTGGCCGTTCTGGAAGCGCAGGCGCGGTTGGGCGCGCCAGGAATACCAGTCCTGGATATAGATCGCCGCGCGGTCCCAGTTGCCGTTGACGAAGGTCGGAATGACGTTGAAGAAGGAAAAGCAGAAGGCGAGATAGACGGTGACCGCGACGGCGGCGACCGCCAGGCCCCAGCGCTGCATGAAACTGCGGTGAAAAACTTCCGGATAGGCGGCGAGCAGGCGTTCGCGATCGGCGGCATTGACGGCGAGATTGGACATCAGGCAGCTCCCCGGCCGAATTCGAACGATTGCTTGCCGATCAGTCGGCGGCGCAGCCAGGCCGAGAACTGGTCGACGCAGATGACGGTGACCAGCAGAAGGATGATGATCGCATAGGTCTTGGCGGCATGGTCGCGGCCGATCGACAGGCTGAACACTTCCCCGATGCCGCCGCCGCCGACGGCGCCGATAATGGTCGAGGCGCGCACGTTGATCTCGGTGCGCAGCAGCGTGTAGGAAACGAAATTCGGCAGGACCTGCGGCAGGATCGCGAAGCGGACGCGCTCCAGCCAGCTGGCGCCTGCGGCCCGCAGGCCCTCGTCCGGCTTCATGTCGGCATTCTCGACCACTTCGAAGAACAGCTTTCCGAGCGCCCCGATGGTGTGGACCGACACGGCGATGATCGCGGCGATCGGACCGATCGACAGGATCGCGGCCAAAAGGCCTGCGACGACGATTTCCGGAAACGCGCGCAGGATTTCCATGATGCGCCGTACCACCCAGCGCGTGAGACCGGCGCCGACGAGATTGGTGGAGGCGAAGAAGCACAGAAGGAAGGCGCCCGTGGCGCCGAGGATGGTCGAAACGATGGCGATATTGATGGTGATCGCCAACTGGTAGAAGAAATTCGGAATGTAGAAGCTGTCGGTGATCCAGACGCGGTCGCTGGTGTAGTCGAACTTGATCGATCCGTCGGCATAGGGCGACGGCAGGTCGAACATCGCGCGAAAAATCTCCAGCGGGCTGTTCGGCACGAAGCTTTTCAGGAAGTCGAAAAAGTAGGGAAGGCGTTCGAAGAACTTGCCGGAATTGGCTTCGTTGGCGAAATCCAGCGACGCGCCGAGCACGATCAGGAAAACGACGATCGAGACGGCGGTATAGATCCGCCGCGTCCGCACCTGGCTCTGGTAATGGTCGAGGATGGTGCGGGAGCTTTCCTGCAGCCCGCTGAACCGGGCGGGTTCGGCCATATGCGCCATTCTGGGCATCCTTGTTGAACGAGCGGCGGCATCGTCATGATGCCGCCGCCGGATTGGTCAGAACGCTGGATCAGCCGCCGATGACAGCCTTACGCGCGTCGATGATGGTCTGGTAGAACTTCTGGTCGACCGGTGCCCAATCGACGTAACCGCCGCCCGTGAAGCTCTCGAAGCAGGCCTTGTCCTTCTTCGGCAGCTCGGCGAAGAAGGCGGTTACCTTCTTCTTCATGTCGTCGGAAAGCTTGTTGGAAACCATCAGCGGGCCGTTCGGGATGAGCGGCGACTTCCAGACCTGGACGATGTCGTCCATGTCGAGCAGGCCCTTGGAGACCATGATGTGCAGGTTGCCGGAGGAGTAGCCCTGTGCCCAGTCGCCGACGGCCGAGCCGAAGGTGGTGCCGACGTCGAACTTCTTGTCGAGAACGCCGAGAACGAGGTTCTCATGGCCGCCGCCGAAGCCGGTTTCGGAGAAATACTGCTTGACCGGCATGCCGACATCCTTCGGCAGGGCGACGTTCGGGACGAGGTAGCCCGAGGTCGAGTCCGGATCGGCGAAGCCGATCTTCTTGCCCTTGGCATCGGCGAGCGTCTTGATGCCCGAATCCTTGCGGGCAACCATGATCGAGTAGTAGCCGGTCGAACCGTCGGCCTGCTTGGTGGTCAGGACCGGGGTGACGGCATTCGGGTCCTTGATGTAGATCGCGGCGTAGGAAGCAGCGCCCATGACGGCGAGGTCGATCGTGCCGCCGAGCAGGCCCTGGATGACGCCGTTATAGTTCGGCGAGGGGAACAGCTTGACATCCGAAGCGCCGGTCGCGGCGATCAGGCCGGGCTTGACGCATTCGGTGCGGCGAACCTGGTCGGCTTCGTTTTCGCCGCCATCGAGGCCGATGCGCAGAACCGGTGCGCTCTGGGCGTGGGCCTGGCCGGCGACGGCAGCAATGGCGATCGTCGCCATCAGGATCTTGCGGAATGCAGACATGGAAGTCTCCTTTGGTGATGGGATGGTCAACCCCGGAAAGGGCGTCGGTCTTCCGGCCATCACATCGGCGGCCGGAAACGGGTCAGCGCATGGCGGCGGCTTCTGCCGTCATGCCGGATATGTCGATGGCGGCCGGAGCCTCGCCACGGCGGGTGGAGGCAAGGCTGGTCGATGTCATGGTTTCGTCGATCCCGGCGCCGTCCCTGTCGGAACCGTAGATTTCGCGGACCGCATTGGCATTGAGCTCCTGCGGCGGGCCGTCGAAGACGACGCGCCCGCTCGCCATGCCGATGATCCGCTCGCAATAGCTGCGGGCGGTATCGAGCGTGTGCAGGTTGGTGATCACCGTGATGCCTTCGCGCTCGTTGATGTCGCGCAGCGCATCCATGACGATCTTGGCGTTCAATGGATCGAGCGAGGCGATCGGCTCGTCGGCGAGCATCATCTTCGGCGCCTGCACCAGAGCGCGGGCGATCGCCACGCGCTGCTGCTGGCCGCCCGACAGGGTTCCGGCCGGCTGCAGCGCCGTCTGCTCGATGCCGAGCCGCTCAAGCGCCGCCATCGCCATGACGCGCTCGTCGCGGCTGAAGATCTTCAGGAGGCTCATCGTCGTCGAACGATGGTTGAGACGCCCGAGCAGCACATTGGTCATCACGTCGAGGCGCGGCACCAGGTTGAACTGCTGAAAGATCATCGCGCAGTCGCGCTGCCAGTTGCGCAGCGCCCGGCCCTTCAGGGAGGAGACTTCGGCGCCGTTGAAATGGATGGAGCCGGCGCTCGGCTCCTGCAGGCGGTTGATCATCCGCAGCAGGGTCGACTTGCCGGCGCCGGAGCGGCCGATGATGCCGACCATCTGGCCCTGGGGAATCTCGACGTTCACGGCGCTGACCGCGACACGATCGCCGAAACGGCGGGTGACGTCCCTCAATTCGAACTTCATGCTCTCTCGCCAGTTCAGCTTTTTCTGAGAGCTCGATAGCGATGGTTGATGAAGTCTGAATGTCGGTTTTATGTCGGTTTTGTTATATTCCGAAAGCGCCCGTCGCGCTTTGGTTACGTGGCATGACGCGACACGAATTCTTCAGCCGAAAGCGCCCGGAAATCGTCCAGAGCAGCCCTCAGTTTCAGGTGATCCCAGTCCCACCAGGCAAGCCGGTCCATCGCCTCGCCGACCGCTTTTGTGAAGCGCTCGCGGATGAGTTTTGCCGGCACGCCGCCGACGATCGTATAGGGCGCCACGTCCTTCGACACGACCGCCCCGGCGCCGATCACCGCGCCGTTGCCGACGGTGACGCCCGGCAGCACGGTGGCGCCATGGCCGATCCACACGTCATGGCCGATGGTGACGCGGTTGTCGCGCCGCCATTCGAAGAAGCTCTTCTCGTCCTCGGCATCGTCCCAATAGCTGGCGGCGCGATAAGTGAAGTGGTGCAGTGTCGCCCGCCAGGTCGGGTGGTTGGTGGCGTTGATGCGCACCGACGCTGCCATGTTGACGAACTTGCCGATCGTCGCGCACCAGATCGAGCCATCCTGCATGATGTAGGAATAGGCGCCGATCTCGGCCTCGCTGATGCGGCAGCGCTCGGAAACCTCCGTATACGGGCCGAGCGTCGAATTGCTGACATTTGCCGTTTCGTGGATTGCGGGCTCGAGCCCGACCTTGACGCTCATGCTGCGACCGCCTTTCGCGGGGAAAACTGGGCGACGTCGAGAATGCGGTCGGCCACCGCCTCGCGCACCTCCTCGTCGTGAAAAATGCCGAGAAGGGCGACGCCCTCCCGCTTCTTGTCCGCGATCATCTCCACGACGACCCGCCGGTTGACGGCGTCGAGCGAGGCGGTGGGCTCGTCGAGGAGCAGGACGCGGTGACTGGTGATGAAACCGCGGGCAATGTTGACGCGCTGCTGTTCGCCGCCCGAAAACGTGGCTGGCGGCAGGGTCCAGAGCTCCCGCGGGAGATTGAGCTTGGCCAGAAGCCCGGCCGCCTTGTCGCGCGCTTCGGGGGCTGCGATGCCGCGGGCGACGAGCGGTTCGGCGACCACGTCGAGCGCCGAGACACGCGGCACGGTGCGCAGGAACTGGCTGACATAACCGAGCGTATGGCGGCGCACGTCGAGCACGGTGCGAGGGTCGGCGCGGGCGATATCGACAATCCGGTCCTTGTGATCGACGAGGATCTGCCCGGCATCGACGGCGTAGTTGCCGTAGAGCATCTTGAGGATCGAGCTCTTGCCGATGCCCGACGGGCCGCCGAGCACGACGCATTCGCCGCTCGCGACGGAAAAGTTCACATCGTTGACGACCGGCAGCTTGATGCCGTCGCGCAGGTGCATGGTGAAGCTCTTGAAGACTTCGGAAACGACGAGAGGGGTAGCCATCGGTATTCTCCTCAGACCTGCAGGATCGATGAGACGAGCAACTGCGTATAGGGCTCGCGGGGGTCGTCGAGCACCCGATCGGTCAGCCCGTGCTCGATCACATGCCCGTCCTTCATCACCATCATCCGATGAGAGAGCAAACGCGCGACCGCGAGATCGTGGGTGACAACGATCGCCGACAGGCCGAGATCGTTGACGAGGCCACGCACCAGGTCGAGCAGGCGGGCCTGGACCGAGACGTCGAGGCCGCCGGTAGGCTCGTCCATGAAGACGAGGCGCGGGCCGGTGACGAGGTTGCGGGCGATCTGCAGGCGCTGGCGCATGCCGCCGGAAAAGGCGCGCGGCTGATCGTCGATGCGGTCGGTGCCGATCTCGACGCGGGTCAGCCAGTCGCTCGCCGTGTCGCGGATCTTGCCGTAATGCCGGTCGCCGACTGCCATCAGCCGTTCGCCGACATTGGCGCCGGCCGAGACCGTCATGCGCAGCCCGTCGGCCGGGTTCTGGTGCACGAAGCCCCAGTCGGTGCGCATCAGGAAACGCCGCTCGGCCTCGCTCATATGGTAGAGGTCGCGGAAATTGCCGTCGCGCATGCGGTATTCGACGCTGCCGGTCGTCGGCATCAGCCGGGTCGACAGGCAGTTGAGCAACGTCGTCTTGCCGGAACCGGATTCGCCGACGATGGCGAGCACTTCGCCCGGCCAGAGCTCGAAGGAGACGTCCTTGCAACCGATCCGGCTGCCGTAGAATTTCGAGACGCCGCTGACTTTGAGAAGAGGGGTATCGGTCATGGCGTAATGTCCTTGGATATCAGTGCGTGTGGTTTATTCCCCTCTGTCCTGCCGGACACCACTGCCTTCGCCGTCATCCTCGGGCTTGACCCGAGGATCCGGACCGTCGCGCTCCTTGCGTTGAAATTTGGAGAGCCGCCGAGGCAAAAGAGTGTGGATCCCCGGGTCAAGCCCGGGGATGACGGAAGATGAGGAGGGGGAGATGTCCGGCAGGACAGAGGGGAGTATGCGACCTCTCCGTTCATTCCGCAGCTTCCTTGGCCGGCGCCAGCATCGCACCCGCATGGCCGTGTTCGCGGCGGTCCTCGCAATTGTCGGTGTCGGAGCACACGAACATGCGGCCGCCCTTGTCGTCGAGCACCACCTCGTCGAGATAGACGTTCTCGGCGCCGCAGAGCGCGCAGGGCTTGTCGAAGGTCTGGATCTCGAACGGGTAATCCTCGAAATCGAGGCTGACGACGTCGGTATGGGGCGGCACGGCGTAGATGCGTTTCTCGCGGCCGGCGCCGAACAGCTGCAGCGCTTCCGAGCGGTGCATTTTCGGATTGTCGAATTTCGGCGTCGGCGACGGGTCCATCACGTAGCGGCCCGCGACCTTGACCGGATAGGCATAGGTCTTCGAGATGCGGCCGTTATGGGCGATGTCCTCGTAGAGCTTCACATGCATGAGGCCGTATTCCTCCAGCGCATGCATCTTGCGGGTCTCGGTCTCGCGCGGCTCGAGGAAGCGCAGTGGTTCCGGGATCGGCACCTGGTAGACGAGGATCTGGCCCTCGGCGAGCTTGTGCTCGGGAATGCGGTGGCGGGTCTGGATGATCGTTGCATCCTGGGTGTGGGTGGTGACGGCGACATTGGCGACCTTCTGGAAGAAGGCACGGATCGATACCGCATTGGTCGTGTCGTCGGCGCCCTGGTCGATCACCTTCAGCACGTCTTCAGGGCCGATGATCGCGGCCGTCACCTGTACGCCGCCGGTACCCCAGCCGTAGGGCATCGGCATCTCGCGGGAGGCGAAGGGCACCTGGTAACCGGGGATGGCGATTGCTTTCAGGATCGCGCGGCGGATCATCCGCTTCGTCTGCTCGTCGAGATAGGCGAAGTTGTAGGTGGCGAGGTCCGTCATTTACGGCTACCTTTGAGCGATTGGGAGGGCATTTCATGGAATTCAGTGCCGAGACGGTTTCGACTATCGTGCTCTTCGGCCTTATCGCGCTCGCGCTGCTCTATCGCGGCATCTTCGGCCCGGGAAAGGGCAGCAGCAGTCTTGATGCGGATGGCGGCGATGGAGGAGACGGCGGCGACTGAATCCTGTGCGGCGATTTCGGTCATTCCGCCGCCTCCCGCATGTCTTTTCCGCCATTCCGGATGGCTTCGACATCGGCGCGCATCTTGCGCACCAACGCAAGCTCGGCCTGGAAATCGACATAGTGCGGCAGCTTCAGATGCTCGACGAAACCGGTCGCCTGCACGTTGTCCGAATGCGAGATCACGAATTCCTCGTCCTGCGCCGGCGCGGTAATGTCCTCGCCGAGTTCCTCGGCCCGAAGCGCGCGATCCACCAGCGACATCGACATCGCCTTGCGTTCGCTCTGGCCGAAGACCAGGCCGTAACCGCGGGTGAACTGGGGCGGCGCCTTGGATGAGCCCTTGAACTGGTTGACCATCTGGCATTCGGTGACCCTGATGCGGCCGAGCGAGACGGCAAAACCCAGCTCGGCGACTTCGATCTCGACGTCCACTTCGCCGATGCGGACTTCGCCGACGAACGGATGGTTGCGTCCGTAGCCGCGCTGGGTGGAGTACCCGAGCGCCAGGAGGAAACCTTCGTCGCCGCGGGCGAGCGCCTGCAGGCGCAGATCGCGGGTCATCGGGAATTCCATCGGCTCGCGGGTGAGGTCGCCGGCCCGGTGGTCCTCGGGGAACTCTCCGTCCGGTTCGATCAGGCCTTCATGGGCGAGAATGTCGGAGACCCGCATGATGTGCTCTTCCGGCGTGTCGCGGCGCTCCGGCTCGTCGACCGGTTCGTCGGAGAGCAGCGAAGGATCGAGCAGGCGGTGGGTGTAGTCGAAAGTCGGCCCGAGAAGCTGGCCGCCCGGCAGGTCCTTGTAGGTCGCCGAAACGCGCCGCTCGACCTTCATCGCCGCCGTATCGACCGGGACGGAAGAGCCGAAGCGCGGTAGCGTGGTGCGATAGGCGCGCAGCAGGAAGATTGCCTCGATCATGTCGCCGCGCGCCTGCCGGACGGCCAGCGCCGCAAGCGCCCGGTCATAGAGCGAGGCCTCGGCCATAACGCGATCGACGGCGAGGCCCAGTTGTTCGACGATCTGCTCGATAGTGACGGAAGGAAGCGAGCGATCACCCCTGCGCCGGTCGGCCAGCAGCCTGTGGGCGTTGTTGATGGCGGCCTCGCCACCCTTGACGGCAACATACATGGTTCATTCTCCTGGCCATTACCGGCATCCCATCAAAGATGCGGGAAGGTTTGGTCGTTTGGCCCCAAGGTTGAAAAGTCGGTCGACCGTTCACTGGGTCGCGATGCGTACTGTCCGCGGCAGGCACAGCAGGTTTTTGCCTGCCGTCAAAATGACATCGACGCCGCGCGGGAAGAGTGCCCGGTTGTCGGCCCAGAGCCGCGGAAAAACTTCAGGCAGGCCCTTCACCATGACGGTCGTGGCGTGCGGAATGCCGGGACCCGTCAGTGTCAGCGGCAGGCCTTCGCCAAGTGCCGCGACCTCGATCACCAGCGTCGTCGAGCGGTCCGGATATTCCTGCGTGCCGGCCGAAAACAGGCCGAATGAGGCGAGCGTCGCGCCGGCCTCCACGAAGGCGAAGCGGGCCTCCGCCTTCTCGCGGGTGATCGGTGCGCCGGTGTGGAAGCCGATCCACTCGCCGACCGCCGATTTGAAAAGCCCCGCACTCAGCCATACGGATGTTTCATGGTCGCAGAGCGTCACGGCAATCGCTCCGGCCGCGCCCTCAAGCGGCTCCGGCTGGCCGACATCCGGTCCGACGGCACGGATCGTTCCCGGACGGGCCATGCTGTCCATGAGCATGCGGAACACGTCCTGGGATTCGAAGACCGGTTCTCTAAACCCGCCGGAAAGCGCTTGCGTCTTGATGTTCATCAGTCGTCCCCCCGTACCATGGTGAAGAAATCGACGCGGGTCGCGGCCGTCTCCTCCGCCTTCTGTTTATCTTCCGTTGCGATGCGGGCCTCGATCGGACCGAGCAACGTAGCCTCCACGAAATCGCGCGTCCCGGCCTCCTGCCAGAGCGCGTCGAATATGGCTGCCAGCCGCACGTTCGGCTTCGCGGTGCCGAGCGCCTGCGCATGGCCGGCGGTGCCGGATGCCAGCAGCACGGTCGCACGCGTCACCGTCGCCTCGCCGAGATTGAAGGGTGCGCCGCCGCCTCCGATGCGACCGCGGACCATCACCAGTCCGGTCTCGGGTCCTCGCACCGGCTTGACCTCCGGCCTGGCTGGAAGCTTTTGCCAGGCGGCATCCAGTTCGTTCGTCGTCGCGCGCGCAAGCAGCCCGGCGGCACGACGGCGCGCGGCGATTTCTGCATTCGGCTCGATTTGTTTCGCCAGGTCCATCGCCAAACCCCTAAATGTCTATTGATATAGACAACCATACAAGTTATATGTACTACTAACTTCTGGATATAACAAGCGTGTGACATGGATACGGGGCAGGCAAACGTTCACCGTCAAAACGGCGTGGCGCTATGGCGGCAGATCGCCGACCGCATTCGCGCCTCGATCGCCAATGGCGATTATGACGCGACCGGCAAGGTGCCGCCGGAATTCACCCTCGCCGCACAGTTCGGCGTCAACCGTCATACGGTGAGAAGCGCGCTTGCGGCGTTAGCTCAGGAAGGCATCGTCCGTTCCGTGCAGGGGCGGGGTACGCTGATCGAGCGCAAGGAGCGGCTGAACTTCCCGATCACGCGGCGCACCCGGTTTAGCGAGGGCATCGGCGACCAGGCGCGGGAAAAGGAAGGCCTGCTGCTTCACTCAGTGCAGGAACCGGCATCCGCCGATCTCTCGGCCCGGCTACGCATTCCTGAAGGCGCCACGGTGATCCGGCTGGAAACGCTGAGGAAAGCGGATCGCCGCCCGGTCTCCCGCTCCACGACATGGTTTCCGGCCGATCGTTTCGGCGGCATCGAGGAAGCCTACAGCAAAAGCGGCTCGATCACGGTTGCATTCCGGATGCTCGGCCTTTCGGACTATCTGCGCGTCTCGACGGAAGTGACCGCGACCCACGCGGACGGAGCGGATCTCGCCGACCTGCAGCTGTCGCCGGGAGCCATCATCCTCGTTGCCCGGGCGCTGAACACGGATCCGGACGGCGTGCCGGTGCAATACGCGGTCAGCCGGTTTCCGGCCGACATGGTGCAGTTCACGATCGAGAATTGAGTTCGCGGGCTTCGCTTGCGTAATTGCAAAATCATAATTATATTTTTGCAATGAACCTGATGCGTTTCGAATGGGATCGCGCAAAGGCGGCGACGAATATCAAGAAACACGGCGTCAGTTTCGAGATCGCTGCACGTGTTTTCGCCGATCCTTTCGTCCTGATCGAGCAGGATCGTATCGAAGGTGGAGAGCAGCGTTGGCAGGCGTTGGGCTCTGTTGACGGTCTCGCAATTTTGCTCGTTGCTCACACGATTTACGAGGACGAAGAGGGCGACGGGCAAGCCTACGAAGTGATCCGCATCATTTCCGCTCGAAAAGCCGATCCGAGAGAAAGACGACGTTATGAAGAAGACCGCTGATATGGTTCGCTACGAGTTGGATGGGGATAGCTTGCCGCCTCTGAGCGACAAGCAGAAAGCCGAGCTGGTGGCTCTGTCAGAGCTCCCGGCCGAGCAGATAGATTATAGCGATATTCCAGGCTGGACCGACGAACAACTGCACAATGCGGCGAGGGGACGATTCTATCGCCCCCTGAAACAGCAGATCACGGCCCGGGTGGATGCCGATGTGGTGGACTGGCTCAAGTCGCAAGGCAAAGGGTATCAGGCTCGCATGAATGCGATCCTCCGCCGGGAAATGCTGGCTTCGCTGAAATCCCAGAAGCGGACCTGATTGTGTCCGGCGCTCAGTGCGCGCCGGACATGTCTCCGAGAACGTCCTTCGAAGCGACGGTCGAGTCCGCCTTGAGCGTGTAGACCATCGGCACGCCGGTCGCGAGGTTGAGCTTGAGGATCTCCTCCTTGCTGAGCCGGTCGAGAACCATCACCAGCGAGCGAAGCGAATTGCCGTGCGCGGCGACGAGCACCTTTTCGCCACGCAGCACGCGTGGCAGGATTTCCGTCATGTAATAGGGCCAGACGCGGGCGCCGGTATCGCGCAGGCTTTCGCCGCCCGGCGGCGGAATGTCGTAGGAACGGCGCCAGATATGCACCTGCTCCTCGCCCCATTTGGCGCGCGCATCATCCTTGTTGAGACCGGAAAGATCGCCGTAGTCGCGCTCGTTGAGCGCCTGGTCGCGGATCGTCTGGAGGTCCGGCTGGCCGACCTTGTCGAGGACGATCTTCAGCGTGTCCTGGGCGCGCTTCAGCACCGAGGTGAAGGCGATGTCGAACTTGATGCCCGTTGCGGCAAGCGCTTCGCCGCCGGCCTCGGCTTCCTGGATGCCGAGCGGCGTCAGATCCGGGTCGCGCCAGCCGGTGAAGAGGTTCTTGAGATTCCAGTCGCTCTGGCCGTGGCGAACGAGGACGAGAGTTCCGCTCATGAGATGATTTCCTCCGGGGAGATTTTTCAGGAAAGCCCGAGCACGTCGAGCATGGAATAGTGGCCGGGCTTCTTGTCGCGCGCCCAGAGTGCCGCGGCAACGGCGCCGCGGGCGAAGATCGAGCGGTCACGCGCGCTGTGCGAGAGTGTCACGAGCTCGCCCTCGCCGGCAAGGACAACCGAATGGTCGCCGACGACCGACCCGCCGCGCAGCGTCGCAAAACCGATCGTGCCGGTCGGGCGGGCACCCGTATGGCCGTCGCGCACCCTGACGGACTGGCTTGCGAGATCGATGCCGCGGCCCTGCGCCGCCGCTTCGCCGAGCAGCAATGCTGTGCCCGAGGGCGCATCGACCTTGTGCTTGTGATGCATTTCAAGAACCTCGATATCCCAGCCTGCGGCGGGCAAAGCCTTTGCCGCCTGCGCTACGAGCACGCCGAGCAGGTTGACGCCGAGGCTCATATTGCCGGATTTGACGACGCGCGCGTGCCGGCCGGCCGCCTTGAACTTTTCCTCGTCCTCGACCGAGCATCCGGTCGTACCGATCACATGGACGATGCGCGCCTGTGCGGCGAGGACCGAGAAGGCGACGCTGGCTGCCGGAGCAGTGAAATCGAGCACGCCTTCGGCGTCGAGAAACGCCTTTAGCGGATCGGTGGTTACGGGCACGCCGAGCGTCCCCACGCCCGCGAGTTCGCCTGCGTCCTTGCCGACGAAGGCCGAGCCTTCGCGCCCGATTGCGGCGTGCAGCGCCACGCCGTCGGTCTCGTGAATGATCCGGATCAGGGTCTGCCCCATCCGCCCTGCCGCCCCGACCACCACGAGTTTCATGTCATTTGCGGTCATGTGTGGTGCAGTCCTTGCTTTGTCGGTCGATCTTTTTGAGCGGTTACAGATTGTCGGGGCGAGCGTAAAGGCCGCTTCCGCACCACGCAAGCATCTCTTTCCATGTCGTCTCCAGGAAAACAGCCTCGCCCGCGACGAGGATATCGGTCCCCACCTAGCGTTGCCAGCGGCGGCCATCCATCGAAAGGCCGTAGGCGGAAGGCGTGCGGGCAAAACTTGCGAGCCCGGCGAGCGCCGCCTGCGGATGGGTCACCACGAAAGTGGGGATCGTGCCCATCAACTCCGTATGCGGCGCCTTGTCCTCGAAGGCGGCGCGGAATTCGGGGCCTTTCAGGGCCGGAACGATCTTCTGCGAGATGCCGCCGGCGAGATAGACGCCGCCGCGCGCCATGAAGATCAGCGCCATGTCGCCGGCCAGGCGGCCAAGATAGGTGACGAAAAGGGTAAGCGTTTCGGCCGCCTGCCGGTTTTCGTCGCTGAGGCCATGGGCGGTGACCTCGGCCGGATCGGCGAATGCGGGGGCGACGCCGTCGGCGGCGCAGACGGCGCGATAGATGTTGACGAGGCCGCGGCCGCAGAGAAGCTGCTCGGCAGAGATGCGCCCCTCGATCGGCTCCAGGTGCGGAAAGATCTCGAAATCCCGTTCCGAGCGCGGGCCTACATCCACATGTCCGCCTTCGCCGGGAACCGGAAACCACATGTGCCGGGCATAGACGAGGCCGGCGACACCGAGGCCGGTACCCGGGCCGAGCACCACGCGCGACGCCATATGCGGCTCGTTCTCGGCGCCGAGCGTCTCGCGGTATTCGTCAGGCATTGCCGCGACGGCAAGCGCCTGCGCTTCGAAATCGTTGACCACAAGCACGTCCTCGAAGCCGAGATCGGCGATCATGCCTTTCGGCCGCACCACCCAGTCGCAATTGGTCAGATCGATCTCGTCGCCGTCGATCGGCCCCGCGATGGCAAGGATCGCCGAGCGGGGCTGCACCGAACTCGTGTCGAGCACGATCTTCTGGATCGCATCGTCGATGGTCGGGTAGTCGGCGG
The DNA here is from genome assembly GCF_964253725.1 of Neorhizobium sp. LjRoot104. Taxonomy (NCBI): domain Bacteria; kingdom Pseudomonadati; phylum Pseudomonadota; class Alphaproteobacteria; order Hyphomicrobiales; family Rhizobiaceae; genus Neorhizobium; species Neorhizobium sp. LjRoot104. The sequence goes on from NZ_CAXURS020000001.1 coordinate 4,334,175, forward strand.
TGCGCACGTTCGGGAACGGCTTCGGCTCCGCATAGGCGTCGAGAAGGATGGAGAAGCGGGCATTGGTGCCGCCGATATCGCCGATCAGGATCGGAAAGGGCAGCTTGTCGGTCTTCATGGTATCGGCCATCGGGAAGCTTAGTCCTTCTGAAAGTCGATGAGTTTTTCGGCGGTGGCGCGGTTGAGCGCCATCGGAATGTCGTAGACGGTCGCAAGCCGGGTCAACGCCTTGACGTCGACATCGTGCGGAAGCGCGCTCAAGGGATCGATGAAGAACACCAGCATGTCGACCTCGCCGGTAGCGATCATCGCGCCGATCTGCTGGTCGCCGCCGAGCGGGCCGCTCTTCAGCCGCGTCACGTCGAGCCCGGGGCAGGCATCTTGAACCCGGCCGCCCGTCGTGCCGGTGGCGACGATGCGGAACCGCGAAAGGGCCACCTGGTGGTGGCGGGCGAAATCCGCCATGTCGTCCTTCTTCTGGTCGTGCGCGATCAACGCGATGCAGGGCTTGGCCGACATGATTGGGTATCCTCGCCAGAACGATATTCAATCGATTTGTGACGCGTTCTAGCGTGCCCTTTCGTTCTTGGAAAGGTGGCGGCAAGACCGGGGTTTCGATTGCCGGCCTTATCCGGAACTATTGCAGCGGCCGCGGCGTCGGGATCGGCAGGTCATCGGAAGCGGGCGGCGGATCGTTGACGATCGCCTCGATAGTCTTTGCCGGTGCGGACGCGGCAGGCTGAGCCGTGTAGGCGATCGCGCCGCCGCCGAAGGTCGCGTCGTCTTCGGGGCGCGAGGGCGCGGCAAGCACGGCCGCGCAGGCTTTCGGCAGGTCAGAGAGCATGACCTGGCGGGGCTTGACCGGCTTCTTGTTGGGGTCCGGCTTCGGCGGCGGCGCCCACGGCTCCTTGCTGAACCACCAGGCGAGGGAATTGTCGCATCCGTCGCCCTTGGCGACCGGCGCCTGGCTCTGGCAGGTCGCGGCGCCGGCCGGGCAGTGGATGCGGATATGGAAATGTTCGTCATGGCCGTAGATCGGCCGTACCTTGCCGAGCAGGTTCCGATCGCCGGTCCAGGTTTCGCAAAGCTTCTTCTTGATGGCCGGGTTGACGAAGACCCGCTCCACCTGCGGATAGCTCGCCGCCTGCATGACGACCTTGGCGTGGGTGCTGGTCCAGCGGCTCGGATCGACGGTCAGGAATTTGCTCTTGTCGAGCATCGAGGTGAACGGCAGGCTTTCACGTTGCTGCGCGGTCAGGGGCTGGGCGGGTTTCGGCGTGAACCAGATATCGGCGTCGAGGCCGATCTGGTGTGAGGCATGGCCTGTTATCATCGGGCCGCCGCGCGGCTGGGAAATGTCGCCGACCAGGATGCCGGAACCCCAGCCGAGCCTTGCGGCATCGCCGGAGAACCGTTCGAGCAGTGCGATCATTTCGGGATTGCCCCAACGGCGGTTGCGCGAGAGGCGCATCGCCTGCCAGGTCGGTCCGTCGGTCGGCAGTGCCACGGCACCCGACATGCAGCCCTTCGCATAGAAACCGAGCGGTTCCGCCTCCGCCTTGCTCGGAAGCTTCACGGTACCGAAGAGCTGTTTCGCCGGCGTGCCTTCCTGAGCTGCCGCCGGCCCTGTGAAGGCGCCGCAAAGGAAAGCGGTCAGCGCCAGCCGCAAAATTTTACCCGAAATCGATCTCATGCCTATCCGCCGCAAATCACCTGATCGCCTCGAATCTACCGTGAAACAGGATTTTGGTGAAATGGAGATGGTGGAAGCCCGCCGATTTCCGGAAGATAAACGCCGGATAAAACGGATGTGAGCGCCGGACTCCTGTTTTTCGTCGCCTTTTGTCCTATGCTTCACCGCAACAAGGAAACCCGGAAGAGGTAACGAATGGTCCTGGCTCGGCTGAAGGTAGGTTTCGCGATCGTCCTGGCGACGGTTCTCGCAGCGTCGAACGTGCCGGCCCAGGAGCCGAAATGGCGGCATGGCATGGCGGTGGTCGGTGACCTCAAGCTGCCGGAAGACTTCAGGCAGCTCCCCTATGTCGATGTGAATGCGCCGAAGGCCGGCGAACTGCGTCTCGGCGATGAAGGTACGTTCGACAATCTCAATCTGGTGATCGACCGCGGTGCCGTGGCTTCGGGCGTCAGCCTGATCTACGATACGCTCATGAAGCGGTCGGAGGACGAGGTCTTCGGCACCTATGGCCTTTTAGCCGAGGCCGTGTCTTATCCCGACGACGTGTCTTCCGTGACGTTCCGGTTGAGGCAGGAGGCGAAATGGGCGGACGGCCAGCCGGTCACTCCGGAGGATGTGATCTTCAGCCTGACGAAGCTCAAGGAGCACAGCGCCCTGTATTCCGGCTATTATCGGCACGTCACGGGTGCTGAAAAGACCGGGGACCGCGAAGTGACCTTCCGCTTCGACGAAAAGAACAATCGCGAACTGCCCTCGATCGTCGGTGATTTCCCGATCCTGCCCAAGCACTGGTGGGAAGGCAAGGACCAGCAGGGCAACCAGCGCGATATTTCCCGCACCACCCTGGAGCCGCCGATCGGGTCGGGTCCCTACAAGGTTGGCGCCGTTCAGCCGGGCTCCACCATTCGCTACGAACTGCGCGACGACTATTGGGGCAAGAACCTGCCGATCAATCTCGGCCAGTATAATTTCCGGACGATCAGCTACACCTATTTTTCGGATGCCGACGTGGAATTCGAGGCTTTCCGGGCCGGCACGATCGATTATCGCCAGGAGAACAGTTCGAGCCGGTGGGTCACGCGGTATGATTTCGATGCGGTGAAGGACGGGCGGGTGACCAAGGAAGCGCTGACCAATCCCTTCAAGGCGGTCGGCGTCATGCAGGCTTTCGTGCCGAACATGCGGCGTGACATCTTCAAGGATGCCCGGGTCCGCGAAGCGCTGAACTATGCCTACGACTTCGAGGATCTCAACAAGAACCTTGCCTATGGTGGCCTGAAGCGGGTCGACAGCTTCTTCTGGGGCACCGAGCTTGCTTCGTCCGGCCTGCCGCAAGGAAAGGAGCTGGAGATTCTCAACCGCCTGAAGGACAAGGTTCCGGCGCGGGTCTTCACGACCCCGTACACCAATCCTGTCGGTGGCGACCCGAACAAGGTGCGCGATAACCTGCGGATGGCCATCAGTCTCCTGAAGGACGCCGGCTGGGAGCTGAAGGGCAACCGGATGGTCAATGCCAAGACCGGGCAGCCCTTGAGTTTCGAAATTCTCCTGAACAGCCAGTCGCAGGAGCGGACCGTGATGCCCTATGTGACGAGCCTCAAGAAAATAGGCATCGACGCCCGGCTCCGGACGGTCGATGCATCGCAATACATCAATCGCATCCGCAGCTTCGACTATGACATGATGTACGGTGTATGGGCGCAGACCATGAACCCCGGCAACGAGCAGGGCGACTATTGGGGATCGGCCTCCGTCAACCGGCCCGGATCACGCAACTATGCCGGCATCGCCGATCCGGCGGTGGATCAGCTGATCAACATGATCACCTTTGCTCCCAGCCGGGAAGATCAGGTGGCGGCCATCAAGGCGATGGACCGCGTGCTGCTCGCCAACCACTATGTCGTTCCGATGTTCTATTCCGGCGAAGCGAGGATCGCCTATTGGAACCGCATCACGCATCCGCAGAGACTGCCGGAATACAGCACCGGTTTCCCGGAGACCTGGTCGGCCAGAAATCCCGCGAAATGACGCAATAAGCGCGGACTTGCGCCGCCGACCGGCACCTGTTCCAAATGAGCCCCTATGATTCGCACCGGAAAAGAGGAAAGAGCCATTTGATCGGCATTGGAATATGCGGTGAGGCAAGCCCCGTGGCCGCGGGCGGGGGGCTCTGATGGGCGCCTATATTCTCCGCCGTCTCCTGCTGATGATACCGACGATCGTCGGCATCATGGCGATTTCCTTCCTCGTCGTGCAGTTCGCGCCGGGCGGCCCTGTCGAGCAGGTGATCGCCCAGATCCAGGGCCAGGACACCGGCGACCGGCTTTCCGGCGGTGGCGGCGACCTGCTTCAGCAAGGCGGCGGCGAGGAAAGCCGCTATCGCGGCGCCCAGGGGCTCGATCCGGAATTCATCGCCAAGCTCGAGAAGCAGTTCGGTTTCGACAAGCCGCCGGTGACGCGGTTCCTCGACATGATGTGGAATTACATCCGCTTTGACTTCGGCGAGAGCTTCTTCCGCAATACCTCGGTCCTCGATCTGATCATCGACAAGATGCCGGTGTCGATCTCGCTCGGCTTCTGGATCCTGATCGTCTCCTATCTGATCTCGATTCCCCTGGGCATCCGCAAGGCCGTCAAGGACGGCTCGACTTTCGACGTCTGGACATCCGGGGTGATCATCATCGGTTATGCCGTGCCGAGCTTCCTGTTCGGCATCCTGCTCATCGTGCTTTTCGCCGGCGGCTCCTTCTTCGACTGGTTCCCCTTGCGCGGCCTGGTTTCGGATAATTTTTCCGAGCTCTCCTGGTGGGAGAAGATCATCGACTATTTCTGGCACCTGACATTGCCGCTGATCGCGATGTCGCTGTCGGCCTTCGCCACTACCACGCTGCTGACCAAGAACTCGTTCATCGACGAGATCAAGAAGCAGTATGTGACGACGGCCCGCGCCAAGGGCCTGAACGAGCGGCAGGTTCTCTACGGCCATGTCTTCCGCAATGCCATGCTGATCGTCATCGCCGGCTTTCCGGGTGCCTTCATCTCCGCCTTCTTCACCGGTTCGCTGCTGATCGAGAACATCTTTTCGCTGGATGGGCTGGGGCGTCTCGGTTACCTCGCGATCGTCAACCGCGATTACCCGATCGTCTTCGGCACGCTTTACATCTTCTCGCTGATGGGCCTGTTCGTCAGCCTGATTTCCGACCTGATCTATACCTGGATCGATCCGCGCATCGATTTCGAGCGGAGGGATGTCTGATGGAGGCGACCGCCGCAAAGACTTCCGTGCAGACGGCGCCGCCGCAGAAGCGGCCCTGGATCTCGCCGACCAATCGCCGCCGGCTCGCCAATTTCCGCGCCAACAGGCGTGGTTACTGGTCGTTCTGGCTGTTCATGATCCTTTTCGTGCTCAGCCTGTTTGCGGAATTCATCGCCAACGACCGGCCGATCGTCGCCTCCTACAAGGGCGAGATCCTTTACCCGGTCCTGGTCGATTATCCGGAAGAGAAGTTCGGCGGCTTCCTGGCGACGACCGATTACCGCTCCGACTACATCAGCCAAGAGATCGGAGCGAACGGCTGGATGATCTGGCCGCCGATCCGCTATTCCTACCAGACGGTCAATTCCAACATTCCCCACTCGGCGCCGACCGAACCCTTCTGGCTGATGGAGAAGGCGGATCGCTGCGCCGCCTATCCGCAGAAGGATCAGGACCCGAACTGCATCCTCGGCAATCTGAACTGGCTCGGCACCGACGACCAGGCACGCGACGTGACCGCCCGCATGATCTACGGCTTCCGCATCTCGGTCCTGTTCGGCCTGGTGCTGACGATCTGCTCGGCGGTGATCGGTGTGACGGCCGGCGCGGTGCAGGGTTATTTCGGCGGATGGACGGATCTCTTGATGCAGCGGTTCATCGAGATCTGGTCGTCCATGCCGGTTCTCTACATCCTCTTGATCATCGCCTCGATCCTGCCGCCGGGCTTCTTCGTCCTGCTCGGCATCCTTTTGCTGTTCTCCTGGGTCGGTTTCGTCGGCGTGGTGCGCGCCGAATTCCTGCGGGCCCGCAATTTCGAATATGTCCGCGCCGCCCGCGCGCTCGGCGTCGGAAACTGGACGATCATGTCCCGGCACCTGCTGCCGAACGCGATGGTCGCGACGCTGACCTTCCTGCCCTTCATCCTGTCGGGTTCGATCGCCACGCTGACCTCGCTGGATTTCCTGGGCTTCGGCCTGCCGCCTGGTTCGCCTTCGCTCGGCGAGATGATTTCGCAGGGAAAGAACAACCTGCAGGCGCCATGGCTCGGCTTCACGGCCTTCTTCACCATGTCCCTCATGCTGTCGCTGCTGATCTTCATCGGCGAAGCGGTACGCGATGCCTTTGATCCGAGAAAGACGTTCGGGTGAGTGTGGGTCGTAATTGCGTGATGGATGCGTTAGATTGTCGGGGATACCAGCGGGCGTGAAGCGATGAACAAGATCGTCAGAGAGCATTACCCGGTCGCCAACCTTCCCGAGGATCTGCGGGAGGGATTGGAGAGGGACGCGACCGTGCGGGTGGTCATCGAAAGTGACGCTGTAGCCGATGCCCAGGATATTGAGCCCGATTCCGTCTTCAAGAGCCTCGGGATGACGGTGCGGAAGCCACTCACGATCGAGGAGACGTTGGAGATGATCGACAAGATCCGGGCGGAGGACAGGCCATCCGTGTCCACAGAAGAAGCCGTAGCTCGCATTCGAGAACTACGGGACGAATGGGACGACTAATGGGGAGCTTTGCTCGTGTCTATCTCGATACGAATATCTTCATTCTGGCCTTCGAAAAAAAAGACGCGTCAGGCTCAATGTTGTCAAATCTCTTTGCGGTGGGCAAAGAGTACTCACATCGCCTCTTTGTGACGAGCGAATTGACCCTTTCCGAGCTTCTCGTCCTGCCTTACAGGACGAATGACGTCACATTCATAGAAGCATATGCGTCATTACTTCAGAGCAACGAATGGTTGGAGGTGCACCCGGTTGAACGCTCGGTTCTCGTGCAGGCGGCATTCCTCCGCTCCCGAAAGCCGGGATTGAAATTGCCGGACGCTATTCATCTTTCAACGGCAATCGGGACAGGGTGTTCACACATCCTCACGGCAGACGCGGGGATAAACGAACAAGCCGTTCAGGCGAATCAACTCAGGGTGCTTCGCCCCGATGGGCCTACCCTGCAATCCCTCATCGAAAGCCTTGGCCGATGACAGAGCCGCTTCTTTCCGTCCGCGATCTCTCCGTCGCCTTCCACCAGGGGGGCGATACCTCGATTGCCGTCGACAAGGTCTCCTTCGACATCCATCCCGGCGAGGTGATGGCGCTGGTCGGGGAATCCGGGTCCGGCAAGTCGGTAACCGCCAATTCCATCCTAAAGCTGCTGCCCTATCCTTCCGCCAGCCACCCCTCCGGCCAGATCCTGTTCGACGGCAACGATATGTTGAAGGCGTCCGAGCCGGAACTGCGCCGCGTGCGCGGCAACGACGTCACGATGATCTTCCAGGAGCCGATGACCTCGCTTAATCCGCTTCATTCGATCGAAAAGCAGATCGGTGAAATCCTTGAGCTTCATCACGGAATTGCGGGTCAGACCGTGCGAACCCGCACGCTGGAACTCCTGAACCAGGTCGGCATACGCGAGCCGGAAAAGCGGCTGAAAGCCTATCCGCATGAGCTTTCCGGCGGCCAGCGCCAGCGTGTCATGATCGCCATGGCGCTCGCCAACCGCCCGAAACTGCTGATCGCCGACGAACCGACCACGGCGCTCGACGTCACCGTGCAGGCGCAGATCCTCGATCTTCTGCGCGGGCTCAAGGGCGAGCACGGCATGTCCATGCTGTTCATCACCCACGACCTCGGCATCGTCCGGAAATTCGCCGATCGTGTCTGCGTCATGACCAAGGGCAGGATCGTCGAGACCGGCACGGTGGAGGATGTCTTCACCAGCCCGCAGCACGCCTATACGCGTCATCTGCTCGCCTCCGAGCCGCGCGGCGAGCCGCCGCCGGCCGATCCCTCGAAACCGGTGGTGATGGAAGGCAAGGACATCCGTGTCTGGTTTCCGATCAAGGCGGGTTTCCTGCGCAAGGTGGTCGATCATGTGAAGGCGGTCGATGGCGTCGATCTCGAGCTTCGGGCCGGCGAGACGCTCGGCGTGGTCGGCGAATCCGGTTCCGGCAAGACGACGCTCGGCCTGGCACTGGCAAGGCTCATCTCCTCCAAGGGTCGCATCGCCTTCATCGGAACGGATATCGACAAGTTCTCCTTCAAGGAAATGCGACCGTTCCGCGACCGTCTTCAGGTGGTGTTCCAGGATCCCTATGGGTCGCTGAGTCCCCGCATGTCGGTCGGCGATATCGTCGCCGAGGGGCTGAAGGTGCATGAGCGGTCGCTCTCCGCCGACGGCCGCGACGAGCGCGTCGCCTGGGCCTTGAGCGAGGTCGGCCTCGATCCGGCGACCCGCTGGCGTTATCCGCATGAGTTTTCCGGCGGCCAGCGGCAGCGCATCGCGATCGCCCGCGCCATGGTGCTGAAACCGCGTTTCGTGATGCTCGACGAGCCGACCTCGGCGCTCGACATGACCGTTCAGGCGCAGGTCGTCGATCTCTTGCGCGACCTGCAGAAGAAGCACGATCTCGCCTATCTCTTCATCAGCCACGATCTTAAGGTCGTGAAGGCGCTCGCCAACCACGTCATCGTCATGCGGCTCGGCAAGGTCGTGGAAGAAGGTCCCGCAGACCAGATTTTCCAGGCGCCGAGAGAGGATTATACCCGTGCCCTGATGGCCGCCGCCTTCAATCTCGAAGCCGTCGAAATCGAAGCCATCAGTCAATAAACCTGAATTAGATCAAGGTCATCAGTCCATGCCTGCCAAACATCCGGTCGTCGTCGATCTTAAATTCGAGCGCCGCGAGATCGATGCCGCGCTCGCGAGCGCCTTCACCGGCCGCACCGTGCTGCACGCCTCCGATCCCGGCCTGGACATTTCCGAGGCCCGCTATGCGGTGATCTGGAAGCCGGACCCGGACCTGTTCGAGCGGGCGCCGAAGCTGGAGGTCCTGTTCTCCGGCGGCGCCGGTGTCGACTATATCCTCACCATGCCCGGTCTGCCGGATATCCCGATCGTCCGTTTCGTCGACGAAAGCCTGACGACGCGGATGAGTGAATGGGTCGTGCTGCAAGCCCTGAGCCATCTGCGGCAGGTGCCGGCCTATCTCAGCCAGCAGCGGGAACGCAGGTGGCGGGAGCTCTCCCAACCGGAAGCGAAGGACCTGACCGTGGGCGTCATGGGGCTCGGCGTGCTCGGCCAGGACGCGGTCCGGAAGCTGAAGATCATGGGTTTCGATGTGATCGGCTGGTCGCGCAGCAAGAAGACCATCGACGGCGTCGAGACCTTCGACGGCGGCGAGCTCGACGCTTTCCTCGCCCGCACCGATATTCTGGTCGGCCTCCTGCCGCTGACACCGGAGACGCGCGGTATTTTCAATGCCTCGCTGTTTGCAAGGCTTCGCCGGGGCGGGGCCCTGGGCAAACCGATCTTCATCAACGCCGGGCGCGGCGGCAGTCAGGTGGAGAGCGATCTTGTTGCTGCGCTCGGCAACGGCGTTCTTGGTGGCGCCTCGCTGGATGTCTTCGAGAAGGAGCCGCTGGGTGCAGACAGCCCGCTCTGGACGATGGACAACGTAATCGTCACGCCGCACGCTGCTTCTGCCTCCGATGTGAGGGCGCTGTTCCGCAACGCGGAGACCCAGATGGACCGCTACGAGGCTGGCGAACCCCTGCAGCACGTCGTGGATCGCCGGGCGGGGTACTGACCCTCCCGTCGGAACATTCGTATCCGCCAACCGTTTCTTGTGCACGGGCCGGGCATTCCGGCCGAACAAGGAGCGAAATCATGAACACTCGTTTCGATCCCCAGGAGGCCGAAACCCGTCATCCGAACCCGATCGGCTCGCCGCCGGTGGTGGAGACCGCTACGGAAGCGCGGCAGGGAAGCCGGGGCGCACCGGTGCTGAAGGTCCTGATTGCCGGCCTTATCCTGGCAATGGTCGCCTGGGCCGGAGCCGAGTGGTACGGTCAAAGCACCGCACCGCCGCCCGAACAGACCGCCACGCCGCCAGCCGGAAGCACGACGCCTGCAAACCCGGATGCGCCGCCGACCGCCAATCCCGCTACCCCGCCGGCCGCCACGCCGCCGGCAACCAGTTCGCAGTCCGGCAACTGACATGCATCTTTCCTGATTTTTTCGGCCGCGATCCCTCGCGGCCGAATTGCGTCTGGACTTACCGTGCATTTTTTTCGATAAAAATGCCCGGAGGTTGATCAGCCGCTGCCTCCATATGCATCGAAATCGGCGGAGCCGGTCCGGAAGGGCCGGGGCAGGGGCAGGCATGACCAAGACCGATATCGCCAGCAGGGTTTACAATCACACCTGGAAGCTCGACCCGATCATCCGCAGCCTGATCGATACGGATTTCTACAAGCTCCTGATGCTGCAGATGATCTGGAAACTCTATCCGGACGTGGACGCCACCTTCTCGCTGATCAACCGCACGACCAGCGTCAAGCTCGCGGAGGAGATCGACGAGGGCGCGCTTCGCGAGCAGCTCGACCACGCCCGCACGGTCGGCCTGTCGAAGAAGGAAATGATCTGGCTCGCGGGTAATACATTTTATGGCCGCAAGCAGATCTTCGAGCCGGAATTTCTGAACTGGCTGTCCACCTACAAGCTGCCGGAATACGAGCTTTCGAAGCGCGACGGCCAGTACGAGCTGACCTTCCACGGCAAGTGGATGGAAACGACACTCTGGGAAATTCCCGCCCTCGCGATCATCAACGAACTGCGCTCCCGCTCGGCGATGCGCTCGCTGGGCTTCTTCACGCTCGACGTTCTCTATGCGCGGGCCAAGGCCAAGATGTGGGAAAAGGTCGAACGGCTGCAGGCCTTGCCGGGCCTGCGCATCTCCGATTTCGGTACGCGCCGCCGCCACAGCTTCCTCTGGCAGCGCTGGTGCGTCGAGGCGCTCAAGGAAGGCATCGGCCCGGCGTTTACCGGCACCAGCAACGTCCTGCTCGCGATGGACTCCGATCTCGAAGCCGTGGGCACCAATGCGCATGAACTGCCCATGGTGGCCGCGGCCCTCGCCGAGACCGCCGAGCAGCTGCGAGCCTCCCCCTACCAGGTCCTGAAGGACTGGAACCGGCTCTACGGCGGCAACCTGCTCATCGTCCTGCCGGATGCGTTCGGCACGGCTGCGTTCCTGCGCGATGCGCCGGACTGGGTGGCAGACTGGACCGGATTCCGCCCCGATAGCGCGCCGCCGATCGAAGGCGGCGAGAAGATCATCGCCTGGTGGAAGAAGATGGGCCGCAACCCGAAGGAAAAGCTGCTGATCTTCTCCGACGGGCTGGACGTCGATGCGATCATCGATACCTATCGGCATTTCGAGGGCCGCGTGCGCATGAGCTTCGGCTGGGGCACCAACCTCACCAACGACTTTGCCGGCTGCGCCCCGCACGAGATCGCCGGCCTGATGCCGATTTCCATCGTCTGCAAGGTAAGCGAGGCGAATGGCCGTCCGGCGGTGAAACTCTCCGACAATCCGCGCAAGGCGACGGGAGATCCCGCCGAAGTCGAACGCTATCTCAAGTTTTTCGGGCAGGAAGATCGAGTCGATCAGGTTGTCCTGGTCTGACCGGAGTGTCGAACGGGAACAGGCCCCGCTGGAAGTGGGCGGAGCCTGCCTGCATCGATTGGCTTAAACGCGCTTATTGGATGACTTGCACGACGGTGTGGGTCTGCGGATCGACGATCACGCGCTGATTGTTGACCACCGTATAGGCGTATTTCGGATTGCTCGGCACCGGGGTTACGACGACGCCCTGCGGGATCGGCTTGCCGACTGCGATCGGCTGTTCGACCACGACGGATGTGGTCGGTGCGGGCTGTTCCTGTACATAGGTGACGACCTCGCGCGGCGGCGGATCGATCGCGGTGCCGGCAACGGCGCCGACGACACCGCCCACAGCAGCGCCGACGGGACCACCGACGATGGCGCCGGTGATAGCTCCGCCGGCTGCGCCGTTGACGGTGCCCTGCTGGGCTCCGGCCTGGGTTGCGAAGGAAGCGGCGAGAATGGCGCAGGATGCCAGAATGATCTTCTTCATGGGTCTTCTCCTTTTCTTGAAACTTCCGAAGGGCTAACCCACCAGCTTTTGAGTGGTTCCTGTCTACCAGTCACCTTTCGTAAGGGTCTGAAATCTTGAGCGAGCGGTATTCGAGGACGAGGGTGATGTTCCGTTCGTAAAAGGATGACCGGCAATATGTCCACGCCGCGTCGGTTCCGGCAAAGACGTCCATGCTGCGGTTTGACGCGAGGGATCTAGATCAAAAAATCGATATCGGGCGCCCTGCTGCTATTGCCAAGCGGCGATCGGAGTCTATTTGCCTCATTCAGTCTGGGAGGATCTGATGTTGGAATATCGTTTCCTGATCGTCGAAGACAGTTTGCTGGTGGCGATGGATATCGAGGACGCCATCCATCGAAGCGGTCATGACGTCGTCGGAATAGCACCCGACATGACGGTGGCGCTGAACTATACCCGTGACACGGATATCGCCTTCGTGGACGTGCGGCTTGCCGATGGCGAGACCGGCCCCGAGATCGCCAAGGCGCTGGCGGAATACGGCATCGTGGTAATCATGATCACCGGCAATCCGGGGCTTGTGGCCGCGGGCGTCTCCGGTGTTCTCGGCGTGATGGCAAAACCGCTGACAGACCAGGCCTCGATGGACCTCATCCAGTTTGCCGTGGATCGGAAGAACGGCCGGCCGGGCGTGCCGCCGGCGCGGCTGCGGCTCTTTCACTGAAGGGCTGCCACCGACGGGAGGCGTGATATCCCGCGGTTCAAATAACTTCTGCCGTTGAGATGACAGGGCCGGATATCCGCGCTATGGGATCGCCCAGAGCGACAGCGGGTCATACATGCGTTATTTCATCACCGGAACGGCAGGCTTCATCGGTTTCCATTTGGCGCGACGCCTGCTGGAGGATGGCCACGAGGTTCTGGGCTTCGACGGAATGACGCCCTACTATAGCCTGCGCCTCAAGGAAGCCCGCAATGCCGGACTGACGCAGTTCCCTGCCTTCCGCCCGGTCATCGGCATGCTGGAAGACAAGTCGCTGCTCGACAAGTCGGTCGAGGACTTCAAGCCGGATGTGCTGATCCACCTCGCCGCCCAGGCAGGCGTGCGCTACAGCCTTGAAAATCCTAAGGCCTATCTCGATTCCAATCTCATCGGTTCCTGGAATATCCTGGAGATTGCCCGCAACTACGGGGTCGGCCACCTGATGCTCGCTTCGACGTCGTCGGTCTACGGCGCCAATCCGGATATTCCTTTCCGCGAAAGCGATCGGGCCGACGAGCCTTTGACCTTCTATGCGGCGAGCAAGAAGGCCATGGAACTGATGGCGCACAGCTATGCCCATCTCTACAAGGTACCGATTACCGCCTTCCGCTTCTTCACGGTCTACGGCCCTTGGGGCCGGCCGGACATGGCGCTCTTCAAATTCGTCAAGGCGATGATCGAGGATCGCGAGATCGAGATCTACGGCGAAGGCAAGATGAGCCGCGACTTCACCTATATCGACGACCTGGTGAATTCGATCATCGACCTGTCCAAGGTCTATCCGGGCGAGGACAATCGCGTCGCGGGCATCGATACGCTCTCCCATCAGGCACCGTTCCGCGTCGTCAATATCGGCGGCGGCCAGCCCTCCGGCCTCCTCGACTTCGTCGAGACGATCGAACGGATCATGGGAAAGCCGGCCAGGCGCAAGATGCTGCCGATGCAGAAGGGCGACGTGCCGAGAACCTTCGCCAGTCCCGATCTTCTCGTGGCGCTGACCGGCCGCAAGCCGGAGATCGGGCTTGAAGAGGGCGTCAAGGCCTTCGTCCAATGGTATCTCGACCACCGCCACGAGATCGACTGAGGCGACATCCGCTGAAGCGCCTCAGCCGCACCCCGACTCGGCGAGACGGGCATGCGGGTTGCTGCCTCTCTTCGTGTCTCAGACCGATGGCGCGGCGATCTCGAAGGGTGCTCTCGACCTCAATTCCGAGGAAACGTACCATCCGTCCCACTGCGAGAACTGTGGAAAAACGCGAAAGTAGCCGTTTCGCAGCAATAGGTCTCCGATACCCTTCTCGGTCTTGGAATTCTGCTCGACCGAGATGAGATTGAAGCGTCGACGGGCAAAATCGAACGCTGACAGGATATCAAGCTCGCTACCTTCGGTATCGATGGAAATATAGTCGATCTCTCGGGGAGCGTCATATTTGTCGAGCAGATCGTTTAGGGAGATAGTCCTTACATCGAGAGCGGTTCCGCCCCTGCGGACGTCGGCGAAATGATCGCCATCGGCGAAGGAAGCAATCGTGCTGAGCTCGGGATCGACGCCGTCGGTTGCCAGGAATCTCACGACCTCTTCCGACCTGGAAGACACACATAGATGTTCAATATGGACCATCCGGTTTCTCGCGAGCGCGGCGTGCCAGACGGGATTCGGCTCCGCCAAGATTCCCCGCCAATTGAGTTCGTTCTCGAGCAGCCAAGTGTTGCTGTTGATAAGTCCATTCGTGGCGCCGAACTCGACGAAGAAGCCGCCGCTCTTTTCCCCGAGCTCATAACAAACCCAGAGATCCTGCAAGATCTGCGCCTTCGATTTCCGGCGCCTCGCAATGCAGTATGCCATGAACGACAGGTCCTCGGATTGCAGCCAATCCGTCACCTCGGGGCGGTTCAGCCGCACGGCGTTGAAGATTATCCGTTGAAGGGAGGGTCTGTGCAGCAACGGTCCGACACTTCGCGCTGATGCAGACAAGAGGAAATTCCGGGGGCGCATGCGATACCCTTTCCACTATCGGCGGATAATCCGCCTGTTTCAGAGCTGCAGAGACAGTAACCAAACAGGCTGCCGTCAATTTCCGTGTAAGCCTCAGCCGCGGCCGAACTCGTCGACGATGCGGATGATGTCGTCCTCGCCGAGATAGGAACCCGTCTGCACCTCGATCATCTCGAGCATGATCTTGCCGGGATTGGCGAGCCGGTGCACCTCGCCCTGCGGGATATAGACGGACTCGTTTTCCCTGACGGTCCGGGTTTCCTCGCCGATCGTCACTTCCGCCGTGCCCTTGACGCAGATCCAGTGCTCCGAGCGGTGGTGATGTTTCTGCAGCGAAAGCTTCTTGCCGGGCGTCACGAACAGTCGCTTCACCTGGAAACGATCGCCGTTGAGCACCGACGTATAACCGCCCCAGGGACGGTAGGAGGTCGGATGGGTTTCGGTCAGCGCCGCGGTCGCCTTGGTTGCGGCAAGCTGCTTGACGATCTTGCCGACATTCTGGCTGTCTTCCAGGCGGCCGATATAGACAGCGTCCTCGCTGGCGATGACGGCGACGCCATCCAGTCCCTGCACGGCGAGATGGCTGGTGCGCGACATCACCAGCGAATTCCGGGTGTTGATCAGCGTCGCATTGCCGGACGCCACATTGCCGGCCTCGTCGCGGGCGCCGAGTTTCCAGACCGCGTCCCAGCTTCCGAGATCCGACCAGGTGAACGAGGAGGGCACCACCGCCGCGTTGGAGGTCTTTTCCATGAGCGCGTAATCGACGGAGATATCCGGGCTTGCGGCAAATTCCTGCGCGTCGAGACGGGTGAAGTCGAGGTCGCTCGAAGCCTTGGCAAGGGCCGCGCGCGCCGCCGCCTCGACCTCCGGCGCGAAGCTGCTCAGCTCGCTCAACACCTGCCCGGCCTTGAACATGAAGATGCCGGAGTTCCAGGCAAAGCCGCCGGCCGACAGCATTTTCTCGGCCTCGGCCAGGACGGGCTTCTCGACGAAACGCTTGACCTTGCAGGCGCCGGTCGGCAGCGCCTCGCCGATCTCGATATAACCATAGCCGGTGGCGGGCTCCGTCGGGGCAATGCCGAACGTGACGAGCCTGCCGGAAAGGGCGGTCTCTTTGGCAATTCGGATCGCATCGAAATAACCGGCATCGGCGGTTATCTCGTGATCGGAGGCAAGCACCTGCAGGACGGCGTCCTCGCCGAACCGGCTTTCGACGAAGGCGGCGGCGGCGGCGACTGCCGGAGCCGTGTTGCGGGCGACGGGCTCCAGCAGGATGCCGGAGAGCTTGATGCCGAGTTCGCGCGCCTGTTCGGCGACCAGGAACCGGAAATCCTCGTTGGTGATGACGACCGGAGCCTCATAGAGCTTCTGGTCTGAAACACGCGACAGCGTTGCCTGGAACAGCGTCTTGTCGCCGATGAACTGGATGAACTGTTTCGGCGCACTGGCGCGCGACAGCGGCCAGAGCCGCGTTCCCTTGCCGCCGGCCATGATGACGGGGATGATCTTGCTATTCATTCCAATATCTCCGGCAGTTATCGTCCAATTATCGTTCAACTTTTGCAGCCCAGGCGCGGATGAGGCCCAGGCCTTCATGCAGCAGGGACTTCGCCTCGTCTTCCGTCCCGGCCTCGACATAACAGCGCATTTCCGGTGCGTTGCCCGATGGCCGGAAATGCACGATGCGCCGATCTTCAAGCGTCACGCGCAGGCCATCGATATCGCTTTTGGCGCCGACTGTCGAAATCGGCGCGAGGAAGGCTGCAAGATTGCCGTCGGATTGCCTGAGATGCGCCATCAGTGCGGCGCTCGTTTCCACGGGAAAATTCTCCAGCCGGTCGGCCGCCGCAAACGGCAGGCGGAACCCGGCGGCAATTTGCGACAGGGGCTTCTTCTCGCGCACGGCGAGGGCAAGCGTCGCCAGCACCGGCAGAAAACTGTCCCGGGTCGGAAGCGGTGAGAGCGTGCCCGAGCCGGTATCGAAAGGCGAGGCGGTCAGCAGCCCGCCATTCGCCTCGAACCCCATGACGCCCGTCTTGCCGGTTTCGAGTGCAGCGAGCATGCCGGCGATCACGAAAGGAGATCCGACCTTGGTGCGGACCACCTCGAAGCGTCCTGCCGCCTCGATGCCGGAATTGGAGGTGACCGGCGTCACGACGACTTGCGCTTTCAGGAACTTCGCCGCGATCAGCCCAAGGAGGTCGCCGCGCAGCGGCTCTCCCGTCTCGTCGGAAACCAGTGGCCGGTCGCCGTCACCGTCGGCCGAGACGATCGCATCGAGCCCGTGTTCGCGCGCCCAGCCCTTGAGAAGCTCGATCGTCTCGGCCGAGACCGCTTCCGTATCGACAGGAATGAAATCCTCGGAGCGGCCGAGCGGCACGGCGTCCGCGCCATAACCTTCAAGAACCCGCACCATAAGATCGCGGGCGACCGTCGAATGCTGGTAGACGCCGACCTTGAGGCCGGCGAGCGCGCCTGCGGGCAGCATTGCCGCGTTGCGGGCGAGGAATAGCGCCTCTGCTTCGGCCGAACGATCCGGCGCCTCGCCCGGTGTCGTATCGATCTGGCCGCGGTCCAGTTCGGCAGCGATCGCGGTGATCCGCATCTCGTCCTGCTTGTCGATCTCCCCGTCGGGTCGGTAGAACTTGATGCCGTTGCGATCCGCCGGGATGTGCGAGCCGGTGATCATCAGCGAAGCGGCATTCATCTGAGTGCCGTAGAGCGCCAGCGCCGGCGTCGGCACCGCCCCGCAGTCGATCGGCGAAAGGCCGGCACGCCTGAGTGCGCCGATGCAGGTGGCGGCAATACCAGGGCTCGACGGACGGAAATCGCGGCCGACGAGGACGGCATCGCCGGGCTGTGCCGCGCCCGTTTCCAGGAGATGCCGGCCAAAGGCCTGGGTGTAGAGCGATGAGGCCCGCCCCTCCAGGTCAGTCACAAGGCCGCGAAGACCGCTCGTTCCGAATTTCATGCCATACCCATCAGCAGATTCCCGCGCTGTTCGTCCTAGTTCATTTCCTATGAAAATAAAGCCGAAACTGGCAAGACCCCAAATCGGTGGTCCTAAGGCCGTAGGGCCGCGTTTCCGGAAAGCTTGGCGGGCCGGACGGAATGGTGTTATTGTCGTTGCGCAATCGGCCCTTGTTCAGGGTGGCCGGGCCTTGTTTCTTGAGTTCGGCTGCTTCGGGTTCGAAGTTTGGGAGAGCCGTGATGGGAGCGAATATCCTAAAGAGCGTCGCCTTCGTGGTGCCGATCGCGGGCCTTGCGTTTCTCATGGCCATGGGCGAGCCGACCGAAGACGAAACGTGCCCGGGAAGCATCGCGTTCGAGAAGTCCCGGCAGCTCGTCGAAGAGCGTCCCGATATTGTCGATGTCGCCTGGGGAAATTTCCGCTGGGTCGCCGATTGCCGGTTTTCGATGGCCGGCTATGCCGACGTCGACACCGGCCAGGGCCTCGACCGCAGGGATTTCGAACTCGTGGTCGCTTTCGATCCGCAACTGCGCCGCTGGCAGCAAGTCGATTTCTCGATCTCCCAGTAACGCGCAGCCTCTGCCGCGAAACGTTCGACCCCGCCACTCATGTCGGGGTCTGGCGGGGTC
This sequence comes from Neorhizobium sp. LjRoot104, assembly GCF_964253725.1. NCBI lineage: Bacteria > Pseudomonadati > Pseudomonadota > Alphaproteobacteria > Hyphomicrobiales > Rhizobiaceae > Neorhizobium > Neorhizobium sp. LjRoot104. The sequence continues at coordinate 4,352,406 of NZ_CAXURS020000001.1, forward strand.
TGGTCGTTGGGATCGATTTATCTGCAGACGCGTGTAGTCTTGGTGACCCACCGCCCGTGATGGCGGTACTCGACGCGCCGGACCTTGCAGTGCGGTCGGTAATGATGCCTGGAATATTGCCGGTAGTGGGGGCGATGGTAACGATGATACCCGGGCCGATAGGGGTGTCCGGCCGGCCGATATCCCCGATCGCCGATCGTTATGCTGAAACTGTCGGCGAGGGTCGGGGCCGCGGTGGTGGTGAGGCATCCAAGCCCGATGATGCAGGCGGCAATGAACTTTCTCATCTTCTCCTCCTTCAGATTGGCCGCTGGACTGGCGGTTTCCGTGAAGGTAGGCCGCGGAAAATGAACGAATGCTGACGGATGCGTTCATGTCCCGCGGGAGCTGCCGGCCGCGTCGGAGCTTGCCGGTGAAGACCCCCGCCCGTGATGAACTTCTCAGGCGGCCCGATCCGGTCTGGTGCGGGATTGGCCCCGATGGTCGATGCGGAATAGATTGACGATCTCGGCCAGCGCCTCCATCTCCCGGCTTGTCCTCTCGGTGGAGGCCGAAAGGTCGCCCACCAGCCGGTTGCTATGGGCATTGAGCTCGTCGAGATCCTTCATCGCGCTGGACAATTGCCGAAGGTTGGCACTTTGATTGTTGCTCTCGCTGGTAATCTGGCTGGAAAGCGAAGAGACAAATGCGATGGACGAGACGATCTGGGAAAATTGCTCGCTCGCCTGGCGCACCAGTTCTGCGCCGGCCTTCACCTCCGCCTGGCTTTTCTGAATGAGCGCCTTCACTTCATGGGAAGCGTTGGCGGTCGACTGGGCGAGAGAGCGCACCTCGGTTGCGACGACCGCGAACCCCTTGCCGCTTTCGCCTGCACGCGCAGCTTCCACCCCCGCGTTGAGCGCCAGCAGGTTGGTCTGGAACGCGACATCCTCGATGACGCCGATGATCTCGGAAATCTTGCCCGAGGAGACCGTGATCTGCGCCATGGCGCTTTCCGCCCCGTTCATGACCTGACTGCCGTTTTCAGCCAGTTGGCTGGTGTTCGAAATCACGCTCGTGGCCTCTCCCGCCCGCTTGGAGTTCTGGCCAACGGTTTCGGCGACAGCGTTTGTGGTCACGGCCGTTGTCTGAAGCATCGACGACTGACGCGTAGACCGCCCGTTCAATTCAGTGGTTCCGCGCAGGATTTCGTGGCTGGACGCCGAGACGGACGCGCAGGCATCGGCCAGCCGTGACACGACCGTCGAGAGGCGGCTCGTCACTGCGTTCGCATTGTTCTGCAGTTCCGCGAATGCGCCTTTGTGGACACCTTCGAACCGGATCGTCAGATCGGCATTGGCAAGCGCATCGAGAACGCGGCTGGTTTCGTTGAGCCCGCCTTCGAAGCTCGATATCAGCGTATTGAGGCTCTGAGCCAGCTCGTGGTGTTCGCGGCGGTCGAATGGTCCGTTGACGCGGCCGGAAAAATCGCCCTCGGTGGCCTTGTTGACAACGCCACGCACCTGGTCCTGCAGCAGCCGGGCTTCCGCCGAGACATTGGCGAGGCTGGCGGTCTGGGCCTGCGCTTCCTGCTCCAGCGTATCACGCATCCGCGCATTTTCACGGAACACGGCCAGTGCATCGATCATGGCGCGAATTTCCTTGGCGCCCCGGCGCTTTGGCACGACGACCTCGATGTCGCCGCCCGCAAGCTGCTTCATCGACGCGGTGATCCGCACGATCGGACCGGCAATCCGCTGAGCGACGATCAGCAGAATGACGATGCCTGCGACCGCGAGTGCGGCGGCTGTCGTCAGTTCATTGCGTATCTCGGTCTCGAGCGTATTCCCCGCTGCCGTAACCCGATCGGATGCGGTCTTGTCCACGAGCGTGTTGATGTCGAGGATCTTCGCCAGGATGGCGGCACGCGAGCGCGTAAGCTGCTCGGTGGTCGGAATTGCCGTCGCCGGATCGAGCCCAAGCATGATCCGCACATTGCTGCGCCACACGGCATGCAGATCCCTGAGGTTCTTCACATCCCCGGATACGGCGGGCGAGAGCGCGTTGCGGCCAAATTCGACAAGCGTCGCCTCAAGCGCGCCGTTGGTCGTGCCAAACCGTTTGTTGACCTCGTCGACCGAAACGAATGTGGTCATCGCGAGGAGATTTGAGACGACGCCTGACACATTCTCGAATTGTGCTCCCGTCCTTGCGGCCAGTGTCTTGGCGGCAATCGCGTCTTCCACGACACCCTCGATATGCGCCTGACCATCGATCGCTTGCGATCCGACGAGAGCGGCAGCGCCGAGGCCTGCGAGAATGGAGAGCACGAGAGGCAGAAGGATCTGAAATCGGACCGACAGGGCCATGGGGCGCTCCTCAGTTGGGTAATGTCGGCAGGAGCAAATCCTGCTGTTCGGGAGTGAGGGTCTTCAGGAAAGCGATCAGGTCTGCCCGCTCCTGGTCGGTGGCAAGAAATGGAGAGATGTCATCCGAGCGCGACGGTCCTTCGACACCACCGCTTTCGTAGTGAGCAATCACCTCCTCCATGGTTGCCAGGCTGCCGTTGTGCATATACGGGCCTCGATAGAGAGTGTTGCGAAGGCTCGGCGTCTTAAACGCATACAAGGCCTTGGGATTGTTCGGCTCCAGCCTGGCGCGCCCTATGTCGCTTGTGGCCAGTCCCGTATTGTGAAACTTGTGGTCGGTAAAATTCCAGCCGGTGTGACAAACGGAGCAATTTGCCTTGCCGGTAAACAGGTCAAAACCCCGCTTGGCACTGTCTGAAACCGCAGTTTGGTCGCCATCCACCCAGCGGTCGAACGGCGACCACGCGGAAACGACGGTACGCTCATAGGTCGCGATCGCCGCCAACAGCGTCTCCTGGGTCGCGCCTTTGTCCGGAAATATTTGTTTGAACCAGCTGTCGTAGTCGGAAATGGCTCTCAAATCGGCGACGATCTGGTCAAGCTTGCCATTCATTTCCGCGGCCGCCGTTATTGGTCCTGCGGCCTGAGCCTCGAGAGATGGCGCGCGACCATCCCAGAACAGGGAAGTGGTCCACGCAACGTTCAGAATTGTCGGTGCCTGGCGGGCCAGATGTGTGTTGGCTGCACCCACCGGCGTCTTGACCGGCACTTCGAACCCGAAGGACGGATTGTGACAGCTGGCGCAGTTCATGTTTTTCGCGCCCGATAGCCGCGGATCGAAAAACAGCATCTTTCCAAGCGTCGCCAACTGCAAGGAATAGGGCGTCACCTTGTCGAAGGGAATTTCGAGAGGCCGCTTAAAATCGGCGAGATTGCCAGCGGCCGCGCCTTGGAATGACACGGCTGAGAAGAGGGCGATGCAGAGAAGCGAACGGCGCATGACTGAATTATCCAGAAGATGAAGTGAGCGCTCGAGAACCCGATTGGCTTGAGTTGGAGCCATCCGGTTGTCGTCTGAGAAAAAAGTAACCAGAAAGAGTAAAATTTTTACATAATAAATTTCTAACTCAACCTATTATTGAAAATTTGACAAATGGTAAGAGCCAGCTCCAATCCGACATTCGAGCTGCGGGGGTCGGATTATCCCGTTGAACAGAATTGACATATCTCAAATATGTCGCATCAGTACGGGCGCATTCCCGTGCCTCCTGGTGTTCATGCTCGGCTGGTGACAGGACGGCGGACATGCAACTGACGCAGGTGGAGCCGAAAAATCTTCTTTGGCTGAATGGGTCGAATAATTACCGGAAATTTTGCAATGATTCCGGGGAGTGAGGCCGCTGTTGCCGAGCCGCCGGCAGTCCCCGGGATGATCGGTGCTCGACCACGCCGGAAATCGGCGGGTATCGCGCCGACTGCCAGCCCTCGTGGCGGTCTCACGAACACGATCCCGGCGAAACGCCGGCCAAGCGAAGCCATTGCCGCGCGGCCAGCAAATATGCAGAAGAAACAGCTATTTAATGCCCGGCCTGAGAGATAGGTAACATTTCGTACCGGAGACATGGGTTACACTTTTCGATTTTTATCGGGAGGTGTGGATGCCGTGGAGAGAGACTTCGGTCATGGATGAGCGTCTTCGATTTGTCGCCCGTTTGCTGGAGGGCGAGAGCATGAGCGATGTGTGCCGGTCGTTCGGTATTTCGCGCAAGACCGGCTACAAGATTTTCAATCGCTACAAGGATGAAGGGCTCGAGGCGCTGACGGATCGGTCGCGACGGCCTGTGCGCTACGCCAACCAGCTGCCCGAGCCGGTGGAAGCGATGATCGTGCGGTGCAAGAAGGAGAAGCCGCACTGGGGCGCGCGCAAGATTCGCGAGTTGCTGGTGCGACGGCTGGCCGGCGACATCCACATTCCGGCCAGGAGCACGGTGCATGCGGTTCTGGACCGTTACGGCCTTGTGAGCCAGGCCCGCAAGAGGAACCGCGCGAACAAGGCCGTTGGCACGCAACTGTCGGCAGCGCCTGGTCCGAACGATCTCTGGTGTGCCGATTTCAAGGGCGAGTTCAGGCTAGGTGACGGCAGATACTGTTACCCCCTGACGATCACCGACCAGTTCTCGCGCTATCTTCTCTGCTGCGAGGCCTTCGAATCAACGCGCGAGCGCGGCGTCTTCGATGCCTTCCGGCGGGTCTTTGCCGAACGCGGCCTGCCGGTCGCGATCCGCTCCGACAACGGCCTCCCGTTTGCCAGCCCCAACGGGCTCTACAATCTGTCGAAACTGTCGGTCTGGTGGCTCAGGCTCGGCATTGCGTTTGAGCGCATCCGTCCCGGCCACCCGCAAGAGAACGGCCGCCACGAGCGCATGCACCTGACACTCAAGAAGGAAGCGACGAGGCCACCCGGCCGCAACATCCTGCAGCAGCAGATGCGCTTCGACGCTTTCGTCAATGAATTCAATACTGAACGGCCGCATGAGGCGCTGACCATGAAGGTGCCGGCCGAGCTCTACGCCACATCGCCCAGACCCTACCAAGGCCTGCCTGACATCGACTACCCCTTCCACGATCGCGACGCCATCGTCACCAACTGCGGCCGGCTCTGCATCCATCGCAAGAAGATCAACATATCAACGGTATTGGCAGGCCAAAAGCTCGGGCTCAAGGAAGTCGACGACGGCATTTGGCTCGTCAGCTTCTTGCGTTATGATCTCGGATATATCGATCTGGAACAGAGGACATTGCAAACAATCGACAACCCGTTCGGCACGAGGTTGTTACCTATGTCTTAGGTACGGATTGTTACCTATGTGTCCGGGCCGGACATAAAAGCCAATGGCGGACAAGGTGGGATTCGAACCCACGGTACGCTTTCACGCACACACGCGTTCCAGGCGTGCGCCTTAAACCACTCGGCCACCTGTCCTTGGTTGCTTTGCGTCGTCTGAGAAGCAAAACGTTGGAACGGCCGCGATATATACCGATCAATTCCCCGGGATCAACCCGAATCTGAACGTTTTTTGACAGTAGGCGGGAAAACCCGTCCGAGCGCGTTGCCAAGCCTCGGCGCGCGGACTATTTCTTCCGCCAGAAACGCTGTCGCGCTGCAGGCGGCGCGACCGTGATCAACGACGCGGGCGTGTTCGGGATGGCAGTCATACGGTTCGTTTTCCATCTGCTCAGCGGGCTTGCGCTGGTTGCCGCGATCGTTGCCGGCACGCTGGATTCGATCCAGTCCGTGTCATCCTCGTCGGTGATGCTGACCAGCCTCGGCAACGCCTGGCTCAACCTCGACCCGGAAAGCCTGACGCTCGCCGAATTCGCGGTGAGCACATATCTCAGCCAGGATATCTGGCGGCCCTTCGTGGCCCCGGTGCTGGCGCAGCCGGCATTCGCGGTGTTCCTGGCGATCGCGCTGATCTTCTGGATGGCCGGATACAGCAGGCCGCATTTCGCCGGGCGGTTTTCCGCCTGAAGTCAAGCCGATCCCGCAGCCCTCCGGCATCCCGCCGAAGACTGCCGCCCGTAGCGTCGCAAGTGGCGGCGCGCCGCGGTCTTGGACTGCATGTCGTGGTTGCCCGCGATCCCGGCCGGCCCGCCTGGGGACTGCGCCTCAAGCCGTCCGTTTGTGCAGTTTTTCCAGAACATTGGCGAAGTTTTCAGCAGGCCGGTTGTTTTTTACCAGTTGAAAAAAATCTCGTGAATTTTTCCGAAACCCGTGCAAGAGTGACCGAAGCCAGACCCTTGAAGAAAAAGGGCAGGTGGCCGCAGACATCACCGGGGAACGGGGATTGCGGGAGGACCTAACAGCTAAAAAACAGGGCTGCACGATGAAGAAAACCCTTTTGAGCCTCATTGCCATGGCTGCCATGTCGGCAACCGCGCTTGCCGCGGATATCAAGCCGGCGCTGGTCTATGGTACGGGCGGCAAGTTCGACAAATCCTTCAACGAGGCGGCCGCCAACGGCGCCGAAAAGTTCAAGAAGGAAACGGGGATCGAATTCCGGGATTTCGAGCCCACCAACGATACCCAGGGCGAGCAGGCCATCCGCAACTTCGCGAGCCGCGGCTTCAACCCGGTTGTCGCCGTGTCGTTCGCCTGGACCTCGGCCATGGAAAAGGTCGCGGCCGAGTTCCCGGACACCAAGTTCGTGATTGTCGATTCGGTCGTCAAACTGAAGAACGTCCGCTCTGTCCTCTATAAGGAAGAGGAAGGCTCCTACCTCGTCGGCCTTCTCGCCGGCATGGCATCGAAGACCGGCAAGGTCGGCTTCGTCGGCGGCATGGATATCCCGCTGATCCGCAAGTTCGCCTGCGGTTATGTGCAGGGCGTCAAGGCGGCCAAGGCGGATGCGCAGGTCTTCCAGAACATGACCGGCACGACCGGTGCTGCCTGGAACGACCCCGTCCGCGGCGGCGAACTCACCAAGAACCAGATCGACCAGGGCGCCGACGTCGTTTACGCGGCCGCCGGCGCGACCGGCCTCGGCGTGCTGCAGACCGCCGCCGACAACAAGAAGCTGTCGATCGGCGTCGATTCCAACCAGAACCACCTGCATCCGGGTTCGGTCCTGACCTCGATGGTCAAGCGCGTCGATCTCGCCGTCTACAATGCCTTCAAGGACACCAAGGAAGACAAGTTCACCGCCGGCATCCAGGCTCTCGGCGTCAAGGAAGACGGCGTTGCCTACGCCCTCGACGACAACAACAAGGCGCTGATCACGCCTGAAATGAAGACCGCTGTCGAAAAGGCCAAGGCCGACATCATCGCCGGCACCATCAAGGTGCACGACTACATGTCGAACAACGCCTGCAACAAGTAAGGCGGGTTTTGAGGGGGCGCAGGGCGACGATGATCGCCATGCGCCCTTTTTGCATATCAGGCGGAAGGGCGGACCATTGAGCCTCGATTCTCCGAAGGAGCCCGCGATCGAGCTTGTCGGCATCGACAAGAAATTCGGCACGGTACACGCGAACAAGAACATCAATCTGACGGTCGCCAAAGGCTCGATCCACGGCATCATCGGGGAGAACGGGGCAGGCAAATCGACCCTGATGTCGATCCTCTACGGTTTCTACCAGGCCGACCACGGTGAGATCCGCATCTCGGGAAAGCCGGTGACGATCCGTGACAGCCAGGCGGCGATCGCCGCGGGCATCGGCATGGTGCACCAGCATTTCATGCTGGTCGAGAATTTCACCGTGCTCGAAAACGTCATGCTCGGGGCCGAAGGCGGCCAGCTCCTCGCCAAGGGCGTTGCCAGCGCCCGCAAGGAACTGAAGCGGCTGGAGGACGATTACGGCCTCGAGGTCGATCCGGATGCGGTCATCGAGGAACTGCCGGTCGGCAGCCAGCAGCGCGTCGAGATCTTGAAGGCGCTTTATCGCGGTGCCGATATCCTCATCCTCGATGAGCCGACCGGCGTGCTGACGCCGCCGGAGGCGGACCATCTTTTCAAGGTCCTGCGCGTGCTGCGAGATCAGGGCAAGACGATCATCCTCATCACGCACAAGCTGCGCGAGATCATGGCGATCACCGACACGGTCTCGGTCATGCGCCGCGGCGAAATGGTCGCCACCCGCAAGACCGCCGAAACGACCGTCGAGGAACTTGCCGAACTCATGGTTGGCCGCCGCGTCCTGCTGCGCGTCGAAAAGGGCGCCGCCAATCCGGGAGCGATCCTGATGTCGGTCAGGAACCTGACGGTCAAGGACAGCCGCGGCGTCACCATGGTCGACGACGTCTCCTTCGACGTGCGCGCCGGAGAGATCGTCGGTATCGCGGGCGTCGCCGGCAACGGCCAGTCGGAGCTTCTCGAGGCGATCGCCGGCATCCGCAAGCCGTCGTCCGGCGAGATCCTTATCGACGGCAAGCCTGTCGCCGGCATCGATCCCGCGGGCCTGCGCGATCTCGGGCTCGCACATATTCCGGAAGACCGCCATCACATGGGCCTGGTCCTGAAATTCGAGGAATACGAGAACGCGATCCTCGGTTATCACCGCGATGCGAAATACGGCCGCGGTCCGTTCCTGGATCTCGACGCGATGCGCAGGGATGCGGAGGAAAAGATCGGCAAATACGATATCCGCCCCCCGAACCCCCGGCTGCGGACCGCCAATTTTTCAGGCGGCAACCAGCAGAAGATCGTCGTGGCGCGCGAAATCGAGCGCGATCCGAAAATGCTGATCATCGGCCAGCCGACCCGCGGCGTCGATATCGGTGCGATCGAATTCATCCACAAGCGGATCATCGAGATGCGTGATGCCGGCAAGGCGGTGCTGCTGGTCTCGGTGGAACTGGACGAGATCCGCTCGCTCTCCGACCGCATCCTGGTGATGTTCGCGGGCAAGATCGTCGGCGAGAAGTCGGGCGAGACGGGCGAGCAGACGTTGGGCCTGATGATGGCCGGGATCGCCGCATGACGCCTGGACCAATGACGCCTGGACCAACGACGCTTGAAGCAATGACCGAGCTGGAGCATGGAATGACTGAAATGGCTGCGGCAGGCTGGACGAGGGCAGCGGCATGAGCACCGCATCCGTCCCGCTCCCCGCCTGGATCAACTACGGACTCATTCCGCTGCTCAATCTCATCCTGGCCTTCTTCTTTTCCGGCCTGGTCGTCTGGGCAATCGGCGAGAACCCGTTCGAGGCGCTGCAGCTGCTGTTGATCGGCGCGCTCGGCCGCGGCGAAGGCATCGGCTTCACGTTGTTCTACACGACGAGCTTCATCTTCACCGGCCTCTCTGTGGCTGTCGCCATCCACGCGGGCCTGTTCAATATCGGTTCGGAAGGCCAGGCCTATCTCGGCGGTCTTGGTGCGGCGCTCGTGGCGCTCGCCATGGACAGTTATGTTCCCTGGTATGTGACCATGCCTTTCGCGGTCATCGGCGCCGCGCTGTTCGGCGCGGCCTGCGCCGCCATTCCCGCCTGGCTGCAGGCCAAGCGCGGCAGCCATATCGTCATCACCACCATCATGTTCAATTTCATCGTCTCGTCGCTGATGAACTACGTGCTGGTGCGCCTGCTGATCGTACCGGGCAAGATGGCGCCGGAAACCCGCACCTTCCTGCCCGGCGGCCAGCTCCCGAAGCTCGACTGGCTGATCGCCACGTTCGGCGGCAAGATCGGCGCAGCCCCGCTCAACTTCTCCTTCCTGATCGCGCTGATCATGTGCTTCCTGGTCTGGGTACTGATCTGGCGCACGAAGCTTGGCTATGAAATGCGCACGCTCGGCATCAGCCCGACGGCCGCAAGTTACGCCGGCATCCGCTATTCCAAGATCGTCATGATCACCATGCTGATCTCCGGTGGCCTTGCCGGTATGATGGCGCTCAACCCGGTCATGGGCGCTTCCGCCCGCCTGCAGATCGAATTCGTCGGGGGGGCCGGTTTCGTCGGCATCGCCGTCTCGCTGATGGGGCGCAACCACCCGGCCGGCATCGTGCTCTCGGCGCTGCTGTTCGGCATTCTCTATCAGGGCGGCGCGGAACTCTCCTTCGACATGCCAGGCATCACGCGCGACATGATCGTCGTCATCCAGGGCATGGTGATCCTGTTTGCCGGTGCACTGGAATACATGCTGCGCCCGTCCATCGTCCGGCTCTACCAGCAGCTCACCGGGAAATAGGCTCATGGATTATTTCGATATTTTCATCAGCATCCTCGGCTCGGCGGTTCGCCTTTCGATCCCGCTTCTGTTCACGGCGCTCGCCGGCCTCTTTTCGGAACGCGCCGGCATTTTCGATATCGGCCTGGAAGGCAAGATGCTGGCGTCCGCTTTCGCGGCGGCCTGCGTTGCCTATTGGACCGGCAATGCCTGGTTCGGCCTCATCGGCGGCATCGGGGTGTCGATCGTGTTTTCCTTCGTGCACGGCTTCGCCTCGATCACCAATCGCGGCAACCAGATCGTCTCCGGCGTGGCGCTGAATTTCGTGGCCGCCGGTCTGACGATCGTGCTCGGCCAGGCGTGGTTCAGGCAGGGCGGGCGCACCGGCCAGGTGCCGCCCGAAGGCCGCTTCTCGTCCATCGTCCTGCCGGGCGCCGACATGATGCGCGACGTACCGATCATCGGCCCGCTATATGCCAACGTGATCTCCGGCAACAACATCCTCACCTACATCGCCTTCCTGATGGTGCCGATCTCCTGGTGGGTTCTCTATCGCACCCGCTTCGGCCTGCGCCTGCGCGCCGTCGGCGAAAATCCGGGTGCGGTGGATACCGCCGGCATTTCGGTTGCCTGGTTGCGTTATCGCTCGCTGATCGTCGCCGGGTTCCTCTGCGGTTTCGCAGGCACCTATCTGTCGATCGCCCAATCGGCCGCCTTCATCAACAACATGTCGGCCGGCAAGGGTTATATCGCGCTGGCGGCGCTGATCTTCGCCAAGTGGAAGCCGGTGCCGGTCATGCTTGCCTGCCTGCTCTTCGGTTTCCTCGATGCGTTCGCGAACTTCATGCAGGGCAAGTCGATGCCGTTGATCGGCGAAGTGCCGGTACAGATCTTCCAGGCGCTGCCCTATATCCTCACCTGCGTATTGCTCGCCGGTTTCATCGGCACCGCCCGTCCGCCCAAGGCTGGCGGCGTGCCCTATACCAAGGAGCGCTGATAAGATGTCCCACGACCTTTTCGAAGCCGCCCGTGGCGCGATGGCCAAGGCCCATGCCCCCTATTCCAAGTTCCCGGTGGGCGTGGCGATCCGTGCCGATGACGGCAAGGTCTATCTTGGTGCCAATATCGAGAACATCTCCTTCCCCCAGGGCTGGTGCGCGGAGCCGACGGCGATCGGCGCGATGATCATGGGCGGGGGAAAGAAAATCGTCGAGCTGGCGGTGATCGCCGAAAAATTGGCGCTCTGCTCGCCCTGCGGCGGCTGCCGGCAAAAGATCGCCGAGTTCGCGTCCGCCGGTACACGTATCTACCTCTGCGACGATCTCGGCGTGCAGAAAACCGTCACCATGGCGGAGCTCCTGCCATTTGCGTTCGAAACCGACGTGATCGGCTGAGGCGGTGGACATGAGGCAAGTCATCGATCTGCTCGTCGATCGCCTGAACGGCCTGATGCCGCGCCACGCGGTGGTGCTCGGCTCCGGCCTCGGTTCGCTGGTGAACGAGGTGACGGAGGCCGTCCGCATCCCCTATGGCGCGCTCGAGGGTTTCCCGGTGAGCGGCGTCACCGGCCATGCGGGCGAAATCGTCGCCGGTTATCTCGGAGCCGAGCCGGTCATCATGCTCTCCGGACGCGCGCACTATTACGAGCACGGCGATGCCAAGGTGATGCGCTTCCCGATCGAGGTGATGAAAGGCCTTGGCGTCCAGTCGCTGATCCTGACGAATTCGGCGGGATCGCTGAGGGAGGATATGCCGCCGGGTTCGGTGATGCAGATTTCCGACCACATCAACTATTCCGGCATGAACCCGCTGATCGGCGAGGAAGGCGACGGGCGTTTCGTCGGCATGACCACCGCTTATGATGCAGACCTGGCGCTCGACATGCGCAACGCGGCGATCCGTTGCGGCATCCCGCTGTTTTCCGGCGTCTACATGTGGTTCTCCGGACCGAGCTTCGAGACGCCTGCGGAAATCCGCATGGCGCGCACGCTTGGCGCCGACGCGGTCGGCATGTCGACGGTACCGGAAGTCATCCTCGCGCGCTATTTCGGGCTCAAGGTCGCGGCCGCATCGGTCATCACCAATTTCGGCGCAGGCATGACCGGTGCGGAGCTGAGCCACGCGGAAACCAAGGACATGGCTCCGATAGGCGGGCAGCGGCTGGCGGCCATTCTGAAAGAAATGTTGGCTTGATTACACGATATATTTCAATCGGCTACGTCCCGTGCGGCCCCGCGTCCCGCCGGTGCGGCTTGCATCTAATCGTTTGAACGGTAAATATGATCGGGCGCATGACCCAGAAGTCGAACAGACTTTGATCGGACCTGCGTCGCCTTTGAATTTACTGCGTCCCTGATGCGGCCAACGGTCGCGCGGCGCGGTAACCAAGCCGGGGAGGCACTCGACATGGAACTCCTGAGCCCGCGTGAGGCGGCAGCCTTCGCGCTATCGCTTCTCGACCTGACGAACCTGCGCGACGATTGCGACAATGCGGCGATCGAAAAACTTTGCCTGCGCGCCCAGACGCCTTACGGCAATACGGCGGCGATCTGCATCTGGCCGCGTTTCGTCGCCCATGCGCGCCAGATATTAGGCCCCGAACATCCGATCCGTATCGCGACGGTCGTGAATTTTCCGTCCGGCGATCTGGCCGTCGCGACCGTGATCGAAGAGACGCGGCAGGCGATCGACGATGGCGCCGATGAGATCGACATGGTCATTCCCTATCGCAGGCTGCTCGCCGGCGACGAGGCGGCGGTGACCGAAATGGTCGAGGCCGTCCGTGCGGCCTGCCCCGATGTGTGCCTGAAGGTGATCCTGGAGACGGGCGAGCTCAAGGACAGCGCCGTCATCCGCCGTGCCTCCGAACTTGCGATCGCTGCCGGCGCCGATTTTATCAAGACTTCCACCGGCAAGGTGGCTGTCAACGCGACTCTCGAAGCCGCCGACATCATGCTGCAGGCGATCCGGGATTCCAGGAAACGGGTCGGCTTCAAGCCTGCCGGCGGGATATCGACTGTTGCCGACGCCGATCTCTATTTCCGGCTTGCCGAAACCATCATGGCTCCGAACTGGATCATGCCGTCCACCTTCCGCTTCGGTGCGTCAAGCCTGCTCGACGACATTCTCGGCGTGTTGAGCGGCGGCACCACCGTCCGTGCTTCGAGCGGTTACTGACGCAATGATCCCGCAGGAGATCATCCGTCGCAAACGCGACGGAAAAGTCCTCGCCGGCGAGGAGATCGCTGCCTTCATCGCGGCCCTGACAAAAGAGGAAATCTCCGAGGGCCAGGCGGCTGCCTTCGCCATGGCTGTCTTCTTTCGGGGCATGTCCCGCGATGAGACGGTGGCGTTGACGCTTGCCATGCGTGATTCCGGGACTGTCCTAAATTGGGACGGTCTTCGCCGGCCGGTGGCGGACAAACATTCGACCGGCGGCGTCGGCGACAATGTCTCGCTGATGCTCGCACCGATCGTTGCGGCCGGCGGCCTTGCGGTCCCGATGATTTCCGGACGTGGGCTTGGCCATACCGGTGGCACGCTCGACAAGCTGCAGTCGATCCCGGGTTACAGCGTCATGCCGGACGAGGCTTTGTTCCGCAAGGTGGTCGATGAAGTCGGCTGTGCCATTATCGGGCAGACGAGCGACCTCGCGCCAGCCGACCGCCGGCTCTACGGTATCCGCGACGTGACGGCCACCGTCGAATCCGTGCCGTTGATTACCGCCTCCATTCTTTCCAAGAAACTCGCGGCAGGTCTCGGCAGCCTCGTGCTGGACGTCAAGGTCGGCAACGGCGCCTTCATGGAGAGCCTGGGTGAGGCGGAGACGCTCGCCCGCTCGCTGGTCGAGGTGGCCAACGGGGCGGGCGTGAAGACGGCGGCGCTGCTGACCGATATGAACCAGCCACTCGCCGATGCGGCTGGCAACGCGCTCGAAATCGTCAACTGTCTCGATTTTCTCGCCGGGCTGAAGGCCGGCACGCGGCTTGAAGTCGTCGTTCTGGCGCAGGCCGCGGAAATGCTGGTCCAGGCAGGTGTGGCGAGTGACCTGTCGGAAGCCGAGGAGAATGCCCGGCTGGCCTTGAACTCCGGCGAGGCGATGGAGCGCTTTGCCCGCATGGTGCATGCGCTCGGCGGACCAGTGGATTTCTGCGAGCGGCCGGATGCCTATCTGCCGCGCGCGCCGGTGCGGCTGCGCGTGGCGGCGCCGCGCGATGGATACCTTGCCGCCTGCGAGACCCGCGCCCTCGGTTTGGCCGTCGTCGAACTCGGTGGAGGCCGCAAGCGAGCGGCGGATGCCATCGACCATAGTGTCGGTATCAGTGAGCTGCTGCCGCTCGGTAGCCTGGTTTCGGAAGGCGAGCCGATCGCCATGGTGCATGCCAGAACTGAAGAGGATGCCAGGCGGATCGCCGCGGATGTCGCGCGCTTCTACACGGTCGCCGACGCTCCGGCCGCAGCCGCACCGGTCGTCCTCAAGCGCATCGGCTGATCACTGGATCAGCTTCAGGTTCCCGCCTTCCACCTGGAAGGATTTCAGCTTCTTGAGGAAGCTCATGCCGACCAGCGTACCGGTCAGCGCCTTGTCGCGCAGCACGAAGGCATCGACATCCTTGACGCGCACGCCGCCGATCTCGATCCGGTCGAGCACCACATGCGCCGCCTCGGTGCCGCCGTTGGCGGTGTTGACCGTGTAGCGGAAATCCAGGCCGTTGGCGCTGTAGCCCAGCTTGCGGGCGGTGCTCTCGTTGATCGCCACCAGCGACGCGCCGGTATCGACGAGGCCATCGACGGATTTGCCGTTCATCCGGAACGTGCCGTTGAAATGTCCGCGTCCATCCGCTTCCAGCGTCACGCTGCCGGACGCCACCGAGACAGCCGTCGCCTTTGCAGGTGTTTCGATGGCGGCCATCGCCTCCGGCGGATGATCGGCGCGCTGGATCATGGCTGGGATCTGTGTCGCCAGCAGCGCCGCAACGGCTGCAAAAATGACGGTGCGCAGGAGCATGAACAACCCTCTCGGCATGAACCGGATATCCGCTTCCTGCATAACCGACAAATCATAAGAAAACGGCCCGCGAGGTCTCCGCAGGCCGTTCAATTCAAAGCTTGGTAAGCGAATTCTAAACTACTTACTTGGTGCCGTACATGCGGTCGCCGGCGTCACCGAGACCGGGCACGATATAACCCTTCTCGTTGAGATGGCTGTCGATCGAGGCGGTGTAGATCCTTACGTCCGGATGCGCCGCATGGAAGTTTGCGATGCCCTCGGGTGCCGCGAGCAGGCAGAGGAAGCGGATGTTGTGCGCCCCGCGCTCTTTCAGCTTGTCCACGGCCGCGATCGAGGAATTGCCGGTTGCCAGCATCGGATCGACGACGATGATCAGCCGTTCGGCGATGTCTTCCGGCGCCTTGAAGTAATATTCCACCGGCTGCAGCGTCTCATGGTCGCGGTAGACGCCGATATGCGAGACGCGGGCGGAAGGCACCAGTTCCAGCATGCCTTCGAGGAGCCCGTTGCCGGCACGCAGGATCGAAGCGAAGACCAGCTTCTTGCCTTCGACCACGGGCGCCTGCATCTCGACCAGCGGCGTCTCGATGGTTTCCATGGTCAGTTCGAGGTCGCGGGTGACTTCGTAGCAGAGCAGCATCGAGATCTCGCGCAGCAGCCGCCGGAAACCGGCCGTCGAGGTCTCCTTCTTGCGCATGATCGTCAGCTTGTGCTGCACCAGCGGATGGTCGATGACAGTGACGCCGTCCATGAGCTTCCCCTTATTGTTTGCCTGTCTCTTCTTTCAGGAAAAAGACCGGTTCCGCAAGCCGTCAGGCGCGACTGGCGGTCTCATCCCCAGCCTCTGGCCCGCTCCGGGCATCCAACCGGGCGATCAGTTTCGCCCTTGTCGCTTCATCCACGAAGGCAGCCTCGATCGCCGTCCGCGTCATCGCGTCGATTGCTTCGTCCGACATTCCCATGATCGCCGAGGCGATCTCGTATTCGCGGGCGAGCGAGGTGTGGAAGAACGGCGGGTCGTCGGAATTGATGCAGACGCGCACGCCGGCGGCCTCGAGGCGCTTCAGGGGGTGACTGTCGAAATCCGGAAACACGTTCAGCGCAATGTTCGAGCCCGGGCAGACCTCCAGCACGGTGCCCAGCTCGACAAGCCGCTCCACCAGTGCCGGATCCTCGATTGCGCGCACGCCATGGCCAATCCGGGAGGGTTTCACCAGATCGAGCGCATCGGAAACGCTGAAGGCGCCGCAGACTTCGCCGGCGTGAATGGTAAGGCCCAGTCCCGCATCGCGGGCGATATCGAAGGCGCGGGCATAGTCGGCGACGCGGCCCATGCGTTCCTCGCCAGCCATGTTGAAACCGGTGACCAGAGGGTTTTTCGCCCGGGCGGCGTATTCGGCGGCCGAGATCACCCGGTCCGGGCCGAAATGCCGCTCGCCGGTCACGATGATCCGCGCCTCGATGCCGGTCTTCTCGCGCGCCGCTTGGATGCCGTCGCAGATCCCGGCGAGGTAGGCGTCCGCTCCAAGCCCGATCCGGTCTCCGTGGTCGGGCGAGACAATGATCTCGCTGTAGATCGTGTTGGCGGCGGCGAGTTCCAGAAGATAGGTCTCGGTCAAAAGCGCGTAGTCACCGGCGGTTTTGAACAGGGAGGCAACCGCATCGTAGCAGACGATGAATTCGGCAAAATCCGACCAGACATAGGCGCCGTCGCGCAGCACTTTGCTCGCGTCGATGCCGTATTTCTCTGCCTGGGCTGCTGCCAGTGCCGGCGGCGTGGCGCCTTCGATATGGCAATGGATCTCGGCCTTGAGGAGGTGGCTGGTCAAAGGAAGCTCCATCCGTTGGGGCCGGGCGGGATCGACAGATGCGCGGCGATGGTCTCGGCAATGTCCGAATAGGTCGATCTGATCCCGATCGAGCGCGAGCGGATGCCCGGTCCGAACGCCATGACCGGCACCCGCTCGCGGGTGTGGTCGGTGCCGCGCCAGGTGGGGTCGCAGCCATGGTCGGCGGTTAGGATGACGAGATCGCCGGGCTTCAGCCGCCGATGGACGTCCGGCAGGGCGCGGTCGAAGGCTTCGAGCGCCGCGGCATAACCCGGCACATCGCGGCGGTGGCCGTAGAGCATGTCGAAATCGACGAAATTGGTGAAAACCAGATCGCCCAGCGCCGCCTCGTCCATGGCGGCAAGGGTCGCGTCCATCAGCGCCGCATTGCCGTCCGCCTTGATGACGCGCGAGACGCCCTGGTGCGCGAAAATGTCGCCGATCTTGCCGATGGCATGCACCGACCGGCCGCCCCGGATCAGCCGGTCGAGCAATGTCGGCTCCGGCGGCGGCACGGAGAAGTCACGGCGATTGCCGGTGCGCCGGAACGTCTCTGCCGTTTCGCCGAGGAAGGGCCGCGCGATCACCCGGCCGATATTCATCGGATCGAGCAGCACTCGCACCGTTTCGCAGAGCCTGAGCAGCCGGTCGAGGCCGAAATGGGTTTCGTGGGCGGCGATCTGGAAGACGGAATCCGTCGACGTGTAGCAGATCGGCTTGCCGGTGCGGATATGCTCTTCCCCGAGGCGAGCGATGATTTCGGTGCCGGATGCGTGGCAGTTTCCCAGAATGCCCGCAATGCCGCCTTGGCGGCAGATGGCGTCCACCAGTTCGGGGGAGAAGGCTTCGCCTTCGGTCGGGAAGTAACCCCAGTCGAACATCACGGGCGTCCCGGCGATTTCCCAGTGGCCGGACGGCGTATCCTTGCCGCGGGAGATCTCGTTGGCTGCGCCATGAAGGCCGAAGATCCGATCCGGCATCGGCATGCCGGCGGGATAGTCGCCGCTGGCAAGCTTGGCGATTTCCAGAAGTCCGAGCGACGACATGTTCGGCAGATGCAGCGGGCCTTCCCTCAGGCCCGCCCGGTCGCCGACGCCGGCCGCGCAGAACTCCGCGATATGCCCGAGCGTGTTGGAGCCCAGATCCCCATACTCGTCCGCATCCGGGGCGCCGCCCACGCCGAATGAATCAAGAACGAACAGGAAGGCACGCGCCATCGGTCACCCGGAAGTTTGAATATTGCCAGCCGACGGTTCTGCTGGCCGGCCCGAATCGGGATTCATATAGCCGCGGGGCGTATTAGCAAAGGGGGATAACGTCCGATGCGCTTCAGCAATTGGTGCAGTTGACACTGTCTCCGAGGCGCTGGCGGTAGAAATATTCCCGCGCAATGGTCAGGTCCCGCACCTCACTCGGCAAAAGACCCGACATGAACATCAACAGTTCATGATGGACAGAGACTTCCGCCCGGACGAGGAAGGAATTGGCTATATGCATGTCGGCCGGCACCTGGACCGCAGACCCGATCACATACGGCTTGCCATTTTTGTCATCCCATGACCAGGCAACCGTCGGAGTGCCAGTCGCATCGAGAGTCACCCCCGTGACCTTGATGCTGAGCGTGTTGGGCGTATACGGCGCAAAAAGACTTGCGGTCACGTCCTTCATCGTGGCGAGCATCGTCTTGTCGACGCTCGTTTCCCGGGTCACCAGATCGGCGATGGTGCTGGCGCTGCGCGTCACCCGCTTGGAGACGCTGAGGCCGATGGTGATCTCGAAGGACGTGATATAGAGGCTGAGAAGCAGCGGCGCGATGAGCGCGAACTCCACGGCGCCGACGCCGCGCCTGTCGGTCACCAACTGCCTGAGACGGATCAGCAGGCCCTGATATCGCGCCCGGGGCTGGCGCTTTTGCTCTTCCATCACGGATAATCCTCGGCTCGGAAAGCGGATGTCTCGACGATCAGGAAATAATTCGGACGTCCGCCGCCCGCAGGACGGACGTTTGTGATGTAGGGCCGGATGAGATCGGTGATGACATCCCAGCGGTAGTAGGCGCGCAGCATGTTGATGCTTTTGGCGGGGCCCGGTGCATAGGCGAAGGAAGACGTGTCGAGTTCCCCGAAAGCGGCACCGGTCGAACGCGGAATCGTCGTCGGGATCAGGGCAAAGCTGGCGAACGAGCGGACATCGAGCAGGAGTTTGTCCGGCGTCGCGATCTCCTCTTCGCTGCACTTGATCATGATCGATATTTCTTCGCAGAAGGCGCGGCGGAATTCTGTTTCGTTCTTGTCTGTGCCGCGATTGAGCCCATAGGTGATGTTGCCCGTCCTGAGCTTGCGCGCCATCGTATCGACGGCATTGGCGACGAGCTGCTCGCCCGTATAGGCGATGAAGGTTTCGACGATCGCGAAGACGATCAGGAAATAGGGAATGGCCAGCAACGCGAATTCGATCGCCGCCGCACCGTCCCTGGAGCGGACAATCCGCCGCCACGCGCCCTTGCCTCTCACGGGGATCGGCGCCCTGTTACTGGTATCGTCATAATCCTGGCACATGGTTCCCGTCCGACAGCCCGGCTTGAGCCCTGCCGATCGTATGGCCGGATTATTGAGATTCCGTTGCGGCGATACACAGCAGTTTAACCACCTGTCCCTGATCAGGGCGTAGCAGTGTTCTTGAACTCGGCATGCTGCTCGCAATTGGGCGTGCAGGAGAGGATGGAACGTTCGGTTTGCCGGAAGACGCGCACCGTATTCCCTTCGTCGATGGAAACGAGGACGCGTTCATCGGCAATCGCATTGCCCTCGGCGTCCAGCAGCACGAGATTGGTCGTGCCGAAACTGCGGCCGGTCAGGACGATGGTGGTGGAATCCGCAACGGTGGCATCGGCCACGTTCGAGTTGCCGACGATGACCTTGCTGACCGGCCTGTCGAGTTTCAGCACGCGCGCGTGATTCATGAATACGCGCAGAAGGTCCTCTTGATCCTGCGCCGCCGCTTGCCCTGCGCCCGCGAAGACGACACCGCAAATGGCGAGGAGTCGGACCATGACGCTACGGAACAGCATTGGAGGGGACCTTCAGGTGAGGTTGTTATCTGCGCAAGGATGGCTGCGATTGGTGAATGAAGGGTTAAGCGGCACAGAACGCGGTTCCGGCTCTCGTCTTAACCATTGCCGATTGGACGGGATTGCAACCCGCGGAGGTGATTTCAGGGGTTCTGCATGCAAATTAAGACACTGTAAAAAAATGCACATTAGCAGGTTATGAGTAGGGCCAAGCGATCGCTCGAATGCAAATTTTCTTCTTTGCCCTTCGTTTACCACGCAACCGGCAATCCTCCGTTAACCGGAAGGTAACGATATTCCTTAAGCCGATAGCAATCGTCACTCTGTAGGTTGCAGTCATCCGAACAACGGAAAACAGTTGTCGGGAAGTGCTGAACAACAAATATGGAGTAGGAGAGTTCCATGACCAAGATTTTCGCTCGCTTTATGAAAGATGAGTCTGGTGCTACCGCCATCGAGTATGGCCTTATCGCAGCCCTCATCTCCGTTGCTCTGATCGCCGGCGCGACGACCCTCGGCAATTCGCTGAGCACGACTTTCAATACAATCTCTACCAAGATGACCACTGCTGAGACCACTGCGGCTACTCGATAATTCGACCCGTCGGTTCGATATGTATTTGCGCAAAGCCGCCCGCAGGGGCGGCTTTGCCTATTTGAAACTCTGCGCCTTTGCGGCCTTCGGCATGCAAGTCATCGGGATGGAGAACGAATGGCAAACATGATTGTTGCGTTTCTGGTTCTGTCCATCCTGCCGCTCGGACTGGCGCTTGCCGCTATCTCTGATCTCGTCACGATGACGATCCCAAACCGGGTATCGGCAGCCCTTGTCGCTTCCTTTCTCATCCTCGCGCCGCTCTCAGGTCTCGCATGGCCGGAGATCGGCATGAGTTTCGTTGCCGGGCTCGCCGTATTCGGTGTCTGCTTCGGCCTATTTGCTTTGAACGTCATGGGTGGCGGCGATGCCAAGTTGCTGACCGCGGCTGCGATCTGGTTTGGCTTCAATCATTCGCTTCTAGTCTTCCTGGTCACCGTCGGTTATGTCGGCGGCGCTGTGACCCTTGTTTTCCTGCTCCTGCGCTCTCAGGCGGGGTCGGTCATGGCCATGGGCATTCCCCTCCCGCCATCCCTCGTCAATGCCAAGAAGATCCCATACGGCATCGCCATCGCGATCGCCGGCTTCCTGACCTTCGAGCAGGCGCCGATCCATCTCCTGGCCATGAAGGCGTTTCAATAAAGGTTTCAGCGATTGAAAGATCGCGTTAACCAGAATTGTAAGCGTCTTATTAACTATAATTACACCATTGGAGGCCATTCTCCGGGAAGTTAGTGTTCCCTCAAGGAATGGCCATGAAGCCCACCCGTATCATTATTCTAGCGGTTGCCGTGGTGGCGGCGGGCCTCGCCGGCATGTTGGCCATGCGTCTTTCCGGCAAGAAGGCACCTGAACTGGTGGAAACCGTCATCCAGAAGGAGCCGACGGTCAAGGTGCTGGTTACGGCCGAGAACCTTCCCGTGGGCAGCCGGTTGAACGACAAGTCGATGGCATGGATGTCCTGGCCCTCGAGCGGCATAGTCGACGGATTCATCACCGATTCCACCCGTCCGAATGCGATGACCGAGCTTCAGGGCGTCGTGGTCCGCATGCCGATGTTCAAGGGCGAGCCGATGCGCGCCGAAAAGATCGCCGACTCATCCAGCCGGATCATGTCCTCGCTTCTGCCATCCGGAAAACGGGCGGTCGCTACCGAGATATCGGTTGCGACAGGCGCCGGCGGCTTCGTGCTGCCGAATGATCGCGTCGATATCATCATGGTGCGCGAGAACAAGGACAGCGGCAACTATATTACCGAAAACATCCTGAGCAACGTTCGCGTCCTCGCGATCGACCAGCAGGTCCAGGAAAGCGAGGACGGCAAGAAATCCGTCGTCGGCACGACGGCGACGCTGGAACTGACGCCGGATCAGGCAAAGGTCATCGCCGTCGCCCAGCAGATGGCGCAACGGCTGACGCTCGCGCTGCGTTCGGTCGCGGATTCGCAGGAGGCCGACACGCTGGCCCCGGACTACTTGCTGCACGGGGGTGATGGCAAGGCGGATATCCAGGTCATCAAATCGGGGGCGATCGTCAAGAGCACGGCGGCGGAGCAGGCGAAATGAACGGAGCGTTCAAGTGAACAGTCTGAAACACAGGATTCGTAGCTCGGCGGCGGCAGGCATGGCTTTTTGCCTCGCCTTTTCCGGCATTTCGCTGAATATCGCCCCGATCAGCCTTGAACCGGCGCAAGCTCTTGCTGCCGAAAACAGCGTCGTCCGCATCACCGAAGGCGGTCCCGGAATACGCAAACGGCTTCAGCTCGGCCTCAACAAGGCCCTGGTCGTCGATCTGCCGTCGGACGCCCATGACATTCTCGTCGCCGACCCGACCATGGCCGACGCGGTGACGCGCACCTCCCGCCGTATCTATCTTTTCGGCAAGACCGTCGGCCAGACCAACATCTTCGTGTTCGGACCCAACGGCGAGGAAATTGTCAGCCTGGACGTGGCTATCGAGCGCGATATTTCCGGCCTCGAACAGAACCTTCGCCGGTTCCTGCCGGAATCGAACATCAAGGTCGAGATCATCTCCGACAACGTCGTGCTGTCCGGCAGCGTGCGGACGCCGCAGGATTCGGCGCAGGCGGAGAAGCTCACCACCGCCTTCCTCAAGGGCGGTGAGGCGACCACCCGCAATATCACGGCTCAGGGCAATAACGGTGACGCGGATATCTTCGCCGAGACCCGGCAGCAGTCCCAGATCGTCAACCTCCTGACGATCGAGGGCGAGGATCAGGTCACGCTGAAGGTGACGGTTGCGGAAGTCAGCCGGCAGGTCCTGAAGCAGCTCGGGTTCAATGGCTCTGTCACCGGTCCCAAGGGATCGATTTCCTTTGCCAATCCCGCCAATCTGGGAAATGCCATCGGCTTGGCCGCTCAAGGCGTCATGTCCGGCAACATAGGCAATGTCGGTCTTTCGACTTACATGAACGCCATGGAACAGGCGGGCGTCATGCGCACGCTTGCCGAACCCAGCCTGACCGCAATTTCCGGCCAGCAGGCGAAATTTTATGTGGGCGGCGAATACCGCCTGCCTGGCCAGCAGGAGGTCGATGGCCAGGCAGGCACTGTCACCCAGACGGTCGATACGGTCGATTACGGCATCGAGCTGAACTTCAAGCCCGTCGTTCTGTCCCCCGGGCGCATCAGTCTGGTGATCGAGACCAACGTGTCGGAGCCGACCTACGAAGGTTCCGCCGTGACGGGCAACGGCGCTTCCCTGCGGGTCCCGGGCAATACCTACATGTCGATCCGCAAGCGCGAGGCTTCGACCACGGTCGAGCTGCCATCCGGCGGCTCCATCGTCATCGCCGGCCTGGTACAGGACAATGTCCGCCAGGCGATGTCCGGCCTTCCGGGTATTTCCAAGGTTCCGGTCTTCGGTACGCTTTTCCGCAGCAAGGACTTTGTCCGCAACGAAACCGAACTCGTGATCATCGCGACGCCCTATCTGGTCCGTCCCGTTGCGCGCAACGAGATCGCCCGGCCGGACGACAACTTCAATCCGGAAAACGATGGCGCGACCTTTTTCCTGAACCGCGTCAACAAGATCTACGGCCGTAAGGAACCCGCCGCGGCGGGCCAATATCACGGCGCCGTAGGCTTTATCTACAAGTGAGCGGTCATGGACATTGAAACCCAGAAGATCTCGGCCGAAGGACAGGATGCCATGACCAACGGTTTAACCAGGTCCCGCAGCAGCGCGGTCGCAGCAGCCCTGGCGCTTGCCGTGTCCGGCCTGCTTCTGTCGGCCTGCGGCAACAGCCAGCTCACCACCGGCTCCATCCCCGACGACTATCGCACCCGCCATCCGATCGCGCTGGCTGAAGGCCAGACGGCGCTGGATATCCCGATCGCCTCGGGCGATGTCCGCCTGACCACCGGGATGCGGGATACGGTGAAGGGATTTGCGCAGAACTTCCTGGCGTCGCCGGCCGGCGTGATGCAGATCCAGGTGCCATCCGGCTCGTATAATTCCGGCGCGGCCCAGCATCTGGCCGGCGATATCCGCCGCGAGCTGACGCGTTCCGGCATCAAGCCGCAGCGGATCCTGATGAGCAGCTACGCCGCCTCGCCGAATGGCGATGCAGCGCCGATCAGGCTTTCCTACGTGACGACCAAGGCGATGACCGGCCAGTGCGGCGAATGGCCGGCGGACCTGTCGGACAATACGTTCGGCAACCGGAACTGGTATAATTTCGGCTGCGCCAGCCAGAACAACCTTGCAGCCCAGGTGGCCAATCCCACGGACCTGATCGCCCCGCGCGCCATAACGCCGATCGACGCCACCCAGCGCGCCAAGGTCATCAGCGACTACCGCACCGGCGGCACCGCCACGACGACGCCGTAAGCCAGTGAACCGGAGAACACGATGAGCGCGATCAACTACGAAATCCGCACTCCCGGCCAGGGTGAAGGGTTTGCCGAGGACGCCGATCGTCCGGGCGATTTCGACGCGCTGCGCCCGCTGCCGCGCATCTCCATCCATTCCTTCTGCGAAAGCGAGGCCATGCAGCGGATGATGGACCGCATGGCTCGTGATCGCCGCATGGCCAAGGTCAACCTGCGTGTGACGATCGGCGGCACCAGCGCTGCCGCCAACATGTTTTCGTCCACCCCGACCCCGAACCTCATCATCCTCGAAACCGACGCCGAGCCGAAGAACCTGCTCCATGAGCTCACGCCGCTTGCGGAAGTGTGCGACCCTTCGACGAGGGTTATCGTGGTCGGCCGCTACAATGACATCTCGCTCTATCGCGAGCTGATCCGCAACGGCATTTCCGAATACCTCGTCGGCCCCGTGCAGATGCCCGACATGCTGGCTTCGATCTCGGCGATCTTCGTGGATCCCGAAGCCGAGCCGCTCGGCAAATCGATCGCCTTCATCGGCGCCAAGGGCGGCGTCGGTGCCTCGACGATCGCGCATAACTGCGCCTTCGGCATCTCGAACCTGTTTTCGACCGAAACCATCCTGGCCGATCTCGATCTTCCCTTCGGCACGGCCAATATCGATTTCGATCAGGATCCGGCCCAGGGCATCGCGGAAGCCGTCTTCGCGCCGGAACGCCTGGACGAGGTCTTCCTCGATCGCCTTCTGACCAAATGCTCCGAACATCTCTCGCTTCTGGCGGCTCCCTCGCTGCTCGACCGCGCCTATGATTTCGACCGCAATGCCTTCACGCCGATCATAGAACTCCTGCAGCGCAGCGCGCCGATGGCGGTTCTCGATGTTCCGCATGGCTGGACGGAATGGACGCGGGCGGTTCTGTCGGAGGTCGACGAGGTGGTGATCTGCGCTGTTCCCGATCTCGCCAACCTGCGCAACACCAAGAACATGATCGATGCCTTGAAGAAGCTTCGGCCGAACGACCGCGCGCCGCATCTGATCCTGAACCAGGTCGGCATGCCGAAACGCCCGGAAATCGCCCCGAACGATTTCATCGAGCCATTGGAGATCGAGCCGATCGCCATCCTGCCCTTCGACGTACAGCTGTTCGGCAATGCCGCCAACAGCGGCCGCATGATCTCCGAAATCGACGCCAAGTCGCCCGCCGCCGAGACCTTCTCCCAGATCGCCCATATCGTCACGGGTCGCATCGCCATGAAGAAGGTGAAGAAGGGTGGCCTCGGCAAGATGCTCGGCATGCTCGGGCGCAAGAAGGCATAACACCAGGAAACCGGCATGTTTGGAAAACGCGGAAACGAGGGATTTGGGAAAAGCGGCAGCGTAGCGCCGCCGCTGCCGGCTGCACCTGCGGCCGCCGCGGTGCGGTCCGCCGCTCCGGAAGTCCTTGCCGAGCCGGCGCGCGATCCCGCCGCCCAGCGGCAGCAGATCTCTTCGCCGCCGCCGCTCGCGCCGCAAACGGCGGTTCGCAAGCGCCCGGCGCGCACGGAACTCTACTACGATACCAAAAGCCAGGTCTTCTCGGCACTCATCGACACGATCGATCTCTCGCAGCTCGCCAAGCTCGATGCGGAGAGCGCGCGCGAGGAAATCCGCGATATCGTCAACGATATCATCACCATCAAGAACTTCGCGATGTCGATCTCCGAGCAGGAGGAACTGCTCGAGGACATCTGCAACGACGTTCTGGGTTATGGCCCGCTGGAGCCGTTGCTGGCCCGCGACGACATCTCCGACATCATGGTCAACGGCGCCGGCCAGACCTTCATCGAAGTCGCCGGCAAGACGATTGAATCCGAAATCCGCTTCCGCGACAATTCGCAGCTCCTGTCGATCTGCCAGCGCATCGTCAGCCAGGTCGGCCGCCGCGTCGATGAATCCTCGCCGATCTGCGACGCCCGCCTGCCGGATGGTTCGCGTGTCAACGTCATCGCGCCGCCACTCGCCATCGACGGACCGGCGCTCACCATTCGTAAGTTCAAGAAGGACAAGCTGAACCTCGACCAGCTCGTCAAGTTCGGCGCCATCACCCCTGAGGGCGCCACTCTCCTGCAGGTCATCGGCCGCGTCCGCTGCAACATCGTCATTTCCGGCGGTACCGGTTCGGGCAAGACGACGTTGCTGAACTGCCTCACCAACTATATCGACAGGGAAGAGCGGGTCATCACCTGCGAGGACACGGCCGAACTGCAACTGCAGCAGCCGCATGTTGTCCGGCTCGAAACCCGCCCGCCGAACATCGAAGGCGAGGGCGAGATCACCATGCGCGACCTCGTCAAGAACTGCCTGCGCATGCGCCCCGAGCGCATCATCGTCGGCGAAGTCCGTGGCCCGGAGGTCTTCGACCTGCTTCAGGCGATGAACACCGGCCACGACGGCTCGATGGGTACGATCCACGCCAACACGCCGCGCGAATGCCTGAGCCGTATGGAATCGATGATCGCCATGGGCGGTTATTCGCTACCGGCCAAGACCGTGCGCGAGATCATAACCGGTTCGATCGACGTCATCATCCAGGCGGCCCGCCTGCGCGACGGTTCGCGCCGCATCACCCAGATCACCGAGGTGGTCGGCATGGAAGGCGACGTGATCGTCACCCAGGACCTGATGCGTTACGAGATCGACGGCGAGGACGCCAGTGGCCGCCTGATCGGCAAGCATATGTCGACCGGGATCGTGAAGCCGCATTTCTGGGATCGCGCCCGTTATTACAACGAGGAAAAGCGCCTTTCTGCCGCGCTCGACGCGATGGAAAAAACCAAGGACTAAGGAGCAGGGTTCCATGTTCGGGCTGGATATCAATGTCGTGGCGATCATCGCCCTCGTGGCGATCGCCGCGGCGGCGGTCTGTTACGGGCTGTTGTTTTCCCGCATGGAAGTGGAAAAGAAGGCCGACAGCCGGCTCAGCCGGGTGAAATCGGCGGAGACCGACCTCAACAAGGTCAAGGCCGCCCGGGACCGCGTGCAGGAGCTTTCCAAGCGCCGCAAGTCCATGCAGGATTCGATCAAGGACCTGGAGAAGAAACAGGAAGAAAAGAACAAGAAGATGGGCGACGGCAGCTTGAAGTCCAAGCTTGCCCAGACCGGCCTGTCCCTGACGATGGGACGCTTCTACATGTTCAGCGCCCTTTTCGGCGTCTTCGTTTTCCTCGTCACCCTGATTGCCGGCCTGCCGCTGCTGGCCGCCGTCGGCGCTGCCTTCGTCAGCGCGGTCGGCCTGCCTCGCTGGATCGTCGGTTTCCTCGTCAAGCGCCGCCAGAAGAAGTTTCTGGAGGAATTTCCGAATGCGCTCGACGTCATGGTGCGGTCGATCAAATCCGGCCTGCCGCTCAACGATGCCATGCGGTTGATCGCTTCCGACGGCCAGGAGCCGGTGAAGACGGAATTCCGCCGGGTGATCGAATCGCAGCAGGTGGGCCTGAGCATTCCGGAAGCCTGCACGCGCATGATGATGACCATGCCGCTGCCGGAAGTGAATTTCTTCTCGATCGTCATCACCCTTCAGGGCCAGGCCGGCGGCAATCTTTCCGAAGCGATCGGCAATCTTTCCAAGGTGCTGCGCGAGCGCAGGAAGATGAAGGCCAAGGTGCAGGCCTTGTCGATGGAAGCCAAGGCTTCGGCGGTGATCATCGGCGCTTTGCCCTTCATCGTCTCGCTGCTCGTCTATCTCACCTCGCCTCAGTACATCTCGATCATCTTCACCGATCCGCGCGGCCACCTGATCCTTTTGATCTCCGGCGTCTGGATGTCGATCGGCATTTTCGTCATGCGCAACATGATCAACTTCGATATCTGAGGGGACGGAGCGATGGGACTGGCAACGACGCTCACCGATCCGACCACACTGCTGGCCATCCTGGTGGCGGTGGCGGTTTTCGCGACCCTCTACACGCTGGCGAGCCCGTTCCTTGAAAAGGGAGACCTCGACAAGCGGATGAAGGCCGTCTCCACCGAGCGCGAACAGATCCGCGCCCGCGAACGTGCCCGCATGAATTCCGAACAGTCGAAGACATCGCTGCGCGCGCAGAACAATCAGTCGGTCCGGCAGATCGTCGAGCGCTTCAATCTGCGCAAGGCGCTGGTGGACGATAACACCGTCAACAGGCTTCGTGCCGCCGGTCTGAGGTCGCAGAACGCCCTCAACATGTTCCTGCTGGCCCGTTTCCTACTGCCCTTCGTTTTCCTGGCGGCCGCCGTCGTCTGGATTTTCGTGCTCGGCAACCTCGCCACCCGGCCGTTCCCGATCAGGATGCTGGCGGCGATCGTCGTCGCCTATATCGGTTTTTACGTGCCGAACATCTACATTTCCAACCGGGTGACGAAGCGCCAGCATTCCATCAAGCGGGCCTGGCCCGATGCGCTCGACCTGATGCTGATCTGCGTCGAATCCGGGATCTCCATGGAAGCGGCGATGCGCCGCGTGGCCGAGGAGATGGCGCAGGTCTCGCCGCCGCTGGCCGAGGAAATGGTGCTGACGACGGCCGAGCTCTCCTTCCTGCAGGACCGCCGCACCGCACTCGAAAATCTAGGCATCCGTACCCAGCTCGATATCGTCAGGGCCGTGACCCAGGCGCTGATCCAGGCGGAACGCTACGGCACGCCGATTGCTTCGGCCCTGCGTGTGCTTGCCCAGGAAGGCCGCGACGAGCGGATGAACGAGGCGGAAAAGAAGGCAGCCGCGCTGCCGCCGAAACTCACCGTGCCGATGATCCTCTTCTTCCTGCCGGTGCTGATCGCCGTCATCCTCGGCCCCGCCGGAATTCAGGTCGCCGACAAGTTTTGACGAAGGCCGCAGCGCCGGGCCGACGGTGAACGCCACCTGAATTCCAGCTTCAGACCGCATTCAGCGGCGATCGATCAATATCCCCCTATCGAGCGAAAATCCCGCCGTTCAACAACGCGGACCGGGGCGCTACATGATTTTGGAGGATACCCGATGCTGGCAAGACTTTGCGTGAACCTCGTCCTGATCGGCGGAATCATCACGGTGATTTCGCGCCTCATCTGAAGGCGTATCGATGGAGGCCCATCCCGAAAACAGGAAAACCGGCGCGAGGCCGGTTTTTTGTTGAGAGTTCCGGAGCCGGATCAGTTCGTATTGTTGGGCTTGCTCTTGCCATCCTTGTCGGCGAGCTTCGCCCAGGCATTCTGCTGGGAGAGCATTGAGCGAAGATAGGTGACGTTGGCGTCGGCCTGCTGCTGCGACAGTTCCTTGCGGGCGATCTGCTCGGCTTCCGCGAAACGGCCCTGCAGGCCGACCACCAGCGCCAGGTTCTGGCGGACCCGGCTGTCGGCAGCCGGCTGACCTGCGGCGTTGCGCATGTAGGTTTCCGCCGTCTTCAGGTCGCCGGAGAGCACGTAGGACATTCCCAGGTTGGACATCACGCTCGGTTCGTTCGGCTGGGCATCGAGCGCCATGCGGTATTTCTGGCGGGCCTCCGCCGAGCGGCCGAGCTGGTCGAGCACCGCACCTTCGGCGGAATAGAGCCGCCAGTCGGGGTGATCGGGTGTCTGGGCGCGGTTGATCGTGGCGAGCGCCTGCTCGAGCTGGCCGGCACCGGCCTGGGCTTTGCCGTAGGCCGCCAGCACGTCGCGATCGGCCGGGTGGGCGATCGCCACCTGCTGCATGACGGCGAGCGCCTGCGCGTTCTTGCCCGTCATGCCGAGCACCGTCGCGTATTGCAGCCCGATCTGCTTGTTCTTCGGGTCGCGGGCATAGCCCGCTCCGACAGACTTCTCGGTGCTGGCAAGGTCGTCCGCGTTCATGCCGTCCATGGAGGCGGCCGAGGTCCTTGGGATCGAACCGGTCGTTGCGACATCCCGCTTCGTCGCGCAGCCGGTGACCGAGAGCGTGGCGAGGATCACGAGGGCTGCGGTCTGGGCGAGGCGGGTCTTGCGAAGCGTCACGGCTGCGGAAGCGGTCATGGGGTGCGGTCTCGTTAGGTCCGGTGCCACGGCTTCCGAATAAGGAGCGGGGCATATAGCGCATTTCCACTCCAGCAATAAACTGTTAACCCTAACAGATCGTTAAGATGAGCGATTCCAGCAGCTTCCGAAGGCCCGCCATGACTCCCTATCAGTATATCGAACGCCCCTCTCCCTTCAGCGCGAAAGGAGCGGCGACCAGGCCGGTCCATGCGGTGACGCCTTCCGACCTCGACGCGGGCAGGCTCGATGCGGCGGCGCTCGCCTGGGCGAAGGCTGCGGGCTTCAAGGCGGAAGCCGGCGCGGTGCTTCTGTTGCCGACGGCCGGCGGTGAAGTGGGCAGCGCCCTGTTCGGTCTCGGCAGCGATCCCGCCGAAGCGCCCTTCATCACCGGAAAGCTCTCCAGGCTCCTGCCTGCGGGTGACTGGCATGTCGAGACATCGGCGCTTGGCGCCGCGCATCTGGCCCTCGGTTACGGCCTCGGCACCTACGGCTTCAGCCGCTACAAATCCGAAAAGCCGAAGGATATCCG
Organism: Neorhizobium sp. LjRoot104; assembly: GCF_964253725.1. Classification (NCBI taxonomy): domain Bacteria; kingdom Pseudomonadati; phylum Pseudomonadota; class Alphaproteobacteria; order Hyphomicrobiales; family Rhizobiaceae; genus Neorhizobium; species Neorhizobium sp. LjRoot104. The sequence goes on from NZ_CAXURS020000001.1 coordinate 4,383,287, forward strand.
GCTTTCGATTGCCGACACGGCCGATGCCGCCGATGTGGAGCGCCAGCTTGCCGGCGTCTTCCTGGCGCGTGACCTTATCAATATTCCGACCAACGAGATGGGGCCGATCGAACTCGAAGCCGCTTTCAGGGCGCTCGGTGAACATTACGGCGCAACCGTCACCTCGATCGTCGGCGAGGACCTGCTCGCCCGGAATTTCCCGCTCGTGCACACGGTCGGCCGCGCCAGCGTCTCGGCCCCGCGGCTGCTTGAAATGCGCTGGGGCGAGAAGGGGCATCCGCGCGTCACCCTGGTCGGCAAGGGCGTCTGTTTCGATACCGGTGGCCTCGATATCAAGGGTGCCGCCAACATGGCGCTGATGAAGAAGGACATGGGCGGCGCCGCGAACGTCATGGGACTTGCCCTGATGATCATGGATGCTGGCCTCAAGGTCGATTTGCAGGTTCTGGTGCCGGCCGTCGAGAATTCCATTTCCGGCAATGCCTTCCGCCCCGGCGATATCTACAGGAGCCGCAAGGGCATCACCGTGCAGATCGACAATACCGATGCGGAAGGCAGGCTGGTCCTTGCCGACGCGCTTGCCTATGCGGACGAAAACCCGCCGGACCTGATGGTCGACATGTCGACGCTGACGGGTGCCGCCCGCGTCGCGCTCGGCACCGAGCTTGCGCCCTATTTCACCGACGACGAAGCGCTTGCCGGCAAGCTGATGGACGCGGGCCGCGCTGAAGCCGATCCGATGTGGCGCCTGCCGCTCTGGATGGGCTACGACAAGGATATCCGCTCCCGGGCCGCCGATATCACCAATTCGCCATCGGGCGGCATGGCCGGCGCGATCACCGCAGCGCTTTTCCTCAAGCGCTTCGTCACCGCGACCAAGAGCTGGGTGCATTTCGACATCTACGGCTGGGTGGCGGCCGAAAAGCCGCAGGCACCGGTCGGCGGCGAGGCTTTCGCGATCCGTGCACTCTATCGCATGATCCGCGACATGGCCGCGAAATAAAACGGCTCCGAAACAAACCGGTAAGACCTTCGGCTTAAAGTCCGCCCGATATTGAACCAAGGCCGATTTTGAACCGAGGGTCGTGATGCCGGTTGAACTGACCGCCACGGAAGCGCTGGGCCTCTGGCACCGGGTATCGCTGGAGCAGGTGCGGCATGATGGCCGCGATCTGACATTGCGCCAGATGTCCATTCTGCTGCATATTTACCTCGTGCCGCCGCCTCACACGGTGCGGGGGCTGGCCGCGACGCTCGGCGTCACCAAGCCGGTCATCACCCGCGCGCTCGACACGATGGGCGAGATGGGCCTGGTGGACCGCCAGCGCGACGACCGCGACCGCCGCAACGTGGTGATCAAGCGCACGGTGGCCGGTGCGCTCTATCTGGAAAAGTTGGGCGACCTGATCATCCGGGAAGGCCGCCAGTGATGGGTTTGCCGTGAAGCGCCCGAAGGGATTTTGAGATGACCGAGCTGCTCGATAGACGCCTGCACGCCTTTCGCCCCGACCTTGCCGACGAGACGCTGAAAGGCAGCGTCGAGGCCGGCCAGTTCGTCCGCGGGGAACCGGCGCGCATTGCGGTACCTGTCGCGCAGCTGCGTCCGGCGCCGGACCTTGCCCGCGGCTTCGATACCGAACTTCTCCTCGGCGAAACGGTGCGGGTCTTCGACCGCGCCGACGGTTTTGCCTGGGTGCAGGCCGATCAGGACGGTTATGTCGGCTACCTGCCCGAAACGATGCTTGGAAGCCCGGACGAACCGACCCATCGCATCGCCGTGCCGCGCACTTTCCTTTATCCGGAAGCGGAGCTCCGCAAGCCGCCGGTTGGCGCCCTGTCCATGGGCAGCCGCATCACCATCGTCGGCGAGGCGGAAACCCGCGGCACCCGTTATTTCGTCCTGGCGAACGGCGAGGCGGTGATCGCCCGCCACTGTCTCCCGATCGCCGAGACCTTGGGTGACGACTACGTCGCTGTCGCCGAAAAATTCATCGAGACGCCCTATCTCTGGGGAGGCCGTTCCGGTTTCGGTCTCGATTGCTCGGCGCTCGTGCAGCTCGCCCTGATGATGACCGGCCAATCCGCTCCGCGCGATTCCGATATGCAGGCCTCGATCGGCAAAGTGATCGGCCAAGGGGAACTTCGCCGCGGCGACCTCGTTTTATGGAAGGGTCATGTCGGTATCATGGAGAATGCCGAGACGCTTCTTCACGCCAACGGCCACACGATGAGCGTCGCCCGCGAGAATTTCGAGGCGGCCGTTCAGAGGATCGGCTGGCTCTACCAGCAGCCCACCGGTTATCGCCGCCTGGATAACCGCCGATGATCACGCAAACGTGGTCCCCGGCCCATGGATTGGAGATCCTGCCGTCCATATCTCTGGTTCATCCGCAGTTTTCGTGGATGAGGAGTGGATTGATGCTCAAAGGTGCATGGATACTGCCGGCCGTGATGCTCGTGGCGCTGCTTGTCGCCGCTCTGGTTCCGGCAGAGGTGTTCGCGGCCGAGCCCCAGGCCTTCCCCAAGGATGTGCAGACCTACTTCCGTAACCTGCCCGGCGTCGTGCCCGAGGAGGAACACGCCAAGAAGCAGGCCTATGAATGCACCAGCGACATCGAGAACGTCTATCGCAGCCGTGGCGGCTTCGATATTCTCTATGGTGACGTGATGCCGACGCGGATCTATCGCTGCAAGACGCCGAGCGGCGTGACCTATACCGGTACGCGCATGCCCAATACCGAGTGGGTCCCGGGTCTCCACCCGCACCATCTTCCCGAATAAGGCAATCTTTGTTCAAAGCCGCCACGGCGCAAGACCGTATGTTGCGATGTCGGGCATGGGCGCCTCCGGCCCATTGACGACCTGCCGTCGCTGCCCCACAACTTCCTGATATACAAATTGGCACACCGGGAGGATGCAAGGTGTTCCACGCAAGCATGAACTTCGCGCTCGGCGAGGAGGTCGATGCCGTTCGCGACACGGTCCACCGTTTCGCGCAGGAAAAGCTTGGACCCCGCGCCGAGGAGATCGACCGCAGCAACGAATTTCCCCGCGACCTCTGGCCGGAACTGGGCGCGCTCGGCCTGCTCGGCATCACCGCCGATCCGGATTTCGGCGGCTCGGGCCTCGGTTATCTGGCCCACGTCGTGGCCGTCGAGGAACTGGCCCGCGCCTCGGCCTCCACCTCGCTCAGCTACGGCGCCCATTCCAATCTCTGCGTCAACCAGATCAACCGCAACGGCAGCGCCGAGCAGAAGGCCCGTTACCTGCCTAAACTCTGCTCGGGCGAACATGTCGGCGCGCTCGCCATGTCGGAGCCCGGCGCCGGTTCCGACGTCGTCTCGATGAAGCTGCGCGCCGAAAAGCACGGTGACGCTTACGTCCTGAACGGCCACAAGATGTGGATCACCAACGGCCCGGATGCCGATGTGCTGGTCGTCTACGCCAAGACCGATCTGTCCGCCGCCTCGAGGGGCATCACCGCCTTCCTGATCGAAAAGGGTTTCAAGGGGTTCTCGACCGCCCAGAAGCTCGACAAGCTCGGCATGCGCGGCTCCAACACCTGCGAACTGGTGTTTGAGGATTGCGAAGTGCCGGCCGGAAACGTCATGGGTGTCGAGGGTGGGGGCGTACGCGTGCTGATGTCCGGCCTCGATTACGAGCGCGTGGTGCTCTCCGCCATCGGTATCGGCATCATGCATGCCTGCCTCGATGTGGTCATGCCCTATGTGCATGAGCGAAAGCAGTTCGGCCAGCCGATCGGCGAGTTCCAGCTGATCCAGGCCAAGGTCGCCGACATGTACACGGCGATGAATTCCGCCCGCGCCTATGTCTATGCCGTCGCCGCTGCCTGCGACCGCGGCGCGGTGACCCGGCAGGACGCCGCCGCCTGCTGCCTCTATGCCTCGGAACAGGCGACCCAGCAGGCACTTCAGGCGATCCAGATCCTCGGGGGCAACGGCTACATCAACGACAATCCGACCGGCCGTCTGCTGCGCGACGCCAAGCTGATGGAAATCGGCGCCGGCACGTCCGAAATCCGCCGCATGCTGATCGGCCGCGAACTTTTCAAGGAAACCGCCTGATGGCTGTCATCCGGTCGCAGGTCAATCTGAGGAGCGAAGCCGCTGAAGCCAATCGAGCCTCGATGCAGGCAAAGCTTGCCGAGGTCGAGGCGGCTATGGCGCTTGCCGAAGCGGGCGGCGGCGAGGAGGCGCGGGCGCGGCATGTGAAGCGCGGCAAGCTGCTTCCCCGCGAGCGTATCGCCCGGCTGCTCGATCACGGCTCGCCCTTTCTCGAAGTCGGCGCCACTGCCGCCCACGGGCTTTACGGCGGCGCGAGCCCATCCGCCGGCATCGTCACCGGCATCGGCCGGGTCGAGGGCCGCGAGGTGATGATCGTCGCCAACGACGCTACCGTCAAAGGCGGCACCTATTATCCGATGACGGTCAAGAAGCATCTTCGCGCCCAGGAGATTGCCGGGGAGAACCGGCTCCCTTGCGTCTATCTGGTCGATTCCGGCGGCGCCAACCTGCCGAACCAGGACGAGGTTTTCCCCGATCGCGATCATTTCGGCCGCATCTTCTTCAACCAGGCTCGCATGTCCGCCCAGGGCATCGCCCAGATCGCCGCCGTCATGGGTTCCTGTACCGCGGGTGGCGCCTATGTGCCGGCCATGTCCGACGAGGCGATCATCGTCAGGGATCAGGGCACGATCTTCCTCGCCGGCCCGCCGCTGGTAAAGGCGGCGACGGGCGAGGAAGTTTCCGCCGAGGATCTCGGCGGCGGCGACGTCCACACAAGGCTCTCCGGCGTGGCCGATCATCTCGCCCGCGACGACGCTCATGCCCTGGCGCTGGTCCGCCGCGCCGTCGCCGGCCTCAATACCCGCAAACCCGACACCGTCGTGCTGGCGACCCCCGAGGAACCGCTCTACGATCCGGAAGAGATCGCCTCGATCGTGCCGGCCTCGCTCTCAACACCCTATGACATCCGTGAAGTGATCGCCCGCGTCGTCGATGGCTCGCGGTTCGACGAGTTCAAGGCCCGGTTCGGAACCACATTGGTGTGCGGTTTCGCGCATGTCTTCGGCATGCCGGTCGGCATCATTGCCAACAACGGCGTGCTGTTTTCCGAAAGTGCACAGAAGGGCGCGCATTTCATCGAACTCTGCTCGCAGCGGAAGATCCCGCTGGTTTTCCTGCAAAACATCACCGGCTTCATGGTCGGCCGCAGATACGAGGCGGAAGGTATCGCCAAGCACGGCGCCAAGCTGGTGACGGCGGTCGCCACCACGTCCGTGCCGAAGGTCACGATCCTGCTCGGCGGTTCCTTCGGCGCCGGCAATTACGGCATGGCCGGCCGCGCCTATTCGCCGCGTTTCCTGTGGACCTGGCCGAACAGCCGCATCTCGGTGATGGGCGGCCCGCAGGCGGCCGGCGTGCTCGCGACCGTCCGGCGCGAGGCGATCGAACGCGGCGGCAAGACCTGGGACGCGGAAGACGAGGCGGCCTTCAAGCAGCCTGTGCTCGACCAATTCGAGGAACAGAGCCATCCGCTTTACGCCTCCGCGAGGCTCTGGGACGACGGCATCATCCACCCCGCCAGGACCCGCCAGGTCCTGGCTTTGAGCCTCTCTGCCGCCCTCAATGCCCCGGTCGAAGAGACACGCTTCGGCGTGTTCCGGATGTGAGGGAGCGGATGTCCGATTTCATGAACATCCTTGGGCTTATCCTCCGTCTCGGCCATAGTGTGTCGAAAGAGCGGCGCGGCATGCCAATCTCCTCCGCAAGGACAGGGCTACCGCATATGGGACGTGAGGCGGTGCGGCATCCCGAACCCTCCCCCTTGTGGGGAGGGTGGCCGGCAGGCGGGAGGGGTTTTCGTGTGGAGCGAAGGCCCTTCCCCAACCCCTCCTCACAAGGGGGAGGGGCTCCACGACGCCTCGCATGTCCATATGCAATAGCCCTACCCTCAAGGGGGGAGATCAGCAGGCGTTTGCCGCACTGCTCGTCCATTCCGAGGACCGCCTCATGCTGAGAAAAGTCCTCATCGCCAATCGTGGCGAGATTGCCTGCCGCATCATCCGCACCTGCCACCGGCTGGGTGTCGCGACCGTCGCGGTCTATTCCGACGCCGACCGGGACGCCCTACATGTGTCGCTTGCCGGCGAGGCGATCCATATCGGCCCGTCCCTCGCCGCCGAAAGTTACCTGCGCGGCGACACGATCATCGACGCGGCGCTGCGGACAGGCGCCGATGCCATCCATCCCGGCTACGGCTTCCTTTCGGAAAATCCCGACTTCGCCGACGCGGTGACATCCGCCGGCATCCGCTTCATCGGACCGTCGTCCGATGCCATCCGCGCCATGGGCCTGAAGGACGCCGCCAAGGTGCTGATGGAAAAGGCCGGCGTGCCCGTCGTGCCGGGCTATCACGGCGCCGAACAGGACCCGGATTTCCTGTTGGCCGAGGCGGAGCGCATCGGCTTCCCGGTATTGATCAAGGCCCGCGCCGGCGGTGGCGGCAAAGGCATGCGGCGGGTTGAGGATGCAGCCGACTTCAGGGAAGCGCTCGCCTCGGCACAGCGCGAGGCTTCGGCCGCCTTTGGCGATGCGGCCTGCCTGATCGAGAAATACATCGCCCATCCACGCCACATCGAGATCCAGGTTTTTGGCGACGACCACGGCAATGTCGTGCACCTCTTCGAGCGCGACTGTTCCCTCCAGCGCCGCCACCAGAAAGTTATCGAGGAAGCGCCGGCCCCCGGCATGCCGGACGACATGCGCATTGCCATGGGCGAGGCGGCGGTCAAGGCGGCGATGGCGTTTTCCTATTCCGGCGCCGGCACGATCGAGTTCATCGCGGATGCCTCGGATGGGCTGAAAGCCGACCGCTTCTGGTTCATGGAGATGAACACCCGCCTGCAGGTGGAGCATCCGGTCACCGAGGCGATCACCGGCGTCGATCTCGTCGAATGGCAGCTTCGCGTCGCATCCGGCGAGCTTCTGCCGCGCAGCCAGGACGAGCTGTTCATCAGCGGCTGGGCCTTCGAGGCGCGGCTTTATGCGGAAGATGCCGAGCGCGGCTTCCTACCCGCCACCGGCACGCTTGCCCATCTGGACTTGCCCGAGGAACTGGCGCGTGTGGACAGCGGCGTGCGCACCGGCGACCGGATCTCGCCCTTCTACGATCCGATGATCGCGAAAATCATCACCCGAGGACCTGACCGCCAGACGGCACTCTCGCTGTTGTCGGCCGCCCTTGCCGAGGTTCGTGCCAACGGCGTCACCACCAATGCCGCGTTTCTTCGTCGGCTAACGATCCAGCCGGATTTTGCGGAAGGCTGGCCCGACACCGGCCTGATCGACAGGCATCTGGCGGAACTGACGATAGGACAGGCCCCGTCTCGCGAGGTCATGGCCTTGGCCGCTCTGAAGCTCTCCGGCGCCCTGGAGCCGAAGACCGGCAACGATCCCTGGGACCGCTTATCCGGATTCCGGCTGTGGTCGCAAGCGTCCGACTTCGTTGAGCTGGACTACCGCGGCCAGCACGTGCCGGTTTTGCTCGGATCGGTCGGGGAGGGCGCATATGCGGCCACGGTGGATGGCAAGCCGGTCGATCTCCGCCTCTCGCGCCTGGGCGCCGAGGCTTGTCTTCTGGAGGCCGCGGGCCGGAAACATCGCGTCCATCTGGTCTGCGGCGAATGTGACGTGATGATCTTCGGCGATGGCGAAAGCTGGCATTTTGGCCTGATCGACCCTCTCGCCGGCGAGGATGAGATTGCCGACGGCGGTGGTCGCATCGTCGCGCCCATGCCGGGCCTCGTGAAACTCCTTCGTGCCACGCCGGGAGCCGCCGTTACCAAGGGTGAGACCCTGGCCGTCATGGAAGCCATGAAGATGGAACTGACGCTGACCGCACCGCGCGACGGGACGATTGCCGAGGTCCTGGTGTCGCAGGGCGAACAGGTAGCCGAAAGCGCGGTGCTGCTGACCCTTGAGCCGGAGCCGGAAGCCGGGGAGCCGAAGGATGGCTGATTTCGTCCGCATCCATGAAATGGGCCCGCGTGACGGGCTCCAGAACGAGAAGCGGCTGATTTCCACCGCCGACAAGATCCGGCTGGTCGACCTGCTCTCCGCCTGCGGCTTCGAAAAGATCGAGGTGGCGAGCTTCGTGCGCCCCGACTGGGTGCCGCAGATGGCCGACGGCGCCGAGGTCATGGCCGGCATCGCCCGCCGCCCGGGCACGCTCTACACCGCGCTGACGCCGAACGTGCGGGGATATGCCGCCGCCGTCTCGGCAAAGGCGGACGAGGTCGCCGTCTTCGCCTCGGCATCCGAAGGCTTCAGCCATCGCAACATCAATTGCAGCATCGCGGAGAGCTTTCAGCGTTTTGCGCCGCTGATCGATAGCGCTCGCGGCGACGGCATCCCGGTCCGTGCCTATGTCTCCTGCGCCGTCGATTGTCCCTTTGACGGTCCAACTCCGCCGGCCCAGGTGGCGCGGGTGGCAACGGAACTCCACGCGCTCGGCTGCAGCGAGGTGGCGCTGGCCGATACGATCGGCACCGGTACACCGGAGCGGGTCGCCGCCATGCTCGATGCGGTCTTGGAGCACCTGCCGGCGGCTAGACTCGCCGGCCATTTTCACGACACCAACGGCCGGGCGCTCGACAACATCACCGTCTCGCTCAAAAAGGGATTGCGTGTATTCGATGCCGCAGCCGGCGGCCTTGGCGGCTGCCCGTATGCGCCGGGCGCCGAAGGCAATGTCGCAACCGGAAAAACGGTCGATCATCTGCATGCGCTGGGTTTCGAGACCGGCATCGACCGCGACCGGCTGACCGACGCAGAGGCTTTTGCCCGCAGCCTGAGAGGAGCGCGCTAATGGGTGCTTACGACACGCTGACACTGGAACGGGATGCCCGCGGGGTGGCGACACTGACGCTCGCCCGGGCCGAAAAGCACAACGCCATGAACGCGCGGATGATCGCCGATCTGACGGACGCGGCCGGCAGGCTCGCAGCCGACGAGACGGTCCGCGTCGTTGTTCTCGCATCGGCCGGTTCTACATTCTGCGCCGGCGGCGACCTGCAATGGATGCGCGACCAGGCGGCGAGGGATCGCGCCGGCAAGATCGAGGGGGCGACGGAACTTGCCCTCATGCTGAAGGCACTCGACGGCCTGCCGAAGCCGCTGATCGGCCGGGTTCAGGGCAACGCCTTCGGCGGCGGTATCGGCCTGATGGCGGTCTGCGATATCGTTGTCGCGGTGGAAAGCGCCTGGTTCGCACTCACCGAAACACGGCTGGGGCTGATCCCCGCCACCATCGGACCTTACGTCGTCCGCCGGATCGGCGAAGGCCATGCCCGTCGCCTGTTCCTCAATGCCCGCCGCTTCGATGCGGACACGGGTCGCGAGATCGGTCTCGTGTCCGTCGTTCGCACCGCCGATGAACTCGATGCGGCAGTGCAAGAGGAGGTTTCGGCCTTTCTCGATTGCGCTCCCGGCGCCGTCGCCAGCGCCAAGAACCTCGTTCAGCACCTCGCCCGCCAGACGATCGAAGATCCGCTCGGCTACAGCACCGGCCTGCTCGCCGACCGCTGGGAAAGCGCCGAAGGCCATGCCGGCATCGACGCCTTCCTCAGCCGACGGCCAATGCCCTGGGCGGCTCCCAAGGCCGGCGAAGATTAGCCCCGGAGCGCGTCCGGGACCAATCGAAGTGGTCATTGTTTCGGAATGCCGGCCTTCTGGATCACGTCCGACCATTTCCGGATATCGGCCGTCAGGCGGTTGCCGATCTCTTCCGGGGTGCTGGACCGGGCTTCGACGCCGAGATCCGCGAACCGCTTTTGCAGGGCCGGATCGGCCAGGACTTCGACAAGCGTGGCGTTCAGCTTCTTCACCGCTTCCGGCGGTGTGCCCTTCGGCGCGAAGATGGCATTCCAGGAAGTGACGTCGAAGCCCTTGACGCCCTCTTCGGCGGCGGTCGGGACGTTCGGCGAGAGGCTGGAGCGCGACGGCCCGGAGGAGGCGATGGCGATCGCCTGGTTCTGCTGCAGGGCAGCTTTCAGCGCCGTCTGGCTGTCGACGATGACATCGAGTTCGCCGCCGAGCAGGGCCACCTGAAGATCAGGCGTGGCCTTGTAAGGCACGATGGTGAAATCGATCCCGGACGTCGACTTGAAGAGTTCCGCCGCAAGGTTCTGACTGCTGCCGACATTGATGGTTCCGACATTGAGCGCGCCCGGCTTGGCCTTGGCGGCTTCCAGCACGTCCTTGAGGGTTTTGAATTTGCCGCCCGACTTGGTGACGAACACGAAATCGAAATAGGCAAGGCTCGATACCGGCACGAAATCGACGACGGGATCGAATTGCAGGTTCTTGAAGAGCGGTACGCTGATCGCGGTTCCGTTCGAGAGCAATGCGAGCGTGTAACCGTCCGCCGGAGCGTTCAGCGCAGCCCGGGCGGCGACCGAACCGCCGGCACCCGGCTGGTTCATGATCACGATCTGTTTGCCGAGCTTCTTGCCGAGCGACTCGGCCACCAGGCGTGCGGTGATATCGGCGATCCCGCCGGGACCGAAAGGCAGCACCAGGGTGATGTCCCGGGACGGATAGGCGTCCTGCGCAAGGGCGCCGGCCGGCAGCATCAACGTTAGGGCGACGGCCAGGGATTTCATCCATCGCGCCGGCTGCCGGAACCGTCCCGACGATCTCCCCGTAGTCTTGTAATCCATTCTTTCCTCCTCCTTGTAAGGCCGCTCAGGCGGCAAAACCGTATAGACGTGCGGGATTGTCGACGAGCAGCCGCCGCTGGTCCTGTTCGTCGAGTGCGAACCGGGGCACGAGATCCACGAGATCGGCCTCCTCGACCGGCTCCTTGAGGTTCGGGTGGGGGAAGTCGGTACCCCAGAGGCTCCGCTCCGGGCTCGCCTTCACCAGTGCTTTCGCGAAAGGCACCGCCGCATCGAACGGAAAACGCGAAATCCGCTCCGAGCCGCAAACCTTGATCCAGCAGTTTTCCTGCCGCACCAGTTCCAGCAGCGTCTGAAAAGCCGGCTGGTCGGTGCCGAGGCTGGTATCGACGCGCCCCATATGGTCGATGACGAAGGGCACCGGCAGGCGGGCGATCATGTCGGAAAGCGGAACGATGTCGGCGGCGTCGAGATGCAGCACCACGTGCCAGCCGCGACCCTTGATGCGGTCAATTACCCGATTGAAGACGTCCATGTCAGGCGCGCCGCCGAGGTGGCGGACGAAATTGAACCGCACGCCACGCACGCCGCCGTCGTCGAGCCTCTGGTAGGCGCGGTCGTCAAAACCGTCGTCCACGATGGCGACGCCGCGGTAGCGATCCGGGCGCCAGGCGATCGCGTCCAGCATGGCGCGGTTGTCGGTCCCGTGGCAACTCGCCTGAACGATGACGGCGCGGGCAATGCCGAGCCGGTCGTGGAGTGCTGCCAGCGCCTCTTTCGGAGCGTCCGCCGGTGTGTAGCTGCGGTTGGGCGCATAGGGGAAAACGGCTCCCGGACCGAACACGTGGCAATGGGCGTCGCAGCTGGCTTCAGGCAACCGGAAGTCAGGCTTCCGCCGTGCGGCCGCTGTCCCGTGACCGCTCTCCTGGCGATGTTCGTTCATTTTTCCTCCCATGCGAATTTCAGGTTGCCGCGTATTGCCTGGCTTCGACGCGCAGGCTTCGAAAGCTGGCATAGCTCGCCTCGACGATTTGATTGACGGCGGCCTCCCGATCGTTTCCATCGACCGCGCCGCCCGAAAGACGCGTCACGCGGTCCGGATTGATCAGGGCGTAATAAAGCGAGCCAAGCAGGAACTGGCTGCGCCAGACGAGCCCGGCGAGCGGCGCACCCGGCACGCAATCGGCGAGAGCCTTGATGAAGGCGCGGCTGGTCTCGTCGAATGCGTCCGCAATGATCGCCTGGGCGTCGGGGTTTCCTTCCGCCGACAGAACCGCCCGCATCCGGGTGAATTCCGCACCGCCGCCGTCGCCCTCCGAGGAGGAAACGAAGGCGGGCACGACATAGGCGCGCAGGATGGCCATCAGCCGTTGATCCGCATCGCTGATCCGAAGGGCTTCGCCCAGCAGTTCGCGGCGGCGGGCGTTCATCGGCACCGTGTGGCGCTCATAGACCTCCCGCAGCAATTTCGCCTTCGAGCCAAAATGGTAGGTGAGGCTGCCGACATTGGCCCCGGACGCCTTGGCGATATCCCGCAGCGACACGGCATTATAACCGCTGCGGGAAAACAGGGTCACGGCATTTCTGAGCAAGGCTTCCCTCAGGTTCGGGCGCATGGAGATCCATAGTCAATTGTCCGCCCAATTTGTACAGTTGTACAAATTGGGCGTCAATCGAAAAAACCGCGATGAGGGTGGGGGTCGTTTGCGGCGGGAATTGGTCAAAAAACCAATGCCCACCGGAAGCCAGCTAGTTCTGTCGCAGCATGAAACCGTCGAAGAACGTCGACAGCTCGGCATACCCATCGAGTGGCAGGACATGCGCGATGTACTGGTCCGGCCGGACGATGACCATGCAGCCCTGTTCCCGATCGATGCCGCGCATCTCGAAAATGTCTTGGCCGCCCTTGAAGTCGGGGCAGAACATCTTCTCGTAGTCGCAGAGCCCGTAACGGCCCTTTCGGGGCAGGAGGAAGGCCGGCATGGTTTCGACGGCGAGCGTGCGATGGGCGTGCTGGAAGACGGCTCGGAAATCGATCACCGAGTCGACATCCGCACCGGCCGGCGTATGTCTCTTTACCGGCGAGCTGGGGGAGTCGGCCAGGAAATCGCACAGGGCACGCAGCCGCGAGGACGGCTGAGCGTGATCGTCCTTTCCGGCAAAGGCATAGATGCGCCAGCGCCCGTCCGCCTTGGCGGCATGGCCGAGCTGCACCGGCCTGGCATCGCCCAGCCGGATGACCGGTGCCGAATGGAACCGGGTGCCGATCGCCAGCCCCTTGGCGAGATGCTGATGGGTCGCTTCGCCGGTCAGAGCCGACGGCGTGTAGCGGGTCGCCGTGCCCGCCGTATAACGCCCGGACCGGACGAAATATTTCTGGACTTCCGCCGGCTCGACGCCCTCGCCATCGGGATCGTCAGGGGATTTCAGCGGCGCGCTCAGCATGGCCGACCATTCGCGGTCGAAGTCGATCAGTTCCTTGGCGATGGTCTGGCGTTCGGCGGAATAGCTGTGCAGCAGCTCCGGTCCGCTCCGCCCCTGCAGGACGGCGGCCAGCTTCCAGCCGAGGTTGAAACCGTCCTGCATCGAGACGTTCATGCCCTGGCCGGCCTTCGGACTATGCGTGTGGCAGGCATCGCCGGCGATGAATACATGCGGCAGGCGCCTCACGGGCGCGTCTTCCGGCACGTCGTCGAACTTGTCGGTGAGGCGCTGGCCGATCTCGTAGACCGACCACCAGGCGACCTCCTTCACCTCGAATGTATGCGGATGCAGGATGCGCTGCACGGCCGCGATCAGCCTGTCGACGGTGATGTTCCGGCTCGCGACCCGCTCGTTTTCGTTGAGCTTGTCCAGCTCCACATAGATGCGGACCATATAGCCGCCTTCGCGCGGGATCAGCACGATGCTGCCTTCGCCGGCGGACTGGATCAGCGCCTTGAGGCGGATGTCGGGAAAATCGGTGACGGCGAGCACATCCATGACGCCCCAGGCGTGATTGGCGGAATCGCCGTGCAGCGCCCGGCCGATCGACTTGCGCACCGTGCTGCGCGCGCCGTCGCAGCCGACGACGTAGCGGGCTCTTATGATCTCGATCTCGCCTTCGTGGGAGGGGTCGAGACGTTCCAGTCTTGCGGTCACGGGATAGTCGGAGGCGGTCCGGTCTGTTTCCAGATCGATCAGGCGCCGCGAATAGTGCGGTTCGAGCCTGGTCGGCGCTTTGCGCATCACGTCGAGGAAGAAATCCTGCACGCGGGCCTGGTTGAGGATGACATGCGGGAATTCGGAAAGCCCGTCCTCGGTATCGTCGATCCTGCCGCTGCGGATGATGTTGTCGCGCTTCAAGTCGTTCGGCTTCCAGAACGAGGTCTCGTTGACCCAGTAGGATTCCCGCATCACCCGCTCGGCGAAACCGAAGGCATGGAACATTTCCATGGTGCGGCAGGCAATGCCGTCGGCCTGGCCGCGCAGCAGCGGGCCGGATCTCTGGTCGACGATGCAGGTTCTGATATCGGGAAAGGCGGAGAGCTGCGCGGCAAGCGTCAGGCCCGCCGGCCCGCAGCCGACGATCAGGACATCGACTTCCGTGGGAAGTGCCTTTGTGTCGGCCGGCGCGTTGTGTCGATCCTCCGGATGAAAGATTTCCGGGTCGCCGGGTTCGAACCCGTTAAGATGGAATTGCATGGAACCAGTTTCCTCCGCATGTTTCTTGAAGGCATCCGCGGAATGAACCGGGCGGATCCGATATTGATCAGTATGCTGATTATCAGTATACGTGTCAAGCTTGCGACGGTTTTGGAGAGTTTGGTGAAGGACAACAACGACATGCCGGGGCATCTGGCCCGCCGGTTCCAGCAGATCGCCGTGGCGGTCTTTCATGCGGAGGTGGAAGAGGCCGGTTACGATCTGACGCCCGTTCAATATGCGGCGCTCGCGGCGATCAGCATCAACCCGGGCATCGATCAGGTTACGCTCGCCGGGCTGATCGCCTACGACCGGACGACCATTACCGGCGTCGTCGACCGGCTGGTGCAGAAGGGCCTGCTGGTGCGCAATGCCAGCACCAGGGACAGGCGCGCCCGAGAGTTGCAGATCACCGTCGAGGGGCAAAAGACCCTCGACGGAATAGCGCCGGCGGTGGAGGCGGCGCAGCAACTGATGCTGCGCGGCCTGACGGCAGACGAGGCGGAGGAACTGCTGCGGCTTCTGCGCAAGGCGATCGCCGCCGGCAACGAACTGAGCCGGGCGCCGCTGCGCGAAGTTCCCGAGGGCGGCCGGAACAGGTAGGTCAAATGACCCGTTGTCGATGCCGCTGCGTGCAAAGCGGCCGGGCTGCCGGGCAAGCCGCACATCCAATCCCGCTTCGTTAACCTTTTGTTGACCATATTCCCCGAGCTTACCCTCCACGCATCACACGTGCGGTCCGGTTACAGCAAGGAGAAGAGCATGACGCTCGTGACATTGCCGAACAAGATCATGCGAAATAGCCACCACACCCTTCTGGTCATGCGCGACGGCGGCACATGCCAGGCCGTCTGCGTCGTCAACGACCGCAGGATCGGCGACGTGCGCTCGAAGCTCGGTCTCATCGAGAAGATCGCCAACAGAAAGCTTGATCACGGCGAGGTGGCTTTCGACGGGCGCGTCTGGATTACCCATTCCGACATGCCCCGCCCGCTTCAAGCGGGCCGTCACTGACAAAGGCCGGATCTGGCAAGAAGGCATGGCGACGCCCTTTTGTCATCCGTCGTGTCCGGGAGGGTCTTCCGCACGCCCGACGCGATGCTTCCGCATTGCTGTCACAGGACAGGAATGAGGAGACATACGGCGCAAGGAGAAAGCCATATCCGGCCCCGAGCATAGTCAGGGGGCCGGATATCGGGGAGGTCTTAGCGGAAGAGGTCGAGAATGCGTTTCGACTGTTCGTTGACGATGCTGAGGCCGATCGTCTGGAGTTGCTGCTGGACCTTGGTGGCGGCAAGCTTGACGGCGGTCTCCTCCATGTTGGCATCGACGAGACGCCCGACGCCGCGGTCGATCGTATCCTGCAGCTTGGAGAGGAATTCCGTATTGGCGCTGATGCGGCTCGACGTGGAGCCGAGCTTGGCGCCGGCGGAGGTGAGGCTCGACAGCATGCTTTCGGTGGCGGAGATCATGCCGTCCAGCTCGTCCTCGGTCGTCGAATTCGAGATCTTGATTTCGCTGGCGGTTGCCGATGACTGCGACCCGGTATCGAGCAGGTAATATTCGTAGGCGGCGCCGTTGCCGGTGGTGCCCGAATAGGCCCTGGTCAAAAGACCGTTCGCGGCATCGCCGCTGCTGGTCAGCGTCGTCGAGGCGGTATCGAAATCGATGGTGTTGAGGGCGGTGGTGCCGTCCGGATTGGTCGATGCGGACGCCAGCAGCGACTTGACGCCCGGCGTTCCGGCGGAACTCAACCAGTTCTCGCCGTTGAAGGACGCGGATTCGCTCACGGTGCCCAGCTGCTCTTTCAGCTGCGTGATCTCGGCGTTGATCGCATCCCTGTCGATGCCCGGTGAGCGGGCAAGGATAAGCTTCGACTTGATCTCGGAAACCAGACTGGTCGCG
This sequence comes from Neorhizobium sp. LjRoot104, assembly GCF_964253725.1. NCBI lineage: Bacteria > Pseudomonadati > Pseudomonadota > Alphaproteobacteria > Hyphomicrobiales > Rhizobiaceae > Neorhizobium > Neorhizobium sp. LjRoot104. The sequence goes on from NZ_CAXURS020000001.1 coordinate 4,399,575, forward strand.
GCTTCCATGCCGAGCGCGGCGGTATCCGTGGTCGCGGCGGCAAGGCCCGACGCATCCTGCACTGCCGAGAGCGACAGGCCGGTGGACCGCATCGAGGTGGCGATCGACCAGTAGGCGGCGTTGTCGGATGCCGTATTGACCTCGCGGCCGGTTGCCACCTTGACCGTGTTGCGCTCCAGCGCCTTGGCGGAGCCGGTCAGCAACAGCAGCGCCGAGGCGGCCGATGCGTTATAAGAAATGCTGCTCATGAAGCGTCTCGCAGGTGGGTAGGACACGTTACGGGCTCAGGCAGTGAAGATGGCGTCATGCCTTTGAGCGGTTGCCGTATCGGCGTGCGAACTCATCACCTGCAATCACTGTGCAGGAGGGAGCTTTCAAAGCATTTGCAGGATTTATTAAGGTTTTAATGGTTTGGCGGATTTTTTGAGGGGGTGGGGACGGAGGGTAGCACAAACGCTGTTGAGTGCGGCGGTCAAGAAAACTTGCCCGCCGCCCGACTTTTCAGCCCTTCGGCGGAAAAGGATCGTTGCCGTAGGAATTACGCTCGCGAATGCGACCGTTTTCCCCATGGATCAGCATTTCCGTACCCTGGTTCTGGGCAATGCCACGGGCGATGCTGATTGCCTCACGCTGGGTCTCGACGACCTTGGTTGCACGCTCGGAGCCTGCGCCTTTAACAGCCCAGCCTTCAGGGTGGGGTACGACGTGTTGATTGCGGTTTTTGGTCATAACTATCTCCTTAACGGGTGTGGCAAGCGGGAGAGCAGTATGCACACCCATCTGCACTGAGATCGTAGGCCTTTGCTGCGGCGACAGCCTGGAAACAGCTGTCATATTCGCCGAGGTACTGTTGGTTCACCTGTGCCGGCATATAGCCACAGCCACTCTTGTGAACTTCATGGTCGCCATTCGCCTGGGCATTTCGATTGCGATAGTAGCTAGCCATCATGGCTCTCCTTGTCCTTGGGAGGATAGTGATAACGATACAAATGTATAGCGATCACGATACTATCGTTAGTATAGCAGTAGTGATACTGTCAAGGGGTGATTTGGGGAGATCGGAAGCCCACTATGTCGGAAGAATTTGGGGAAAAGCTGCGCAAGCGCCGGATAGAAAAATCCTTCACTTTGGAGGGCTTAGCGGAGAAAGTTGGGTCCACGAAAGCCTATATTTGGCAGCTAGAAAATAAGAGGCCTGCCAAACCTTCAGGTGAGTTACTTTTAAAAATTGCTCAGGTTTTGGAAATTTCAGCTGAATTTCTGATTGATGATTCCGTTCAAGAGCCTACGGACCGCCAAGTGCGAATCGCTTTGGCGCGGGGCGCGGATGAGCGCGGACTTTCGCAGAAAGACTTGGACATTCTTTTCAGAATCGCAGACACAACGTTAGATGGAAAATCTAAAAAAGGAAGCGATTAGGATTATAGATCTTTGGCGCCGGTACGGGCCAGGATCAGCCAAAATCGACCTTAATTTGATATTGAATGAGATCGTGTTGCCGTCCTCCAATGGCGATCAATGTAAGGTCGTATTCGAGAAATTTGACTCATTTGAGGGGTTGATGGCGCGGCAGGAGGGGTCTCATTCTTGGACCATAGGAGTTAATACGAATATCGAATTTGCGCCGAGAAGAAATTTTACATTTGCCCACGAGATAGGGCATTTTGTAGGGCACAGATATAAGAAAAATACATTCAGGTGTACCTTTGAGAATCTTCAGGACTATTCGAATATTGTTTTGGAAAAGGAAGCGAATGAGTTCGCGGCTCAAATATTGATGCCTGCGGATGTGATGAGAGGCTTTGATAAGACTCACAAATTTACGCACGCTTCCGTTACCGAACTTTCGCAAACTCTGGGAGTCTCGCGCTCGGCCGCCGCCTATAGATGGGTAAGCCTCTCGCGGCGAAAAATCGGTTTCGCTGTAAGCCGCGACGGCATGATTTGCCATGGCCGGGCCAGCGAGTTCTTGTACAAAGCGGGTGTTTTCTTCAAATCTGGTGTGGAATTACCGGCCGGAAGCGTATCCGCAAAACTGCGGAAACCCGGTGAAAGCCTTCAAGTTCGCGTATCAGAGCGAGTATGGCACGAAAACCAAGACTGCGAGGAATCGGCTTCCGCGACCGAAGTGGGCGAGTATATTTATACCTACTTGGATTTCGGAAGCTAGAGATTCCTCAATCGTCCTTCATCTTCAGCGCGGCAATGAACGCTTCCTGCGGGATGTCCACCTTACCGAACTGGCGCATGCGCTTCTTGCCTTCCTTCTGCTTGTCGAGCAGCTTGCGCTTGCGGGTGGCGTCGCCGCCGTAGCACTTGGCGGTCACGTCCTTGCGCATCGCCGAGATCGTCTCGCGGGCGATGACGTTGCCGCCGATCGCGGCCTGGATCGGGATCTTGAACATGTGCCGCGGGATCAGGTCCTTGAGCTTTTCGCACATGTCGCGGCCGCGCTTTTCGGCCGCCGAGCGGTGGACCAGCATGGAGAGCGCATCGACCGGCTCGCCATTGACCATGATCGACATTTTCACGAGGTTGCCCTCGCGATAGCCGTGCAGATGGTAGTCGAACGAGGCGTAGCCCTTGGAGATCGACTTCAGGCGGTCGTAGAAATCGAACACCACTTCGTTGAGCGGCAGCTCGTAGGTGAGCATGGCGCGCTTGCCGACATAGGTGAGTTCGGTCTGGATGCCGCGGCGGTCCTGGCAGAGTTTGAGGATGCCGCCGAGATAATCGTCCGGCGTCAGGATCGTCGCCTTGATCCAAGGCTCGCGGATTTCGGCGATGCGCACGACATCCGGCATGTCGGCCGGGTTGTGCAGTTCGCGCTCGGACCCGTCGCTCATCGTCAGCTGATAGACGACCGAAGGCGCGGTGGCGATCAGGTCGAGGTCGAACTCGCGCTCCAGGCGTTCCTGGATGATTTCCAGATGCAGGAGGCCGAGGAAGCCGCAGCGGAAGCCGAAGCCGAGCGCCGCCGAGCTTTCCATTTCGAAGGAGAACGAGGCGTCGTTGAGGCGCAGCTTGCCCATCGCGGCGCGCAGGTCCTCGAAATCGGCCGCATCGACCGGGAAGAGGCCGCAGAACACCACCGGCTGGGCCGGCTTGAAGCCCGGCAGGGCCTTGGCGGTCGGGCGCTTGTCCTCGGTGATCGTATCGCCGACGCGGGTATCGGCCACTTCCTTGATCGAGCCGGTGAAGAAACCGATCTCGCCGGGGCCGAGGCTATCGACGGCCAGCATCTTCGGGGTCAGCACGCCGACGCGCTCGACCTGGTACTTGGCGTCGGTTCCCATCATGCGGATGGTCTGGCCCTTGGCGAGCACGCCATCAATGATGCGCACCAGAACCATGACGCCGAGATAGGTGTCGTACCAGCTATCGACCAGCAGCGCCTTCAGCGGGCCTTTTTCGCCGAGCTCGCTCTTCGGCGGCGGCAGCTGGTGGACGATCGCCTCCAGCACGTCGGGAATGCCGAGCCCGGTCTTCGCCGAGATCAGCACGGCCTGCGAAGCGTCGATGCCGATCACTTCCTCGATCTGTTCCTTGATCCGCTCGGGTTCGGCGGCGGGAAGGTCGATCTTGTTGAGGACGGTGACGATCTCGTGGTTGTTGTCGATCGCCTGGTAGACGTTGGCGAGCGTCTGCGCCTCGACGCCCTGGGAGGCATCGACGACGAGGAGCGAACCTTCGCAGGCCGACAGCGAGCGCGAGACTTCGTAGGCGAAATCGACGTGCCCGGGCGTATCGATGAGGTTGAGGATATAGGTTTCGCCGTTATTCGCCTTGTAATGCAGGCGCACGGTCTGGGCCTTGATGGTGATGCCGCGCTCGCGCTCGATATCCATCGAGTCCAGCACCTGTTCCGACATGTCGCGCTCGGCAAGGCCGCCGGTCGTCTGGATCAGCCGGTCGGCGAGCGTCGACTTGCCGTGGTCGATATGGGCCACGATCGAGAAGTTGCGGATATGGTCAAGCGGAGTGCGGGTGGAATTGGTGCTCATGGCTCGCGCATATAGCAGCGCGAATCCCTGCCGCAAAGCGGAAAGATAACCTTTCGTTGAGGATAAAGCCCGGGGTAGCGGGCTATTTACTGGGCTTTTCGGTCTCCGGATCGGTCATGACCGACGCATTCGGGAGCTGGGCGCTGCGCAGTCCGAAATTCTCCCGTTCATCGGCAGGTACGCCTTCGCGTTCCTTGAGACGCCAGATCACGTAGGCCGCATAGGCGATCGCCACCAGGATCACGGCGTAGATGAAGGTGTGCTGGCCGAAAACCGGGGTAAGCAGCGTCACCCCGAGCGGCACGATCGTCGCCGCGGTCGACCACGCGACCAGGAGCGTCGAGGAGAGCGGCACGAAATCGCCGGGATCGGCTCGGTCGTTGGCATGTGCGTTGGCGACCGAATAGACGGTCTCGACCGCGCCGCCGAAGACGAGGAAGACGAGCATCAGGATGATCATCATCGAGAAGGACACGAACAGCGCTGCGGTGCCCGCCGCGACGATCAGCGCGCAGGTGATCAGGAGCACGAAACGGCGGTCGATGCGGTCCGACAGCATGCCGAGCGGATATTGCACGAACAAGAGGCCGGTCTGCATCACCAGCATCAAGAGCGCGACATCCGTCTGCGCCACGTGACTGGTGGTCGCGTAGATCGGCACGAAACCTTGTATCACCATCGAAAGGCCGCCCGATGCGAGGACGCCGATCAGCCCGACCGGCGAGATGCGCCAAGCCATCTTGATATCGACATTCACATTGGCCGGCGCCGGCGGGTTCGGCAGGCGGGTGAGCCCGATCGGCAGGATGGCGAGCGCCGTGACGAAGACGACGGCGAGCGGCGCGAGATTGCCGTCCGTCGGGATGCGGCCGAACAGCCAGGCACCGGCGCCGAGGCCGAGCACGAAGGCCATGTAGAAGAACGACATCGCCCGGCCGCGCCATTCGTTCGAGGCGGCGTGGTTGAGCCAGCTCTGGGCGATGATGAAATTGACGTTGGAGGCCGCGCCATAGACGCCGCGCGCCAGCACCCACCAGATCGGCGGCGGGTTGGTGGCGATCAGCACCGCGGCGATGATCACCATGGCCATCGAACAGGAGAACAGGCGGGCATGGCCGACGCGGCGGATCAGCGGGCCGCCGACGATGCAGCCGATCAGGCCGCCGAACGCAAGCGTCGGAACGGCGGCGCTGGCGGCCCAGGTGTCGCCCGTTTGAGTGAGGACGAAAGGCACATAGGCGGACATGATGCCGCTGCCGATGGCGGCAATCGTCATCGAGATGACGATGCTGGCGATCGACAGGGGCGACGTCGTCTCGAATGTCTGGCCGTTCATCTCGTCTCCCCGTAAGCGTGGGCATCGGCGGTGGCGGCCGAATGAAAGCCCGATGCTGTTCCATAACCGATTGAGTGTGACGGGAGCTATCGCGGAAACGCCATCGCTTGTAAAATTCAGCGGTTCCATCATCGTGCCACTTGATTCCATTATAAGAGAATGCAATTCTCAAATCATGGAACTGACGGATCATGACATCGAGAATGCCATCAGCGAGCGGCTGAAGAGACTGCGCGCCCGGGCCGGATTGACGCTGGACGAGCTGGCGAGCCGCTCCGGCGTCAGCCGCGCGATGATTTCGCGGATCGAGCGGGCGGAGGCGAGCCCGACCGCGGCGCTGCTGGCGAGGCTGTCGGAAGCGCTCGGGCTTTCCCTTTCGGCCTTCTTCGCCGACGACGAGCCGCAGAACTCGCCGCTCAGCCGCAGGGCGGAACAGAAGCTCTGGCGCGATCCGCATACGGGCTATCTGCGCCGCTCGGTCTCGCCGCCGGGCACGCCGAGCCGGGTCGATATCGTCGAGGTGGATTTTCCGGCCGGGGCACGGGTCAGCTTTCCGCCGCGTCAGGAAAGCCGGGTGATGACCCAGCATGTCTGGCTCTTCGAGGGTGTGCTGGAGATGGTCATCGGTGACACCGTCCACACGCTCCATCCCGGCGACTGCCTCTACATGGATATCGGCGATGCCTTCGATTTCCACAATCCGTCCGACAGGCCGGCCCGTTACGCCGTCGTCCTCGACCGCGGCCGCTGAGCATTTTTCATCAGGAGATTATTGAGATGACCGTCACCATCCGCATCCTCGATGCCGACGAAACCCGCGCCGCAACAGCCGATCTCTCCGAGACCCTGTCCGACTGCGTCAACGGTGGCGCCTCGCTCGGTTTCATGCTGCCCTTCGGGCCGGAGGATGCGATCGGTTATTGGCAGGAGATTGCCGACGCGGTCGAAAAAGGCGGCATCATCCTCGCGGTGGCCGAAGTCGAGGGCAAGGTCGTCGGCACGGTACAGGTGGGCCTTGCCTCCAAGCCGAACCAGCCGCATCGCGGCGACCTGATGAAGCTCCTCGTGCATCGCTCTGCCCGCGGGCTCGGCCTGTCGCGCAAGCTGATGGACGCCGTGGAAGCGGAAGCCGCACGACGCGGCCGCACGCTTCTGGTGCTCGATACCGCGACCGGCAGCGATGCGGAAAAGATCTATCCGCGCTTCGGCTGGGAACGCGTCGGCGTCATCCCGGACTACGCCATGTGGCCGCAAGGCGGTTTCTGCGCCACCACGCTGTTTTACAAGCGGGTTGCTTGAGGCCGGAAGAAAAATCCCACCGGACGGTCTCCTCCATCTCGATTTATTCTTGCAAATCAGCGCATATGAACGGGCGCTGATTGGTCAGGCGCTATCACAGGGGGCTTCATGTTGATTTTTAATTCGCTGCCGGCGATACGCCGCGCGGCTCTGGCGGTTTTGACTGCCACCGTCTGCTCCACAGCCGGGCAGGCGCTATCCGCCGACGTGAGCTTCATGATGCGCAACGAGCATCCGAACGCGGTCGAGGTCGAGCTTTACAGCCAGGACCGCAAGCACGTCTGGCCGGGCGGCAATCAGGTCTATTACCTGGATGACGGTGAAACCAAGCAGATCCACCTCTCCTGCCAGCAGGGCGAGAACATCTGCTACGGTGCCTGGGTCTCCGGCGAAAAGCAGACCTATTGGGGCACCGGTCCGGGCAACAAGGAGAGCTGCGAAGATTGCTGCTATGTCTGCGAAGGCGGCGAGACCGAGGAAATCAACCTGGTCGAATAAGCGGGAGTCGATCGAACCCGAACTGGGACCGGCCGCCTGACCGGCCGGTCCGCACAAGGCTCAAGAGCCTTCCTGTCGCTTCCACACCGGGATGACGTGTCTGTGCATGTCACGAGCCGCGCCAAGGATGGCACGGCCCTTTCCGGCATTCCGAAGCCGGCGAAATAGTCTGCCGCTCAATCGCCGGTTTTCAACATCCTGTTGAAAGCGGTGATGATCAGTCCGGTCAGTTCGCGATGGATATCGGCGCGGGGCCGGCCGCTGTCGTCGCAGATCGGGTCCGGTTCGCCGACCCTCTTCAGGAATTCGACGGCGCCAGGCTTGCAGACGGGCAGGAAGCTGAAATGGTCGGCCTTACCGACCTGCGCATAGGTTGCGTTTGGAGCCTGTTTGGCGAGCGCGTCCGAAAGCACGGCGGCTGGGATCTGATCCGCGCTGCCGAGATTGATGAAGGCGAGCGGGATATCGATAGCCCTGATACTATCGGGTTTGAAAGCCTCGACCAGACCCGGATCAACCAGCACCGCGCCTGAAATGCGGGTATCTCGGTTCGACTGCTCGAAGCGGCTGCGATCGACGCTGCCAAGGTTCAGCGGCTCAACCGCTACCTCTTCGCCGCCGGCAAAACCGCGCCCGCCGCGGAACCAGCGGCAATCCATCATATCGGAATTGGTCTCGCAATAGTGCTTGTAGGCACTGAGATCGGCACGGCCGCCGGCAAGCTCGATCGCCGTGCTGCCGCCAAGCGAGAAGCCGAGCACGCCGATGCGTGCCTTGTCCACCGAAGTCTTGAAGCGCGGATCGGCTGAAAGCGCGGTGACGACCTCCGAGATATCCTGCGTCCGCTCCCAGATTTTCGGCGTGGCCTCCGGCGTGGAATCGCCGCTCGTCGTACCGGGATGGTTGGGGCCGGCAACGATGAAGCCGGCTTTCGCCAGTTCGATGGCGATCCAGCCCATGCCGTCTGCTCGCGAGCCCGAACCATGGGAGACGAGTACAAGCGGAAAATGGCCGGCTTCGATGGTGGCGTTTCGGGAGGCGGTGGAGCTTTCGAATATCGGGTTTTCGCCGATGGAACCCGTCTGGCCGTCGCCTTTCGACGGATACCAGACAGTCACCGCCAGCGCGCGGTCGCGGGTGGGTGAGACGACGCTGATCTTCTGCATGCCGACGGGCTGGACATCGCTGGCAAGGGCGGTATCGGCCAGCAACGGGCCGATGAAGGGAAGAAGAACAAGAATGGGAAGTTTCAATCGCATGGGAGCCTCGTCCTGTTTAAAAACGACAGCTCCTTCTTGGCGTTATGGCGGCCTTTCGGCGTCCTCGATCACGTTCGAGGTCATCCTCGAACGTGATCTTGTCCCATCGCCTCAAACCCTGGCGCGCTTTTCCGTCAGGAAATACAGGAAGGCGATGACCGGCAGGGCAAGGCCGAGCGACGAGGCAAGCAGCCAGCCGCCTTCGGCAAACGCCCAGGCGCCGACTGCGGAGCCGATCGCGCCGCCACAGAAGAAGGTCGCCATATAGAGGCCGTTCAGCCTGCTCCTCAAGTCCGCGCCGAGATTGTAGATCGACCGCTGGCCGATCACGAGCGTCATCGTTACCCCGAAATCGAGGAGGATGGCGGCAATCGTCAGCAGCGCCAGCGCAACCGTCGAGCCCTCCGGTGCGATATGGGTGATCAGGAATGCGACGGCGACGGCAGCGATGCCGAATATCGTCGCGGGCTTCCCGAGATCCCGGTCGGCAAGGCGTCCGGCGATCGGCGAGGCGATGGCGCCCGCGACGCCGGCCAGCGCAAACAGCGCGATGCCGGCCTGGCTGAGATTAAAGGCGGGGCCGGCGAGAACCAGCGGCGTCACCGTCCAGAACAGGCTGAAGGTCGCGAACTGGCAGGCCTGGTAGAAGGCCCGGCGGCGCAGAACCGGCTGGGTTGCGTAAAGGCGCCCCATCGACGCAAGCAGGGCGAAATACGAGAGCTTCGTCTGCGGCATCCGCTTCGGCAGACGGGCGGCAAGCACGAAGCCGAGCACGATCATGACCGCTGCCGACAGGAAGAAGACGATGTGCCAGGAGGAAAACTCGGCAATGAAGCTCGAGACCGGCCGGGCCATCATGATGCCGATCATCAGCCCGCTCATGACATTGCCGACCACCCGGCCGCGATTGGCGTCGTCGGTCAGGCTGGCGGCGAACGGCACGATCATCTGCACCGCGGTGGAGCCGACGCCGATCGCCAGCGATGCGGCGAGGAACGGAATAGATGCGCTCGACAGGCTGGCGCCGAGCAGCGCCACGGTGACGACGCCGATCATGGTGAGGATCAGCCGGCGGTTTTCGAGAAGGTCACCAAGCGGCACGACCAGCAGCAGGCCGAGGCCGTAGCCGATCTGGGTCAGCGTCACGATGAGGCCCGTGGCACTGGCCGGAAGACCGATCGAAGCAGCGATCGGGCCGGCGAGCGGCTGGGCATAATAGAGATTGGCGGCGATCAGCCCGCAGGCGGCGGCCATCACGAAGGTCATGGCGGCAGACAGGCCTGAGGCGGCCGCCGGCGTGGCCATCGTTGCGGTATTGGTGGTCATGGGAAGCTCCTTGGGAGGAAGGATCGGATTGAATCAGTCGAGAAGTTTCATGGCCGTATCGACCACGGAAAAGGCGCGGTCCCGGTTAGGGCCGGTTTTTCCCAGTACCCTGAGGCCCTGGGTGACGGAGAGCAGGAGGCGGGCGGTGGTGGCGGGATCGATCGCCTGCGGAATGGAGCCATCCGCCTGGCCCCGGCGGATCAGGCTATCGAACAGGGCTTCGCTGCGCGCCATGGACCGATCGACCCGCTCGGCGGCCTCGGCATCGTAGACCGCAAGCTCGATCGCCGTTCCAACGACGAGGCAGCCGCGTCGGCCGTTCTCCCCGTGCGAGGCCTCGGCATAGAAGCGCAGCACGCGGGAAACCTTGTCGCGACCGCTTGCGCCCTCGGCCAGTTCCTGGTCGAGAAGTGCGTTGCGAACCTGCTTGTAGCGGTCGAAACTCGCGAGAAAGATCGCCTTCTTGTCCTTGAACGCCTTGTAGAGACTGCCGGCGGCAAGCCCCATCGCCTCCTTCAGCTCCGAAATCGAGGCCGCGTGATAGCCCCGCTCGGAAAAGACGACGATCGCCTTGTCGAGCGCTTCTTCGATCTCGAATTCGCGGGGACGACCCGGCGGGCGTGTCGTGGTGTTGCTGCCCATGATATCGGCTTAATTAGGAAACGATCGCTCCCAAATAGAGGCATGCTTGCGCTTCGTCAAGGGCAAAGCCTGTTCGTGGCATGTCGCCGTCGGCGGTTGCGCCCGTTCGGCGAAATTAGCGGGGAACACTTGGCACGCCGGACGGTTACATCCCCGTCACCAACCCCAAAGCTGGAGGCAGACATGAGCAAGAGTGACGTACAACAGGCCGTAAAGCGAGCCGAACGCCAGGTCGAGAACACCAGTTCCGGCGGCCACCTCGGCGGCACGTATTACGGCCAGAATCCGGACGGCAAGACGGCATCGACCAACACCAATGTCGGCAAGAACCGTCCGAACACCGGCAGTAACTAACACGTCACCACCATCAACGGATTTGAAAAGCCCCGCCGCGTGCGGGGCTTTTTGTTGTAGGATCCGAAAAATCCGGTTGCGGAAAAAATCGGTTTGGTCTGTCGGGGAGGGGAGAACCCGGACGTCCTAGGTTCAAGGATGCATTGCGATGTTGCGCAATCCGTCCGGATTTCGGAACCTTTGACATAGGGAATGGACATGGGTAGCAATTATCGCTGGGTGATCGTCGCGGCCGGGGCCCTGATGGGCTGTGTCGCCGTCGGCACGATGTTCTCGCTCGCCATCTTTCTGGAGCCGATCGCCAAGGCGACCGGCTGGTCGCGTGCCGGCATTTCGAGCGCCATGACGCTCAATTTCATCGTCATGGGCCTCGGCGGCTTCATGTGGGGTACACTGAGCGACCGGTTTGGCGCACGTGTCGTCGTGCTGATCGGGGCCGCCCTTCTCGGCCTGGCGCTGGTGCTCGCCAGCCAGACGCAAAGCCTCATCGCCTTCCAGATGATCTATGGCTGCCTGATCGGGCTTTCCGCCAGCGCCTTCTTCGCCCCGATGATCGCCGTCACCATGTCCTGGTTCGACGAGCATCGCAGCCTGGCGGTCTCGTTGGTCTCGGCCGGCATGGGCATGGCGCCGATGACCATCTCGCCCTTCGCCCGCTGGCTGATCACCGCCTATGACGACTGGCGCCTGGCGATGCTCTTCATCGGCATCGGCGCCTGGATACTGCTCCTGCCGACGGCGTTTCTGGTCCGCAATCCGCCGGTCGCGACGGCTGCGGACGGCACAGCCTTCGAACCGCAGGCCGAAGGTGCCGGCATGCCGCTGTCGCGGGTGTTCCGTTCGCCGCAGTTCCTGGTACTCGGGCTCACTTTCGCTGCCTGCTGCGCCGCCCATTCCGGCCCGATCTTCCACATGGTGAGCTATGCGATGTTCTGCGGCGTGGCGCCGATGGCGGCCGTCAGCATCTACAGCGTCGAGGGCGCGGCCGGCCTCGGCGGCCGAATTCTGTTCGGCGTGCTGGCCGACCGATTGGGCGTCAAGCCGGTGCTGATCGGCGGGCTGATGATCCAGGCAATCGTCATCGCAGCCTACACGATGGTCACCGACCTCGGCCAGTTCTACACCCTGGCGGTGATCTTCGGCGGCACCTATGGCGGCGTGATGCCGCTCTATGCGGTGCTGGCGCGGGAGTATTTCGGGCCGAAGATCATGGGCACCGTGTTCGGTGCGGCGGCGATGCTGTCGAGTCTCGGCATGGCCTTCGGACCTCTTGCCGGCGGCTGGGCCTTCGACCATTTCGCCAATTATGACTGGTTGTTCTTCGGCTCAGCGCTGGTCGGCCTCGGGGCGGTGGCGATCGCTCTCGCCTTCCCGCCGCTGCCGCGCCAGCCGGTGCAGCTCCAGGCGGCTTGAGCAGTCCTCGCGCAGCGAGCCACTGACCGTAGGCCACACAGCAAAAAGCCCGGATTGTTCCGGGCTTTTTGACATTCAGTGATCGGCTGGGGCCTTGCGGCCCTTGGCTCGAGCCGGGGCCGGAGCAGGCTCCGCGGCTTCGCGTTCGAGACGAAGCTGCCTCAATTTCTCGGTTTTCTTTTCCCGCTGGGTCGCTTCCGCACTAATGATCGAGCGCGCGGTGTGATCTGTCGCAGCGGCTTTGTCACGCGCGGAAAGCTTGGTGGGATTGAAGAATTCGTCCTTGGTGGCGGCCATAATATCCTCCTTCCTGATGGGATGTCCGTGCGGTCGGCAGGTTACCCGCGGGCCGGACGGACCACTTTCTTGGGCGCCGGCAGGAGGCCTTCGCGCTGCATCTTCTTGCGGGCCAGCTTGCGGTAACGCCGCACGGCTTCGGCCTTTTCGCGCACCCGCTTTTCGGAGGGCTTCTCGTAGGCGCTGCGCGCCTTCATCTCGCGGAAGACGCCTTCGCGCTGCATCTTCTTCTTCAGCACCCGGAGTGCCTGTTCGACGTTGTTGTCTCTGACTAGAACCTGCAAACTAAATCCTTTCCATTGCGGGCAGATCCCGCGTTCGATCAAAGTGTTGAATCACTTGCCAATGCGAATGCTCGACGGCTTCAGCCATGGCCCGCTCGGGGCGGCGGCGGAAGCCTCGTCCTTGTTGGCGGACGATGCGGTCTCGGAACTGTCGATATCGCTTTCGACGATCCGGCGCTCGAAATTCTCGCTGCCGAAACGTACCCGGTACTGGTTTTCACCGCGGTCGGCTGCCGGCAAAAGGCCCACGACGCGGCATGTCCGGTCGCCAGTGGCGGTCCGGGTAAGGCCTGCCTTGAGGACGATGTTATCGCCTATGGCATAGACATTTGCGCTCATCGTGTTCTCCTTGGACCGGCCGAAAGCCGGGGCAAAACAAAAAGGCCGGGCGTTACCCCGACCTCTTCCCGCCATTCAAGCCGTCGCTGCCAGTACATCCGTGGTCAGCCGAGGCGAATGACATCCTTATGCGGCCCGGAGGTTGTCGGCCGAGCTCTTGCCGGACTTGCGGTCGCGAACGATCTCGTAGGAGATCTTCTGACCTTCCGTCAGGGAAGACATGCCGGCACGTTCAACAGCCGAAACGTGAACGAAAACGTCCGTCGCGCCGTCATCAGGCTGAATGAAGCCGAAACCCTTGGTGCTATTGAACCACTTCACGGTGCCAGTATTCATAACGATTTCCTTCCAATTGTTAGAGATTGCGGACAGTATTCCGTCCGCTTTGATCGATATTTGAGAGGAAATCTGACTGAGCACCAGGCCCGTGAACAAAGGTCGCAAGCAATTTTCGATAGCGTCAATATAAGCTTTATCCGTTGATAATCAATGCTGCCGCGGAGATTTAATTTTCCGGGCGCTCAAAGACGGCGCGGAACTGCTCATTCAACGGCATGATTTTACGTCGAAATATTAAAAAGCGCAACCGCCTTGGTGTCGCCCGGGGGCCAGAATGGGCGGCAAGCGATTGCAAAGAGACAAAACCCCGAGGTCATCCCCCGGGGCTTTGCATGTCGTCGTGACGGGTGGTCAGAGCGTGCCGGCGCGCTGCTGCGTCATCATGTAGGTGTCGTAGGAATATTCGGCGACCTGGGCCCAGAGATAGGCGTCCTTCTTGAACGCCTGCTGGCTGTCGTAGATCTTCTTGAAGGCCGGGCTCTTGGCCGAAAGTTCGGCATAGGTCTCCATTGCCGCCTTGAAGCAGACATCCATGATCTCGCGGCTGAACGGTTTCAGGATCGCGCCTTCGGCGACGAGCTTCTTCAGCGCGGTGGCGTTATGCGCATCGTAGTTGGCGAGCATGCTCATATTGGCCGCGGCGCAGGCGTCGGTGAGGATCTGCTGGTAGCTCTTCGGCAGGCCCTTGAACTTCTCGAGATTGAAGAAGGCATGCATTGCCGGGCCGCCTTCCCACCATGCCGGGTAATAGTAGTACTTGGCGACCTTCACGAAACCGAGCTTCTGGTCGTCGTAGGGACCGACGAATTCGGTGGCGTCGATCGTGCCCCTTTCAAGCGCCGCATAGACGTCGCCGCCGGCGATCTGCTGCGGGGTGACGCCGACCTTCTGCATGACCTGGCCAGCCAGGCCGGCAATGCGCATCTTCAGGCCCTTGAGGTCCTCGATCGTGTTGATTTCCTTCCGGAACCAGCCGCCCATCTGGGTGCCGCTATTGCCGGCGGGCAGGGCATAGAGGTTACGCGGGGCCAGAAACTCGTTGATCAGGTCGTTGCCGCCGCCTGCCGTGAACCAGGCATTGGTCATGCGGGCGTTGAGGCCGAAGGGAATGGCGGTGCCGAGCGCGAACGCCGGGTCCTGGCCGATGTAATAGTAGGAACAGGTATGGGCCATTTCGACGGTGCCGTTAGCAACCGCGTCTGCCGCCTGCAGCGGCGGCACGATTTCGCCGGCCCCGAATGTCTGGATGGTAAACTTGCCGTCCGTCGCGTTCCTGACGCTGTCGGCGATCTGGTTGGCGGCGTTGAAGATGATGTCGAGGCTTTTGGGGAAGGAAGAGGTCAGCCGCCAGTTGATCCTGGGGCTTTCCTGGGCGATGGCAGGCGCAGCCAGCGCGGTCGCGGCTGCGACGCCGACCCCGGCCGTGGCCGCCTGCTTGAAGAAACGTCTGCGGTTCATGAGATTGCTCCTTGGCTCCCGAAGCGCGGGCCTCGCGGTATGTCGCTCTTAATCCGATCGTTTCGGGGACGGCAAGCAAATTCAAGACGAAAAAAGCCCGGAGGATCGCTCCGGGCTTTTCGAACCTGATCTGGCAGCGATGGGTTACAGCGTGCCCTTGCGCTGCTGCACCATCATGTAGGTGTCATAGGTGTATTCGGCGATCTGGTTCCACAGGTAGCCGTCCTTCTTGAACGCCTGCTGGCTGTCGTAGATCTTCTTGAAGGCGGGGTTTTTGGCGTTGATTTCGGCGTAGACTTCCTGTGCCGCCTTGTAGCTGGCGTCGAGGATCTCCTGGCTGAATGGCTTCAGGATCGCGCCCTCGGAAACGAGCTGCTTCAGCGCCAGGGCATTGCTCGCGTCGTAGCGGGCAAGCATGTTCTGGTTGGCGCTGGCGCAGGCATCCTTCAGCATGCGCTGGTAGGCCTTCGGCAGGGCCTTGAACTTTTCCAGGTTGAAGAAGGCGTGGACGGCCGGGCCGCCTTCCCACCATGCCGGGTAATAGTAGTACTTGGCGACCTTCACGAAACCGAGCTTCCGGTCGTCGTAGGGACCGACGAATTCGGTGGCGTCGATCGTGCCCTTTTCAAGCGCCGCATAGACGTCGCCGCCGGCGATCTGCTGCGGGGTGACGCCGACCTTCTGCATGACCTGGCCAGCCAGGCCGGCAATGCGCATCTTCAGGCCCTTGAGGTCCTCGATCGTATTGATTTCCTTCCGGAACCAGCCGCCCATCTGGGCGCCGGTATTGCCGGCCGGCAGCGCATAGAGATTATAACCGGCAAGGAATTCGTTGATCAGCTCGTTGCCGCCGCCGACCGCGAACCAGGAATTGGTCTGGCGCGCATTGAGGCCGAACGGCACGGCGGTGCCAAGCGCAAATGTCGGGTCCTTGCCGATATAATAGTAGGCGCAGGTATGGGCCATCTCGACGGTGCCGTTGGCAACGGCGTCGGCAGCCTGCAGCGCCGGCACGATCTCGCCGCCGGCAAAGGTCTGGATCGTGAAATTGCCGTCGGAGGCTTCCTTCACGCTCTCGGCGATCTCGGTGGAGGCAGTGAAGAGGATATCGGTGCTCTTCGTGAACGACGAGGTCATCCGCCAGGTGATCTTCGGGGATTCCTGGGCGATGGCGGGCGCAGCCAGCGCGGTCGCTGCAGCGGCGCCCACGCCGGCGGTCGCTGCCTGCCGGAAGAAGTTTCTGCGGTTCATGGGATTATGCCTTCTAAACTTTGCAAGGTGCCCGGATTTTTGCCGGCGCGGGCCGCTCATAATCCTTTCATTTCAGGAACAGCAAGCAAAAAATCCAAAAGATTACGCTGCGCCGCAGCAAAGCTTTGCGGATATTGCGCCGAGCTTTGTCCTCGCCTTTCGCCCGAATGGAATGTAGAAATCCCTTGAAGTTTTCGGGCCAGGCCTTAGTTTAGAATTATTCTAATAAGAGGTTTCCATGCTCGCCCACCTTCTCTCCAGTTCCAAGCGCTCATTCGCCTCGCTCGACGAGAAGGAAATTCTGGCGCTCGCCATCGCTTCGGAAGAGGAGGATGCGCGGATCTATCTTGCCTATGCGGATAATCTCAAAGATCAGTTTCCGTCATCCGCCAAAGTGTTCGAAGACATGGCGGAGGTCGAGCAGACTCACAAGAACATGCTGATCGAGATGTACCGCTCGCGCTTCGGAGAGCGCATCCCGCTGATCCGCCGCGAGCATGTAAGGGGCTTCTACGAACGCAAGCCGGACTGGCTGACCCGCAACCTGCCGCTCGACACCATCCGGGAACAGGCGGAAGCCATGGAGCAGCAGGCCTTCCGGTTTTATACCGAGGCGGCAAAGCAGGTCTCCGACGCATCGACGCGGCAGCTGCTCGGCGACCTGGCGATTGCCGAGCAGGGGCATGAGGATATTGCCCGCATGCTCGGCGACAAGCACGTGACCGACGACGTGAAGACCGAGGAAGACGAGACCGCCCGCCGCCAATTCATCCTCACCTATGTGCAGCCGGGCCTCGCAGGCCTGATGGACGGCTCGGTATCGACATTGGCGCCGATCTTTGCGGCGGCCTTTGCGACCGGTGACACCTGGTCGACCTTCCTGATCGGCCTGTCGGCTTCGGTCGGCGCGGGCATTTCCATGGGCTTTACCGAAGCGGCACACGACGACGGCAAGATTTCCGGCCGCGGCTCGCCGATCAAGCGCGGGTTTGCCTCCGGCATCATGACGGCGCTCGGCGGCCTCGGCCACACGCTGCCTTATCTCATCCCGCATTTCTGGACCGCGACCATCGTCGCCGCGATCATCGTTTTCTTCGAGCTCTGGGCGATTGCCTTCATCCAGAACCGCTACATGGAAACCCCGTTCCTCAGGGCAGTCGTCCAGGTGGTGTTCGGTGGTTCGCTGGTGCTGGCCGCAGGCATTCTGATCGGGAATGGGTGAGGCGCGGTCGGGCAAAGCCCGGGCATCGATCCAGTGAATCGATTGCAGCACCGAACGCCCTGAGCCCAAGGCGAAGGACCGGCCGGGATACGGTGCGGCAAATTCCCTGAGCCTAAACGAGCAGGCAGAAGGCTGCTGATGAAAGGCTCAAAACCTCACTCCGCCGCTTGCGGCGCCCTCGCCCGCGGCACTTCGAGCGAAAACACCGCGCCGCCGTCGTTGCGGGTGGTGAAATGCCCGCCGAGTTGCTTGACGAAATTGGCGATCAGCTTGCTGCCCATGCCGCCGGTCCGATTGAAGGCCTCGATGCCTGGCCCGTCGTCGCGAATGACCAGGCTGAGATTGTCGCCGTCTTGGCGGAGTTCAACCGAAAGCCTGCCGCCTTGACGGCCGGCAAAGGCATATTTGAAGGAGTTGGAAACGACCTCGTTGATGATCATCCCGAGCGGCAAGGCCTGCTCGCGATCCACGGTCAGCGGCTGCAGCTTGAGGTCGAGAACGACAGGCGTCTCGTAGCCCGAGGCGATGTCGGTGATCAGCTTGGTGGCATAGGGCGCCACCTCGACCTGCTCGAACTGGTCGTTCTGGTAGATCTGCTCGTGCACGGCGATCATCGCCGCAATGCGTCTCGTCATGTCGTCGCGCGCATCGGCCGGCAAAGCCTGCAGCCGCACGAGCGCCAGCACCGCCTGGAGATTGTTCTTCACCCGGTGATGAATTTCCCGCAGCAGGAAACGGTTGCGCTCCACCGCCTGCTCCAGTTCTTCGTTGCGGGCTGCGGTGCGATAGAGAAGGCGGTTGATCCAGAAGGCGCCGAGGACCAGCAGCGCCATCAACGGCAGCATGACCAGCGTGTCCGAAAAGAGATTGCGCCAGAACTGGTCGAGAATTTCCTGCCTTGCGATCGCCGCAAGGGCGACGAGCGGCCATCCGGAGACCTTCCAGAAGGCGACGATGCGGGCATGGCCGTCGATCGGCGAGACCGGACTATGGTAGAAGCCGGAGGGCATTTGGCGCGTCATCGGGTACCACGCGGTGGTACTGAGATCGATCGGGCGCGTTGTCGCCGGACGTCGGGCGATCAGCCACCCGTCATCCCTGATGATCAAGATCGTCGAGTTCGGCCCGAGCCCCATCGAGGCCCAGAAGCCGTCAAGGCTCTCATTCGGGATGATAATGGAGGCGATGCCCCGGAAAACCCCGTCTCGCTCGATCCGCCGTGCGACGATGAAGGATGGCTTGCCGGCACGCTGGTTGTCGAGCATCCGGGTAAACGTCAGCTCCTGGCCATCCCTCAGCCTGCTGAAATATGCGCGCTGGCTGTGATTGTCGGATAGATTTGTGAGCGCATTCCCGCCGGCGCTGGAAAAGCGGACTATGCCGGTGTCATCGAGAAGCGAATATTGAAAACCCGCCGGCAGTTGGCCGACAGCCCGCGACAGGTCGGCCGCAAGACCCGGCGAGCCATCGATCGGCCTGTCTCTCACCTCGGTCCCGATGCGCCGCAGGGCCTGGTCGCTTGCTTCGACCATCCACTCCAGGTGGGCCGCGACCACATGCGCGGATGAGAGCGCGCGAGCTTCGCCTTCCTTCAGGGCGGTTCGGTAGTTTTCGAGGATAATAAGGCCGGCAACCGCCAGCAGGGCAATAGCGAAGAGGCCGGTCAGCAGGATCGGGAGGGCGGGCCGCATTGCACGGGGCGCGTGTGGCAGGGCTGGTTTCACATCGTCACGCACAACCCGCTCCGGTTTCAGAGATTCCCTCCTAGCAGGTTGGGCGCATCGGGGAAATGTCTTCCGACAAGGCGATACCAAAAACATTCGCCCGCAACCTGAATGATGCGGGCGAATGCCAGATTGTACTCAAGGGTGCATGTTATTTCAATGCGCCGACCAGCAGGTCGCGGCCGTTTTCGATGGTGACCCAGCGTCCCGTGTTGAACGAGGCCTGACGCTTCAGGAAGGTATATGGTGTCGCAAACCAGGGCTTCACCTCGTTATCGAGGTTGTCCAGGATGAAATCCCCATCGGACGTGCGCAACGTCAGGACCGCATGGCCTTCGCCGTCCGGCTTGCGGACGACGGTCATCAGGAGATCGGAAAGGGCGAAACCCTGCGCCGCCAGTTCCTTGCGCTTCTCCAGCGCAAAGTCCTCGCAATCGGCGAAATTGGTCGGATAGCTCCAGACCTCTTCGCGGCCGTAGACTTCCTTGTCCGTCTTGGCGATGTAGCGAGCGTTGACGGCCCGGTTGATGTGACGGACGGCAGCCCAGCCTTTTGCGCTGATCTTGGGGGAAGGGGCAGACCGGCTCTTGATCGAACATTCCGCCGCATATCTTTGACAGAATTCGTAATGGCCGATCGGCTGGGAAGTGACGGCGCCGGTGACCATTGCGGCCATTGGCCTTGGAGCCGGAACTGCAGCACTCACTGGTACAAGTACGCTGACTAGGATCACGGCTATTCGCCGTGCCTGCAAGGCTATCTTCATGGACCCGTCCCTTCAAATCCTAATGAAACGTTAAGGGCGGACGGGAGAAAGAGTCAATCCGTGACTTTTGTTAACGGGTCGTCGCTCGTATTATGGTTAAGGCTGCAACATTTTTGTCTCAGCCCAAAATTTAATCATTCAATATTAGGGCCGAGACCGCGGCTCGCATTTTTTCGATGTCCTGGGGCCTGGAAAGCCGGTGGTCGCCGTCCCGGATCAGCGTCAGGACGACGTCGTCGGCCGGCAGGAATTCGACGAGCTTCAGGGCGTGGGCATAGGGCACGTCCGGGTCCTTCATGCCCTGCAGGATGTGGACCGGGCAGCCGGTTTCTATAATGCCCGCCATCACCAGGTTGCCGCGGCCGTCCTCGATGAGGGCGCGCGTGTAGATATTGGGTTCGGGACTGTATTCGGAGCGTTCCTCGAAATAGCCGCGCTCGGCGAGCGACTGCCGCTCGACCTCGGTGAGATTGGGTTCGATGAGTTCGGCCGTGAAATCCGGCGCCGGCGCGATCAGCACCATGCCGTCGATCTTCGGCGCCTTCTTTCGCTTCTTCAATTCCTGTGCGAGGCGCAGCGCGATCCATCCCCCCATCGAGGAGCCGACCAGGATGACGCGTTTCGGCTTGATGTCGTCCAGGACGGCGATTGCCTCCTCCAGCCAGCGCGAGATGGTGCCCTCGCGGAAGGCGCCGCCGGAAATGCCGTGGCCGGAATAGTCGAACCGGATCGCCGCAAGCCCCAGCTCGCCGGCAAGCGCATCGAGCTCGACGGCCTTGGTGCCCGCCATGTCCGACCGGTAGCCGCCGAGCCAGACGAAAGCAGGCCCGGACGTCTTCTTGCGCGCCGCCCGGTGGATGATCGCGATCTCCCGTGCAAGCGGTCCGGTGCCGACGGTGATCGTTTTGCGGGTGAGGTTGGCAGCGTCGTTCATGATGGAATCCTGAGGTTTTGCCGCGCTTATAAAACAGATTCGCGACATGCGGACAGCAGGTGATTTTTTCGCGCGGCTATGCTATTGACTTCGCCGTAGCGATCACGACATTGCCGTCGGCCGCAAGCCGGACGCTCTCTATGTGTCGCTGCGGTCCGAAACAATCTAGGAGAATACGACCATCCGCAGACCATTCAAAACCGATGCCCCTGTAAAGGACGGGCCTCGCTCCAACCGGGAAATTCGCATTCCCAAGGTCCAGCTTATCGACGCCGAAGGCTTGAACCTTGGTATCGTTCCGACCGAGCAGGCTCTCAAGATGGCTGAGGACGCCGGCCTCGATCTCGTCGAGATCTCGCCGAACACCGAGCCGCCGGTGTGCAAGATCCTCGACCTGGGCAAGCTGAAATATGCGAACCAGAAAAAGGCGGCAGAAGCCCGCAAGAAGCAGAAGATCGTCGAAATCAAAGAAATCAAGATGCGTCCCAACATCGACACGCATGACTATGACGTGAAGATGAAGGCGATGAACCGTTTCTTCGAAGAGGGCGACAAGGTCAAGGTGACGCTGAAGTTCCGCGGTCGTGAAATGGCCCACCAGGAACTCGGCATGAAGCTCCTGCTTCAGGTGAAGGACGACACCACGGAAATCGCCAAGGTGGAAGCCGAGCCGAAGCTTGAAGGCCGCCAGATGATGATGGTGTTGGCGCCGAAATAAGCGCCCGCCATTACCTTGAGCGGATTTGCCGGCATTTCGGCCGGGCATTTGCCGCGTTTTTCTTTGCCATTGCGCTTTTGACCGACTGCGGTTATAAGCGCGCGTTCCGAACGGTCCGGCAGGGCATGCCGTGGCTGTTCTAAATGCTTGAAACCAGCATCGTCTGTGGTTTCGATACAAAACTGGAGTAGCAAAATGCCCAAGATGAAGACGAAATCGGCTGCCAAGAAGCGGTTCAAAATCACCGCGACCGGCAAAGTCGTTGCAGCTGCCGCTGGCAAGCGCCACGGCATGATCAAGCGGTCCAACAAGTTCATCCGCGATGCACGCGGAACGATGATCCTTGCCGAACCCGATGGCAAGAAGGTTATCAAGAACTACCTGCCGAACGGTCTCTGAGACCCTCGTCACTTTTGGATCAGTTAAGGAGATCATGACATGGCACGCGTAAAACGGGGCGTCACTTCCCGCGCCAAGCACACCAAAACTTTGAAGGCAGCCAAGGGCTTCTACGGCCGCCGCAAGAATACGATCCGGGCCGCAAAGGCTGCCGTCGATCGTTCGCGTCAGTTCGCCACGCGCGACCGTCGCGTCAAGAAGCGCAATTTCCGCGCCCTGTGGATCCAGCGTATCAACGCTGCCGTCCGCGAATCCGGCCTCACCTACGGCCGCTTCATCGACGGTCTCAACAAGGCCGGTATCGAAGTCGACCGCAAGGTTCTCTCCGACATGGCAATCCATGAGCCGGAAGCATTCGGTGCTCTGGTTGCCGCCTCGAAGAAGGCTCTTGAGTATCTCAAGGACGCCGGCACCACCAACGAGTTTGAAAGCGCGGTTCGTTAACCAGCGCTTCCCAAGCTTTTAGCTTTACTGATTTTGGGAAACCCGCGCTGGTTACGGCTGGCGCGGGTTTTTCTTTTGGCATCCCCGCACGTCATTCCCCAAACAGCCGTCACGACCTCGCAATAGATCTCGCCGAGCATCAAACGGAAGAAACCATGTCCGATCTGGAAAACCTGAAAACTTCGCTGCTAGTGGAAATCGCCGGCACCAGCGACGAGGCGGCGATCGAGGCCGTTCGCGTCGGCGCTCTCGGCAAGAAGGGCTCCGTCTCCGAGCTCCTGAAGACGCTGGGCTCGATGTCGGCGGAAGAACGCCAGACCCGCGGCGCTGCGATCAACGCACTGAAGAACGAGATCACCGAGGCCATCACCGAACGCAAGACGGTGCTGAGGGACGCGGCGATCGAGGCCCGCCTCAAGGCCGAGACGGTCGATGTCTCGCTGCCGGTTCGCTCCTCGCCTGCGGAACGCGGCCGCATTCATCCGATCAGCCAGATCGTCGACGAGATCACCGCCATCTTCGGCGATATGGGTTTCTCGATCGCCGAAGGCCCGGACGTCGAGACCGACTACTATAATTTCACGGCGCTCAACTTCCCAGAGGGCCATCCGGCCCGCGAGATGCACGACACGTTCTTCTTCCAGCCGGACGAAAATGGCGAGCGCAAGGTCCTGCGCACCCACACCTCGCCGGTGCAGGTGCGCACCATGGAAGCACAGAAGCCGCCGATCCGCATCATCATCCCCGGCAAGACCTATCGCCAGGATAGCGACGCGACCCATTCGCCGATGTTCCACCAGGTCGAGGGCCTTGTCGTCGACCGCAAGTCGCATGTCGGCAACATGCGCTGGATCCTCGAAGAGTTCTGCAAGGCCTTCTTCGAGGTCGATAGCGTCACCATGCGCTTCCGCCCGTCCTTCTTCCCGTTCACCGAGCCGAGCTTCGAAGTGGACATCCAGTGCGACCGCTCCGGCCCGATCGTCAAGTTCGGCGAAGGCACCGACTGGATGGAAATCCTCGGCTGCGGCATGGTGCACCCGAACGTGCTGCGCTCCGGCGGGCTCGACCCGGACGAGTTCCAGGGCTTTGCCTGGGGCATGGGTCTCGACCGCATCGCCATGCTGAAATACGGCATGCCGGACCTGCGCGACTTCTTCAACGCCGACGTCCGCTGGATGAACCACTACGGTTTCCGCCCGCTCGACATGCCGACGCTGTTCGGCGGGTTGAGCGCGTAAGGGAGAAACGACAATGAAATTCACACTCTCCTGGCTGAAGGATCATCTGGAAACGGATGCGACCCTCAATGAAATCTGCGAACGCCTGACGGCGATCGGCCTCGAAGTCGAGGATGTCGATGACAAGGCGGCCTACAAGCCGTTCGTCATTGCCAAGGTCATCTCCGCCGAAAAGCATCCGT
This sequence comes from Neorhizobium sp. LjRoot104, assembly GCF_964253725.1. NCBI lineage: Bacteria > Pseudomonadati > Pseudomonadota > Alphaproteobacteria > Hyphomicrobiales > Rhizobiaceae > Neorhizobium > Neorhizobium sp. LjRoot104. The sequence goes on from NZ_CAXURS020000001.1 coordinate 4,423,301, forward strand.
CTGCGGATCGCCTCAAGGTGCTGATGGTGGATGCCGGCGACGGCAAGCCGGTGCAGGTCGTCTGCGGCGCGCCGAATGCCCGCGCCGGCATGGTCGGCGCGTTCGCGAAACCCGGCACTTACGTTCCGGGCATCGACGTGACGCTGGCCGTCGGCAATATCCGCGGTGTCGAAAGCCACGGCATGATGTGCTCGGAAAAAGAGCTCGACATGTCCGACAATCACGACGGCATCATTGATTTGCCCGAAGACGCGCCGGTTGGCACGCCGTTCGCCTCCTATGCCGGTCTCGACGACCCGGTCATCGAGATCAATCTGACGCCGAACCGTCCGGACTGCACCTCGATCCACGGCATCGCCCGGGACCTGGCGGCGTCGGGCCTCGGCACGCTGAAGCCTCAGGCAAAGCCTGACTTCAAGACCGAAGGCCAGACCGCCATCGGTCTCAAGATCATTCTCGACGACGAACGGCTCTGCCCAGGTTTCGGCCTGCGCCGCGTGCGCGGCGTCAGGAACGGCCCGAGCCCGCTCTGGATGCAGCAGCGGCTGAAGGCGATCGGCCTTCGCCCGATCAACGCGCTGGTCGATATCACCAACTTCATGACCTTCGACCACGGCCGACCGATGCACGTCTTCGACGCCGCCAAGGTCAAGGGCGACCTGACGGTGCGTCGCGCCCTGGAAGGCGAGACGGTGCTGGCGCTCGATACGCGTGAATACAAGCTGAACCCCGGCAACGTCGTCATTGCCGATGACAACGGCGTGGAATCGATCGGCGGCATCATGGGCGGCGAGCATTCCGGCTGCGACGAAAATACCGTCGATGTGCTGATCGAGTCGGCTCTTTGGGATCCGATCAACATTGCCAAGTCCGGCCGTTCGCTTGGCATCATCACCGATGCACGTTACCGGTTTGAGCGCGGCGTCGATCCGGAATACATGGTCCCCGGCCTCGATCGCACCACCCAACTGGTTCTGGAACTCTGCGGCGGCGTGGCTGCGGAAGCGAAAGTCGTCGGTTACAAAGGCCATCAGCCGAAGGTCGTCGACTTCCCCTATGCGGAAGTGAAGCGCCTGACCGGCCTCGAAGTCTCGACCGAGGAAAGCCGCCATATCCTGACGCGCCTCGGCTTTGCCGTGGAAGGTTCCGGCGAGCGCGTGTCGGTGACCGTGCCGTCGTGGCGTCCTGACGTCGATGGCAAGGCGGATCTCGTCGAAGAGGTGATGCGCATTCACGGTGTCGACCAGATCAAGCCGGAGCCGATCGAGAAACTGTCGAGCGTCAACGCCAAGATCCTGACCACGCTGCAGATCCGCACCCGCACCGCCAAGCGGGCGCTTGCCTCGCGCGGCATGCTGGAAGCCGTCACCTGGTCCTTCATTCCGGAAGACCAGGCAAAGCTCTTCGGCGGCGGCGCCCGGGGGCTGAAACTGGCCAATCCGATTGCGGCCGACATGTCCGACATGCGGCCGTCGCTGCTGCCGGGCCTGCTCTCCGCGGCGCAGCGCAATGCCGACAAGGGTTTTGGCGACGTGGCGATCTTCGAGGTCTCCGGCACCTACGAAAACGACAGGCCGGAAGGCCAGCGCCGCGTCGCGGGTGGCATCCGCCGCGGCACGGCCTCAATCAACGGCGCCGGCCGTCTGTGGTCGAACAATGCCAAGGGCGGCGGCAAGCCGGTCGATGTCTTCGACGCCAAGGCTGATGCGCTGGCGGTGCTTGAAGCCTGCGGCCTGCCGATGGGCAACGTGCAGATCGAGAAGGGTGCGCCCGCCTGGTATCATCCGGGCCGCTCCGGCACGATCAAGATGGGACCGAAAGTCGTGCTCGGTTATTTCGGCGAGTTCCACCCGAAGACGCTGGGAGCACTCGACGTTTCCGGCGTGCTTTGCGGTTTCGAGGTCTTCCTCGATGCCATGCCGGAGCCGAAGAAGAAGGCGACGCGCACCAAGCCGCCACTCGAGCTTTCGCCCTTCCAGGTGGTCAAGCGCGACTTCGCCTTCGTGGTTTCCAGCGATGTGGAAGCCGGGGCAATCGTCAAGGCCGCGACAACCGCCGACCGTAAGCTGATCACCGGCGTCAACGTCTTCGACGTGTTCGAAGGCCCTTCGCTCGGCGAGGGCCGCAAGTCGATTGCCGTCGAAGTGCTGATCCAGCCGGTCGAGCGCACGCTGACCGACGAGGATTTTGACGCGCTGACCGGCAAGATCGTCGCCAATGTCGAAAAGACAACGGGCGGGGTTCTGCGCGCCTGAAACGGGTGGCCTGAATCACTGCGCAGAGATAGCCTGCTTCCTTCGGGAGCAGGCTTTTCTTTTGGCGTCGCAGATGCTCGGGGCAGGCCTGGGCATGACGGGTTGGAGGAGTTGGCAAATGCGGACACCGGGATCGATGAAAGGGCTGGAGGAACTCGGCCGGGTGCGGCTGTCGAAGAACTTCTTCTTCCGCGATTTCCTGTTTTCGGAGATCGCCAATTTCTACGGCATCCCGAATATTCCGGAAGACCCGGACCTGGCGATCGAGGCGGGCCGCCATCTCTGCGAGGAACTGCTGGAACCCCTGCAGGCGACGTTCGGGCGGTTGCACCTGCGTTCCGGTTATCGCTGCGCCAGGGTCAACGAATACGGCAACAGGAACAATCTCAATTGCTCCTCCAATGCCAATACCGCCGCCGACCATATATGGGATCGTCGCGACGCCAAGGGCTTCATGGGCGCTACCGCTTGCGTCGTCTTCCCATGGCTGGTCGACAACTATCACGAGGACGGCGATTGGCAGAAGATGGCCTGGTGGATCCACGACCACCTGCCTTACTCGTCGATCATGGTCTTTCCGAAACTCTGGGCGATGAACATCCAGTGGCACGAAAAGCCCGCACGGCGGATTCGCAGCTTCGCCGAGCCGCGGGGCGTGCTCACCAAGATCGGAATGCCCAACAACGAAGGTGATCATTCCGAGCATTACATCGGGTTTCCAGCGCTTAAACGGTAAGCGGTGGCGCACCGTTCACGAATGAAGATGGTAGAGCTTGTTGACGATCATCCAGCGCCCCTCGATTTTCAGAAGCGAGAGATAATCCGAGAACCGCATACCTGCGAACTCGTCGACAACCTTTACCGTTGCCGCATCGCCGGTCACGTCGAGCGCTTCGATCTGGATCAGCGGCTGAGTACCGGCGGGTGCTGCACCTTCCGATGTGACCGCCCCGATGAAATCCTCGAGCGACAGCCATTCGACCGCGCCGTCGTAATTGCCGATGATACAAGCCTTGGGGTGGAACGCCTTTCTAAGCGCGGCCTCATGCGCATACGTCATTCCGTCAACATAGAGATGGATCACCGCTTGAACGGCTCGTTCCTCGGACATCGATCTTCTCCCGTGTCAGCTCCGACATGCCAACACGGAAGATGGAAGCGCGAGGTTGCATTAGCAAGTGGAAATTAACGGTTCGTCCAGGCCATCGCCTGTGCCGCATAGCGGGTTCCGGAGAATTTCTCAGGCGCCAGCATGTCGCCGAGGGTCTTCAGCTCGTCCGCCGAGAGCGAAATTGCCGTCGCGGCAACATTCTGTTCCAGATGCGGGATTTTTCGCGCACCCGGGATCGGCACGATGAAGTCGCCCTGCGCGAGAACCCAGGCGAGCGCCAGCTGAGCGGCGGTAACGCCCTTCCGGGCAGCCATGTCCTCCAGCACCTTCACCAGGGCGGCGTTGGCAGCCATGTTTTCGGCGCTGAAGCGCGGCAGCGTATTGCGGAAGTCGTCCGGGCCGAAATCCTCCGGCTTCTGGATCTTGCCGGTCAAAAAGCCGCGGCCGAGCGGACTGAACGGCACGAAACCGATATTCAGCTCGCGGCAGGTGTCGAGGATCTCGCCTTCCGGTTCACGGGTCCAGAGCGAATATTCGCTCTGCAGGGCGGTGATGGGATGGACCGCATGGGCGCGGCGGATGGCGGCCGCACCCGCTTCGGAAAGCCCGAGCGCACGCACCTTGCCTTGCCTCACCAGTTCAGCCATCGCGCCCACCGTATCCTCGATCGGCACGTTGGGATCGACGCGGTGCTGGTAGAAGAGGTCGATGACGTCGACACCGAGCCGCTTCAGCGAGGCTTCCGCCACTTCGCGAACATGTTCAGGCCGGCTGTCGAGGCCGGACATGGCTTTGGAGTCGGAGGCGTTCGGGTCGATCTTGAAGCCGAATTTGGTGGCGATGACGACCTTGTCGCGGAAAGGCTTCAGCCCCTTGCCGAGCAGTTCCTCGTTTTTGAAAGGGCCGTAGACTTCCGCCGTGTCGAAGAAATTGACACCGAGATCGACGGCGCGGTGCAGCGTCCTGATCGCCTCCTGTTCGTCCTGGCCGCCGTAACCGTGGCTCATGCCCATGCAGCCGAGACCGACGGCGGATACGGTCAGTTCTTTTCCAAGCTTCCTCATTTGCATGGGAGCCTCCTTTTGTGATCGTCGAAAACGGACGGGCGTCTCGTGGCGCCCGTTGGATTGATCAGGCGCCGGCCTCGTCGAGCAGCTTCATCTGGTCGGCCGACAGCGTCAGGTTACCGGCAGCGATGATTGCGTCGAGCTGGCCGGTGCTGGTGGCGCTGGCGATCGGCGCGGTGACGCCGCGTGTCTGGTAAAGCCACGCGAGCGCGATCGAGGCGGGCTCGGCATTGGTCTCGACCGAGACCTCGTCGAGGGCTGCGAGGATGCGCAGGCCCTTGTCGTTGAGATAACCGAGCGCCCGGCCGCCGCGTGCCTTGCCTTCGGTATCGGCCTTGTCGCGGTATTTGCCGGTCAGGAAGCCGGAGGCGAGACCGTAATAGTTGATGACACCGATCTCTTCCTTCACGCAAAGATCCGCAAGCGGGCCTTCGAACGTGTCGCGGTCATAGAGATTGTATTGCGGCTGCAGCACGTCGTAACGCGGCAGGCCGGCTTTCTTTGCTGCGTCGAAGCTGTCCTGCAGCATCCGGGCGTCGAGGTTGGAGCAGCCGATCGCCCGGATCTTGCCCTGTTCCTTCAGCTTGGCGAAGGCGCCGAGCGTCTCTTCGTAGGGGACCGTCTCGTCGGGCCAGTGGGCGAGATAGAGGTCTATATAATCGGTCTGCAGTCGGCGCAGCGAATTTTCGACCTCTTCGAGGATCCACTTGGCCGACAGGTCCTTTTTGCCCTGGCCCATGTCGGATCCGACCTTGGTGACGATGATCGCCTTGTCACGGGAGATACCGCCGCTCCTCAGCCATTTGCCGATGATCGTTTCGGACTCGCCGCCGACATGGCCGGGCACCCAGCGATTGTAGCTGTCGGCCGTGTCGATCGTGTTGAAGCCGGCATCGAAGAACCGGTCGAGAATGTCGAACGACGTCCTCTCGTCGGCGGTCCAGCCGAACACGTTGCCGCCGAGAACGACAGGCGAAATGGAAAGGCCGGTCCGGCCGAGTGCGCGCAGCTCCATGATATTCCTCCAAAATTTCTAAAGTGAGTGGATGAGCTTGGGAAGGGAGCCTGAGATTAGCCGATGTTCCGCCGCCGACCAGTCCCTATTTTGGGCGGACGATCACTTTTTCAAGCGTCGCATCCGGCGTGACATTGCGCTGCCCACGGTGGCCCAATAAGGTGCGGCAACAATGCCATAGGGAGGTTCACATGCTGCGTTTCGGAATCCTGTCGACTGCCAGGATCGGTCATGAACAGGTGGTGCCGGCGATCCAGGACGCGGCAAATTGCGTGACCACCGCCTTTGCCAGCCGCGATCTCGCCAAAGCCCGCGTGCTCGCCGACCGCTTCGGCGCCCCGCATGCCTTCGGTTCCTACGACGAGATGCTGGCGTCGGACGTCATCGATGCCGTCTACATCCCGCTTCCTTCCAGCCAGCATGTCGAATGGTCGATCAAGGCGGCGGAAGCCGGCAAGCACGTGCTTTCCGAAAAGCCGATCGCGATCAAGGCGAGCGAGATCGAAGAGCTGATCAAGGTCCGCGACCGCACCGGCAAGCTGATCTGCGAAGCTTTCATGGTCACTTACGCACCTGTCTGGCTGAAGGTGCGTGAGCTGCTGAGCCAGAAGGCGATCGGCGAGCTCAAGCACGTGCAGGGCTCGTTCAGCTATTTCAACCGCGACCCGTCCAACATGCGCAATATCCCCGAACTCGGCGGCGGGGCGCTGCCGGATATCGGCGTCTACCCGACGATTACGACACGTTTCGTGACGGGTGAGGAGCCGCAGCGGGTGCAGGCGCGGGTAGACCGCGATCCCGGTTTCGGCACGGATATCTATTCGAGCGTCAAGGCGGATTTCGGTTCGTTCGAAATGACCTTCTACATCGCCACCCAGATGGCCGCCCGCCAGCTGATGGTCTTCCATGGCACCGAGGGTTATATCGAGGTCAAGTCGCCCTTCAATGCCGGCCGCTGGGGCGCCGAGGAAATCGAACTCACCAACCAGAACCATGCGGTGTCGCAGATCTTCCGTTTTCCGGACAGCCGGCAGTACAAGCGCCAGGCGGAAGCCTTTGCGAAGGCCGCCCAAGGCGAGCCGGTCGAAATCGTGACGCTCGAGAATTCGCTGAAGAACCAGCGGTTCATCGACGCCATCTATCGCGCCGGCGGCCATGACGGCTGGGAAAACGTCTAGTCCCGCCAGCGGCGGATGCGGTATAGCCCGAAGCCGCCGAACATCAGTGTGCAGGCCCAGGAAAAGCTGAGATGCACGAGCGGCTGCACATGCGGCGCGCGCGACGCCAGCGCTGCGAAAATTCCATAGTTGAGAACAAGGCCGATCGCGACGAGCGGCCAGAAACCGGGCTGATGCCGCCGGTTCGCAGCGGCCGGCAGCAGCCTGTGCAGGATCAACGCGGTGAGGAGGCCCGCGCCAAGCGATAGGAGCCGGTCGAGGAGCACCCCCGCCTCGGTCTCCATGGTCAGGGCCTGCAGGAGCAGCGCATCGACCAAGATCAGCAGCGCGAGGAGAAGGGCAAGCCTGGCGCGGCGGGTCATCGCCCGGTCAGCCGTTGATGGCCAGCAGACCGGCGAAGATCAGCACGGTCCCGAGCGCATATCGAAACGTCAGCGGTTCGCCGAAGAACAATTGCGCCAGAAGCGGCACGAAGCAGAATGTCAGCCCCATGAACGAATAGGCGAGCGTCAGCGGCACGGACTTGAGCACATAGATCCAGACGATCGTACCGAAACCGTAAAGCGCCAGTGCTGCGATCAGCACCGGATTGGCCGCGAGCGCCAGAAGCCCGCGCAGCGAAAAATCGCCGGCGGTGGAGCTGGTCATCTTGAACAGAACCTGGCCCATGGCGATCAGCAGCGGCGTTCCGAGAAGCCCGAGCCAGGTGATGGGGGAAAGCGAAACGAACATGAAAAACCCTCAGCCCGGCCGGTCTTCGCTGTAGAAGATGTCGCGCCCGATATCCTCGCAGGTATAGACCTCCGGGACCGGATGCGCGGCGCGCAGGAAGGAATGCGTGTAGGCGAAGAAGTTGAAATGCGGATTGAACGTATAGCGGGCTTCCCGTTCGCGCGGAACGACGATGATCAGCCGCCTTTTGGCGATCCGCCGCAGTTCGGCAATCGCCTTTTGATATTCCAGCACATGTTCGATCACGTGGGTGCAGACCACCGTGTCGAATTCGCCGTCGGCAAAGGGCAGGTCTTCGATCCTGGCGGCGACGTATTCGACGCCTTCGATGGCGGCCGCATCCTCGACGACGAAATCGACGCCGACGAGGCGCGCGAGCTCAGGATGGGCGGCGCGGATATGGGTGAGCAAGGCGCCCGTGCCGCAACCGACGTCGCAGACGCTGTTTCCGGCGATCATGGAATTGATGCGCCGGATACAGGCCGCCGAATTGTCCGTGCCCTTATGGACGCGCGGATGATTGCGATAGAGGTCCGCATATTCCTCGGCGGTCAGGAACGGCGCCCGTTCGCGAAAACGGGCGAGATGGCTGATGTGATCGCCCCAGACGCGCTTGGCCAGCCAGAGGAAAAGCGGCGAATCCCGAAGGATTGGCGGCAGCAGGTCCTCGATGACGAAGCGGATGCGGTTGGTGGTTTCCCGGTTCATGCGGCTCTGGTCCTGCGCCGCTCGGGCTTGGCGGGCTGGGCAGGAGCTTGCACCGGACCGGCCACGTGGGCGCTGGCCGGCAGGCTCATATAATGGATCCGCAATTGTTCGGCGCGGGCGCGGGACACGGAATCGAGGATCAGCCCGGCGGTGAAGATCAGCAGCGAAACCAGCATCAGCACCAGCGAGAACACCCAGGTGGGCATGCGCTCCACGAGGCCGGTCTGGAAATAGGCGACCAGCACTGGCGCCATGAAGACCAGGCTTGCCGTCATGAAGGCGCTACTGATCAGGCCGAAAAAGGCGAAGGGCCGCGTCTCCTTCATCAGCATGGCGAACATCCAGAGGATCTTCGCACCGTCCTTGAAGGTCGAGAGCTTGGAATGAGAGCCTTCCGGGCGCCGGCCGTAATCGAGTTCGATCTCGCAGACCGGCAGTTTGAGGAGCGAGGCATGCACCGACATCTCGGTCTCGATCTCGAATCCGCCGGAAACGGCCGGGAAGCTCTTCACGAAACGGCGCGAGAAGGCACGGTAGCCGGAGAAGATGTCGGTGAAGTCGGGTGCGAACATCGTCCGGTAGAGGAAGTTGAACAGTCGGTTGCCGGCCGCGTGACCCTGCCGGCCGGCATCCGCATGCACGCCGCGGCGAGTGCCGACTACCATGTCGGCACGCTCGGTCAGAAGCGTGCGGACCAGCTCTTCCGCATCCTGCGGTGCATAGGTGCCGTCGCCATCCGCCATGATGTAGACGTCCGCATCGATATCGGCGAACATCCGCCGCACCACATGGCCCTTGCCCTGCCGGCGTTCGCGCATCACCAGCGCACCCGCGAGCATGGCCTGAAGGGCGGTGCCGTCCGTGGAGTTGTTGTCGTAGACATAGACCCGCGCGCCCGGCAGCTCCTCGCGGAACCCGCGCACCACGCCGGCGATGGTCATCGCCTCGTTATAGCAGGGCAGCAGGATCGCGATGTCGAAATGGCCGGTCAGGGCGTCGGTCATGTTGCTCACTCGATACATGGAAAACCGAACGCGGGAAGTCTCCCGTGCCGCGGCTTTACTATTTCTTGGGAAGGTTAAGGCTAGGTTTCCTCGACCCTCGAAACAGGCGAAAAGTCCGGACGACGATGACGGAAAATGCAGCAGACACATCCTTTTCGAGGACGGCGGGCGGCGCCACGGTGCCGCTTTTGTCGCGGCTTCTGCCGGCAGTGGCTCTTTATGCGGCCATTGTCGCCGTAGCGGCTCTCGCGTTTTCACTGCCGGACGCCACGGACTACCTCGGATCCGACAACGACGACGTCATGCGGCTCGTCGAAATCCGGGATTTGCTCGCCGGCCAGGGCTGGTTCGATCTGACGCAGTACAGGCTCGGTCTCGAGGGCGGCACGCTGATGCACTGGTCGCGGTTGATCGATCTGCCGATCGCGCTGCTGATCCGGCTGTTTTCGTTCTTCCTGACCCAGGACAAGGCCGAAGCCGTCGTTGTCACAATCTGGCCTCTTCTGCTGGTGCCGCTTCTGCTCCTGCCGCTCGGCTTGGCTGCCCGCCGCTTGGCCGGCGTTACGGCCATGCATATCGCACTCGGCCTCGGTGCGCTCTTCGTTCTCGGCTGTGTCCGGTTCAAACCCGGTTCCATCGACCATCACAATGTCCAGCTCATGCTCGTCATGTGGATCGCCGCCATGCTGGTCGATCCTGAGAGGCGGGCATCCAGCTATATCGCCGCCGGCATCGCCTGTGCACTCGCACTGGCGATCGGCGCCGAGACGACGCCCTTTATTGCCGTCGTCTGCGTCTGCGTGGCGCTTCAATGGGTCTGGCTGGGCCAGGCGTTTTCCCGACCGGCCCGCTTCTTCGGCTTGTCGCTGGCGCTGTCGGTCTCGGCGGTCTTTTTCCTGACGATCCCGCCGCGCGCCTATGCGGTCGTCACCTGTGACAACTTTTCGTTCGGCTTCTACGCCCTTTCCGCGCTGGGAGGGGCCGCGCTCTTTCTCCTCGCAAGCCTGCCGAAACAACCTGGCCGTATTGTCCGCGTCATCCTGGCCAGCGGCACCGGCGGCCTCCTTCTTCTGGCGGCCCGCATCATCGCGCCGCAATGCCTCGGCGATCCGTTGAGCACGCTCGACCCGCTGCTGGTCGAACTCTGGCTGAACGGCGTGACGGAGGCGCGGTCCTTTTTTGCCGAGGCCCGGACCGACCCGGAAATGGTCGGCGGATTCTACGCTGTCGGGCTGTTTGCAATCATGGTCTGCCTTGTCCGCAGCCTGAGGCGGGAGAAGACGGAGCTCCATCTCTTGCTCCTGGCGCTGATCGGCGCCTCATGGGGGATCGCGCTGCTGCAGGTGCGGGGCGCTTTTTTTGCCAATATGCTGGCCATCCTGCCATTGTCGCTTCTGATCACCGACCTGCGGCGGGTTTCCGCCGCCGATCCTCGGAACCCCAGTGTGGCCTTTGCCTATATCAGCGCAGTGCTGATGTCCGTTCCGGTCGTCTGGGCTCTTGGCGGCGTGCTTGCGGTGCATGGCTGGAAACAGGCGGCGGACATGCGCACACTCACCAAGGCGGGCATTTCCGATGGCGAGGTCGGGGAATGCGGCGATCCGGCGGATATGGCCGCGTTGGCCACATTGCCTGCGGGCCTCATAGCCGCACCCTCGAACAGCGGGGCGGATATCCTGCGCTGGACCCATCACAGGGTGCTGACGGCCCCCTATCATCGCAACCAGAAAGGCATGCTGACCGAACTCTACATCGGTTTGGCCCAGCCGGGGGAGGCAAAGGCTTTCCTGAGAGGGGCGGGGGTGACCGCGCTGGCCTTCTGCAAGACCGATCCGCAGACCGATGCCCTGATCAGGCGCAAGCCGGACGGGCTCTATGCCAATCTCGCCCGCGGCCAGGTGCCCGATTATCTACAGCCGTTCGGGCAACCGAGCCAAAGCGGCTTCCGTCTCTATAAGGTGCTGCCGGACAGGAATTGATCGCGGATGAAGTGCCTTATGCCTCGCGGCGGGTATCCAGGACGAAAAGACCGGCGAGGAACGCAATCAGTCCGGCATTGTAGCCGAGGACGGCGATCAGAAGATTGAAAAAGGACGCCGGGCCGGGCGATACGGCGGTGGCAAGCGCAAATGTCGCGGTGATCAAAACAGCGATGAATGCGATCGAGAACGCGGACCGCATCATGCCGACGCAAATGCCAATCGATGCAGCGGTCAGGAAAAGCACTCGGATATCTCCTCATCGGCTTCACCGGAACGAGCCTATTAGCAATCTGCTAATAAATGCTTTCGCTCCAATGCGTGGCGGGCGTCATGCGTCCCGCGACAATTTCGATACGATCTGATTCGGTGCCTCCATGCCATGTTCAGTCGCCCGTGTCTTTGCTGGAAGCGCCGTGATCCACAAGATATGGCGACAATGAGGGCGGCGGTTCTCCCCGCCAGAGAAGCTGGACATGGTAACCGGAGACCGGGCAGGTGAGGGCGACGACCTCGCCCTCGAATTCGGCTGTTTCTCCCGTCGGCTTGCGGATGATGCCGTCACCCGAGACGACATCGAAGGCAATGCCGATCTCGCCGAGCACGGATACGGCTTGCGGTCGGTCCTCGAAGCGGAGCAGCAGAAGTTCACGCCGCATCGCTGCCCACCGTTTCCCTCAAACGAGGCCAGCGATCGCCACCGCCGTCGTGCCGGTCGCAAACACGCGGGTCACCCGCAACGGAAGCAGGCCGCCAGCCGCTACGTTCGAAAGCGTCAGCGTCTCGCCGGACAGCATGCGGACGGACAGATGGCCGCCGGTCCCCACATAGAGCGCGCGCGTCGTCTCCGGCAGGTCTGCGCTGTCGCTGGGCGTGATCGCAAATCCGGAGGAGGCTGGGCCGGAAAGCGAGGCTTGGGTATTGGCAAAACGGTCGGGCATGGACGAAATCTCCTTGAATATCGCTCGCCGTCATTGTCGCTCTCCTCTCTCCAGCGGGGAAAATGCGGGGCTTAAAAAAGCGCGGTACCCGCAGGTATCCGGTTTCTCCCAGAGATGGAAATGTGGCGTGTCCGGCAAAAGAAAAGATGCAGCGTCAAATGCTTGGCTGCGGAGCGGCGAACGGTTAGGTTCCCAACGCATTGTCGGACGGGCCTCTCGAAGCCGCCGTTTGGGGGCCGTATCTTCCCCGCTTTCGCCGTCTGGAAATGGTGAAATCGCCGCGCTCTTCCTTTAGAAGAAAGGGATGACCAGTTTGCTCGACAACGATTCGCCCACGAACCTCACCGAGTTTTCGGTGTCGGAACTGTCCGGCTCGATCAAGCGCACGGTGGAGAACGCGTTCGACCACGTGCGCGTGCGTGGCGAGATTTCCGGTTATCGCGGCCAGCATTCCTCCGGTCACGCCTATTTCTCGCTGAAGGACGACCGCGCCCGGATCGATGCCGTGATCTGGAAGGGCAGCTTCCCGCGCATCAAATTCCGCCCTGAAGAGGGCATGGAAGTGATCGCCACGGGCAAGATCACGACGTTCCCCGGCTCTTCGAAATACCAGATCGTCATCGAGAACCTGGAGCCGGCCGGTGCCGGCGCGCTGATGGCGCTGCTTGAAGAACGCCGGCGCCGGCTGGGCGCCGAGGGCCTGTTCGACCAGGGCCGCAAGCGGCCTCTGCCCTTCCTGCCGCAGGTTATCGGCGTCGTCACCTCGCCGACCGGCGCCGTCATCCGCGATATCCTGCACCGTATTGCCGACCGTTTTCCGGTGCATGTCATCGTCTGGCCGGTCAAGGTGCAGGGCGAGGGATCCGGTGACGAGGTGGCCGCCGCGATCCGTGGCTTCAACGCGATGTCGCCCGGCGGGCCGATCAGGCGGCCGGACGTGCTGATCGTCGCGCGCGGCGGCGGCAGCCTCGAAGACCTCTGGAGTTTCAACGACGAGGCGGTGGTCCGCGCTGCCGCGGAAAGCCAGATCCCGCTGATATCGGCTGTCGGCCACGAGACCGATTGGACGCTGATCGACCACGCCGCCGACGTTCGCGCGCCGACGCCGACGGGTGCCGCCGAAATGGCGGTACCGGTCAAGGCGGACATGCAGGCGCAGGTCGCCAATCTGACAGCCCGCCTGCGGGGCGCCGCCAGCCGTCAGATGGACCTGCGCCGCCAGTCGGTGCGGGCGCTTGTCCGCGCGCTGCCGTCCATCGACCAGTTGCTGGCTTTGCCGCGCCGTCGTTTCGACGAGGCGGCAGCCGGTCTCGGCCGCGGGCTGGAGCGCACGACGGTGGTCAAGCGCCGCGGGTTTGAGCGGGCTTCTTCGGGACTGCGGCTGGAACTGTTGACCAACCGCCTTGCCCAGCAGCGGCAATTGCTGGCCGACCGGCTGATGCGCGGCGACCGCTGCCTGGAGCGGCAATTGCTGAAGGAGAACAACCGTGTCGCCAAGGCGGGCGCCTCGCTTTCGGCGCTGCCCGCAAGGCTGCTCGGCCAGTTGCAGCGCGAGCGTCAGCACCTGGCGTCGATGGCCCGTCATGCGGATACGGCGATCTCGCACGCGCTGACACGCGGCCGCGCGGCAATCACCGCGCAGGATCGCGTTCTGCAATCGCTCTCCTATAAGAACGTGCTGAAACGCGGCTTTGCCGTGGTGCGCGGCGAGGACGACCGGCCGCTGACGCGCGCTGCCGGCATCGGCGAAGGGATGGCGATCTCGGTGGAATTCGCCGATGGAAGGATTGCGGCGGTGACCGGCGAGGGCGGCGATCCCGCGGTTCCGTCCGCCGTGCCGCCTCAACCAAAAAAGCGGACGTCGAAACCGGAGCAGGGCGGGGACGCGCCGAAACAGGGCACGCTCTTCTGATGCATGTCCTCTTGGTGCTTGCCCATCCGCTGGCGGAAAGTTTTGCGCATTCGGTGGCAGGTTTGGCGCGCGAGACCCTGGAAGGCAACGGCCACACGGTCGACCTGCTCGATCTCTATGCGGAAGGTTTCGATCCACGGCTGACGGAACATGAACGGCGCGGGTATTTCGATGTGCCCTACGACACGTCGGAGGTGGCGGATCTGGTAGAGCGGCTACAGAAGGCCGAAGCGCTGATATTCGTCTTTCCGCAATGGTGGTTCAACCTGCCGGCGGTGCTGAAGGGTTTTTTCGACAGGGTCTTTGCGCCGGGCGTCGCCTTCCGCCACGACAAGGCGGGCGGAAGGATCGTCCCGCTGCTCACCAACATTCGCCATTTCCGGGTTTTCACGACGACCGGTTCGCCCTGGTGGGTGGTGAAGCTCTACATGGGCGATCCCGTGCGCCGCCAACTCAGGCGCGGCATCGCCGTGTTCTGCAACAGGAAGGTCGATTTCCGCATGCTGGCGCTGCACGACATGGACCGCACCACGGGAGACAAGCGCGGGCGGCATCTGGAGCGCGTCAAGGCCGCGCTCCAATCCTTGCGATAATCAGCGCACCCGCATGCCCGCCTTCTCGTCGAAATGTAGCGGCTTGTCGAATTTCGCAAGCGGCGCCTCCGGCACCGAGCCGATCGTCACGCCGAATTGCCAGTCCGGCGGGCATATTGCGATATAGCGGGCATAGCCGCCGACACCGCCGCCGAATTTCGGATAGCCGATCGCCACCAGCGCACCTGTTTCCGGTACCTTGTCGAGGTTCGCCACCCCTTCCGCCTGCGCGAAACCATTGTGCATCAGCCAATACTCACCTTCGAGGTTCGGCGTTGTATCGGTATCGAGCGGTTCGTGGCCGTGAAAGAGGATCTTGCGTTCCAGATGCAGGAATTTCAACGCATCGAGGCTGACGCCGGGAAACGGCGTCGTTGTGGAAAGCGACGGATCCGGCCATTTCTTGTACCAGCCGGAGCGCACGAACACCACCGAGCCTTCGGGGATCCTGCCGTTCTTCTTCTCGAATTCGGCGATGTCGGAAACCTGCAGGTGATAGCCGGCATCGGTCTTCACCTTGTCCTCGATATTGACGACCACGAGCGGCCGCACGGCATAGGTGGCTGGAAGTTCGTCGATCGCCGCATATTCCGGAGCCCAATGGGCAGGCGGGTCGAGTTGCGTACCGAGCTGGTCGGTGGCGAGATTGTAGGTTGATGCGGCGAAACCATGCTTCTCATAGGTGAAGGTGTCGCCCTTCTTGGCATAACCTTCCAGATCGACGCCAGCCGCGGCCTGGCCGAAGGCCGATTTGCCGAAGCCCGCCCAGACCGGGATATTCGGCGTGATCGTGTGGGTGAGGTCCACATATTTCGCACCCTTGAGGGTCTCGTTATAGACCTTCCAAAGACCGGGCTCCTGGGCGGAGGTGCTGGTGACGGGCGCAATGGCGAGAAGTGCTGCGCCGAGCGGTGCAGCCAGACGCATAAGAGAAATGGGCATGCTGTTTCCCTCTTTTCGGATTGTCCTGATCAGCGTGAGCCGACACATCGAGCGTGCCGGCAAGATCAGTTTCCTGCCGTGAAAGAGGGAAAGTCAACTCTGCCGGGAAATCAGGAATGGACCTTGGCGGTCAACTCGATCCCCAACGATTTCATCACCGCAATCGTCGTCTTGAGCGTCGGGTTGCCGGTGGCGCTGAAGGAACGGTAGAGCTGCTCTCGGGAAAGGCCAGTGTCCTTGGCAATCTGCATCATCCCCTTGGCACGGGCGACCACCCCCAAGGCATGCGCAATGTAGGCCGCGTCCTCCGTCTCGAAAGCTTCGGCCATAAATGCCGCAATCGCCTGATCGGAGCCCAAGTCTTCGGCTGGATCATAAGCGGTCAGTTTTTCAGCCATCACTCACTCCATTCCATCGCGAGTCGCTTTGCAGCCTTGATGTCCTTTGCCTGGCTGCTTTTGTCGCCGCCACAGAGTAGAACGATCAGGACATTGCCACGCTGCTGAAAGTAGATGCGGTAGCCCGGGCCGTGGTGAATGCGCAGTTCGCTGACACCTCACCAACGGGGGGCCGCATCACCAGCATGCCCGAAAGCGAGCCGGTCCAGACGCGAGGCTATCAGTGCGCGAGCCCGCTCGTCCTTCAGACGCGTGCGCCATTTCAGAAACGTTTCCGTCTGTCTGAGCTCGAACACGGACCACATGTAGTTTAAAAACTACATGTGGTCCGCTTATCATGAGCTTATCAGGCCCACTCGCCCTTGCGCATCACCGGCACCTTGGAGCCGTCGGCGCTGACGCCGTCGATATCGACCTTGTCGGAGCCGATCATCCAGTCGATGTGGATCAGGCTCGAATTGCCACCCTGTGCCTTGATCTGGTCCTGGCTGAGCGTAGCACCGTCGAGGAAGCATTTCGAATAGCACTGGCCGAGCGCGATATGGCAGGAGGCGTTTTCGTCGAACAGGGTGTTGTAGAACAGGATGCCGCTCTTGGAGATCGGCGAGGAATGCGGCACCAGCGCCACTTCCCCCAGCCGGCGGGCGCCTTCGTCGGTGTCGAGCACCTTGTTCAGCACTTCCTCGCCCTTCGAAGCCTTGGCCTCGATGATGCGGCCGCCCTCGAACTTCACCTGGATATTGTCGATCAGCGTGCCCTGGTGCGACAGCGGCTTGGTGCTGGAGACATGGCCCTCGACCTTCAGCGCATGCGGCGTGGTGAAGACTTCTTCGGTCGGGATGTTCGGGTTGCAGGTAATGCCGTTCTTGGCGGTCGAGGCGCCGCCATGCCATTCGTGGCCGTCGGCAAGGCCGACCGTGAGATCGGTGCCCGGGCCGGTGAAATGGAGCGCGGAAAAGCGCTCGCCGTTGAGCCAGGTCGAGCGCTTCTTGAGGTTGGCGTTGTGCTCAGCCCAGGCCGAGATCGGATCGGCAAGATCGACGCGCGAGGCGGCGAAGATGGCGTTCGCCAGCTTGCCGACCGCGACGTCTTCGGGAACGTCCGGGAACACCTGCCGGGCCCAGGAGGGGTTGGGGTAGGAGACGATATTCCAGTTGATGTCGAAATTGGCGATCTTTTCGAGCGCCGGCTTGTAGGCCATGGAATTGGCCTTGTTGGCGCGCGCCACCTTGGAGGGGTCCTGGCCGGACAGCATCATCGGGTTGTCGCCGGAGATGGCAAGCCGCGCGGCGCCGTTGGCATAGGCCCTGGCCATGCCCTCGTAGAGCCAGTCGGAAGCCTTGTCGAAGCTTGCGTCGGATGCGTATTCGTAGCGTGCAAGCGTTGTCTCTTCGTCGGAATAGAAGGTCGAGACGAGGCCGGCGCCGGCCATGTAGGCATGTTTGGTAAGGAGCCGCACGAGCGGCAGGGCGGCAAGCGGTGCCGTTATCACCAGATCCTGGCCCTTATCGAGGCGCAAGCCCACTTTGATGGCAACTTCCGCCAGTTTTTCAAGCTTTTGAGGATCGACGACGGTTTGAAAATTCGGCACGATTGTCATGTTGGACCTCACCTGATTTCTGTGATCGAAGAGACTTAAAGAGGTTTGGGGCAAAATTGAAGCTGAGGCATACATGTTCATGAAAATCGCCCTGCTGGGCGCCGCTCTCTTCGGCGCCTCGGTCTCTGCTTGTCTCTCGGCCGACTTTGCGGCGACCATGTTCGATCATCAGGTGGTCATCGCCTCCGATGACGACGAGGAGAAACTGACGATCGACGGCAGGCAGGTCCATTCCAACCGGTTCCTGCTGATCGAGAACGTCGGCCTGGTGGCAGGTGTACCGTTCGTCGTGGTGGTGAGTTCGGATGGCGGCAACGCCTGCCCGGGTTCGCCCCTTGTCGTGTCGTTCCCGCAGGGTGGTGAGCCGCGTGTCGATGAGCCCATAGACGATTGCCGCGGCGCTGCCTCGATCGCCACAGAGGATGACCACCTTCTGCTTGCGACGCAGTCGGTTGCCGGCCAGCCGAGCCTGCGCTGGACGTGGACGCCCGAAAAAGGCTTCGCCGAGGCTGGCAAGGTCGCCTTCCAGCCGAATGCGACAATGGGTTGGGACGACATGAAGAAGGTGGGGCACCCATCGGAACTGCTCGGCATAGGCCCGATCGCGGATACGGCAAACATGATGCTGGGAGAGCATCGGCAGGAGTTCGAGAGCTCCATCACCGGACCCGGCACCGGAGCGTTCAGAAACGGCTTTTACATCGGCGAAGCCTGCAGGCCGCATATGTGCACCGAGGCTGAAGCGCTGATTGCCGCCGATATTTCGGCGAGAAAGCTCTATCTTGCCTGGAAGCCTGCGGGCCGGAAGATCATCCTGCGACCGGCGATCCGCAGATGGCCGGCACCGGCGCTGGCTGCTCTCAAGCAATGGTCGGCAAAGTGGCCATGACGGTTTGACCTGACCGGCATCTGGCCGTTCAGCGCTGCAGCGCCGCCTTGACCGCCGCTATGTTGCCGGCATGAACCTCTTCGTAGGGCGCGAAATAAAGCACCACGCCCGAGGCGATCTCTTCCGCGGCGAATGACCTCAGAGAAGGATCGATGTCCTGACCGGCGGCGACGGCACCCGCCATGCGGCGCAGATAGGCGCGGTTGGCGTCGATCAGGCCCGGCTCGTAACCGCCCGCCGCAATCCGCTCCGCATCGCCATGCGCCGGCAGGATTTTTGCGATCGGCCAGGAGGCCATCCGTGCGAGTTCGGCGATATGCGTGCCGATCTCGGCGGCTTCCGAAATATAGGTGACGGTGTCTTCCAGCGTGTCCCCGGCGAGCAGAAGCCGTTCGTCCGGCATCCAGACCACGTTACCGTCGGCGCTGTGGATGGCGAAATGGTGCAGTTCGATCCGGCGGGAGCCGATCGTCAGGTCCAACCTGCCATCAAACAGGGTGGTCGGCATGACGAGCGGTGAGATCGGCGGGTTGGCGTTTTCGATCTTCCGGCGGTTCTCTTCCAGCTTTTCCGCCGTCAGCGTCAGCGCGATGATCTCGCAATCGGAAAAGATGGCGTTTCCAGCGATATGATCCTTGTGCCAGTGGCTGAGCACGACGCGGATCTTGGTGACGCCAAGCGCTTCCAGATGCGTGCGGATCGCTTTAGCATGGTCGAGCGAGATATGCGTGTCATAGACCAGCGCCTCGTCCTGATCGACGATGGCATAGGAGGCGACGCCGAGCGAATAGGCGCCGTCGTCCAGCCAGTTTGGGCTTTTCGAATGCAAGCGTTTGCCCGATACCCGCCCGTCATAATAGGCAAAGATGCCGGGATAGGGTTCGAGAATTCGAAGCGTCGAGGTCATCTCACTCATGATTTCACGCCACCAGCGGCGCCGCGACCGCCTTCAGGGTATCGCGGGCTGCCTTGGGATCAAGCCGCACCTGCAATCCGCGCTGGCCGCCATTGATGAAGACATGCGGCTCGTCGAGCGCGGTGATCTCGATCGCGGTCGGCACGAGTTTCTTCTGGCCGAAGGGGCTGATGCCGCCGACATGATAACCCGTCGCCCGTTCCGCATCGGCGGGCTTCATCATGCTCGCGGATTTGCCACCGAACGCGGCTGCGAGCTTCTTCATCGAAACCTCGTGATCCGACGGCACCACGACGCAGACCGCCCTGCCGTCCACCTCCGCCATCAGCGTCTTCAAGACACGGCGCGGTTCCTCGCCGATCGCTTCCGCCGCCTGCATCCCGATCCGGTCCGCATTCGGATCGTAGTCGTAGGTGACGGTGGCAAAGGCGACGCCAGCCTTCTCGAGCATCTGGGTGGCACGGGTTGTCTTGGACATCGCTGGTTACCGATCGGGCTGCGAATGGACACGGTCGAGCTTGTCCAGAAGGGCGAGTCCGCGTTTCTTGTCCCCTTTCGCAGCACGCAGGCGAAAACGGGTCTCAATATCGAATTCAGCAAGCGCCCTCGAGGAGAATTCCTCGAAAAGCTTATTGATGCTGGTCCCCCGTGATGCGGCCAGTGCTTTGAGGCGTTCATGCTGATCGGAAGGAAGCCGGATAGTCAAAGTGCTCATGTCTTCTTTCTCCAAGTCAGAAACTCACCAGCGGTGAAGATCTTCAGTTTCGGAAACGCGAGCTCTGCCTGGGCGAAGCCCCGCTTGTTCGCTGTTATGATGACCTCCGCACCGCCGCCGACCGCCAGTTCCATGACATGGTTATCCGCCTCATCACGAAGGTTGGGCCGCCAGAGAAAATAGATAGGCACCCATTGGCAGCATGACAAAAAGGCATCCAGCAGTTCGGTTCTCTCCTCAGCGGAAAGGGGTGCACGGCCGAAAAGGTCGTCGCGATGGCAGACATCTTCATATTCGGAAAAAAGCGCATTCGCCATCAACGGAGTAATCTGTTCAAGCAAGCAAAGCCTGACGACCTGACGGGGGGCGCCCTCCGCATTCATGATGGCAGATACGAATATGTTCGTGTCGATGACGACTTTCATGAAGTGATAGCATATATGCTATCATCTCTCTGTCAACGGATCAGCCGATTTCCTCTTCGTAAACCTCCGGCTTGAAACCGACGATCAGCTTTCCGTCCGCCTCCAGGACCGGCCGCTTGATCATCGAGGGCTGGGCGAGCATCAGCGTGATCGCCCTCTCACGGTCGAGGTTCGTCTTGTCGGCTTCGTCGAGTTTCTTGAAGGTCGTGCCGGCGCGGTTGAGCACGATCTCCCAGCCAGCGCGATCCGTCCAGGTATCGAGATGAGCACGGTCGATGCCCTCGGCCTTGTAGTCGTGAAAGGTGTAAGTGACGCCCTTGCGGTCGAGCCAGTCGCGCGCCTTCTTCATCGTGTCGCAGTTCTTGATGCCGTAGATCGTGATTGCCATCGAAGCCTCTTCATCTCGGCCCGACCGATACCAAGTGCACCCCTTGCCGTGCAAGCCTCTCGGCGTAGTTAACGGTTGTTATGTGACAGTTGCATGGCTCCCCTGTTCCGTTGTGCATTGCACAAAAACAGCACAGGCATCATATTTTAGCAGAACGAAAAAGGAGAGTTTCACATGTCCGTACAGAAGAAAATCCGTGGCAGCGCCATTGGCCGCGCCTTCGCAGTGATGAGCGCCGCAATCTCGGTTTCGGCTGCCGTTGAAAACCACCGCCGCCCGACCAGCCGCGACCTGACCACCCTCGGCATCGACCCGAAGGCTTTCGATCGTCTCGGCTAATCGATCTTTCCCGGCCTTGCCTGGCTGGGAAGGTGACCGCGTCTCAGCCTTAAGTATAAGGCTTTGCAAAGTACTCGCGGAAACTGTCCGTTAACCATGCCATCCTATATTCTCCTAATATTCCGGGAGATGTGGATTTGGTCGGGCAGATTGTCAGGGAAGAAGCGCCGTCGGGGCCCGTGTCTGTCGACGGCGAGGTGTTGAAGCGGTCCGTCGCCAAACTGGCGAACGAGGCTTCCGCGCTCGGCCTTCACCTGGTCGATATCGCCGGTGCCATCCAGGATACGGCCGCGCAATCCTCAGCACACGCGACCTTGCTTGGCCGCCTGACCCAGTCCGCCCAATCGATCGCGGACGCCAACGGCCACGTTGCCCGCTCCCTTCAGGAATCCGACAAGCTGACGGCAAATGCGCGCAAGGTGCTCGGCGAACAGGCCGAACAGCTTTCCGGCTCGATCACTGCGATCGATCACATGGTGCATGCGTCGCAGGAGATCGGCGCCGAGATCAAGCTGTTTTCAACGGCGCTCGGAGATGTCGGGCGTCTGGCAGACGCGATCGGCATGATCGCCCGGCAGACGAACCTTCTGGCACTGAATGCCGCGATCGAGGCGGCACGTGCGGGCGAAGCCGGCAAGGGTTTCGCCGTGGTCGCCGCGGAGGTACGCGCGCTGTCGCTGCAAACCTCCCAGACCACCAGTTCGATCCAGACCACGCTCGACCAATTGAACAGCCGCATCGACAAGCTGGTAATGGCCGGCGAAGGCGCCAGCCAGTCGGCCGAGGGCGTCAAGACGACCGCGATGAAGGTTCAGGGGTCATTCAAGGGCGTCGAAGGCGTCATGACCCAGATCCTCGACAAGGCGTCCTCGCTCGCCGGAACGACCGAAACGGTCGACAGGCAATGCGGCGAGTTTGCCTCGTCGATAGCGTCCGCGGCAAGCGCGATCCTGAAATCCAATGATCAATTGCAGCAGACCTCGTCCCGCGTCGGAGAGGTGGTGACGATTTCCGAGCGGATGATCCAGACGACGGCGAGCGCCGGCATCGAGACCCCGGACGCTCCCCATATCCGTGCCGTGATGGCCTATGCCGCCGAGGTTTCGTCCGCCTTCGAGGCGGGTGTAAAATCCGGCCGCATCGATCTTGGGGCATTGTTCGACCGGCAATATGTTGCGATCCCCGGTAGCGATCCTGTCCAGTACATGACGCGCTTCACGGAATTCACCGATACCGTGCTGCCGCCTATCCAGGAACGGGCAACCGAAGGCGACGCCCAGGTGGCGTTCTGCGCCGCCATAGATGAAAACGGTTACCTGCCGACCCACAATCGAAAATTCTCGCAGCGCCAGCGTCCGGGCGACGTGACCTGGAATACCGCCAACTGCCGCAACCGGCGCATCTTCAATGACCGCGTGGGCCTGGCGGCCGGCCGCAACAAGGAGCCCTTTCTGCTGCAGACCTACCGTCGCGACATGGGCGGCGGTGAGTTTGTGCTGATGAAGGACATTTCTGCCCCGATCACCGTCAACGGACGCCATTGGGGCGGGCTGCGTCTCGCGATCAAGGTCTGATATCGGGAGGCGGCATGCGTTACCCCGCGTAGGCCGCGTCCAGTTCGGCAATATAGATCTTCTTCATCGAGAACATGGCCTGCATGACGCGATGGGCGCGGGCGCTATCGCTATCCGTCAGCATCTTCGGCATCCTCGCGTAACTGACCTGCCAGACAAGTCCGAAACGATCCGTCAGCCAGCCGCAGGGCTGTTGCTGGCCACCCTCGACGAGCTTGTCGTAATAGTGGTCGATCTCGTCCTGCGTCTCGCAATGAACAAGGAACGAAACCGCGCCGTTGAATTTAGCCCAGGGTCCACCGTTGATCGCCGCAAAATTCTGGCCCTCGAGCTCGAAGCCCATCGCCATCACCGAACCCTTGAGCCCGAGAGCGGCATCGCCATAACGCGAGACATCGGTGATCCTCGAATTGTCGAATACCGAGACATAGAAATTGACGGCTTCTTCCGCGTTGTTGTCGAACCAGAGATGCGGGACGATTTTATGCTTCTGGATGGCCATTTTTCTCTCCTCAAATGGGCGACCGGCCATAGGACGCCAAGGCGCCCGCCGATCCGACTCGCCCCGCGAAATTCTTTCAGATCATCATGCGGAGCTGTTCCGGCCGCGTCGGATAGGCAGGAGCGTTCGGATCAAAGCTCCATCGTCCGAACTCCTCATGCCGCGTCTCGCCATGGTGGCTGTAGACCAGCATGAACTCGCCGGCGATCCACGCATAGTTCCGTTCGATGGGCATGGGTTCTATGCGTCCGCAGCCATAGATCAGCGTCACATGCGGTGCGGCGTCCGCCCTCCAGACATTCGGAAGGTTGTGACGGGCAAGCGCGCGGCGCAGCATCTGGGCGAACTGGTTGACCACCGGATTGCCCCTGGCGCGATAGAGGGCGAGATGACGGTTGCCTCCGAACAGGGCGCTGCTGTCGAGCGTGATCGGCACGGGTCTCGCCTGGAGCCCGGCCGCGACAATTTTGGCGGCTTCGATGAGCGGCGTGGGCGGTTCTTCGAACTGTTCCATGCAGAGCAGGCTCATATGGAGAAGAGCGGCGGGATAGGCATCGCGGGTATTCTCGTTCGCCGCGTGGATCGTCGCGTCGCCATGCATGACGAGACCAACGGGTGCCGACGGCTTCAACACGAACATCAGCTTGCTCTTGCGCCGAGCCGGCGTCGCTTTGGGAAGCCAGCCTTCGCCAAAGGGGAGCGAAGGCTGGCCAGCGTGCTTGCGCAAGCTCATCTTGCTACCATCATAGTAGTGCGACCTCATGCCGTTGAATCGAACCTAGCGGGACTGCTCGGGAGAGTAAAGAACAAATGCAGAACAATTGCAATCATGGTTAATCCGCATGGCGGACGGCAGCCGCCGGCACACGTTCAGCCTCCCAGCCGTCAATCGCGCGTGGGGCCGCAAATGGCGGCGATCCGCTCAGCCGGAAAATCGGGGGCCGCCCGTGAAAGCTCAGCCAATAATTATGTGAGAAATACGCTGCTGCAGGCAGGAAAACGGGTTGAATCCACGGCCTGTAGGCATGATTTTAAAGTCAGTCGAAATGCGGAGGTTTTCCTCATGGCAACCCATCAATACCTGGTTTTCGAAACCGGCCGCGGCTTCTGCGGCATCGCCTGGAATAACGTCGGAATCACCCGTTTCCAGCTCCCGACCAACAGCGCGGATTCGACCGAGAAGCTGCTCCTGCGCCGGTTGCCTGAAGCCGAACCGGGCAGGCCGCCGGCCGAGGTGCTCGAAGCAATAGACGCCGTAAAACGTTACTTTGCGGGCGAAGAAGTCGATTTCTCCAAGGTCACGGTTGATCTCGAAGGCCAGGACGATTTCTTCAGGCAGATCTATGCCGCCGCCCGCCGGATCGGCTGGGGGCATACGACCACCTACGGCGCGATCGCCAGGGAACTCGGCGCCGGTCCTGAAGCCGCCCGCGATGTCGGCCAGGCGATGGCGAAAAATCCGGTGGCACTGATCATCCCATGCCATCGCGTGCTAGCTGCCGGCGGCAAGATCGGCGGCTTTTCGGCGCCCGGCGGATCGACGTCGAAGACCCGCATGCTGGAACTGGAAGGCGTACGCCTGACGCCGCCGGAACCGGCACAGCAATCGCTGGGATTCTGAAACATGCCAAAAAAAATACCGTCAGGAGCCTCATTCCCCCGACGGCACTTTCAAATTTCATCACGATCAATATGGGCGAGGTCCGTCAGACGTACCTACACCGCCGAAGGGTAGGTAAAAATCATTCCCACTCGATTGTGCCGGGCGGCTTCGAGGTCACGTCATAGACGACCCGGTTGATGCCGCGGACTTCGTTGATGATGCGGGTCGCCGTGCGGCCGAGGAAGTTCATGTCGTAGGGGTAGAAATCGGCCGTCATGCCGTCGACGGAGGTGACGGCACGCAGTGCGCAGACGAAATCGTAGGTGCGGTAATCGCCCATCACCCCGACGGTCTGCACCGGCAGGAGCACGGCGAACGCCTGCCAGATCGTGTCGTAGAGGCCGGCCTTGCGGATCTCGTCGAGATAGATCGCATCCGCCTTGCGCAGGATGTCGAGCTTTTCCTTGGTGACGGCGCCAGGGCAGCGGATTGCAAGGCCTGGACCCGGGAACGGGTGACGGCCGATAAAGCTGTCCGGCAGGCCGAGCTCGCGGCCGAGCGCGCGCACTTCGTCCTTGAAGAGTTCGCGCAGCGGCTCGACGAGCTTCATGTTCATGCGCTCGGGCAGGCCGCCGACATTGTGGTGGCTCTTGATCGTCACCGACGGGCCGCCGGAGAAGGAAACGCTTTCGATCACGTCCGGATAGAGCGTGCCTTGGGCCAGAAACGCCGGAGAACCCTTGCCGTCGGTGGCGATCTTGGCGGCTTCCGCCTCGAACACCTCGATGAACAGCCGGCCGATCGTCTTGCGCTTCACTTCCGGGTCGCTGACGCCTGCAAGCTGCGTCAGGAAAAGGTCGGACGCGTCCACATGAACGAGCGGGATGTTGTAGTTGTCGCGGAACATGCCGACGACCTGCTCAGTCTCGCCCTGGCGCATCAGGCCGTGATCGACATAGATGCAGGTCAGCTGGTCGCCGACCGCTTCGTGGATCAGCACGGCGGCGACGGAGGAATCGACGCCGCCGGACAAGCCGCAGATCACTTGCTCCTTGCCGACCTGTTCGCGGATCTTGCGGATCATTTCGGCACGATAGGCCGACATCGTCCAGTCGGACTTCAGCCCGACGATCTTGTGCACGAAATTGGAAAGCAGCTTGGCGCCGTCGGGCGTATGCACCACTTCCGGGTGGAACATGGTGGTGTAATAGTGCCGGCTCTCGTCGGCCGCGATCGCAAAAGGCGCATTTTCGGAAGTCGCGATGACCTCGAAGCCGTCCGGAAGCTGGGTGACGCGGTCGCCATGGCTCATCCAGACCGGATACCGGCCGCCGACTTCCCAGAAACCTTCGAACAGCGGGCTGTTGGCCTTGATCTCCACATCGGCGCGGCCGAATTCGGCCGCGTGCCCGCCTTCGACGACACCGCCGAGCTGGGTCGCAAGCGTCTGCTGACCGTAGCAGATGCCAAGGATCGGAACGCCGCTGTCGAACACCGCCTGCGGTGCGCGCGGGCTGCCTTCGGTGGTCACCGAAGCCGGGCCGCCCGAGAAGATCACGCCCTTCGGCTGAAGTTTCTCGAACGCGGCGGCTGCGTTCTGGAAGGGGTGGATTTCGCAGTAGACGCCCGCTTCGCGGATGCGACGCGCGATGAGCTGCGTCACCTGGCTGCCGAAATCGATGATGAGGATGCTGTCGGGATGAGCTATCTGGGTCATGCCGAGCCTTTAAAGAAACTTCCCCTTTCTGGCAACGGGGAATGAGGCGAAAATCACGGTCTCAAAGGGCGATGGCGCCGTCCTCCAGGCCTTCGAACAGGCTGTCGACCGCATCCGCCAGCTTCTTGTCGATCACGTGCAGATATTCCGTCCAGTCGCCGACATGCTTCAGTTCCTCCTTGCCGTCTGAAATGCCGCGCAGGCCGATCAGCGGCAGGCCGAAAAGCTGGCAGCAGCGCAGCACCGCAAACGTCTCCATGTCGACCATGTCGGCGCCGACGAGATCGTAGGCGGCGCCTGAGACGATATTGCCGCCGGTCGACAGCGAAGCTTCCCTGACGCCGGGGATGCGCAGGGAAAGCGGCATGATCGCCGGATGGTCGAGGAACGGCGTGTGGCCCTTCTCGAAGCCGAGCGGCGAGGCGTCCATGTCGCGATAGGCGACCGACGAGGCCTGGTAGATTTCCGTCTGCTCGAGATTGCGCGAGCCGGCCGAGCCGAGCGAGACGACGAGATCGGGCAGGTCGCCCGTTGCTTCGAGCCTCGTCAGCGCATGGGAAAGCACGACGGCTGCCTCGACCGGGCCGACGCCGGTCATCAGCGGCTTGATGCGGGATTTGAGTGCCGGGCCGTATTCGGCATCGACCGCCATCACGAAGAGTATGGACTTGCCGCCCGCAAGGCTCGGTTCGCCGAGGGGAAGTTGAGAAGTCATCCGGTTACGTCCTCTCGGCCCCGGATCACCATCATGGTGCCGGTCATGGAAGCGATCAGTTTGGCGGGGCCGTCGCCGATCGCATAGGCGCGGCCATCGGCGACGATGATGGTCGAACCCGGCTTGGTGATTTCGCCGCGGAACAGGAAGCGATCACCGCGGCCGGGAGACATCAGGTTCACCTTGAATTCGATGGTCAGGATCGAGGCATCCGGCTCGATCACCGTATAGGCGGCATAACCGCAGGCCGCATCGAGCGCCGCGGAAATCACGCCGGCATGCAGGAAACCGTGCTGCTGGGTGAGCTTGATGTCGAAAGGCAACTCGATCTCGACCATCGCCTGTTCGACGCGTGTCAGCTCGGCGCCGAGCATCGCCATCGCGCCCTGTCGGCCAAAGCTTTGGCGCACCCGTTCGCGGAAGTCACCGGTATCTTTCCCGTTCATGTCCCATCCCTTTCGCAGTTGCGAAATTGGCATGGCGGAGGGTGTTCGGCAAGCCATCGGATGGCACGTGCTTAATTCAGGAGAACGATCGACAGGTTGAGGAGCGTCGCGAAGGCGACCCACAGAGCATAGGGCACGAAAAGCCATGCGGCGGTACGATTTTCCCGCCAGCTTGCGGCGATGAACAGCAGGATCGAGACGAGCAACGGCACAATGATTACCAGGCCGAGAACCGGGCTCTGCAGGCCGAAGAAGGCTGGCGACCACAGAAGGTTGAGGACCGCCTGGATGGCAAAGAGAACGAGGCGGCGGCCGTTGTTCTCGTCATACCAGGTCGCGGAAAGCGCGACGCCGATCAGGATGTAGAGGAACGTCCACACCGGCGCGAAGATCCAGCCTGGCGGATTGAAGAATGGCTTGTCGAGAGACTGATACCATTGGCCGGGCTGGTTGCTTGCGCCGCTCAAGGCGCCGAGTGCGACGCAGGCGACGATGAAGAGGATCGTAACGACAGTTTTGGTCATGCGGCCCCAACTAGGGCGCTTCGGCAGCGGGAAAAGGTCAGTCCAGCCGGACGATATGCTGGTCCCAGGCAACCTTGCTGCGGGTGCCGTTGAACTGCCCGTCATAGGAGGAAACAGCGATGCCATGCGCGGCCGGCGCAACGCCGGCGGCCTCGCGGACGGCCTCTTCCTTCACCACCGCCCCGGTTTTGGCGTCCAGCGTCACGGCGGCCCCGCCGACCGGCGAGGTGAGGCCGACGACGCCGTCGCGGCGGTTGATGGCAATGGCGCCGACATAGTTGCTCAGCCGGACCGTCGTTTCCTCGGGCAGTGAGACAAAGGACAGGTCCTCGCCCTTGGAAAACCAGCCAGCAAGCGGGGGCAGGGCGTTGCGCGCCCCTTCCCACTGGCAGGCGAACCAGATTTGGCCGTTTTCTGCAATGTCGAGATGGCGGGTGGAGAGCTGCTTCAGCGAGGAGGGCAGGCGGTGCCGCTGGATGAGGGCGCCGGTCTTCGCATCGAGCAGCACCAGCGAGGGGTCCATGCGATCGACATTCAGCTTGGCGCGGCCGAAATCCGGATGGGTCTCGATGCCGCCATTGGCGACGACCAGCAGCCTGCCGTCATCGGAAACGGTCATGTCATGGGTGCCGATGCCATGGGCGTCGAACTCGCCGATGCGGCGGAATTTGTCGCGGGCTTCGTAGACGCCGATCATGCCGCGATTACCGTCGAAATCGTTCTCGCTGGCATAGAGCCGCGTTCCATCCGGCGAGAAATGGCCGTGTCCGTAGAAGTGCCGCCCTTCCGGCGAGGTGATCATCACCGGCTCGGCTTGCCGCGATGGGTCGAACACCATGGCAAACGTGCCCGGGCGGCGGGCGAAGGCGACGGTGCGGCCTGTGGCCGCGCTATAGGCCAAACCGTGGGCGCGGGCGGGAAGCGCGACGCGGTCGATGATCTCGCCACGTTCCGAGACGGTGGCGACACCGAACGAGCCGTCCGGGGCGCGAAAACCGGAGGCATAAACAGCATCGGCCCGTTCTAGCGCCATCAGCGAACGCGGCGAAAGCGCGGCGGTGAAGGTGATCCCCGCCGCCTTCAGGAAACCGCGCCGGTCGATGGCCTCGCCGCGCCACATGGTCTTAGTCGCCATCCGCGAAGGAGAAGCCGGAACTGAGGCCGATCGCGCCGCCGTAACCGTCGTTCAGCTTGGCGATGACGTCCTTTCCGTCGGCCAGCAGCGTATCGAGCTTCTTGCGCTCAGCAGCATTTTCGACCGCCCTTTCGAGGTCGGGCGTGATCTTCGCCGAAAGCTCGATCATCGACTTGAGCTGCGCCTGGGTGGCGGCGACGATCGGTCGGTCCTTTTCCTTGAGAAGCGCGACCATGCCGGACGTCTCCAGCAGGGCGGAAAGGCCTTCGAGATTGCCCTTGATGGTCGGCCAGGTGTTTTCCGAGCGCCAGAACAGTGCCTGTTTCGGGAATTTCGCCTTGTCGGCCCCCTTGTAGAAGGTCTCGATCCGCTGGTCGCGCACCGCTTCGGCGCCGTGCACGAGAATGCCGAGCAGCGCCGTGATCGCCTCGCCGCCGGTGCGGAAATCCGGATTGTCCGGCCCCGGCTGTTCCCAGGCCTTCTGGATGCCGTCGGGCGCATCCCAGATGTCGGAAAGTTCCTTGGCGACATTGGCGATATTGCCGGCGATGGCCGTGCCATAACGGCAGCGATAACTGTTCTTCGCCTTCAGAAGCTCGTCGGATCCCGTACCCGAAAGCACATATTCGAGTGCGCCGAAACCTTGCATGGCGACGCTCTTGGTGCCGAGCGTGGCGGGATCGGTGGCAGTCTCATCGACCTTGGACAGGACCGATTGCACCTGCTTCAGTCCCGTGCTCTTGCGGTCGGGATAAAAGAGAATGCGTTCGAAGCGGTTCTGCTCGATGACCGGCCCGACGCGGACCACTTCGATATGCGCCCAGCTCACCGCCGCATCGCGGAAGGCGCTTTTCGCGGCATCGTAACTCGTCCTGGAGGGCGCCTCGCAGAGCGCCTTCATCGCGGTCGTCATCCTGCCTGCGGATTCGTGGAAGGCGTCGTAACCCGGCCGGATGAACCCGTCGACCGCCGCCGTCATCACCTTGGTGACCTCGGCCATCGGCAGATCCACGGTGGGAGCGGCATCGCTCTCCTGCGCGAGAGCCGCGACGGGGATCAGCGAGACGAGTCCGGCAAGGAGGATTTTGCGCATCAAAGTGACTCCACAAATCTGAGCAGGGCGGCACGGTCCTGTTTGGAAAGTGCGGCGAAGGCATCGCGGGCCTTCTGCGCCTCCCCGCCATGCCAGAGAACGGCTTCTGTGAGGTTTCGCGCCCGGCCGTCATGCAGGAAGAACGTATGGGCGTTGACGGTTTCGGTAAGGCCAATGCCCCAGAGCGGCTGGGTGCGCCATTCGCTGCCGCCTGCGACGCCCACCGGCTGGCCGTCGGCAAGGCCTTCGCCCATGTCGTGCAGCAGGAAGTCCGAATAGGGCCAGATGAGCTGGAAGGCATGCGCCTTGTTGCCGGCATCGCGGCTGGTCACGAATTTCGGCGTGTGGCAGGCGGTGCAGCCGGACTGGTAGAAAATCTCCTTGCCCCTCAGCACCGTCCTGTCGCCGATTTCGCGGCGGGCCGGCACGGCCAGGTTCTCGGAATAGAAGGTAACCAGTGGCAGGACCGGATCGGGCGCTTCGACTGGCCCCAGCCGCTGCTGCACGCCGGTCGGCATGGCGAGGCATGCGGCTTCCGCCTTGGTGCAGTCGCCGTGGTCGAACGGATTGTCAGGGGTCGAGATGCCGAGGTCACCGGCAAAGGCGGCCGAGCTCTGGTCGCGGACCGAGGCATTCTGCGCCTTGAAGCCGAAGCGGCCGAGCTTCAGTTCGCCGGTCTTGTGGTCTCGGACCATGGCCGGCTTGCCGGAAATCCCGTCGCCATCCTTGTCGTCCGGGTCGGCCTTGGCGAGAATGTCGGCATCGTGGATAGCCTGGATGAGGCCCATGCCGATCATCGGCGGGGCGATGCGTGGCGACAGCGTCACGTCGCCCTCCATCGCGCCGTAACCGAGGTCGGCAACCGAATAGGCCGGCTTGCGCAGGTTGACGATTTCGCCATCACCGAGCCTGACCGGGATCTCCTCGTAGGAAATCTTCATCCGGCCTTCGGCTGCAAGGCCCGGTACCGCGAGGTCCTGCAACTGCTCGCCATAGGTTGCGTCAGGAAAATTGAGCTTCTGATAATCCGAGATGGCCTCCCGTTCCTCGTCGGTTCGCGCCGGACGGGCGAGCCGGAAGAACATGGAAGTCGCGTCGGCACCGCCTTCCGGAGGATGGCCGCGGCCGTCCTTCAGGTGGCAGCTCTGGCAGGCGCGGGCGTTGAAGAGGGGCCCAAGCCCGTCGGACGCCTGCGTCGAGGAGGGGGCCGAGACCCACAGCTTCGTGAACAGCGCGTTGCCGAGTTTGAACGTCCCTTCTTCCTCGAAGGTGAGGTTGGCGGAGAAATGCGAGAAGGCGTCGCCATTGACATCGGCGCGGCTGGTCGCGGCGCCGCCGGACATGGTCTCGAACTGTTCGGGCTTGGAAAAATCCGTCGTCGGGCGGGTGACGCTCTCGACGCGCTTCTGGTCCTTCGGATTGAGATCCGTGCGGATGGCCGGGTAAAGGGCATCGCCGCCTGTGGCGATCAGCGGCGTGAGAAGGAGAGCGCCCGACAGGATCGGCAACAGGAAGACGAAGGACTTGGGCGTTCTCATGGGAAATCGGGCCGCAGGCTGAAGGTCAGCCGCGGCCCGCCTTTTCGTTGCTTATTTGAAGACGGCGTCAGGATTATCGAGGCTGTCGGAACCTTCAAGCTCTACTTTGCCAAGCTTCAGCGACGCAATGACGCGCTCGACGCTCTTGCTCTGGTCGATCAGGCCGTCGATCGCCTTCTGGACGACCGCGTTGCCCTCTTTGTTGCCTTCGCCAATCATCTGGTCGTAAGCCTCGACCTTCTTGGCGCGGTCGGCCATGGCGTTCATGGCGGCGAGCGTCGCGTCCAGCTTGCCGAGCATTTCGGTGTCGAGCGACTTGTCGGTCGCCGCAACCAGTTCGGAGAGCGACGGGCCCGTCATCTTCGTGCCATCGACGCGGGTGTATTCGCCCGTATAGGCCGACTTGATGCCGATCGCGTCGTTGAGATGCGAGTTGTAGGTGTTGTCGGAGAAGCAGTCATGCTCCTCTTCCGGATCGTGCAGCAAAAGGCCGAGCTTCATGCGTTCGCCGGCAAGCTCGCCATAGGAGAGCGAACCCATGCCGGTCAGGATGGCGGTCAGGCCCTTCTTGGAATTGGCCTCGACGTTCCTGGTTGCCTTGCCCTTCGGTGCCCAGGCGACAACCATGTCCTTGAGGTCGGAGACCAGCAGGGCGGAGGCGGCCTTCAGGTATTCGGCGCGGCGGTCGCAATGGCCGTTGGTGCAATTGGCCTTGTCGTAGTCCGTGTAGGAGCGCTTACCGGCGCCCGGTCCGGTGCCGTTCAGGTCCTGGCCCCAGAGCAGGAATTCGATGACGTGGTAGCCGGTCGCGACATTCGCCTCGATCTCGCCGGCCTCGTTGAGGCTGCGCAGCGTCTTGGCGTCGAACTTCGAAAGGTTGAGCGTCTTGCCGTTGACCTTGATCTTAGGATTGGCGATGACGTTTGCGGTATAGAGCGCGTTCTCGTCGCTCTCGGTGCCGTAGGAGGCATCGACATAGTCGATCAGGCCTTCATCGAGCGGCCAGGCATTCACCTTGCCTTCCCAATCATCGACGATCGGGTTGCCGAAACGGTAGACTTCCGTCTGCTGGTAGGGAACGCGGGCGGCGATCCAGGCGTCCTTGGCAGCCTTGAGCGTCTCTTCGCTGGGCTTGGCGATCAGCGCGTTGACCGCCTTGTCGAGCGCCTGCGCGGTCGTCAGCGAATCCTCGTATTTCGCATGTGCCAGTTCGGCATAATGCTTGAGGACGGCGGCGGATGTGGTGGCCGCCTCAGCCTCGGTCACGACGAACGTCGCGGAGGCAGCGAAAAGCGCCAGGGCGGCGCCAAGAACGGTCTTGCGGATCATGTCCCTCTCCTTCACGGCCCGGATCTCTCCCCGGCCGTCAAAGGGTTCATCGCGCAATTGGAAACTGGTGTCAAACTATCTAGTTTAGAATAATTTGAAAGTAGAGCTCGACTTTGATCTCGGTCCGCACGCACTCAAACTTTGCGTTGCATGCGACAGAAAAAGAATCCGTCAGTATCGGTACTTGCCGGCGTAAGCGTGACGGTTAGTGCATCTTTCGAGCGTGGCCGCGGTGCGTCCTTCCCGAAAATCTCATCCCAGCGCGCCGCGGCCGGCGCAATCGAAAACTCCGGGTTTTCGGCGCAGAAACGAGAAACCTGGGCATCGTTCTCCTCCGGCAGGATGGAGCAGGTGACATAAAGCAGCGCGCCGCCCGGCTTCACGAAGACGGCGGCTTCCGAAAGCGCCTCCTGCTGCTGGGCAATGCGCTCGTCGAGGTTTTTCGGGGTCAGCCGCCACTTGGTGTCCGGACGGCGGCGCCAGGTGCCGGTGCCGGTGCAGGGGGCGTCGACCAGGACCGCATCGAGCTTGCCCTTCAGGGCGTTGAGCTGGCGCGCATCGTCATGCACCTGCACATTGCGGGTGCCCGCGCGCCGCAGCCGCTCGATGATCGGCGCCAGTCGCTTGCGGTCGGCGTCATAGGCGTGGATCTGGCCCTTGTTGTGCATGGCGGCCGACATGGCGAGCGTCTTGCCGCCGCCGCCCGCGCAATAGTCGAGGACCTGGTCGTGTTCGCCCGGCTGCACGAGATCGGCGACGATCTGCGAGCCTTCATCCTGGACTTCGAACCAACCCTTCTGGAACGAAAGCTCGGCGGTGACGTTGGGCAGGCGGGACGCTCCCTCGCCGGCGGCAATCCGGATGCCGTTGCGGGCGATGAGCGAAGGCTTCGCGGCCGAACGTTCCAACGCCCTGACGACCTTTTCTTGGCTCGCCTTCAGCGTATTGGCGCGCAGATCGAGGGTCGGGCGGTCGGCCAACGCCTTGGCCTCGACCAGCCAGTCCTCGCCGAAATTGGCTTCGAAGGATGGCTGGATCCAGTCGGGTATGTCCCCCTGCACATGCGGGGGTGCATCATCGAGACTGCGGGAGGCGAGCGAGGAGAGGTTCGCCTCGGTCAAGGCCGGCGGGGCGAAACGGTCGTCGGCGAACTCGGCCTGGAGCGCCTCGAGCGTCAGGCCCCACTGCCGGATGAGGACCGCGTAGGCGAGCGCAGCGGGGCTTTCGTCATCCATCAACCAGGCATGCGACAGCCGCATGCGCAATGCGTCGTAGACGATATTGCCGATTGCGGCCCGATCGCCGGAACCGGCGAAACGATGGGCGAGGCCCCAATCCTTGAGGGCATCGGCGACGGGGCGCCTGCGGGTCTCGATATCCGCCAGCACCTCAATGGCCCCGGCAATTCGTCCGCCCAATCGCATGTCGCTCTCCGTGTCGGTTGCACCCGTGTGGCACGGGTCGTAACCGTGATCGCGCGATAGGGCAAGAGGCCGGTCCAAACAGCCTCCTTGAACAAACTCAGCCTTCGATCGCTTTCAGGCCCTTGCCCGGGACCTTCTGGTCGTTGGCGTCGACGATCTGGTAGCAGACCTGGGCGGTGCCGGAGCTGATCATGCCGATGTTCTTGGCTGCGGCCTTGGAGACGTCGATCACCCGGCCGCGGATGAATGGCCCGCGGTCGTTGATGCGAACGACGACGCTTTTGCCGTTGCGCTTGTTGGTCACGACAACCTTGGTGCCGAAAGGCAGCGTTCGATGTGCCGCGGTCATGAGAGAAGGGTTCATCCGTTCCCCGGATGCGGTCTTGGATCCGAGGGCGTACCAGGATGCGTGACCGCACCCGGGCGCAGCATTGGCCTGCGCGGCGCCGAGAGTTGCAAAAGCAGCAATGGAGGCCGCGGCGAAAGTCGAGCGTCGAATTGTTGTCAAGTCGGTCGTCCCCGTTCGTTTTGTCCCTGCACGTTGCGTGCAAAACGGCTAAGCGGGGCGAAAAGTGGCGAAAAAGTGGGGCTTCCGATCACGGAACATTACAGGCTGTAACATTCGTGATTACATTTTTGCGAATCTTTTTAAGAAGCCAGCTAACCTTCTGCGGAAGAAAACCTTTAAAAACAGTCAGAAGGCGGAAAAGCGTTCCCTTGTGACTCGTAATGGTGCGGCGATCACAAAAACCACAGAAAAAAATTTTTAGTGATGCGAGATTTATTGCCTCATTTGGGCAATTTTTGTGATCCTCAGCCGCATGTATTAAGAAAGAATGACTAGATCATCCTATTAAGATGGAAATTTCAACCGTTCCAAAATGGGAAAGTCACCCCCGCCAGCGGCCCGAGGACCACATTTCAGCGAGCGACATCCGGTAGTTCGGAAAGCGAAACTGGAAGCCGGCCGAGCGGATCTTGGCGTTCGAAACGCGCTTGTTGGCACCGTAGAAGGAGCGTGCCATCGGGGTCATGTCGGCTGTCTCGAAATCCTGCTCCGGCGGCGGCTCGATATCCATCAGCCGGGCGGCCTCGACGATGACATCCTGCGGCGGACCGGGCTCGTCGTCAGTGACGTTATATATTCCGCCCATATTGCCCTTCGCGAGGAAGAGGGCGGCCCCGCCGATATCCTCGACGCGGATGCGGTTGAAGACCTGGCCCTTCTTTATGATACGCCGCGCCGTGCCGCGCTCGAGGTTGATGAAGGCGTTGCGGCCGGGACCGTAGATACCGGAGAGGCGCAGGCTTGCAACCGGCATATCAGCAATCAATCCTTCGGTGGTCCAGGCGTCTTCCGTATCGACCCGCTCGATCGAACGGCCCAGGATTGGGCTGCCCGGCGTTTCCTCGGTCACCCACCCGCCGCCATGATCGCCGTAGACGCCGACCGTCGAGAGGTAGCCGATCCATTCGAGCCTCGGGCAGAGCTCCAGCAACCGTCCGGAGACGAGCTTCAGCAGCGGATCGCCTTCCGTTCCCGGGGGGATCGACTGCACCACGTGCGTGATCTCGCGCAATTCCGCCAGAAGCTCCTCGCTGAACGGGCTGCCGTCGAACACGAAGGCTTTGATGTCCCGGGCCGCAAGCTCCAGCGCCTTCTGGGCGGTCCTGACCGTGCCGGAAACCCGGTGGCCTTCGGATTGGAAGACCTCGGCGATTGCATGACCCGAGTAGCCGCATCCGAAGATCATCACATTCATCAGGCCGCTCCCGCCAGTCGCCATTCTTCCCGCACTTCCGGATCTTCTTCCTCGCCGCGTGTCTCGGCAAGCCGCGCGAAGTCCATATCCGTCATCAGGCGCTTCAGGGCCCATATAGCCATGCCGCGCACCACAGGCGAGGGATCGCCGGCAAGGTCGAGACATTGTCCGATGAACCCAGCGTCACCGGAATTGCCGGCAGCGATCAGCACGTTGCGGATGAACCGGTCGCGGCCGATGCGTTTGACCGGCGAGCCGCTGAAGAAGGTCCGGAAGGCCGCGTCGTCCAGGGTCAGCAGAAACCCGATCAACGGTTCCTTGAGTTCCTCGCGCGCCTGCAGCTTCATTTCCGAGGCGCTTGCGGCAAACTTGTTCCAGGGGCAGGCGGCGAGACAGTCGTCGCAGCCATAGATGCGGTTGCCGATCAGCGGCCGGAATTCCGGATCGATCGGCCCTTTGTGCTCGATCGTCAGGTAGGAGATGCAGCGGCGGGCATCGAGCCGATAGGGCGCCGGGAAGGCCGCCGTCGGACAGGCGTCGAGGCAGGCGCGGCAGGAGCCGCAATGATCGGTTTCTGGCGCGTCTATGATAAGGTCTGCGGTGGTGAACAGGCTGCCGAGAAAGAGCCAGGAGCCGTGGGTGCGGCTGACGAGATTGGTATGCTTGCCCTGCCAGCCGAGGCCTGCGGCCTCCGCCAGCGGCTTTTCCATCACCGGCGCCGTATCGACGAAGACCTTGACGTCCTCGCCGGCACGAGCCGCAAACCGGGTGGCGATCTCCTTCAGCCGGCCTTTGATGACGTCGTGATAGTCGCGATTGCGCGCATAAACCGAGATCGCGGCCTTGTCGGGCTTGTCGAGAATGCCGCGCGGGTCTTCGTCCGGCCCATAGTTCAGCCCGAACATGACGATCGAGCGCACCTGATCCCACAACACCTTCGGATCGGCCCGGCGCAGCCTCGTTTCCGCCATCCAGTCCATGCTGCCGTGGTGCCCGTCGGCCAGAAAAATCTCCAGACGCTCCGGTGCCCGCGGAATGCTGTCCGGGCCGGTGACGCGGCAGAGATCGAAGCCCTGTGCCGCAGCTTCCTCGCGGATGAAGGCGGTCAGCTTCTCCCGCCGCCGGAGCGCCTTTTCTTCCTCCCGCGTAAGCGCGTCAGAAATCAAGGTCCGCATAGTGGGAAACCGGAGTGAGGCCGCGGATGCGCTCGGCAAGCATCGGCCGGAAGGAGGGGCGGGATTTCAGCCGCTGATACCAGTCCTTGGCGACCGGCGTCTCCGACCAGTCGATTTCACCAAGGTAGTCGAGGATCGAAATCGAGGCCGCGGCGGCAAGGTCTGCATAGCTCAGCCGGTCACCCGCAAGCCAGGGCCGCGAGCCGGCGAGCCAGGAGAGATACTTCATATGCTGGCGGATATTGGCGCGGGATGTGCGCAGCACTTTCGAATCCGGCGCGCCGCCTCCTTGAGCCGTGGTCATCTGCAGCTTGTAGACCCGCTCCCGGGTCAACGGCCGGGTGACATCCTGCTCCATCTTCTGCAGGAACCATTCCGTCAGGCGCCGGATTTCGGCGCGCTGCCACGGGTCCTCCGCAAGCAGTCGGCGGTCGCGCTTCAGCACGCCATGCGTTTCGTCGAGGAATTCCAGGAGCACGGAAGGGCCACAAAGCACTCTCATGCTGTCATCGACATAGACCGGGAGCGTGCCCGCCGGATTGAGCGTCAGGAATTCCCGCCGCTTTTCCCACGGCTGTTCCTCGACCAGATCCGCCTGAAAGCCGTATTCGGCAAGAATCAGCCGGACGAACCGCGAGGCCGAAGACATGGAATGATGATAGAGAGTGGGCATGGATACTTGAACTTCACGAACTTCGTATAGGAGGGGCAGGGGCGCCTCGCGCGCCCGCCTGACATATGGCAGCTATATGGATTTGGTAGGCCCAAGACAAGCAACGGCTCATAAACTGCTTAAAACTGCCCTTATCTGCTCAATAAAGGATTAAGAATGGCGGATCAGTCCATCATCAGCGCACTCGTCCTCGGTTTGATCGAGGGGCTTACTGAATTTCTTCCCGTTTCCTCGACCGCCCACGTTCTCCTGGCCGGCCATTTCCTCGGTTTCCGGTCGCCCGGCAACACCTTCGCGGTGCTGATCCAGCTTGGTGCGATCCTGGCCATCCTGCTTGTCTATGCCCGCAAGCTGCTGCAGATCGCCGCCGATCTGCCGACCAGCCCGAAGGCGCGCCATTTCGTCGTCACGGTGCTGATCGCCTTCCTGCCGGCTGCGGTGATCGGCGCTCTGGCGCATGGTTTCATCAAGGCCGTGCTGTTCGAGACGCCGATGCTGATCTGTATCATGCTGATCCTCGGCGGGTTCGTGCTGCTTGCCGTCGACAAGATGGAGTTCCGGCCGAAATATCACGATGTGATGGACTATCCGCTGTCGCTCGCCTTCAAGATCGGCCTCTTCCAGTGTTTGGCGATGATCCCGGGTACATCGCGCTCCGGCGCCACCATCGTCGGCGCTCTCCTGCTCGGAACGGACAAGCGTTCTGCGGCGGAATTTTCGTTCTTTCTCGCCATGCCGACCATGCTCGGCGCCTTCGCGCTCGATCTCTACAAGAACCGCAGTGCCTTGAGTTTCGACGATGGCGCGGTGATTGCGGTTGGCTTCGTCGCGGCCTTCATCACCGCCATACTGGTGGTGCGCTCGTTGCTCGATTTCGTGTCGAGCCGAGGTTACGCGCCGTTCGCCTATTGGCGAATCGCCGTAGGCGCCGTGGGCCTCATCGCCCTGCTTCTGGGAGCGTAAAAGAAGGCGGCCGAAAGGCCGCCGACTTCCCGATCATGTCAATGATGGATGGATGCCGTGCTGCACGGATCGACGCCGTATGCGGGCGTGCATTCGCTCTTGCCAGCGGCTCCCGTCGTCGGGGCCATGAACGAGCCCGCGAGGATGATCAGCGCTGCGCACGCAAAAAAGAGTGCGATGGGCTTGCCCATGGAGGAATGCCTTTCGATGGAAGATTTTATCGTCACGGTTGCGCCGCTTGTTTGGTGAAGGAGGACTTATGGGTTGGATTAGAAGAATTCAATAAAGGATTTTGCTGAACCGGCCGTTAACGCCACTGCTTCGGCCACTGCGACCTTTGTGCCACAATCCTTGCCCGAAACATGAGCGACAACAAAGGCGTGCCCGATTTTTCAGCGGGCACGGCCGGAATATCGAAGCGAAACAAATCGCTGGATATGGTTAATGATATCAGGCCGCGCGGCCGGAGCCGGTGTACTGGCCCTGCGGGCGGTATTGCACAAGGTAAGATGGCAGGATGGAGGAGACGAGCGTCGGGCGGATGTCCATCCCCTGCAACGTGCGGCCTTCCGCGGCGGCGGCATCGGAAACCACATTGTCGACCTTCAGCAGCTTCACCTGGTCACTGGTGATCGGCGGCTGGACGAAGGGGATCAGTGACGCGATGCTGCCGATCAGCGACGCGATGCCGAAAGGCAGCGAGACGAGCGCATTGCTGCGGTTGGTGACGCGCAGCATCGTCTCGAGACACTGGCGGAAGGTCATCACTTCGCCGCCGCCGAGTTCATAGATCCTGCCGGACGCGATCGTGCCATCGACGGAGCGGGCGACGGCTTCGGCGACATCCTCCACATAGACCGGCTGGAATTTCGTCTTGCCGCCGCCGATCAGCGGCAGGGCAGGGAAAATGCGGGCCATCGCGGCGAACTTGTTGAAGAAGCTGTCTTCCGGCCCGAACATGATCGACGGCCGCAGGATCACGGCATCCGGCAAAGTCGAAAGGATCGTCGCCTCGGCGCGGCCCTTGCTGCGGGCATAGGACGATTCCGAATTGGCATCGGCGCCGATCGCGGAAATATGGGTGAGCTTGGCGCCGGCCGCCCGTGCCGCATCGGCGACCGCGCGAGCCCCGAAATCCTGGACCGCATCGAACGTGTTGCGGCCGCTCTCGAACAGGATGCCGACGCAGTTGACGACATGCGAAGCGCCTTCGACGGCCCGCAGAACCGACTGGCGGTAGCGAAGGTTCGCCTGGACCAGCGAGATCTGCCCGACATAGCCGGCCGGCAGCAGGAAGCCTGCGAGATCCGGGCGGCGGACGGCAACCCGGACGCGATAACCGCGCTTGGCGAGCGTACGCACCACATGCCTGCCGACGAAGCCCGATCCTCCGAAAACGGTGACGAGCGGCGGAAGGTTGTTGACGGTCATGGCGTGCTCCGGGAGCCTGTGGGACGAGATGAGTGCTGTTTAGCCGAATCGCGGCGCGGGTGGAAGTGTCTCCACTGCCGCACCGCCTGCGGCAAGCGGTTCTTAAAGGCCGTCGAGGACGACGATTTCGCCATCCGCCACTTCCTGGCGGATCTTGATGGCGATCGCATATTCCGGCGAATTGTAGCAGTCGATGGCGGCCTGCATCGTCGGGAATTCGATGATGACGTTGCGGGCGCGGGACTTGCCCTCCATCGCCGCCATTGCGCCGCCACGGGCGAGGAAGTTGGCGCCATATTTCTCGAAGGCCGGCGTGGCCGCCGCGATATAGTCCTTATAGCGTTCCGGATCGCGGACATCGACGCGGGCGACCCAATATCCCTTGGCCATGATATTTCCTCCAACGTGTTTTCGGTTGCGGTGACTTCAGGCAAATTCCAGGGCGAGTCAAGATGACGGGCTTTGCTCAGCTATCCTTGCGCCCACCGGAACTCATCCCGGATCACGGTCGGGAAAAATCATCTCCCGCAACGGCTCGTCGTCAGAGCTCGCCCTGCATTTCGGCGAGGATGGCTTGCGCTGCGGCCTTCGGATCCGGCGCCTTGACGATCGGGCGGCCGACGACGAGATGGCTCGATCCGGCACGCAATGCGTCCGAAGGTGTCATGACCCGCTTCTGGTCGCCCGCTTCCGAACCCGCCGGCCGAATGCCGGGCGTGACGATCGCCATGTCGGGGCCGACGATCTTGCGCACCGCACCCGATTCCTCGGCGGAGCAGACGATGCCCCCCATGCCGGCCGCCAGCGCCTGTTCGGAGCGTCGCAGAACCAGCGTATGCGGATCGTATTCGTAACCCGCGTCGACGAGGTCCGTCTCGTCCATCGAGGTCAGGACGGTGACCGCGAGCAGGCAGAGGTCGGAACCCCTGGCTGCCTCGACCGCGGCGCGCATCGCCTTCGGATAGGCGTGCAAGGTGAGCATGGTCATGCCCATCTTGACGATGTTCTCGACGCCCTTCGCGACCGTGTTGTCGATGTCGAGCAGCTTCATGTCGAGAAAGACTTTTTTGCCATCCTTCGTAAGATCGCGTGCAAGTTCGAGACCGCCGGCGAATACGAGTTGGTAGCCGATCTTGTAGAAGGAAACGGTGTCGCCGAGCGCGGAGATCATCTTTTCGGCTTCGCCGATGGTCGGAATATCGAGGCCTACGATGAGGCGATCACGAGCGTTCATGCCTGGAACCCTTCCCATTTTTCGATGGGCGTCCAGTCGCATGAGACAGTTCGATCCGCAAGGGTGAAGCAGAAGAGATTTCCGCCGCCACCCGGCTGGTCACGGTCGCGGGCGATCGGCGAGCCGGTGAGGTGGCATTTCAACAGCGTTCCAACGCCGCCGTGGCCGACGAAGGCGATCGGGACGTGTGGATCGTGATCGGCAAGAATTCTGGCGACCGCCGAAACGATGCGGCTCTGCGCGTCCACGGCGCGCTCCCAGCCTTTGAAGCTCTCCTCAGGATGGGCGAAGAACCAGTTCGCCGCGTCCTCGAACTGCGGCGGAGGCAGAAAGCCGGTCGCCGAGCGGTCGTTCTCGTGGGTATCCCCGGCGATCTCGATCGAAACGCCCGAGGCGAGGCCGAGGATTTCCGCAGTCTCGATCGCCTTCACCTCGTCGCTGGAGACGATCCGTCCGAGCTTTCTGGCCCAGTCGGATTGTGCGGCTTCGCGGGTGCGGGCGGCGCCAATATCGGAAAGGCCCCATTTTGGCACCGGTATGTTCGGGTCGATACGAACCTGCGGATGGGTGATGTAGAGACCGAACGTCATGGTCAGCCGCGGCTATAGGTCCAGAGCTGCGCCGGCGGGATGTTGCGGACGACGAAATCGTAATGCTTGATCCGGTAGCGGTCGGGCTGGGCGATGATCGGCGAGACGGGGCCATAGGTGATCTGCATCACCGGCCGGCCGGCCGGGATTCGGTCGAGCAGGTCTTCGAGCAGCGCGATACGGCGCTCCATCGGGAAGCTCAGAAGCGGGATCGCCGAAATTACGCTGTCGAAGGTCTTGTCCTTCCAGGCGCCGAGGGTGCGGTCGAGATCGAAAGCGTCGCCGTTGACGAACTTCACACCGGGATAAGTGCGGACGAGATGCTGGAAGAAATCGGTCGAGTATTCGATCGAGACCAGGTTCTCCGGCGAGATGCCGTGCTTCAGGATCGCCTTGGTGATGATGCCGGTGCCGGGTCCGAGTTCGAGGACGGGCAGGCCCGATTTGGCGTCGATGACGCTCGCCATGCGCTTGGCGGTGACGGAGGAGGTGGGGCAGATGGCGCCGACCCGTTTTGGTCCGTCGATCCAGCCTTTGAAAAACCGGATCTCGTCGTCGAACTTGCGGCCGAGCCGCTCCTTCAGGCGCAATTCCATTTTTTTTATCCTCTCCCTTTTTTTGCCCTATGTGAACTTCTATGCCGCAAAAGCAAGGAAAAATGTCGCATCGGGAAAACTGCATGAAAAAAGGCGGCTGGAATTTCCCAGCCGCCCTGATGAACTAGACGCGCATCGGCATCAAGACATAGAGCGCGTCGTCACCCGCCGTGTCGCGCACCAATGTCGGAGAACCGGCATCGGCCAGCATGAAGATCGCATCCTCGCCGGAAAGCTGGGCGGTGATGTCGAGCAGGTACTTGGCGTTAAAGCCGATTTCCATCGGATCATTGTCGTAACCGACCGCAACCTCTTCCGTGGCGCTGCCGGAATCCGGATT
Organism: Neorhizobium sp. LjRoot104; assembly: GCF_964253725.1. Lineage (NCBI taxonomy): Bacteria > Pseudomonadati > Pseudomonadota > Alphaproteobacteria > Hyphomicrobiales > Rhizobiaceae > Neorhizobium > Neorhizobium sp. LjRoot104. The sequence goes on from NZ_CAXURS020000001.1 coordinate 4,466,773, forward strand.
GTTGACCGTCAGCATCAGCTGGCCGTCGGTCAGGGACAGTTTGACCGCGCGGCCGCGCTCGGAGGAAATGGTAGAGACGCGATCGACGGCCCTGGTAAAACTCTGGCAATCGACGCGCATTTCCTTGTCGTTGCCCGTCGGGATGACGCGCTGATAATCCGGGAAAGTGCCGTCGATCAGCTTGGAGGTCATCACCACCGAGCCGAGCGTGATGCGGATCTTGGCGTCCGAGACCTCGATCGTGACGGTCGCTTCCGGATCGTCGACCAGTTTCTGCAGCTCGCCGACCGTCTTGCGGGGAATGATGATGCCCGGCATTCCTTCCGAGCCGGAGGGTGCCTGCACATCGGCGCGCGCCAGGCGATGGCCGTCGGTCGCGACCGCGCGAAGCTTGAGGTCCCCGTCGGCTTCGATCGTGTGGAAGAAGATGCCGTTCAGGTAATAGCGCGTCTCCTCGGTGGAGATCGCGAACTGGGTGCGGTCGATCAGCATTTTCAGATCGGTCGCCTTGAGCTTGAACGTATGCGTGAAGCTGCCGGCGGTAAGGTCCGGGAAGTCCGATTCCGGCAAGCACTGCAGCGAGAACTTCGAGCGGCCGGATTGCACCGTCATCGAGCCGCCGTCCGGATTGGTGGCGAGCAGCACCTCGGAACCGTCCGGCAGCTTGCGGACGATTTCGTAAAGCAGGTGCGCCGGAACCGTCGTAGCCCCGGCAGTCTCGACCATGGCCGGCAGGACCTCGGTGATTTCGAGATCGAGGTCGGTCGCCTTCAGGTCGAGGCTGGCGCCGGACGCGCGCATCAGCACGTTGGAAAGGATCGGGATCGTGTTCCGACGCTCCACCACGCGATGCACGTGGTTCAGCGACTTCAGAAGGTTGGACCGCTCAAGAGTAATACGCATGGACGCAATCGCTTTCGACCGTGGCGATCCGGCAGGGCCGGACCCCTGATATTCTGCCGGCTTTGGGCGAGCCGGATGATGTGGACCGGCAAAATGGCAGACAACGCATTCCAAAAGCAAGAGGTGAACAAGGCGTTAGCAAGTCATTTCACGTCTGTCTCACGCACTGCACACAGAAAATATGCGTTCTCAACAGCTTGCGCTTTACTTGCCGAAGCCGGCCGGCTTGCCCATAAAGGCTCATGACCATCCATCTGTGCGTGACATCCCTTGACCGATGACCTGAAGAGCAGCCAGCGCGGCTATCGCGTCGCCAATACTTTCGTGCCGGCGCGGCCGCTGGAGCCGGCGCTTTATCTGGTCGCGACCCCGATCGGCAATCTCGGCGACATCACGCTGCGGGCGCTCGAAACGCTGTCCGGCGCCGATGTGCTGGCCTGCGAGGATACCCGGGTGACCCGCGTGCTGCTCGATCGTTACGGCATCGTCAACCGGCCCTATGCCTATCACGAGCACAATTCCGACGAAGTGGGGCCGAAGCTCATCGCGGCACTGGAAGAGGGGAAGTCCGTGGCGCTGGTCTCCGACGCCGGCACCCCCCTGGTCTCCGATCCCGGCTACCGGCTTGGCCAGATGGCGATCGAAGCCGGCCACAGGGTCGTGCCGATCCCCGGTGCCTCCGCGCCGCTCGCAGCCCTTGTCGGTTCCGGCATGCCGTCCGATGCGTTCCTGTTCGCCGGGTTCCTGCCGGTCAAGGACAAGGGCCGGCGCGACCGGCTGGCCGAGCTTTCGAAAGTGCCGGCGACGCTGATTTTCTTTGAATCGCCGCATCGCATCGGAGCGACGCTTGGCGCCGCCGCCGACGTGCTGGGGGCGAATCGGCGTGCGACAGTCTGCCGCGAACTGACCAAGACCTTCGAAGAGTTCCGCCGCGGCACGCTGGAAGAGCTTGCCGCCTATTATAATGGCGACCGCGTCGTGAAAGGCGAGATCGTGCTGCTGCTGGCACCGCCGGAGGCCGAGGAGCCTCCCGGCGAGGTCGAGGTGGACGTCCTGCTGCGCCAGCTTTCAGCCTCCATGCCGGCCGCCAAGGCAGCCGCCGAGGCTGCCCGCGTGACAGGACTGCCGCGCAAGGATCTCTATCAGCGGCTTCTGGACCTGAAAGGCGAGGCGGGTGGCGGAGAGTGACCCAGGCCTGAAACGCCGCCGGCCTGGGCGGCAGACTGCCGAGCGGCAAAAGGCTCAGCGATGGGGCCATGTCTCGGAATATCTCGCCGCACTTTATCTATTGGCCAAGGGCTATCGAGTTCTGGCGATCCGCTACCGCACCAGGCTCGGGGAGATCGATCTGATCGTCCGCAAGGGCGATCTGGTGGCCTTTGTCGAGGTCAAGGCGCGGATCGGCGAACAGGAGGCGATCGATGCCGTCGGCTACGCCACCCAGAAGCGAATTCGAGCCGCAAGCGATATCTGGCTTTCAAAGCGGAAGGATGCCGCAGGATTGTCCCTGCGTTACGACGTGATCGCGGTGCTTCCAGGCCGTCTGCCGCGGCATTTTGTGAACGCTTTCTGACGATGATGTGAAATTGTTGCATAGGTGTGCAATGTAACATTTCTGACATGAAACTGTTAAGGGCCTGTCACAGCCTAGCCCTATTGCGATCCTCACCCCAACAAAGGTGGAGAGGACCTTAAAATGTTCAAAAAGCTTTCGATGGCCGCGCTCGCGGTCGCACTGTCCGCGACCTCGTCGCTTGCTGCGACCGAGGTCACCTGGTGGCATGCCATGGGCGGCGAGCTCGGCAAGAAGCTCGAAGAGATCGCTCAGAAGTTCAACGACAGCCAGAGCGATTACAAGGTCGTCCCGGTCTTCAAGGGCACCTATCCGGAAACCCTGACTGCCGCTATCGCCGCCTTCCGCGCGGGCCAGCAGCCGGCAATCGTCCAGGTCTTCGAAGTCGGCACCGGCACGATGATGGCCGCCAAGGGCGCCGTCTACCCGGTCTACAAGCTGATGGCCGACAACAAGGAGCCTTGGGATCCGAAGGGCTTCCTCGCCCCGGTCGTCGGTTACTATTCGGACGCGCAGGGCAACATCCTGTCGATGCCGTTCAATTCCTCGACCCCTATCATGTACTACAACAAGGACGTCTTCCAGAAGGCTGGCCTTGATCCTGAAGTTGCCCCGAAGACCTGGGCCGAACTTGCCGTCATGGGCAAGAAGATCGTCGATTCCGGCGCGGCTGCCTGCGGCTTCACGCTGTCCTACGCTGCGACCTGGGTCGGGCTCGAAAACTACTCGGCCATCCAGAACCTGCCCTACGGCACGCTTCAGAACGGCTTCGGCGGCCTGAAGACCGAGTTCAAGTTCAACGGCAAGGAACAGGCTGCCTTCTGGGATAACCTCAAGAAGTGGCAGGACGCCAAGGTCTTCAAGTACGGCGGCCCGGGCGGCGGTGCTGAAACGGCTCCGATGTTCTACGCGCAACAATGCGCCGTCTACATGGGCTCCTCCGCGTCGCGCGCCGGCGTCATCAACAACGCCAAGGGCTTCAAGGTCGGCTTCGCGCCGATGCCTTACGACGACACGGTCACCAAGGATCCGAAGAACTCGATCATCGGCGGCGCCACGCTCTGGACGCTCAACGGCCAGAAGAACCCCGACGTCTACAAGGGCGTTGCCAAGTTCTTCACCTACCTCTCCAAGCCGGAAGTCCAGGCCGATTGGCACCAGTTCACCGGTTACCTGCCGATCACCAACGCCGCTTACGAGCTTGGTCAGAAGCAGGGCTATTATGAAAAGACCCCGGGTTCCGACATCGCCATCAAGCAGATCACCCGCGGCACGCCGTCGGACAACTCCAGGGGCGTCCGCTTCGGCAACCTGACCCAGATCCGCGACCTGATCGACCAGCAGTTCGAAACAGTCCTGTCCGGCAAGAAGACCGGCCAGCAGGCTCTCGACGATGCTGCCAAGGCTGGCAACGCTGTCCTGCGCGAATTCGAAGCTTCGAATTCCAACTAAGCATCGCCTTAAACCTCAAGCCCTTCCCGATCCCCGGGGAGGGCATTTCCTTGGGCACATCTCGCCATGCAAACCAAGCGCACCGTTTTTCAAAGTCGCGTCCTGCCTTATTTCCTGCTGGCGCCGCAGCTGATCATCACGCTCATCTTTTTCGTATGGCCCGCCGCACAGGCGATCTGGCAGTCGTTCCTGCGCCAGGACCCGTTTGGCCTGAAGGCGACATTCGTCTGGTTCGCGAATTACACGCGTCTGCTGGACGATCCCGATTATCTGAATGCGCTTGGAGCGACGTTCGTTTTTTCGGTCGGCGTCACGGTTCTGTCGATGGGCCTGTCCCTGATGTTCGCCGTCGCGGTCAACCGCGTGCTGCGCTCGGGCCGGTTCTATACGACGTTGCTGGTCTGGCCCTATGCGGTGGCACCGGCGGCTGCCGGCCTGCTCTGGTGGTTCATGTTCAACCCCAGCGTCGGCATCATTCCCTATCTGCTGAGTTTCCTCGGATACGAATGGAACCATCGTCTTCACACCGGCGATGCCATGGTGCTGATCATCATCGCCGCCGCCTGGAAGCAGATTTCCTACAATTTCCTGTTCTTCGTGGCAGGGCTTCAGTCCGTGCCGCAATCTCTGACTGAGGCCGCTGCGATCGATGGGGCCGGTCCTTTCAAGCGTTTCTGGACCGTGGTTTTCCCGCTGCTGTCGCCGACGACCTTCTTCCTGGCGGTGATCAACATCACCTACGCGATGTTCGATACGTTCGGCATCGTCGATGCGACCACCTCCGGCGGGCCGTCCCAATCCACCAATATCCTTGTCTACAAGGTCTATGCGGATGGCTTCATCGGCCTGAACCTCGGACCTTCCGCCGCGCAGTCGGTCATCCTGATGCTGATCGTGGTTGTCCTCACCGTCGTCCAGTTCCGCTGGATCGAGCGCAAAGTTCAGTATTGAGGTGCCATGATGGTCGAAAATCGTCCCTTTCTCACCTTCCTGACCCATCTGGTCCTGATCATCGGCGTGCTGACCGTCGTGTTTCCGGTCTACCTCGCCTTCGTCGCTTCGACGCGTGGGGCGACGGACTTCATGACCGGGGTCGTGCCGCTTCTGCCCGGCGATCAGCTCTCAGCCAATTACGGTTATCTGCTCGGTTCGGGTGAATCGACAGCCGGCGCACCGCCCTTCCTGCTGATGCTGGCAAACAGCCTGGCGATGGCCATCCTGATCGCAGTCGGCAAGATCGCCATCTCGATCATCTCGGCTTTCGCGATCGTCTATTTCCGCTTTCCGCTGCGGGTGCCGGCCTTCTGGCTGATCTTCATGACTCTGATGCTGCCGGTGGAAGTGCGCATTCTGCCGACCTACAAGGTCGTCGCCGATCTCGGCATGCTGAATTCCTATTCCGGCCTCGTCATTCCTGTCATCGCGTCCGCGACCGCCACCTTCCTGTTCCGGCAGTTCTTCCTGACCGTGCCGGAGGAGATGATGGAAGCGGCCCGCGTCGATGGCGCCGGTCCGATGAAATTTTTCCGCGATATCCTTCTGCCGCTGTCGCGCACCAATATCGCCGCTCTCTTCATCATCATGTTCATCTACGGCTGGAACCAGTACCTCTGGCCGATGCTGATCACCACCGAGCCGCACTATTACACCGTCGTCATGGGCATCAAGCGGCTTGCTTCCGTGCTTGATGGCGATACCCAGTGGAACCTCGTGATGGCCGGCGTCATCCTGGCGGGCCTGCCGCCGGTGCTCGTCATCATCTTCATGCAGCGCCTGTTCGTCAAAGGCCTGGTTGAGACGGAGAAATAATCATGGCTTCCATCGATGTCGAAAACGTCGGCAAGGTCTATACCGGCAATGTCCGGGCGGTCACCGATATCAAGCTGAACATCGCCGACGGCGAGTTCATCGTCCTGGTCGGCCCGTCCGGCTGCGGCAAGTCCACGCTTCTGCGCATGATCGCCGGCCTGGAGACGATTTCCGAAGGCCAGGTGAAGATCGGTTCGCGGGTCGTCAACGAGGTCGAACCGGCCGACCGCGATATCGCCATGGTCTTCCAGAATTATGCGCTCTATCCGCATATGACGGTCTACAACAACCTCGCCTACGGCCTCAAAAACCGCGGCACGCCGAAAGCCGAGATCGACGCCCGCGTCGCTGAAGCCGCCCGCATGCTGGAGATCACCCAGTATCTGGAACGCAAGCCGCGTGCCCTTTCCGGTGGCCAGCGCCAGCGTGTCGCCATGGGCCGCGCGATCGTGCGCAAGCCAGCCGCCTTCCTGTTCGACGAGCCGCTTTCCAACCTCGATGCGAAGCTGCGTGTCTCCATGCGCGGCGAGATCAAGCGCCTGCAGCGCCGCCTCGGCACCACGTCGATCTACGTCACCCATGATCAGCTCGAGGCCATGACGCTGGCCGACCGCCTCGTCGTCCTGAACGGCGGCCAGATCGAGCAGATCGGCGCACCGCTGGAAGTCTATCACGCGCCGGCCTCCACCTTCGTCGCGAGCTTCATCGGCTCGCCGGCCATGAACCTCGTCAAGGGCGAGTTGCACGGCGACAGGCTGGCGATCGGCCCGGCGATGATCGGCCTCAACGGTTTTGCGCCGACGTCCGGTGCCGTCACCGTAGGTATCCGCGCCGAGGATCTGCGCATCGCTCGCGACGACGAAGAGGCGTTGCCTTTCCGCCTCGAATATACCGAGGAACTGGGTGCCCAGCGCCTGATCCACGGCACGGTCGGCGACCAGCAGATTACCGCCGCCGTTTCTCCCGAGATCGCGCTGTCGCCGGACATGCGCATTGCCATCGACGCCAGGCGCCTGCACTTCTTCTCGATCGAAACGGGCAAGCGCCTGCCGGGCAACGTTCCGGCCGAGGCAAAGCTTGCGCCGGTCGAACCGGTTCTCTGAGAGAGTCTCAAAATTCAGGCCGATCGTTAAAATCCTAACATCGGCCTGAAGAGCCGGCTTACTCTTTGCCGGTAGCATCTCCCCGAATTGACAGCTTCCGGGGGAAAGATGAGTTGGCATGTCCTCGCCGCGACCGCAGCGGCAATTGCATTTCGGTCCAGGTCCTACGCACCTGAGAAGCCGAGGGTGAAACCCTTTGTCGGCGCCTGTCCGCATTCTCTCGAAATGAAGCCGATGCCGATCGAGCCGACCTGGGTCATCGCCGGCGATCCGCAGGCACGTGCCGGTTCTCATTCCACCGCCGAGGACGATTGCGCGACGACCGGCGTGTGGGAATGTACGGCGGGCGAGTTCCGCTGGTACTTCCATTGGGACGAAACAGTGGTGATCCTTGAGGGCGAGGTGCACGTCACTGCCGAAGACGGCACGCAGCGCGTTCTCCAGGCAGGCGATGTCGCCTATTTCAAGGGCCGGACCTGGGCCACCTGGCGCATCGACAAATATCTGAAGAAGGTCGCCTTCATCCGCCGGCCCTTCCCGAAGCCGATCGCCATGCTTTTCCGCCTGCGCAACATGTTGCGGGCAAAGACGCAGGTCGGCATCTCCGCGTGATAGTGGCCCGATTGCAGTTGCCTTTGGAAGCCCGCCATCCTACATCAGGCGGGCCAATCCTAGGGGGCTGAAGTCATGGCGAAAATCCGCAAGGTCGCGTTCCAGATGGACCATATTTCCGGCATCGGCATTGCCGGCGATTCCACCTTCGCCATGGCGCTCGAAGCGCAGGCGCGTGGCTTCGAGCTGTTTCACTACACTCCCGACCGCCTGACCATGCGTGACGGCAGGATCTTCGCCGCTGTCGAGCCGTTGCAGGTGCGCGACGTCAAGGGCGATCATTTCACGCTCGGAGAGAAGGAACGCGTCGATCTCTCGCAGATGGACGTCGTCCATTTGCGCCAGGATCCGCCCTTCGACATGGGCTACATTACCTCGACCCATCTGCTCGAGCGCATCCATCCGAAGACGCTTGTCGTCAACGACCCCGCCTGGGTGCGAAACTCGCCGGAGAAGATCTTCGTCACGGAGTTCGCCGATCTGATGCCGGCAACGCTGATCAGCCGCGATCCGGGCGAAATCGCCCGTTTCCGCGAGGAGCTGGGCGACATCATCCTGAAGCCGCTCTACGGCAATGGCGGCGCCGGGGTTTTCCATTCCGCCCGCGACGACCGCAATTTCACCTCGCTGCTCGAAATGTTCGGCCAGATGTATCGCGGCGAACCCTATATCGCCCAGGCCTATCTGCCGGCCGTGCGCAAGGGCGACAAACGCATCCTTCTGGTGGACGGCGAACCGGTCGGCGCGATCAACCGCGTTCCCGCCGAACATGACAGCCGCTCCAACATGCATGTCGGCGGCCGCGCCGAGGCGACCGAGATCACGCCGCGCGAGAAGGAGATCTGCTCCCGCATCGGACCCGCCCTGCGCGAGCGCGGCTTCATCTTCGTCGGCATCGATGTGATCGGCGACTATATGACCGAGATCAACGTCACATCCCCGACCGGTATCCGCGAAGTCAAAAAATTCGGCGGCGCCGACGTCGCAGGCCTCCTTTGGGATGCAATCGAGGCAAAACGCGCCTGATAAGGGCAAGGCGTTTCGGATACGGATCGCCTTTGTTCCCGTGATGCAACCGCCTGCAACCCACATGCAGCGGATGCGTGAAATTGTTCGTTGAATGTTCTTGTTTCATTCCGATTTCCATGCCAGATTGCAATTCCTGGCACGGAAAGCGTGTATCGCTGGCGTCCTGGACATCAAGTTAGGGGCGGGGTGGATATGGTTTCGCGCGTCAGCACAGTCGCATTCCAGGGCATAGAAGGCGTTCCGGTCGATGTGCAGGTCATGGTCGGCCCGGGCAAGATCAACATGCATATCGTCGGCCTGCCGGACAAGGCGGTGGCCGAGAGCCGCGAGCGGGTGCAGGCCGCATTGCACGCATCGGGCCTTGCCATGCCGCCGAAGAAGATCACCGTCAATCTGGCGCCGGCCGACCTGCCGAAAGAAGGCTCCCATTTCGACCTTCCGATCGCGCTCGCCCTGATGGCCGCGCTGGGCGCCGTTCCCGGAGACGCTCTCGCCGGTTATGTGGTGCTTGGGGAACTGAACCTCGACGGCACGCTTGCGCCCGTCGCCGGGGCGCTTCCGGCGGCAATCGCCGCCAACGTCCTGGGGAAGGGTCTGATCTGCCCGGCCGACAGCGGCGCGGAAGCCGCCTGGGCAGGGGCCGAGATCGACATCGTCGCGCCGCGCAGCCTGATCGCGCTCGCCAACCATTTCCGCGGCACCCAGGTCATCTCGCGTCCGCAGCCGGCGATCCGCGCCTTGCCTGGCAATTTGCCGGACCTGGTCGATATCAAGGGCCAGGAATCCGCCAAGCGTGCGCTGGAAGTCGCCGCCGCCGGTGGGCACAACCTTCTGATGGTCGGTCCGCCCGGCTCCGGAAAATCCATGCTTGCCGCCCGGCTGCCGTCCATCCTGCCGCCGCTCTCGGCCGCCGAACTGCTGGAAGTGTCGATGATCCATTCGATTGCCGGCCAGCTTTCCGGCGGCAAGCTCTCCGACCGCCGGCCTTACCGCACGCCGCATCACTCGGCGACCATGGCGGCGCTGGTGGGCGGTGGCCTGCGCGCCAGGCCGGGGGAGGCGTCGCTTGCCCATCACGGCGTGCTTTTCCTCGACGAATTCCCGGAATTCTCGCCGCAGGCGCTGGACGCGCTCCGCCAGCCGCTGGAGACCGGCGAATGCGTTATCGCCCGTGCCAATCATCGCGTTTCCTATCCCGCCAGTATCCAGCTTGTCGCGGCCATGAATCCATGCCGCTGCGGCATGGCGGGCGAACCCGGCCATACCTGCGCCCGTGGACCAAAATGCATGTCGGACTATCAGGGGCGCATTTCCGGGCCGCTGATGGACCGGATCGATATCCGCATCGACGTGCCGGCAGTCTCGGCGGCGGATCTCATTCGTCCGATGCCGGCAGAAAGCAGCGCGGATGTCGCCCGGCGCGTGGCGGCTGCGCGGGACAGGCAGCGGGAGCGGTTCGAACAGGCCGGTTATCCGCGTGTGCTCACCAATGCCCGCTGCTCGACGGCGCTGATCGAGAAGATCGCCGAACCCGATCCGGGCGGCCTTCAGCTGCTGCGGGATGCGGCGGAAAAACTCAAGTTCTCCGCACGCGGATACCACCGCATATTGAAGGTGGCGCGCACGCTCGCCGATCTCGACGGCAAGGACACGGTCGGCCGCATTCATCTCGCCGAGGCGATTTCCTATCGCATGACCGGCGAACGGCTGGCGACGGCCGCGGCATGAGGCGGAAGGTTGGGGATGGGGTTGCGAGGGCTGGGAGGTGGCGATGAATTTGCTCTGCGGCCAGGGCAGGTCGTCACCGATGACCAGGCCTTTAGGCGGACCGCGCTTAGGCCGACGCGGATAGCATACCCTTCCGTCGTCATCCTCGGGCTTGACCCGAGGATCCATCCGCCTGGCGACGCGCTCTAACGTAGTCAACCTTGGTGGGCTTGGCCTTGGATCCTCGGGTCAAGCCCGAGGATGACGACCTGAAGAAGTGCAGCTAACTACCCAACCCTTCAAAAAGCGCGGTCGACAAATAGCGTTCGGCGAAAGAGGGGATGATGACGACGATGGTCTTGCCGGCATTTTCCTCCCGGCTGCCGACTTCGATGGCGGCGGTTAGCGCCGCTCCGGAAGAGATACCGACCGGTACGCCTTCGAGCCTTGCTACGAGACGGGCCATTTCCATGGCCTCGCTGCTGTTGACGGTGACGATCTCGTCATAGATGTGCGTGTCGAGGATTTTTGGCGCAAAACCTGCGCCGATGCCCTGGATCTTGTGCGGGCCGGGCTGCCCGCCGGAGAGTACCGGTGACTCCTCGGGCTCCACGGCAATGACCTTGAGTGCCGGGTTGCGCTCCTTCAGCACCTGGCCGGCACCGGTGATCGTGCCGCCGGTGCCGATGCCGGAGACGAAGATGTCGATCTTGCCGTCGGTATCGTTCCAGATTTCCTCGGCCGTCGTCTTGCGATGGATTTCCGGGTTGGCCGGGTTTTCGAACTGTTGCGGGATGATCGCATCCGGCAGCGAGGCGGCCAGTTCTTCCGCCTTGGCGATCGCCCCCTTCATGCCTTTCGGACCTTCGGTCAGCACCAGTTCGGCACCGAGCAGGGCCAGCATCTTGCGCCGCTCGATTGACATGGTTTCCGGCATGGTGAGGATCAGCTTGTAGCCCTTGGCGGCAGCGGCGAAGGCGAGTGCGATGCCGGTATTGCCGGATGTCGGCTCGACCAGCGTCGTCCTGCCAGGAGTGATCTTGCCCTCGGCCTCCAGGCTTTCGATCATCGCCACGCCGATACGGTCCTTGACGGAGGCGATCGGGTTGAAGAACTCAAGCTTGGCCAGAAGATTGGCCTTCACGCCCTTTTCCTTGGCCAGCTTGTCGAGGCGCACGATCGGCGTGTCGCCGATGGTTTCGGTGATCGACGAATAGATTCGGCCGCGGCCCGGCTTTCTGGTCTCTGGCATGGTGCTCTCCCTAGGATTTAGAGAGAACGTAGGGCGTGTTCCCGGCGAAAGCCAGCAAGGTGGAACCCGACGGCAAGCGAAATGGAAATTTTGTTCCCGGAAGTCGTCGGGAACGAGAACGCTGTTTCGTTCAGAGGCCGGTCGAGCCGAAGCCGCCGACGCCGCGGGCGGTGGCGGTCGCCTCGGAAATCTCAGCCACCCGAGCCTGGGTCACCGGCGCGATCACCATCTGGGCGATGCGCATGCCGCGGGTGATGACGAAATCCTCGTCGCCGAGGTTGATGAGCAGTACCTTCACCTCGCCGCGATAATCGCTGTCGATCGTGCCGGGCGTGTTGAGGCAGGTGATGCCATTCTTGAAGGCAAGACCGGAGCGCGGCCGGATCTGCGCCTCGAACCCTTCCGGGATTTCGAAGATGAAGCCGGTCGGCACCAGCGCCCGTTTGCCGGGCGCGATCGTCAGCGGCATGCCGTCCTCGACGGCGGCGCGCAGGTCCATGCCGGCGGCGCCAGCGGTTTCATAGGCCGGCAGGTCGAGGCCGGCGCCGTGGGCGAGCCGGATCAGGTTCAGCTTCGGCGAGGAGGGGGCATGGATGTTCATCAGGTCATTTGGCGACCGAGGGTCGCTCCGGTCAAACACGAATTGAAAGTTATCCACGGAGTCGTTAGATACGCGGCAACGTAAAGGATCTAGAAAAAATGCCCGAAACGATTGCCGAGGCGGTTTCCCGCCGCCGCACATTCGCAATTATTGCCCACCCGGACGCGGGCAAGACGACGCTGACCGAAAAACTGCTGCTGTTCGGCGGCGCGATCCAGCTCGCCGGCGAAGTCAAGGCGAAGAAGGACCGCATCCAGACCCGGTCCGACTGGATGAAGATCGAGCGCGAGCGCGGCATCTCGGTCGTCACCTCGGTGATGACCTTCGAATATGACGGCAACGTCTTCAATATCCTCGATACGCCCGGCCACGAAGACTTCGCCGACGATACCTATCGCACGCTGACGGCGGTGGATGCCGCGGTCATGGTCATCGACGCCGCCAAGGGCATCGAACCGCGGACGCTGAAACTGTTCGAAGTCTGCCGCATGCGTGATATCCCGATCATCACCTTCATCAACAAGATGGACCGTGAAAGCCGCGATCCCTTCGAGATCCTCGATGAGGTCGAGGAGAAGCTGGCGCTCGACACTGCGCCGATCACCTGGCCGATCGGCCGTTCGAAGACGTTCTGCGGCTCCTATCATCTGGCCGAAAACACGGTGCGCGGTTCCGATACCGAGGTTAAGGTAACGCCGGTCAACGGCCCCCAGAGCGTTGCCGACCGCCTGCCGGAAAACGAGCGCGCCGCCTTCATCGAGGAGACGGAACTGGCAATCGAGGCCTGCCGGCCGTTCGACCGCAAGGCTTTCCTCGAAGGCCACATGACGCCGGTCTTCTTCGGTTCGGCATTGCGGAATTTCGGCGTCCGCGATTTGATCGATGCGCTGGGTGATTTTGCCCCGCCGCCGCGAGACCAGGTGGCGGACATCCGCACTGTGCATGCGACGGACGACAAGATGACGGCCTTCGTCTTCAAGATCCAGGCGAACATGGACCCGAACCATCGCGACCGCATCGCGTTTGCGCGCATCTGCTCGGGCAAGCTGGAGCGCGGCATGAAGGCGCGGCTGTCGCGCACCGGCAAGCAGCTCGGGCTGACGGCGCCGCAGTTCTTCTTTGCGTCCCAGCGCCAGCTGGCCGACACCGCCTACGCGGGCGATGTGGTCGGCATCCCGAACCACGGCACGCTGCGCATCGGCGATACGCTGACCGAAGGCGAACAACTGGTGTTCCAGGGTGTGCCGAACTTCTCGCCGGAAATCCTCCGCCGCGTCCGGCTGGAGGATGCCATGAAGGCGAAGAAGCTCAAGGAAGCGCTGCAGCAGATGGCGGAAGAGGGCGTCGTGCAGCTCTTCTCGCCGGAAGACGGCTCGCCGGCCATTGTCGGCGTCGTCGGCGCGCTGCAGCTCGACGTCTTGAAGGAACGGCTGCAGGGCGAATACGGCCTGCCGGTCTCCTTCGAAATGTCGCGCTTCTCGATCTGCCGCTGGATTTCTGCCGATCACCAGGCCGATCTCGACAAGTTCCTGACGGTGAAGCGCGGCGATATCGCCCGCGATCTCGATGGCGATCCGGTTTTCCTGGCGCAGGACAGCTTTTCGCTGCGCTACGAGTCGGAGCGTTATCCGGCGATCAAGATGGTCGCCATCAAGGAATATCAGGTCGCCAAGGCGGCCTGATATCATGAGGTCATCTTAGGCGAACTTGACCGCCGTCGTGTTCGACCCGCAGACGAGGACGCAGACGCGCTCGTCCGGGCCGGGAACATATTTGCCGGAGAGCAGAGCCGCAAAGGCCGCGGCGCCACCCGGTTCCGCGACGATGCGTGCGCCGGCCCACAGCGCCTTCTGAGCGGAGAGGATTTCGTCGTCGGTCACCAGGACCGGCGGCTGGACGAATTTCTGGGCAACGGGGAACATCAGTTCGCCAACCTGCTTTGGCGCAAGCGAATCCGCCGCAATGCCGCCGGCCGGCGCATCGACCGGGCGGCCGGCCTTGAAGGCTTCGTACAGCGTCGGCGCGCCGTCGGATTCCACCGCAACGATCTTCACCCGGCCCCTGAACCACGAGGCAATGCCCCCGATCAGTCCGCCGCCGCCGACCGCGACGAGTAGCGTCGTCATCTCCGGCAGGTCGTCCTCGATCTCCTTGCCGAGCGTGCCCTGTCCGAGCAGGGTTTCCACCTGGTCATAAGCATGCGCGGCAATTGCGCCGCTCGTCGCCACGTAGGCCTGGCTCGCCGCCAGCGCATCGTTGTAGCGGTCGCCACCGACCACCAGTTCAGCGCCATAGGAGTGAATAAGGTCGATCTTCGCCTGCGAGGCCACGCTCGGTACGAAAATATGCGCTGGCACGTCGAGCCGCATCGCCGCATAGGCGACCGCCGCTCCGTGGTTGCCGCCGGATGCGGCAACGACGCCCGCTGCCGGGACTTTGCGCGTCAGGAGGTTGGTGAAGGCACCGCGGGCCTTGAACGAGCCGGAATGCTGCAGCAGTTCGAGTTTCAGATCGACCGGCAGTGGTGTCCCCCCGAAATCGCGCATATCGACGCGCATGACCGGCGTGCGGCGGATATGCGGGCGGATGAGCTTTTCGGTCTCCGCGATACGTTCGGGCGTGACGGTGTTTTCGATCGACATGATGGCCTCTTGGGAATGGGACGGCCATGGGTATCCGGCAAAACACGGAAATGAAAGTCCCTTCAGGCGCCGATCCGTTCGCTGAGGAAATCGACGACGGCACGCACCGCGGGAAGCTGCCCGCGCCGATGCGGCATCAGGATCGTCGTGGTGATACTGCCGGCCGTCCACTCGGGCAGCAGGCGGATCAGCCTGCCCTCGGCAAGCGCGCCGCGGCAGACGGAAGTCGGCAGGCAGGTCAGGCCAAGGCCTGCCATCGTTGCCTTCATGATCACCATCGGCTCGTCGGCGGAAAGCACGGATCTGGGTGTCACGACGACCGCTTCGCCATCCTCCGAGGACAACTTCCAGACCATATCCGTCGGGCCGGCGGTGACCGCCCCGTGCCCTGCAAGATCCTCCGGCCGCAAAGGTTCGCCCTGGGTGCGAACATAATCCGGTGAGGCGACGACGAAAAAAGGGTCGGTCGCAAGCTTCTTCCGCAGCAGCGTCGAATCCGGCAGCGGCGCCTGATGGCTGCGCACCGCGATATCGAAACCTTCCTGAACGATATCGACAAACCGATCGCTGACATGCAGCGAAAGATGTAGCCTTGGATATCGTGCCGAAAGCTCGGCGAGATGATCGGCGAGCACGAATTGCGCGGTCGGCACCGCAGCCGTCATCCGCACGATGCCACTCGGCTCGCCGAGATGGGTACGCACGATGGTTTCCGCCATCTCCGCCTCGATCACCGACGCCTGCGCGTGCCGGAAGAAATCCCGGCCGAGATCGGTCAGCGAGAAACTGCGGGATGTCCGCTGGATCAGCCGCACTCCGAGCCGGTCCTCCAGCTCCGCCACGCGTTTGCTGACCGTGGATTTCGGTAGGCCGAGCCGGCGGCCTGCCGCGGAAAAGCCGCCGTGCTCCACCGCCTGCACGAAGAAATAGAGATCGTTGAGGTTGGGTAAAGTCATTCTCAGCGTCCATATGCATAGACTTAAAGGCGGAAAATCGATGTCTATCGCGCCGGCGTCCACAAAATCATATTGCCGGTGCCTCAGAATTTCAATCCAAGGAGTGATGAAATGACACCGATACTCTTTTATGGCGTGCCGGAAGGATGTTCCTTCGGCTCGATCGTGGCGCTCGAATGGACCGGCGCACCCTATCGGCTGTGCCGTGTCGAAATGCCGGCCGTGGTTTCGAGCGACGCCTACAAGCCGGTTAATCCGATTGGCGAAACACCGTCGCTGATGCTGCCGGACGGCCGGGTGATGAGCGAGAGCTTGGCGATCCTCAGCCACATCGCCGCCCGCACGGTGGGGAAGGGCTGGGGCTTCGATCCGAAATCGGAGAAGTTCGACCGGCTGAACCAGATGCTGGCTTTTTTGAATACCGGGTTCTTCAACGCCTTCAGCCCGCTCTGGTACGCGGTCGAGCATGAGCTGGACCCGCAGGCCAAGGAGGCTCTCCGTGCTTACGGTATCGCCAAGATGGAGAAGGCGCATGCCCAGCTCGAAAAGCTGCTTGGCGGCCGGGATTGGCTGCTCGGCGATGAGAAGAGTTTTGCGGACGCCTATTTCGCCGGTATCGCTCGCTGGAACGATTTCCATCAGGTCGTCGACCGGCGGCAGTATCCGGCGCTGAATGCGCTTTACGAGCGTATGCAGCAGGACCCGGCGGTACGGTTCGCCTGGGCCATCGAGCACCAGGAGGAGGCGCAGACAAGCGGCCAGTTCCTCGGCCATGTGAGCCTCGGTGAAGCGCTCGGATCTCTGAAGCAGGCGGCGTGATTGCCGATATCCATGTGCACAGCCCAGTCGTGGCGACCCTGATGGCGCCACGGCTTCTGCGGGAAGTGGTATCCGGGGTTGATCCTCGGAGGTCTTAAGGAACCTAAGCCCCGGTGAGATCCTTGAGGAAGTCGTCGCACCAGCGGGTGACGTCGTGTTCGAGGAGATGCTCCATCATGCGGCCCCAGCGTTCCTTGCGCTCTTCGAGCGGCATGTTGATGCCGCGCGCAATCGCGTTCGCCGTGCCTTCGATGTCATAAGGATTGACCAGCAGCGCACCGCGGAGTTCGCGCGCCGCACCCGCAAAACGCGATAGCACCAGTACGCCCGGGTTTTCCGGATCCTGTGCCGCGACATATTCCTTGGCGACCAGGTTCATGCCGTCGCGAAGCGGTGTGACGAGCCCGATCCTGGCGAGCCGGTATAGGCCTGCCAGAACGGGCCTGCCGATCGAGCGGTTGATATAGCGGATCGGCACCCAGTCGACCGTGCCGATGGCACCGTTCACGCGGCCTGCCTGTTCGGCCACCATGCGCTGCATCTGCTCGTATTCCGGCACTTCGGATCGGGATTTCGGGGTGATCTGCAGGTAGGTGACGCGGTTGTGATGGGCGGGGTTGGATTTGACGAAGTGCTCGAACGCATCGATTCGCTGGGTGATGCCCTTGGAATAGTCCAGCCGGTCGACGCCGATGATCAGGTCGCGGCCTTCGACGCTCTGCTTGGCCTTGCGCACCATGATGTTGCTGGCCGCTTTCTTCGCGTATTCGGCAAATGCGGCAGTCTCGATACTGATCGAATAGAAGCCACCCTTGAAGGTGCGCCCGTAGGAACTGAGCTTACCCCCTTCCAGGGCGTCGCCGATGCCTTCGCGTATAAGCCCGCCGACGAAATTGGCGAGGTCGTGGTCTGTCTGGAACCCGACCAGATCGTAATACGAAAGCCCCTTCATGATCTCCTCGTGCACCGGCATCGTGAAGAGCACGTCCGCCGGCGGCCAGGGAATATGAAGAAAGAACCCGATCTTGTTCTTGAGACCCATCTGGCGCAGTTCCGCGGCAAGCGGGATCAGGTGATAGTCGTGTATCCAGATGATGTCGTCTTCCTGGATGAGCGGCGCCAGCTTATGGGCAAAGAAGCGGTTGACGCGGAAATACCCGGCCATTTCCTTGCGTCCATATTCCGCCAGATCCATCCTGTAATGACAGATCGGCCAAAGCACGCGGTTGGCAAACCCGTGGTAATATTCCTCGACATCCGTCTTGGTGAGATCGGTGAGCGCATAGGTGATGTTGCCATGCTGCTGCATGTCGAGCGGCGCCGGCTCCTTCGCGCCGCTGGACTTGCCGGACCATCCCATCCAGATGCCGCCGTGCTCCTCCAGGGCGGCCTGCAGCGCGACGGCCAACCCGCCGGCTGGGGCGTCGCCGCTTTTTTGCGGAAGGGTGACACGGTTCGAAACGACGACAAGTCGGCTCAATATATTGTCCTTTCAGCTCATGCGGATCTGGTGTCACTCGCCAGGGCAGTGATCGCCGCGCGCAGAGCCGCAGCCGAGGGGAGGGTGGATCTGGCAAGCGTCTCCGCTTCGGTTTCCGTAATGCGGATGGAGTGGCCGCCGAGCTCGTTGGCGACGCGGAACATCGCCTCGTCGGTCAGATCATCGCCGATCGCGATCGGCTTGCGGCCCTGGAAGGGCGGCTGATCGAGAAAGGCCCGCAGGGCGTGGCCCTTGCTCGCCTGTGCCGGCCGGATTTCCATCACCATCTTGCCGTGCTGGAGCGTGAAGTCCGGACCTGCCCTGTCGAGGTAGCGCGGCATGGCCGCCTCGACCGCCTCGCGTTGCTCCGGCGCCTGGCGATAATGGGCGGCGACGGCCGCGCCCTTGTCCTCCACCAGAACGCCCGGCCATTGGCTGGCTTCACGGATAAGAGCCACCTTCAGATCCTCGAACGCGGCATCGGTCCCGACACGGCTGATCGCCCCGGAGGGATCGCGGCGCTCCGAGCCGTGCAGGCCTGCGATCGGAAACTTATACGGTGTGAAAAGCTGGTCGGCATAAGGAAGAGCCCGGCCTGTGACCAGCGCCAGCGCGCCGCCGAGCCTCATGGAAAGACGATGCAGGTTTTCGGGCAGTTCCGGCGGTACGACGATCCCGTCCGGGGTCTCGGCAAGGTCGATCAGCGTGCCGTCGATATCGAGAAACAGCGCCCATCGCTCAGGTTCGAGGACGAGTTTTCTGAGAACGGGATCCTCCGGAAGGGGCACTTCTGCTGTAGCTGGGCTCGACTGTTCTTTACGCGACATCTGCCTATATCTAGGCAATCAAACTGCTGGGGCAACCTCGAAAGACAACGTGTTGTCGCAAAAAGTGATACGCCGTTTGCCAAAAAGCTGTCATGAAGGTGCCGGCTTCATGTTTCGTTAAGCAATTGTCGAGACCTTGAAGTTCTTGGATTTTCAGGCCGCAGACGAGCGGCAATGTTGGAGCATAAAGACCCATGTGTCGTTGGGCAGCCTATCGCGGCGAACCTCTTTATCTGGAAGAACTCGTCTCCTCGCCTGCCCATTCCCTGATAGAGCAGTCTCATTGCGCCACCCGCGCCAAGACCGCGACGAATGGTGATGGTTTCGGCATCGCCTGGTATGGCGACCGGCCGGAACCCGGCCGCTACCGCGACATCCTGCCCGCCTGGTCCGATTGCAATCTGAAAAGCCTTGCGCGGCAGATCCGTTCGCCGCTTTTCCTTGCCCATGTGCGGGCGGCAACCCATGGCGCGACGCGGCGCGACAACTGCCATCCCTTCGTCCAGGGCCACTGGTCGTTCATGCATAACGGCCAGATCTCCGGCTTCGAGCGCATCCGCCGGCACATGGAGGGCATGCTCTCGGATGCGCTGTTCGACGCCCGCACCGGCACGACGGATTCCGAACTTCTCTTCCTGCTCGCGTTGCAGTTCGGGCTAGACGCCGATCCGCTCCGGGCCATGGAAAAGGCCATCGCCATGGTCGAAGACCTGTCGATGGAAAAATCGGGAGAGGCATTGGTACGCTTCACCGCCGCCTATTCCAACGGTCGGGAACTCTACGCCGTGCGTTACGCCACCGACCACAAGCCGCCAACGCTCTACGCGGCCCCGATGGGCGGCGAGACGGGGCATTGCCTGGTGTCCGAACCGCTGAACGATGAGGCCGATACCTGGGTGGAAATCCCGGACGGCAGCGCCGTCGTGGTTGGCGCCGATGGCATGCAGGTCACGCTTTTCCGGCCGAAGGCCCTGTCCGAAGCAGCCTGAAATCTATCCCAGCTTCGAAGCGATCAGTGCCGCAAGGCGCTCCGCCACCTCGTCCTTGTCGAGATCTGGCCAGTCGTCGATGCCGTTGGCGCTGATGATCTTCACCCGGTTGCGGGTGCCGCCCATGATGCCGGTTTCCGGTGAGACGTCGTTGGCGACGATCAGGTCGGCGCCCTTGCGTTCCAGTTTCGCGCGGCCGTTCTTTTCGACATCCTGGGTCTCTGCGGCAAAGCCGACCACCAGCTTCGGCCGCTTTTCGTGATGCCCGACGGTCTTCAGGATGTCCGGATTTTCGGTCAGCAACAGGGGAGGCGGGGCCTCGCCCGGCTGCTTCTTGATCTTCTGGCCGGCCGACGAGGCGACGCGCCAGTCGGCAACCGCCGCCACCATGACGGCGATATCGGCCGGAAGACCGGCGATCACGGCTTCCAGCATTTCCTCTGCGCGTTCCACATGCACGGTTTTCACGCCTGCCGGATCGGCAATCGTCACCGGTCCGGAGACGAGCGTCACATCCGCGCCGAGCTTTGCGAGCGCTGCCGCGATCGCATGGCCCTGCCGGCCGGAAGAGCGGTTGGCGATGTAACGCACCGGGTCGATCGGCTCGTGGGTCGGGCCGGATGTGACGATCACCTTCTTGCCGGCGAGCGGCTTCGGTGCGCCGTCCAGCAGTTTGACCGCCGCCGCGACGATCTCAAGCGGCTCGGCCATGCGGCCGGTGCCGGCCTCGTTGCTTTCGGCCATCTCGCCCGCCATCGGACCTACGAAATGGATGCCGTCGGTCTTCAGCATCTCGACATTGCGCCTGGTCGCGGGCGCGGTCCACATTTTCGGGTTCATGGCGGGCGCGATCAGGACCGGCCGGTCGGTGGCGAGCAGCACGGCGCTCGCAAGATCGTCCGCCAGCCCATGCGCCATCTTGGCCATCAGGTCGGCGCTGGCAGGTGCCACGATGACGAGGTCGTTGTCGCGGGCAAGCCTGATATGCCCGACATCCTGCTCGTCCTCGCGGGAAAACAGATCGATATAGACATGGCTGGCAGAGAGCGCGCCGACCGCGAGCGGCGTGATGAATTCCTGTGCCGCCCTCGTCATCACCGGCCGGACGGAGGCGCCCCTCTCGCGGAGCCGGCGGATGAGGTCGAGGCTCTTATAGGCCGCGATGCCGCCGGAGATGATCAGAAGGATGCGCTTGCCAGAAAGTTCCATGCTCGTACCCGATACCACAATGGCCGGAAGCTAAGCCTTTGGCCGCCAAGTTGCAATTGTCTTGCGCATCGCCGGCGCCGCGGAACAGTTGCAGCCGATGGGAGTTCAGCAGCAAAGGGAGAACCGCCATGACAAAGAAGATCGTTCCGAAGAAGATCGCCGGATTCAAGGTGCCGAAATCCGTGCGCAAGTCGTCCCTGCTGCGCAATATGCTCGCGAGCCGCACCGGCCGGCAGATGCTGGCGAGAGCGCTCGTCGCCGGCGCCGGTGCAGCGGCCGCGGTGCTGACCGATGAGCGTACCGACATCCGTAAGCCCGGCAACACGAAAGGCCGCAAACGTGCGCTTGCCGCGGGCGTGGCCGGCGAGGCGATCGAGAGCGCCACCGCCGCGGCCACCGACATCGTCGCCGGCTCGACGCGCCCCCTTTTCGAGGCAGGCGCGAAGGCGAAAGAGGGCCGCATTTTCCGGGAGCCTGTCACGCACTGACAGGAAGGCGGTTCTTGCATCTTGCGTTAGATTCTGGAGTAAGTTACTCCTGTTTGCGGCCGGATGCGGCCAGCCGCCCGCGGCGCTCCGGCGTCCAGGTGAACGCATCCACTGCCTCTCATCCTTTTGCCGATCCGGCCAATGATGACGAACGGGTCAGTAATGCGGGCGCTGATTGATGGGCCCAAGAGGCTCTCGTTCGCCCGTTGAAAGGATGATGAGATGCGCGATTTCCGCGATGCGAAACTGATGGCGAAAAGCCTGCGCGAGGCGCTTGCCGAGCGTAAGGTCGAGCTGACCCATAGCCAGGCCCTGGAGCTGGTTGCGACACAGTTCGGCTATGACAACTGGAACATTCTTGCCGCAAAGATCGATGCCGCAGAACCGCAACAAAGGAAGCCGGATGCGGTTTCGATCCAGCCGGCGATCCCGATCTTCCGGATCTTCTCAGTCGACAAGGCGATGGAATTCTACCACGATTTCCTGGGCTTCACGGTCGACTGGGAACATCGCTTCGGCGAAAATTTCCCTCTCTATTGCCAGATTTCGAGAAGCGGCATGCTGATGCACCTGTCCGAACATGCGGGCGATGCCTCGCCGGGGGCGCGGGTCTTCGTGCCGATAACGGGTGCGCGCGCCTTTCAGCAGGAGCTGATCGGCAAGAACTACCCGTACATGAAGCCGGGCCTCGAACAGGCGGACTGGGGTCTGGAAGTGACGGTCACCGACCCGTTCAACAACCGCATTACCTTCTGCGAGCGGGAGATCAAGCCGCAGGCTTGATCTGACAGGACCCGGCATAGGGAGCGGCAGCGGCCTTTACCGGCATGATGCCGCCCCTCGTTGCAGGCGAACGGGTCGCCCCGGAAAACTAGATCTTCTTCCTGGCCGTCGCGAGCGGCTCGGTCGTCAGCTTGAAATCCGTCATTTCCTTCGGTGTCAGATAATAGAGCCGGTCCGGCGGCGTTTCGAGCGCATGGATCCAGAGCCCTGCGCCGATGCCCATCTGGTCGAGGTGCCGGGCCACCCGCGCGGTGGTCGCCTGCGCGGCGGACATCGCCTGTTCCGCCGAAGGCCGGTCCTTGCCTCCGTTGAATACCTGGTGGACGCCGATCACGGCATCCTTCTCGGCCGAACGTCCGACACCCCCGGCAAACACGATCGGGCAGGAAGAGGCACACAGCGCCTTCGATGCCACCCTCGCGTCGAGCTTACGGTCGCGGATCAGTTTCGACATGGCAAGCGCATCGTCCACCGAGCCGCCGGGGGAATTCAGCGTCACCGTCTTCACATATTCCCCGCGCGTTTCGATCTCCCTGGCGAAGCGGGCGGCGGCGCCCGGATCGATCGTGCCTTCCGCGAGCAGCACGCCGCCTGTGGTGAGCTCGAAGGTCATCGGCTTTCGTAGCACTTCCTTCGGGCTGGCGGGCTGCACCGGCGGCGCGGCGGGCACGCCTTCGGTCAGGGCCGGCGGCAACACGGGCTGGCCGTCATGCATCGGATCGAAGCCGGGCAAGGCGGCGTTCATCGTCGTCATGTCGCGAATATCGACGACGAGAAAAACAGCCGCAGCCGATAGAAGCACATAGAAGGCGCCGCGCATCAGCCTGCCCTCGTCGAGCGTCCTGATCGCCTCACCGATCCTCATGCGAACGGTCCCGGCTGCGTGACTTGAGATCGATTGCGGTGATGTTGTTCGGCTCGAGTTCAGACGCGGGTTCCGGCCTTGGCGCCGATGTCTTGTCCTCGGCTTCCGTCTTGGCGATCGTCTGTTCGACATTCACCCCGCTCGCGGTAACAGCACGTTGAACTTCGAGCGCCCTGAGAAGCTCGGCCGCGGTGATCCGTTCGGCGAAGGGCAGGTTTTCCTCCTGGCGGCGGATCGCGCCATGGACGGTGGCAAGAATGAAGACCATCACGCCGGGCAGAAGGTCGATGGAAATGGCGCCGGCCCAGGCGGGAATGAAGTCCTGTGCATAGTGCAGCACGGCCTCGGCGGACGAGAGCGGCACGAAACGACGCTCCTGAACCCCTGGACGGGTAAGGATCTCGTCGGCGGCCTTGGCAAGCGCCTTGGATTGCGCCGTGACCGAGGTGCGGACGGTGTCCATCACCTGGTTCTGCCGATTGACGAGATCGGCCGCACCGCCATCCGGAACCGGCGCGATGAAACCAAGCGACAGGTCGTCCGCCGCGCGACGGATCGACGGGGCGATCGAGGTCTGCGCCAGCGAGGTGATGACGCCCGTCAGTGCCACGGCTTCGGTGGAAAACTGGTCGGCACGGGGCTCGATCGTGCCGGGTGCCGAGACCAGCGAACGCATCGTCTCGAGCCGTTTCTGGCCCTGGGTGAAGAGGTCGTCCACCTGTTCGCGCGAGGCGTTGATATTGGCCTGCAGCGACTTCATCTGCGCCGACATCTGGCTGAGAAGCTGTACGACGCTGCCCGATCCGGTCGTGCCGGTCAGCGAGCCGGACTGCCGTTCGACGCCGGCAAGCTGCGAAAACCGCTCGGAAGCGCGCTGGATATCCGGCAGCAGGCTTTGCGCCGCGAGCGCGTTCTGGTGGGCACGGTCGAGATCAGCGGTATAGTCCTCGACCGTTTCGGAAAGATGTTGCTCGACGGCCGCGGAGCCGGCAAGTGCCGCCGCGTTCAGCCAGCTCGACATGGCAAGGATCATTGCTGCGCCAATCGCCATGACACCAAGCATGGCCGACCGCCCGGCACGAGTCGTCACATGCGGATAGAACCGGGCCATATAAGACCAGAAGGCATAGATGCCGACCGACACCGAAGCGGAGTAGATGACCGCCGCAAAGAACACGGCCGTCGGCGACCCGTCGAGGATGCTGCGCGCACCGAGATAGGTGTAGACGCCGGAGGCGAGCGCCAGCACGGCGAGCGCGAAACGGGTCATCGTCTCGACGGCCGCGACGCCGTCATGCAAGCGTTGAGTTGCGCCTAGCGCCATGAAATCGTCTCCGGAAGGCTAGGCCCCAAAAGGAATGTATTCCTTAACAGAGAATGAAAAACCCGGCGGAATAAAGGCCGCATTAAAGCTGCAACAGGGCCGAAGCCCTTGTGGAACCGGGTTATTTCAACATCAGGAAGCCAGACACCGGGTCTGTGGGGAGTTCAGCTCAGAATAAAGGCGAGATACAGCAGAGACAGCGCGATGATCCAGAGAGCGACGCGGCCTGAACGGTTGTGTCGTGCTTCCGACCTGCCGATCGCGTCAGCAGTCTCAGGATCGAAGCGCAGGCCGTGCTCGCTCATATAGACGAGTTCCTGGTGCAGCGTCTCCGTCTTGGCGGCGATTTCCGGCAGCGCCTCGGCAAGCTTGACGGCGGCTTTGACACCATCGCGCAGATCGGAAACGATCCGTTTCGGTCCGAGATTGTCGCGGATCCACTGGCCAACGACCGGCTCCGACGCCTTCCACATGTTGAAGCGCGGATCGAGCATGCGCGACACGCCTTCGACCACGACCATGGTTTTCTGCAGCAGGATCAGTTCGGTGCGGGTCTGCATCTCGAACAGGTCGGTGACCTCGAAGAGCAGGGCCAAGAGGCGCGCCATGGAGATCGTTTCGGCCGGCTGGCCGTGGATCGGCTCGCCTATCGCCCGGATCGCCTGGGCGAAGCTCGCCACGTCGTGATGGGAAGGAACGTAACCGGCCTCGAAATGCACTTCCGCGACGCGCAGATAGTCGCGGGTGATGAAACCATAGAGGATTTCGGCGAGGAAGCGGCGCTCCTTCTTGCCGAGCCGGCCGACAATGCCCATGTCGACCGCGACGATCGTGCCGGCGGAATCAACGAACAGATTGCCGGGATGCATGTCCGCGTGGAAGAAGCCATCCCGCAGCGTGTGGCGCAGGAAGGACTGGATCAGCACCTCGGCGAGCTTTTCGAGATTATGCCCGGCGGCGCGAAGGCCTGCAACATCCGACATCTTGATGCCGTCGATCCACTCCATGGTGATCACGTCGCGGCCGGTGCGCTCCCAGTCGACCAACGGCACCCGGAACCCCGGATCCTCCTTGGTATTCGCGGCGATCTCGGAAAGCGCCGCAGCCTCCAGGCGCAGGTCCATTTCCACCTTGGTGGTCTGTTCGAGCGTCCGCGTCACCTCGACGGGCCTTAAGCGGCGGCTGGAACGCATGAAGCGTTCCTGCATGTGCGCGAGCAGGTACATGCTCTCGATGTCATGGGCAAAGCGCTGGCGCACGCCCGGTCGCACCACCTTGACCGCCACCTTCCTGTCATTGACGACGGCTGGATGGACCTGGGCGATCGAGGCGGCAGCGATCGGTTCGCCGAAGGCGGAATAGAGATCGCCGATCGTGCGGCCGAGCGATGCCTCGACCGCCGATTTCGCCGTCTCGGTCGGGAAGAATGCCATCTGGTCCTGCAGCATGGCGAGATCGACGGCCCAATCGACGCCCACCACATCCGGGCGGGTCGCCAGGAACTGGCCGATCTTGACATAGGAGGGGCCAAGCCGGTCGACCGCGCGGGTCAGGCGTTCGCTGCGCGCCTGCGTCTTGGAGCGAAACCGCGCCAGAGGCTCGACCAGTGCTTTGACGAGGCCGATGGAAGGAGGCATGTCCTGGGTCGGCAGGGCCGATACCACGCCCTCACGCACCAGGACCCAGCCGACACGGGCAAGCCGGAAATAAGCGCCGATCGTGCTCATGCGTTCAGAGCTTCCAGCCGGAATGCAGCGCCGCGATGCCGCCGGTATAATTGGTGTAGGTGACGCGCGAGAAACCCGCGTTGCGGATCATCGCCGCGAAATTTTCCTGGTTCGGGAATTTCCGGATCGATTCCACCAGGTATTGGTAGGGCTCGGCTTCGCCGGTGATCATCTTGCCGAAGCGCGGGATCGCCTTGAACGACCATTCCTCGTAGAAGCGCTCGAGAAGCGGCATCTCGACTTCGGAAAATTCCAGCACCAGCAGCCGTCCGCCGCGCTTCAGAACGCGATAGGCCTCCTTCAGCGCCACGTCGATATGCGGCACGTTGCGGATACCGAAAGCGATCGTATAGGCATCGAAGGAATTGGCCTCGAAAGGCAGCGACTCGGCATTGGCTTCAACGAAGGCGAGGTTTTCCGAAAGACGTTTCTTCTCAGCCCGCTCCGCGCCGACCGCCAGCATCGAACCGTTGATGTCGAGCACGGTCACATGCGCCTTCCGGTCGGAAGCCTCGACGATCCGGAAAGCGACGTCACCCGTGCCGCCGGCCACATCCAAAGTTTTATAGCCGGCATCTTTTCTCGGATTGAGCGAGGCGATCAGCGCGTCCTTCCAGACGCGGTGCATGCCGGCCGACATCACGTCGTTCATCACGTCGTAGCGTTTGGCGACCTTGTGGAAGACGTCGTTGACGAGGCCCTGCTTCTCGCCGTCCGCGACCTTGCGGAAGCCATAGGATGTTTCCATCCCGCCGTCGGCGCTGGTACGGGCTTCGGTCATCGGTGAACTCCTAACGTCTCTCTTCTGGTCGGCGACCATAGCGAAGTCGCGCATCCCGCGCTATCTGTGGCGCGTATTCATAAGATGGGTGCGACATCCGGTCCGGTCTATAGACCAGGCGCGATATCGTTGAAACAGGAAGTTGGTCAATCATGCCCGAATTGCCAGAGGTGGAAACCGTCCGGCGCGGTCTCGCCCCGGCAATGGAAGGCGCGGTGATCGCCAGGCTGGAACTCAATCGCCCGGATCTGCGCTTTCCGCTGCCGGAGAATTTCGCCCAGGCGGTCAACGAGCGCCGCATCGTCTCGCTCGGCCGGCGCGCCAAATACCTGCTGATCGACCTGGAGGACGATCTGACCGTGATCAGCCATCTCGGCATGTCGGGATCGTTTCGGATCGAGAACGAAATGCTCGGCGAGTTCCACCACCCGCGCTCGAAGGATCAGAAGCACGATCATGTCGTCTTCCATCTGAGACAGAAGGAAGGCCTGCTGCGTGTCATCTATAATGACCCGCGCCGTTTCGGCTTCATGCAGTTGTGGAAGCGCAGCGAGCTCGACCTCTATCCGGCTTTCGCCGAGCTCGGACCGGAGCCGACCGGCAATGCGCTCGATGCTGATTACCTGGCGGCCAGGCTGGCGGGCAAGAGCCAGCCGCTTAAAGGTGCCCTGCTCGACCAGACGGTGATAGCCGGCCTCGGCAATATCTATGTCTGCGAGGCCCTGTGGCGCTCGCATCTCCTGCCGACCCGGGCTTCGGGCAGCATCGTGACCAAGACGGGCAAGCCGAAGAAGGAGATGGTCCTCCTCAACCAGTCGATCCGCGACGTCATTGCCGATGCGATAGCCGCCGGAGGTTCGTCGTTGAGAGACCACATCCAGACGGATGGCTCGCTCGGTTATTTCCAGCACTCCTTCTCCGTCTACGACCGCGAGGACGAAGCTTGCCGCACGCCGGGCTGTAGCGGTACCGTCGCGCGCATCACCCAGGCGGGCCGCTCCACCTTCTATTGCCCGGTCTGCCAGGAGTAACCGCGGCCAGAACCAACCGACTGCCAGAAGCCTAGAGCAAAAGACCAGAAGAGGAGACATCGGATGAGCTACGAAACCCTGCTGACCGAAACCCGGGGCGCCGTCGCGCTCATCACCCTCAATAGGCCGACCGCGCTGAACGCGCTCAATTCGACCGTCATGGCCGAATTGACGCAGGCGCTTGCCGCATTCGGCAAGGACGCGGCGGTTGGTGCGATCGTGCTGACCGGTTCCGAAAAAGCCTTTGCCGCCGGCGCCGATATCAAGGAAATGCAGGGCATCGATTTCGTCGAGGCCTATGTGAACGACTTCATCTCGGGCTGGGAGGCGATCGCTGCCACGCGCAAGCCGATGATCGCCGCCGTCTCCGGCTTCGCGCTCGGCGGCGGCTGCGAACTCGCCATGATGTGCGATTTCATCATCGCCTCTGAAACCGCAAAGTTCGGCCAGCCGGAGATCACGCTCGGCGTCATCCCCGGCATGGGCGGCTCGCAGCGGCTGACCCGCGCGGTCGGCAAGGCCAAGGCGATGGACATGGTGATGACCGGCCGGATGATGGATGTCTCGGAAGCCGAGCGGGCAGGGCTCGTGTCGCGTATCGTTTCGCCGGAGCGGCTGATCGATGAGGCGGTCGAGGCGGCAGCGAAGATCGCCTCTTTCCCGCGCGGCGCGGTGCTGATGGCCAAGGAGGCCGTCAATCGCTCCTTCGAGACGACGCTTGCCGAAGGCCTGCGCTTCGAACGGCGGCTTTTCCATTCGCTGTTTGCGACCGCCGACCAGAAGGAAGGCATGGCGGCCTTCGTGGAAAAGCGCAAGCCGCAGTTCTCCAACCGCTAAATCGTGCAACAGCGGATGGTCATCCACCAAAATGCGCGTTGACTGGGGCGGGTATTCCGGTTATATGCCCGCCCACAGTTGGGAAAGCCTGATCACGGCTTCCTCTATTGCTCCCGAATTGCTGGATTGATGGTCGCAAGGACCGGCGCGGCAACGGCGGAGTTTGGTTCGAATTCGTAGAGAGGCATGAAATGGCCAATACAACTTCGGCGAAAAAAGCGACCCGCAAGATCGCTCGCCGTACCGCAGTCAACAAGTCCCGCCGCTCGCGCGTTCGCGGCTTCATCCGCAAGGTCGAAGAGGCTATCGCTACGGGCGATGTGGCGGTTGCTGCAGAAGCCCTCAAGGCTGCCCAGCCGGAGATCCAGCGCGCCGCTACCAAGGGCGTGCTTCACAGCAACACGGCATCCCGCAAGGTGTCCCGTCTTGCTGCACGTGTGAAGGCCCTTTCGGCCTAATTAATTTCACAAACTGTATCATAATGAAGCCTGGTCGTTCTGACTGGGCTTTTTGTGATTCTCTCAGGACTCCTTATATTTATCCGGCTCATTAACAATTTCGTGTCATCGGCGTGACAGAAAATATCTAGTTAAATCAATTTGTTACGGGAGGTCTATGAGTCCATGGGTGACTTTGGCGACGGGTAAAAGCTCCCAGGTGGAGTCAAGCAGATTTTTATTTTTTCTGTGAACGATCGTTCAGAATGTATGTCAATTTTGAATCCCATTGATTCAACAGCGATTCTCCATGAATGCCTCTGTGACATTCAAATCACGCTCGCCGAGTCAACGCCCGCCTCTTAATTTTGCGTAAAATTCATCATTGATCTTGGCATTTGATCCTGCCTAAATGGCCTCCAGCAAGGGGCGCGGGGATTACTTCAGAGGGCTGCCGGTCACCGTCACATGTAGGACGGCAGGTAGACTTTTTACCCTTTGCAACGGGATAAATCGCCCGTTTTCCTGATAACCATCGGTTGCGGTCCGGAGATTGGCATTTCCGGAAACGGCCGGTTTTTGTCAACGCTATCCGGTCCATACCCGGGTAAAGGAGGTGGAAGAGGTTCGGACGGCTCATGATGAGGATGAGGGCGTTCGTATATGCGGGGTGGCTCCTGCAAGCGCAGACCGTTCACGAGGCGGGCTGAGCGTAACTTTCGATCGGCTGCGAGGACGAGAGAAAGTTTTGAAACAAAGGGGACGGGCGGCGACGGTTCTCAATGATTGGGAATGGTTTGCTATGCCTTGAAACGAAGGTTGTTCTGGCGGCGTTAACGAGAACCGCCAGGCTACGCGATTTGGAAGGCGGCGAATTATGCATATGAATACTATATCAGCCCGTGCAGGTAATGGGGACCAAGCGCGGCAGGCATTTGATTCAAGTTGCTCCCAGGCGGCAGGGGAAACGACGGAA